>JAUNDT010000001.1 GCA_030525945.1 Coriobacteriaceae bacterium | reverse complement strand
GAGCGGCAGCGCCCCGGGGGCGGGGATTCCAAGTTCACGATTCCTACATAATTGGACGTCTCCCGTAAGCAGAATTCACTATATCTAGTGGTCCTCATAACGCTTACCGGCTATCTTCGACCACTTACCGAACGATGCCTTTAGTAAAAGGAACCTTTCGCTATGTCTGACCCGGCGTCCAGCAATTCATCGCGCAACTCGATACTCGGGGCTTCCGCATATATGCGCACCACCGGCTCCGTCCCGGATGGACGCAGCAGCAGCCAGGACTCGTCGCCAAACTCCAATCGTAGTCCGTCCAGGTGGCTTACCGACAAGGGAACGTGCCCCGAAACAGTTGGAGGGTTGAGGCCCGGCAACATGGTCCTCAAAGACTCGATGACCTCCGGATCGAGCCGAACGTCACGTCGAGCGTAGTAATACCGACCGTATTTCTCCTCCAACAGATCCACGAGCTCCCCAAGCGTCTTTCCAGTCATCGCCATCGCTTCGCACAGCAATAAGTTGGTGAGCAGGCCGTCTCGCTCGGGCATATGGCAGGCAACGCCAATGCCTCCTGCCTCGCCGCCTCCAAGCAAGACGTCTTTCTTGAGCATCTCCTTATATATATGTTGAAAGCCGACGGGCTTGATCGACAACTTGCAGCCGAGTGCCTTGGCAACACGGCGCGTGAGCGTCGAAGATGAGATGTTGAGCACGGCGCGCCCCTTCATCCCATGATTCAGGCAGAGATGCCCGAGAACGATTGCGATGACCTTTTGCGAACCCACAAATCGCCCGCGCTCGTCAACGGCACCTACACGGTCGCCATCCCCATCGTTGACGAGGCCGGCATGCGCGCCGCACGCTACCACTTCCTGTTCGCAGTCGTCCACCCACGGTTCTATGGGCTCTGGATGCGTCCCATCCGTATCCTCATCCTGCGAGCCGTGAATCTCGACAGCCTCCACGCCCATACTGCGCAGCAGGTCGGCAAAGTATCCACTCGCCGATCCGTACAGCGGGTCGTACACGATCTTAAGGTGCGCACGGGCGATCGCCTCGGCGTCCACCATTGTATAGAGATGGTCAAAGTAGCGGGTGAGGAAATCGGTCCGCTGGATAGGCCCTCGAACCTCGCTCGGATCGGGGGTTATCAACTGGTCGAGCTCGTCGTACTGCGAGGCTGTCCCAACGCCGCCATCTGAGAAGCGGACTTTGATTCCCTGGTAGTCATTGGGATTATGAGACCCGGTGATCATCAGGCCACCCACCGCGCGGGCATCGTGGGCAACAGTCCATGACAGAGCCGGGGTGGGAACGTAGCCGGCGCTCACCTTGACGACCAGCCCATGGCCCGCGAGCACTCGACCCGCCAGGCAGGCGAAACGCTCCGCCCCGGGCCTTGCGTCATACCCAACGTACACAAGCGCGCCGGGAGCACGCAGCGACCAGTACCGTGCCACGGCATCCGCCACACGCACTACGTTGTCGTCCGTAAAATCGCCGTCGAGGCGGGCTCGCCAGCCATCGGCACCAAAATGAATCATCGCGCTCATGCGCGCATGCACTCCTCGCCTTGAAGAAACTAACTATCGGCATCATGGATATACCCGAGAGCGCTCATTCACAAGCAGGGGCTTTGGTATCTAAGGAAACTGTAAGATTCTGCCAAAAGGTAGGCCTTGTATGAGAAGCGGCCCCTCGCCCGACAGTACGATCGGGCGAGGGGCCGCAGCATGCTTGCCAGGCTAGGCCCTAGTCTATATTGATGCCATCTTGCTCAAGGTGAGAGAGCCACCGATTCATCGTGTCCTCCGATAGCGCGTGCTCCATAAGGCAGGCCTCGGCGTCGGCGCGCTCGAACTCAACACCGAGCTCGTCCGTGAGGAACGCGCGCAGCATGCGATGGCGACGCCAAACAGCCGCCCCCACCGACCGGCCGCACGGCGTCAGGATCACCTTGCCGTAGTGCGCCTGCTCAACGAGACCCTGCGCCTTAAGAGCCGTTATGGCCTTGTTGACAGACGCCTTCGACACATTGAGGCGCTGGGCGATATCGACGGAGCGCACACCGCGGCCCTCGTCGAATTCGCCCTCGTCCTCAATGCGGACGATGCACTCCAGGTAGTCTTCGTTCGCCTTGGTGAGGTGCATTTCGTCTGTGCAGGCACTCGTTGTAATGTCCATCGCAAGCGTTTCCCATCTCTAACTTTTAGCAACGAATTCTACCCTATTGAGAAGCGGGTGCCATACGCCTTTAGGCAAAACGAGAGACGAGCGCGGTGAGGACCTCGACCATCTTTTCGAGCGAGGAAACGGGGATGAACTCGTTCACGCCGTGGCAGCAGTAGGCGCCGGTCGAAAGATTGGGGCACGGAAGGCCACGGAAAGACAGCTGCGCGCCGTCGGTACCTCCGCGGATGGGAATGACGTTCGCCACCACGCCCGCGCTCTCAAACGCTGCGGTTGCCTCGGCGATGAGCTCGGGGTACTCCGCAACGATCTCCGCCATATTGCGGTACTGCTGTTTGATTTCCACCTGAACGCGCTCGGAGCCCTGCTCCTCGTTCACAAACGCCGCTGCGGAGAGCAGGTGGTCGATCTTTGCCTGGAACTTCTGCGCATCGTGGTCGCGGATGATGTAGCGGGCCGTCGCGTGCTCAACCGTTGCGCTCACACCCTCCAGGTAGTAGAAGCCCTCGTAGCCCTCCGTGTACTCAGGGCGCTGCGTGGCGGGCAGCAGGCTATGGAAACGATGGAAGAGTTCGCCAGCGTTCACCATCTTTCCCTTGGCATCGCCGGGGTGGATGGAAAAGCCCTGGAAGCTCACGACCGCCTCGGCGGCGTTGAAGCACTCCCACTCGAGCTCACCCACCGGGCCGCCATCCACCGTGTACGCGTACGTACAGCCAAAGGAGTCGATATCGAGAAGCTCGGCGCCATGACCGATCTCCTCGTCGGGGCAAAAGCAGATGCCGAGCTCAGGGTGCGGGAGCTCGGGGTGTTCCGCCAGGAGCGCAACCAGGGCCATGATCTCCGCGACGCCCGCTTTGTCGTCGGCGCCGAGCAGTGTTGTGCCATCGGTGCAGACAAGGTCCTCGCCAACCAAATCGTTCAGAGCGGGAATACGCTCGGGGCTGATGGAGACCGGCTTGCCATCCACGACGCCGCACACGAGCTCGCCGCCCGCGTACGAAAGCACATGGGGCTTCACACCAAAACCAGGCGCCTGCTCGGTGGTATCAAGGTGCGCGATCAGGCCGAGACGAGGGTGATCTTCGGCGCCTTCTGAGGCGGGCACCCATGCCGTTACGTAAGCGTGCTCGCTCACCGCGACATCGCGAGCGCCGAGACCGCGGAGCTCATCGGCGAGCATGTTCGCCAAATCGAACTGAATTGCCGTAGACGGAACCTGGTCGCAATGCTCATCGGCAGACTGCGTATCAACCTGCACGTAGCGCAGGAACCGCTCAAGAACGTCGGACATAGATACTCCCAACTCATTGGATGCGAATATACAAAAGCACCCCCAGCGTATGCCAGGGGTGCCTCTGAGTCAAAGATGCTACTCCGAAGCCGCGGTCGAACCGTCTTCGGCGGAGTCCTCGTCGGTCGCACCGGAGATGTCTCCCAGCGTGGAGTCGCCGGTCTCATCGGTGCCGGACGTCTGCGGCCCGTTAGGATTCTCACCAGCGTCGATCGCAGTCATCATCTCGGCGAGCTGGTCCTCGTATACGAAGACGTAGCTCACGCCGTTCACGTAGGTCGTGTCATCCGCATAGGAGGGGATGTTCGCCACGTACATATCGTTCTCGACGTCCATGCCACGCATGGCGTTGGCAACCGCCACGATATCGGGCACCGACAGGGTCGTCATGACAACCTGGGACATCGATTCGATGGTTCCCATAATCTTGCTGGGGTCAAGATCGTTCAGGATCTTTCCCGCCAGAGCGCCCAGTACCTGCCTTTGGTGACGCATACGGGTGTAGTCGCCATCTGCGTAGGTGTAGCGGCAGCGAGCATACGTGAGGGCGGTCGCGCCGTCCATGTGCTGGAAGCCAGGCTCGATCTTGATTTCAAGATGCTCGGGGTCATCGACGCCTTCCGTGGCGTTGATATCAATGCCGCCAACCGCATCGATAAGCTGCTGCATGCCCTCGAAGTTAATCTCCGCATAGTGAGAGATCTTCTGCTCGCCGTTGAAGCACAGGTCGTTCACTGCCTGAACAACGCCCTCAGGGCCGCCCGCCGCATGCGTGGCGTTGATCTTCATGGTCTCGCCGTTGTAAACGACCATGGTGTCGCGCGGCACCGAAATGAGAGCGGCCTTTTTCTCAGTAGGATCGATGCGCGCCAGGATAATGGAGTCGGAACGGTACACATCCTCACCCGGACGACCGTCGGTGCCAAGCAGAAGCATGTAGAACGGCTCGCGTGCAACATCCGAGTCGTTCAGGATGCCCAGCTGGAAGTTGAGCGCGCCGTTACCGCCCAGGTTGCCTGCAACGCGCATGAACCATGCGCCAACTCCCACGGCTCCCACCAGAAGCGCGGCGAGAACACCACCGAGAACGCCCCGCTTGATCATGCGGGACCTGCGGCGCTGACGCGCGCGCTCGGAATACCTGGTCACATTCTCGCGGCTATACAGCCTGCTGCTTGCCCCCGTGGAGGGTCGGCGTCCTTGCTGGACGGGTTTTTTACGGATGCTCATAGAAACCTTACGTTAATCGTCGGTGGGATCGGCGACCGCTACGCGCTCGACAACGGCGCCCAGGGAGCTCAGCTTTTCAACAAAGCGCTCGTATCCTCGGTCGATATGGTAAATGGCGGACACCTCGGTGTAACCCTCGGCAACCAGGCCGGCAACGGCGAGAGCCGCACCGCCGCGCAGGTCGGGAGACGTCACCTGCGCGCCGGAAAAACCGGACACGCCGTGAACCATGGCATGATGGCCCTCAACGCGAATGTCCGCGCCCATGCGCACAAGCTCGGAAGCGAACATGAAACGGTTCTCGAAAATATTCTCAGTGATGATGGAGTTGCCGTCCGCGAGCGCGGAAAGCGTCATCATCTGCGCCTGCATATCGGTGGGGAATCCCGGGAACGGCAGGGTCTGGATGTCGACGGGCTCAAAGCGCTCGCACTTGAAGACGCGAACACCGTTTTCGATGCGCTCGACGCGGATGCCCATAGCCTCGAACTTCTTGATAACCATACCGAGGTGAATGGGGTTGAAGCCAACAACCTCAACGCCGGCGGGACCGGCCGCAAGCGCGGCAGCAACGATGAACGTACCGGCCTCGATACGGTCCCCCACCGCGCGATGGGTAACCGGCTTGAGCTCCTCGACACCCTCGATGGTCACAACGGGCGTGCCGGCGCCGAAGATCTTCGCGCCCATCTCGTTGAGCATGTTGGCGAGGTCCACAATCTCGGGCTCGCGGGCGGCGTTGTCGATCACCGTGGCGCCCTTTGCCTTAACGGCGGCCATGATGAGGTTCTCCGTGGCGCCAACGCTGGCGAACTCAAGCGTGACCGACGTGCCAGTGAGCCCATGAGGGGCCTTTGCATGGATGTAGCCGTGATCCGTATCGAACTCAACGCCGAGCGCCTCGAGACCGAGAATATGCATGTCGATCTTGCGAGCGCCCAAGTTGCACCCGCCAGGCATGGCGATCTTGGCGCATCCAAAGCGGCCGAGCAACGGGCCCATAACGGCCGTTGAGGCGCGCATCTTGGCGACGAGCTCGTACGGAGCCTCCCAAGAGTCGACGCCGGACGTGTCGATGGTCAGCGTGTGCTCATCGACAACCTCGATCACAGCACCCATACGCTTGAGTACCTTGCCCATTACATGGACGTCGGAGATGTTCGGCACGTTCTGAAGAGTTGTGGTGCCGGGAGCCAGCAGCGTAGCCGCCATGAGCTTGAGCGCGGAGTTCTTCGCGCCTGAAACGCACACACGGCCCTCGATGGCGTGGCCTCCCTCAACGCGGATGATGTCCAAACGTGTCCCTTTCAAAAAATCATGCCCGGGGCGACCCGGGCATGATGTCATTCGCTTGGGGCTTTTGCGGCTACCCGCAATCGCCTACTGCGCAAGCAGCAGCTTGCACCATGCGATTTCATTATAGAGGTAGGCGCGGCGAGCATCGTTTTCCGACATTTTCCCCATCTGAGATTCAAGGTCGGACAGACGCGCGGTCGTTTCCTCCACATCCACTTTAGCCGTGTCCATGGCGCGCGTCGCCAGCACGATGACCTCGTCATTCGCCACCTGGACATACCCGTCCTCAACGGCAAAGACGCGGTCGGTCACGCCCATCTGCTGCTCCGAAACGCGAATGCGGCCGCTCTCGATCGTGCAGATCTCGCTGGCATGGTGCGGCAAGATGCCGAACTCGCCGGCCGTGGAGGGCACGGCCACGTAGGCGACCTGGCCCTCGTAGACGCATTCCTCGGGCGACACGACGCGCAGCTGCATGGCCATGGCCTACGCCCCCATCTTGGCGGCGCGCTCACGCACGTCGTCAATGGTGCCGGCGTAACGGAAGGCCTGCTCGGGCAGATCGTCGCACTCACCGTCGATGATGGCGGCAAAGGAGCGAACCGTGTCCTCAACGCGGACGTACACGCCGGGGTTGCCGGTGAACTTCTCGGCCACGTGGAAGGACTGGGACAGGAACTGCTGAATCTTACGAGCGCGATTCACCGTGAGGCGCTGCTCGTCGGAGAGCTCGTCCATACCGAGGATGGCGATAATGTCCTGAAGGTCGGAGTACTCCTGCAGGATCTCCTGGACGCGCACGGCCACGCGGTAGTGCTCCTCGCCCACGATGGAGGGGTCGAGGGCGTCCGAGGTAGACGCGAGCGGGTCGATGGCAGGGAACAGGCCCAGCGAGGAGATGGAGCGGGAGAGCACCGTGGTGGCGTCGAGGTGGGTGAACGTCGTTGCCGGCGCCGGGTCGGTCAGGTCGTCCGCGGGAACGTAGACGGCCTGAACGGAGGTGATGGAGCCCGTCTTGGTGGAGGTGATGCGCTCCTGAAGGTCGCCCATCTCGGTAGCGAGCGTGGGCTGGTAACCAACGGCGGAGGGCATACGGCCCAGCAGGGCGGAAACCTCGGAGCCCGCCTGAGAGAAGCGGAAGATGTTATCGATGAACAGCAGCACGTCCTGACCGCGGTCGCGGAAGTACTCCGCCTCGGTAAGGCCAGCGAGGCCGATGCGCAGACGCGCTCCCGGGGGCTCGTTCATCTGACCGTAGACCAGGCAGGTCTTGTCGATAACGCCCGACTCGCTCATCTCGAGGTACAGGTCGGTGCCCTCACGTGTGCGCTCGCCAACGCCGGTGAACACGGAAGTGCCGCCGTGCTCCTGGGCGAGGTTGTTGATGAGCTCCTGGATAAGCACCGTCTTGCCCACGCCGGCGCCGCCGAACAGGCCCGTCTTGCCGCCACGGATGTAGGGCTCGAGCAGGTCTACGGCCTTGATGCCGGTCTCGAAGATCTCGGTCTTGGTCGTGAGCTGGTCGAAGGCAGGCGCGGGGTGATGGATGGGGTAATACGCATCCACCTCGGGCATCTCCTTGCCGTCAACGGGCTCGCCCATGACGTTCCAAATGCGGCCGAGCGTGCCCTTGCCGACCGGCATCTGCATGGGAGCGCCGGTGTCGACAACCTCCAGGCCGCGCTGCAGGCCGTCAGTCGAAGTCATGGCAACACAGCGAACGACGTCGCCGGGAAGCTGGCTCTCGACCTCGAGGATGGTGCTGATATGACCGACCGGCGTATCGACGTCGACCGTCAGTGCGTTATAGATATTCGGCACGCCATTTTTGAACTTGACGTCCACAACGGCGCCGATGATTCGCGTAATGCGACCGACACCGGCAGTGTCCGCTGCGTTCACAGCGATGGTATCTGCCATTAGTTCTCCTCCAATGCAGCGGCTCCGCCCACAATCTCGTTGAGCTCAGTGGTGATGGATGCCTGGCGTACACGGTTGTAAGTGCGCGAAAGGTCGGCGATGATGGCGCTCGCGTTTTCCGTTGCGGAGTGCATCGACTTGCGTCGAGCGCCCTGCTCCGCGGCCGCGGAGTCGATCAGCGCCTGGTGGATCACGGTGAACACGTAGCTCGGAATGAGCTTGTTCAGCACGTGCTCCGCCGACGGAACGAACTCGAACGGAGAGGTCAGGCCCTTGGGCGCCTCATTCTCGTTCGCGCGGGGACCACGGGCGGTGCGCAGAACCGTGGAGTCGAGCGGGAGGATGCGCTCGAGGCGCAAAACCTGCTCAACGCGGTTCTTGGCGTGGAAGTACACGATGTCGGCACGTCCGATGTGACCGTGGGCATAGGCCTCGATCACGTAGTTCGCCACGATGCGCGCATTCTCGACCGTGGGATCGTCGGATTCGCCCACGATGCCCATGACCTTATGGGGGTACTTGCGGAAGTAGTCCGTGGCCTTTCGACCGCAGGTAATGAGCTCCACTTCCTTTGCACCGTGGCGGTAGAAGTGGTTGATGCGCTGCTCGGCTGCACGCTCGACCTGCACGTTGAAGCCACCGGCCAATCCACGGTCGGAGCTGATCACGATCACCAAGGCGCGCTCGTAGGACTCAGGGTCCTGCAGCAGCGGGTTGCTCGTGTCGGTGCCCGCATCTTGGGCGACCGTGAGCATGACGTCGGTGATGGCGGCGGTGTAGGCCTCGGAGCTCGCCTCGCGCTGAAGCGCGCGGGCGATCTTGGCCGTCGCCACCATCTCCATGGTGCGCGTGATCTGCTGGGTCGTGGAGACCGAGTTGATACGCTTCTTTATTTCGCGGAGGTTAGCCATAGGGCCTAGTTCTCTCCAGCTTCCTCATCGGACGCGGATGCGCCCGCAGCCTGAGCCCCGCGCGAGGCGAGGAACTGGCTCTTGTAGTCACGAATGGCGGTGCCGAGCTGCTCTGCCACGTCGCTGCTCATCTTGGCGGTGCGGAACTCCTCAAGCAGCTTGCGATGGGCGCCCTTGAGGTAGTCCACGAGGCCGTCGCGGAACGGAACGATATCCGAAAGGTCCATGTCGTCCAGGTAACCCTCGTTACCGGCAAACAGGACTGCAACCTGCTCAACGACATCGAGCGCCTTGTAGCGGCCCTGCTTGAGAAGCTCGGTCATGCGCGCGCCGTGGGTGAGCTGCTTTTGCGTAGCCGCGTCCAGGTCGCTGCCGAACTGCATAAAGCCGGCGAGCTCGCGGTAGGACGCGAGATCGAGGCGGAGGTTGCCCGCCTGCTGCTTCATGGCCTTGGTCTGCGCGGATCCGCCAACGCGGGACACCGAGATGCCGACGTCGACAGCCGGGCGCTGGCCCTGGTGGAACAGCTCGGACTGCAGGTAGATCTGACCATCGGTAATCGAAATAACGTTGGTCGGAATATAGGCGGAAACGTCGCCGTCCTGAGTCTCGATGATGGGCAGGGCGGTCAGAGAGCCGCCGCCGTTGGCCTCGGAGAGCTTGCAGGCGCGCTCGAGCAGGCGGGAGTGCAGGTAGAAGATGTCGCCGGGGTAGGCCTCGCGTCCGGGCGGACGACGCAGCGTCAGGGACATCTGACGGTATGCGACGGCCTGCTTGGACAGGTCATCGTAGACGACGAGCACATGACCACCGGGGTTGGTGGCACTCGCAGGCTGGCCGTCCTCGCCGTTGTACATGAAGTACTCGCCGATTGCGGCGCCCGCCATGGGGGCAATGTATTGCAACGGCGCCGAGTCGGCGGCGGTTGCAGACACGATCACGGTGTAATCGAGCGCGTTATGGGCCGCGAGGGTCTCGCGAATCGCGGCGACCGTGGATGCCTTCTGGCCCACGGCGACGTACACGCAGATCATGCCCTTACCACGCTGGTTGATGATGGCGTCGACCGCAATGGCGGTCTTGCCGGTCTTGCGGTCGCCGATGATGAGCTCGCGCTGGCCGCGGCCAATCGGAATCATCGAGTCAACGGCAAGAAGGCCGGTCTGAACGGGCTCGCACACGGGCGTGCGCTCAATTACGCCAGGGGCCTTGAACTCAATGGGGCGACGGGACGTCTGGCCCACGCTGCCCTTGCCATCGATAGGCTGGCCAAGCGGATTCACCACGCGGCCGAGCATGCCACGGCCGACGGGGATATCCATAACGCGGCCCGTGGTGCGGCATGCGTCGCCCTCCTTGATGGAGTCGACCTCGCCAAAGAGAACCGCGCCGACCTCATCGCGGTCGAGGTTCTGCGCCAGGCCGTAGACCGTACGACCCGTGACGGAGCTCGTGAACTCGAGCAGCTCGCCGGCCATGGCGCTCTTGAGACCGAAGACGTGGGCGATACCGTCGCCCACCTCGGCTACTTGGGATACTTCTTGGGTATCGACGGTAGCCGAGAGGTCAAAGAGGCGGCGCCTCAGGACCTCTTCGATGTTCTCGGCATTAATTGCCTCGGACATGTGGCTATACCTCCGAATTCGTTGCGTTTCGAGTCATGACCTTGCCGGCCTGCTCGAGCTGATGGCGCACCGACGCATCGCGACGGCGGCCGTTGGCGGAAAGGATGAGACCGCCGATGATGGACGGGTCAACGCGCTCGATCAAAAACACGTTGCACCCCAAATCAAGCTCGCACTTCTGCGTAATGAGGGCGCGCAGCTCGTGGTCGAGCGGAACAGCCGTCGTGACCGTGACGCCAACTGTCTGCTGGTCGCCGTCCGCCATCTCGCTGTACAGCTCGAGCACATCGGACAGCTTGTCCAAGTCACCGTTCGCCGCCATCTGCGAGAGGACCGAGAGAACCTCGGGGCTCGCGTCGGCCTCCGCCTTGAGGGGCGCGAGATTCTCATACACGCGACCCTCGGTTTTTGCGGCCTCAAGCAGGGTGCGAGCGTACGTCTCGAGCTTGCGCTTTTCGAGACGATCGCTGATCTGCGTGTTAGCCATTGAGGCCACCCACTTCCGCGAGGTACTTCTTGATGAGCTCGCGCTGCTTGGCCTCATCGTTGGCGAGCGTGTCGCCCACGATCTTGCCGGCAACCGCGACGGACATCTTGGCGATGGTGTCGGTGGCGCCAGCGTATGCGCGCTTCATCTCGTCGTCAGCGCGATCGCGCGCCTTGGCGATGATGTCCTCCGCCTCGTTGTGGGCGAGCGCGACGATGCGCGAGCGCTCCTTCTCAGCGTCGGAACGGGCCTCGAGCACGATCTCGGACGCCTTGCGACGAGCCTCGGCGACGATGACGTCGGCCTCATCGCGCACAGCGGCAGCCTCGGCCTTGGTAGCGTCGGCCTGCTCGATGCTGCTCTCGATCGTCTGCTCGCGAGCGTCGAGCGCGCCGATGACCTTGGGCCACACGAACTTGGCGAGCAGGAACCAGATGATCAAGAAGATGATCAGCGCCGGCACGAACTCCGCCATCTTAGGGATGAGGATGTCTGCGCCGCCCGACTCAGTGCCTTCCGCAAAAGCCAGGGTGGGCGCAAAGACGGTCAGAGCTGCCGCCCCGAACAGAATGCCTGCGCGTTCAACGTTTTTCATGACTCCCCCTCGGGACTCAAGCCTGGTTCTTTTGCAAGTACCCGACTATTTAACGACCAGTGCCACAACGAAGCCGATCAGGGCCAGAGCCTCAGCAAAGGCCGAGCCCATGATGAACACGGTAAAGACGCGGTCCTGAACCTCAGGCTGACGAGCCATGGCGCCAGCGACGCCGTGAGCGGCGAGACCGATAGCGAGACCCGCACCGATAACACCAAGACCGTAACCGATAACTCCCACGTTTCCTCCTTGAGTTCGCGCGCCCTTTCTCGACGCACTTTAAACACGATACCTATATCTAGCGCGTCGCCCAGATGGGCTCTGCGCAGGGTACCCCTACCCGTTGGCTAGTGCCCCTCGGCCTCCGCGCCCTGAATGTACACGGCGGTGAGGACGGTGAACACGTATGCCTGAATCACGCCGACGAAGATCTCGATGGCGTAAATCACAAAGAGAATGGCCGCGAATGCGACGGACGGCAGAGCGCCCATGAGGTTGGCGGCGGTGAACTGCGCGATGAGCGGCTCGGCGAAGAGCGACACCATGAGCGCAAAGGAACCCAGCACGATATGGCCGGCGAACATGTTGCAGAACAGACGGACGGCGAGCGTGATGGGACGAAGCAGCGTGGAGATGACCTCGATGACCCAGATGAGCACGTTCAGCGGGAACGCGACACCCTTGGGCGCGAGGCTCTTGAGGTAACCGAACGCGCCGTGGTTCTTAACGCCAACCCACACAAAGTAGACGAACGCGATGAGCGCCAGCGCTGCGGTGGTGGAGATCGTACCCGTGCCGGGCTTCATGCCCGGGATGATGCCAATCACGTTGTTGACCACGATGAACATGAAGAGCGTGCCCAGGAACGGGAGATGACGGCGCCAGGACTCCTTACCCAGGATGCCCATGCCGATATCGCTCTCGAGATACTGGACCAGATATTCCATCGCGTTGGCAAAACGGCCGTGCGGAACAACCGAGGCGCGCTTGGCGAACGCGAACATGACAACGAGCAAGATGATCGACGAGACGATGAGCCAGAACGAATACTGGGTCATACCGCTCATCAAGTCGCCCACCACGGGGATTGAGCTAAAGCTCGAGACGAGGTGATTGATCTCGCCAGGCAGCTTATCGAACGCCTCCATGCGCTAACCCTCCTAGAGTCTGCGACTCATCGACATGACGGCAAGTGCCGTCCACATGATCAGGAACCCCCCGAGGACCCCGATCGTTACCACCAGTATATCCTGCGGCACCACAACCCATACCAGCGCCAAGGCCGCCATGAGAAAGGAGAACGACAGGGCAACGGCCGCGAGCCCCTTTGCAATCGAGCCCTTCATGCGCTTTGAGCGCACGAGCATCGACACGGCAATAAGAGGCGCGAAGCCAGCGATCCCCAATAGAACGCCGCCAACAAGAGCGGGCGCGTGTATGGGGCCGAGCTGGGGCATGGGTCGCCTTTCCGTTGCGGTCCTTCCCGCACGGAAGTCCTGCATGCAGGTGCCTTCGAGTACGAGTACCAGTGTTTGGCAATATATCACTCGGATGTGGGCGCGCAACAAGAATTTGACGACTGGCATTCGTTTGTGAACATTTGTTCACAATACGACAGGCGTTCATTATTTTGTTCGACAGTTGTTTATTAAGCGTCGCTTATTGTAGGACAAAATAAAGCGGTGCGCCACGGGTTTCTCCGCAGCGCACCTCAAGGAAATCGTTGTGGCTTGCTCTACAGCGTGCCGAAGATGCGGTCGCCGGCGTCGCCCAAGCCGGGAACGATGTAGGCCGCGTCATTCAGGCCCTCGTCGATGGAGCAGGTGTACAGGCGAACGTCGTGGTCGTGCTCGAGGACGGTCTTGATGCCCTCGGGCGCGGCGACCAAAACAAGCAGGCGGACGTCCTTAACGCCCTGGCGACGCAGGTAGTCGATCGCCGCGGTGGCGGAGCCGCCCGTGGCGAGCATCGGGTCGACCACCAGGCACGTGCGCTGGTCGGCATCGCCCGGAAGCTTGGCGTAGTACTCGTGCGGCTCATGCGTGACCTCGTCACGGTACATGCCAACGTGACCCACGCGGGCGGCGGGAATCAGCTCGAGCAGGCCGTCGACCATGCCTAAGCCCGCACGCAGGATCGGCACGATGGCGACCTTGCGGCCCGCGATCTGCTTGCCCGTCGTCTCGCAAATGGGCGTGGAAACGGGGGCATCCTCGAGCGGGAAGTCGCGCGTAGCCTCGTACCCCTCGAAAAGCGCGAGCTCCTTGACCAGCTCACGGAACTGCTTGGGACCGGTGGTCTTGCTGCGCATGATGGTGAGCTTGTGCTGCACGAGCGGATGGTCGACAACCGTCACGCGGGAGCGGTCGAACTCTACGGACATGTGATTCTCCTTACATGGATGGCGCAACGGGAGCCGCCTCTGCGGCCCGTCGCGCGATTAAGCGTTTGAAGTGTGAAAATACTCGCTTTGGCAATCGAGCTAGTCGAGCGCCATAATCTTGGCAACGCGGGCCTCGTGACGACCGCCCTCGAACTCGGTCTCGAGGAAGGTCTTCACGATCTGCTCGTTAAGCTCCAGTTCAACGAAGCGGCCGGACAGGCACACGACGTTGCCGTTGTTGTGCTGGCGAAACAGCTCCGCAAAGGGAACGGACGTGATGGAGGACGCGCGCACGCCGGCGACCTTGTCGGCGGCGAGGGCCATGCCGATTCCCGTGCCGCACACCAAAACGCCGCGCTCGGCGTCGCCCGTCGAAACGGCCTCGGCGACCTTCACGGCAAAATCGGGGTAGTCAACGGAAGCGTCGGAATCCGGGCCCATATCGATGACCTCGCAGCCAAGCTCGCTTTCCATATACGCGACAAGGGCCTGCTTCTGCTCAAATCCACCGTGGTCGGAAGCAATAGCAACTCGCATGACGCACGTCCTTTCTGGTTGTAATACGTACCGTTTCCACTCTAACAGGTTCGATGCGAGCGGGCGCGGCTCACCGCGTCATGCCAACCGGCCAGCGCACGAGCTACATCACATTCCGCCGCAGACGGCTCAAACCGAGCGGCCATGACGCGATTTTGCTCGAGCTCCTCAAGATCTTGCCAGTATCCGACCGCAAGTCCGGCAAGATACGCCGCGCCGAGCGCCGTTGTTTCCACATACTCGGACTGAATGACCGGGATGCCGAGCAGGTCAGCCTGGAACTGCATGATGAAGTCATTGCGAGAGGCGCCGCCGTCAACCGATAGGCTGCTCAGGCGAACCCCCGCGTCGATCTCCATGGCATGCAGGACATCGAAGCCCTGGTACGCCATGGACTCGCACGCCGCGCGAACGATGGTCGCGCGGTCCGTCGCACCCGTAAGCCCGCACATCACGCCCCGCGCCTCCGGGTCCCACCACGGCGCCCCCAGGCCGCTGAACGCGGGCACGAAATAGCAGCCGCCGTTATCGGACACCTGACGACAGATATCCGCCGCGTCCTCCACGCGAGGCAGCAATCCGAGCTTGTCGCGCAGCCACGCGACCGCGGCGCCCGCATTGAAGATGGAGCCCTCGAGCGCGTAGGAAACGGCGCCGGGACGGGCGATGCCGATTGTCGAGACCAGGCCCTGGTTGGAGGCAACGCACCGCTCACCGGTGTTCATGAGCATGAAACAGCCGGTGCCATACGTGTTCTTGGTAGAGCCCGGCTCAAAGCAGTAGTGCCCGAACAGTGACGCCTGCTGATCGCCCGCAACGCCCGTGATGGGCGGGCCGTACGTCATGATCTCGTGCGAAACCGAACCGTATTCGTCCGAGCTCCACTTCACTTCCGGCAGCAGCGAGCGGGGGATATTGAACAGGTCGAGCAGATCATCATCCCAGGTCAGCGTATGGATGTTGAAGAGCATCGTTCGGCTGGCGTTTGTGCAGTCCGTCGCATGCACCAGCCCACCGGTCAAATTGAACATCAGCCATGTGTCGATCGTACCGAACATGAGCTTTCCCGCGTCGGCAGCCGCGCGGGCGCCGTCGACGTTATCGAGAATCCACTGGATTTTGGTCGCGGAAAAGTAAGGGTCGGGAATAAGGCCGGTTTTCGCCCGCACGGTCTCTGCAGTGCCCTCGGCTACCAGGCGCTCGACAATGCCGGACGTGCGGCGACACTGCCAGCTGATCGCATTGTGAATGGGCAAGCCCGACTCGCGGTCCCACACGATCGTGGTCTCACGCTGATTCGTGATGCCGATGGCAGCGATGCGGTCGGAATGGATACCGCTTTTGAACTGGACCTCCATCATCACCGCGATCTGAGATGCCAGGATCTCCATGGGATCCTGCTCCGCCCAGCCGGGCTCGGGATACACGGTCGTAATGGGGCGCGATGCCTGGGCGACAATACCGCCGTACTCATCGACAATGACAGCGCGAACTGACGTCGTTCCCGCATCGAGCGCCATGATGTAGCGCCCCTCAAGCGTTTCATCGGCGCGATTGGGAAGGCCAATGTTGTCGAGCGAGAGTGCCATACCAGAGCCTTCCTGCGCGCCGTGAACATACATGGGCACGTCACGGGCGTGACTATGCCGCACACGAATTGTGTCACGTGAACCACCCGATTATGCCCGCGCGCCGGCTTTGCTCGGCAGACGGGGGAATCAATCGGCTAACGTGCAGTTTTCCCTGGCGAAAGGCAAGGCGAGAGAGTGGTCTACAGAGCCTCGGCGATCTTTTGCGCGTTTATCGCGCCCTCGCGAAGCACAATCGCTTCGCCATCCCTCACCGCGACGATGGTTGAGGCATCACGGCAGGGAGTCGCGCCGGCGTCAATCGCCACATCCACGCCCTCCAGGATGCGCTCCTCCACATCGGCGAACGATGCGGGAGCGGGCTTGCCGTGCGTGTTGGCGGAGGTCACCGCCAACGGCGACCCGCATGCCTGGATGAGCCGCTGCACAACGGGGGAGGACGACATGCGCAAGGCGACAGTGCCATCCGCGGCGCGCATAAACGACGGAACCTGATCGGATGCAGGGACGACGAGTGTCAGAGCGCCGGGCCAAAAGACATCCGCGAGCCTCCGGATTCCTGCGGGAACGTCACGGCCGTATCGATCGAGGGCGGAAGGGCCTTCGACAAGCCAGGGTACGGTCTGGGTGACCTCGCGCTGCTTGAGGGTGAAGATGCGCCCGTAGCCGGTGTCCGGCCCAGGCGTCGTTTCGCATTCGGAGAATGCGGCAACTGCAACACCCACGCCGTACACCGTTTCCGTTGGAACGAGCACCAAAGCGCCCGCACGCAGGGCGTCGATGGCCGGCGTTACATCATCATGAGATCTCAGTACGTTTGTCATGCAGGCCTCCTTCGATCCTCGCTATACCACGCGTGCCAGCACGATGCGCGGGCGGCCGGTAAAGTCCTCGACAATCCGCACGTCCGTCATCCCCGCCGAGCGGCACAGCTCCGCCGCCTGATCCAAATGGCCCTCGTACAGCTCGCAGGCAAGCAGTCCGCCCGCGCGCAGCATATGGGGAGCGGCGTTCACCAAGCGCCGGAAGATATCAAGACCGTCGCCACCGCCATCCAAGGCAAGGGCGGGCTCGAAGTCAACCACCTCATGCGGCAGCGTGGTCATAACTCCCGATGGAATATACGGAGGGTTGGACACGAGGACGTCGAACGTCCCCCACTCCGTCTCTCGATTCAAGGGGGACACCAGGTTGCCCAATCGCACATCGACCGACTGGGGCGGCAGGCCGAGGGCATCTCGGTTTCGAATGGTCAAATCCACGGCACGGGGCTCTATATCGATGGCGACACACGTCGCACGGCCCCGCCGCTCTGAGGCGATCGACAGGGAGATGCATCCCGTGCCGCACCCAACCTCAAGCACGCGGGCGGAACGGGGCGAGGACTCTTCTTCGGATGAGTCCTCGGAAGGCCGCTCGAGCTCCTTGGGCTCAGCATCTTCCTCCCGCTCGATGGCGGCATCCTCCTCGGCATCGACCTCAACCGACAAGGAATCGTCTTCCGATGCAGGATCACCGCCGTCGACATCCGCAGCTTCCCCGTCTTCCCTGACAGCCGCCTCACGCTCCGCCTGGCGCGCTTTTTCAACCTCGTCATTCCAGGGCAGCTCGATGCGCTTGCGGGCCGGGGCCTGAGCTTCACCTATGACCTCACGGTCGAGAAACGTCAGGACCTCCTCGACCAGCAGTTCCGTCTCGGGACGGGGGATGAGCACGCCGGGCTCGCACGCCACGGTGATACTGCGAAAGCCCGTCTCCCCTGTGATGTACTGCAACGGCTCGCCCTTGGCTCGGCGCACAACAGCCTCGTGCATGGCGGCAAGCTCCTCGTCGTTCATGGGCTTGTCAAAACTCACGTACAACATAGTGCGCGACATACCCGTCACGCTCGACAGCAGCCATTCCGCGGATACACGCGGCTTCTCATCGCCCTTATCGCGCAGATAATCCCTCGTCCAATCGAGGCAACGCTTGATGGTCCATGTGTTTTGAGACATGCCAGCCTCCCGTACCGTCCTTGTGCTCAACCGCGATTCTACGGCACCGCTGTGCCGCGCACTCTGGAAACGGCAAATTACAGCGTAAGTGGCGTCTTAACACCCACATCTGCCGCGCAGCTGGCATTTCCTGTCCAAAGACCTGGCTCATTCTGCCAACCCCAGCGCGTCATACGAAAAGCGCCCGAACCAAACGTCCGGGCGCTTAATCACAAAGGGTGGGTCGTCAGGGGTTCGAACCCTGGGCCTTGGGATTAAAAGTCCCCTGCTCTGCCAACTGAGCTAACGACCCGCGCGGGCTATTGTACCACGTCAATCAGCAAATGCGCAGCAAACTACTCCCAGGTCCACTGACCGTTGACGAAGACGGGGATTTCCTCGCCGTCCGCCGTCACGCCCATGATATCCAGGTCGTCTGCACCGATCATGAAGTCGACATGCGTGCCGCTCTTGTTCAAACCGCACGAGCGCAGCTCCTCTTGGCTCATATCGTAGCCGCCCTCGTAGCACTCGGGGAATCCCGATCCGAGAGCCAGATGGCAGCTCGCATTCTCGTCGTACAGCGTGTCGTAGAACAGCGTCTCCGTTTCGCGGATGGGCGTGTTCTTGGAAATAAGGGCGACCTCACCCAAGCGGCGTGCGCCCTCGTCCGTGTCCAGGATGCTCTTGAGGGTATCGCGGCCCACCTCGGCATCGTACTCAACGACTTTACCGTTCTCGAATCGAAGCCAGAAGCGATCGATCTTGTTACCGTGACGCACCAACGGCAGCGCAGAATACACGATACCGTCGACGCGGTCGCAATGCGGGGAGGTGAAGACCTCCTCCGTGGGGATATTGGGGAAGAACATGTTGCCGTCGGACGTCTTGGTGGCGCCGCCCTCCCACACATGAGCGTCGGTCAAGCCCACCCACAGATCGGTGCCGTTCTGCGAGGTGTAATGCAGGCGATCGAAATGGCGGTCGTTGAGGAAGCGCAGGTTCTTCTCGAACGCGGCGTTGTGGAGCTCCCACGCCATCTCCGGGTCGTCACCGTCGGCGCGGGCAACCGAGAGGATCGCGCACCACAGCTTGTACACGGCGACCTCATCGGCAAAACCCGGGTATACCTGACGGGCCCATGCGACGACCGGCGCGCCCGCGATGCACCACGGGTTGATGTTGAAATCCATGCCGTGGCGATACGCCTTGCACTGCGTGTTGCGAGCCTTGGCGGCCGCGGCCGGCTTGGCGGGGTCGATGCCCTTGAGCGCCTCGGGGTCTGCGCCCTCAACGAAAATGAAGCACGCGCCCGCCTGGGCCAGGGAATCGAGCTGCTCTCGCTGCCAGGAGGGCACGGTCTCGAACCAGGAAGTCTCGACGTTCTCGTAGGTGAGGCGCGTGATCGCTTCGTCATTCCAAATGACCGTCACATGGCCCGCACCCGCCGCGTACGCGCGGGCAACAAGGGTTCGCACGAACGGCGCGACCTCGACCGGCGCCTGGACAACAACCTCCTGGCCAGCGGTCACGTTCACGCCCTTGCGCACAATCAGGTCGGCGTAGCGCTCAATTTTTGGCTGCAAGCGCTCCAGCCCAATGCGGGCGTCCTCCACGGTCAACTCAGCTCGAAGCATATTCGGGCTCCTTTCATGTACGGCACGTCATACAAGACGAGCCGAGGAAGAGCAGGCCAGCCACCCTTCCCCGGCTCGCGCCATCGATTTGGCGTGCGTTACTTTTTCTTTTTCGACGCGGCCTTCTCGGCCTCCTTGGCGCGGGCAGCCTCGGCCTCACGACGCAGGATGTCGTCGATCCTCGCATCGCTCATGGACGACACCGATGCGCGAATCTCGTTGCGGATCGGGCGGATCTTCACGAAGTCGAAGATGAAGCCGATGATGATGAACGCGTACGCGGCGACGATCAGGACCAGCTGGGTCGTGCGCATCGGGCCGCTCTCAACGGACTCCTGGCCGAACATGGCGAGCAGCACCCACGTTGCGACGAGCGCGACGATGCCGGCGATCAGGAACGCCCACCAGATACGGCGGAGGCGGCGGTAATCCTCGTTCTCCTTGAGCACGATGTTCGTTGCGGTGTACACGCGGTCCTCCTGGCGGCGCAGCTCCGCCTTGCGGGCCTTCTTCTCCTCCTTGGACAGGTTGGAGAGATCCTCGCCGCGCTCGATTTCGGCGCGCTTGGCCTTGCCGGAGGTGTGCACGACACGCACCGAACTCGCCGCCGCGCGGGCGGGCTTTGCACTGGAGGCGGACTTACGCGCCATACCCTGACGGCTCGTACCCTGCAACTTCTCCTGATTACGCTTATTCTGGGCGCTTCGGGTGCTCACGGACAATTCTCCTTTGTGGGTTTACTCGGACTTAAGCGGAACGAACTTCTCGCCGGTGATGATCTCGTATGCCTCACGATAACGCGCGGACGTCCCCTCGATGACCTCGGCGGGGAGCTCAGGGGCCTCACCAGTGAAGTCCCAGTTCTCTTTGAGCCAATCACGCACGTACTGCTTGTCGTAGCTCGGCTGGACCTTACCCTCCTCGTAGGAGTCGGCAGGCCAGAAACGGCTCGAATCGGGAGTCAGGCACTCGTCGATAAGCGTGACCTTGCCGTCGATGATGCCGAACTCGAACTTGGTGTCGGCGATGATGATGCCGCGCGTGGCCGCGTAATCGGCAGCGGCCTTGTAGATGGAAAGCGACAAATCGCGCAGCTGGGAGGCGATATCCTCGCCCACGAGCTCAACGCAGCGCTCGTAGCTGATGTTCTCGTCGTGATCGCCGATGGCGGCCTTGGTGGACGGGGTGAACAGCGGCTCGGGGAGCTTGGAGGCCTCAACCAGGCCCTCGGGAAGCTTGATGCCGCAGACCGTGCCGTCGGCGTCGTAGGTCTTCTTGCCGGAGCCGGTGAGATAGCCGCGCACGATGCACTCGACCATGATCGGCTCGGCCTTCTTGACCAGCATGGTGCGGCCAGCCAGGTAATCCTCGTAATCGCTGAAGTCCGCGGGGAACTCCTGCGGGTCGATGGACACCATGTGGTTGGGGAGAAGATTGGCGAACTTGTTGAACCAGAACGCGGAGATACGGTTGAGCACCTCGCCCTTGAACGGAATCTCGTCCGGCAGGATGTAGTCGAACGCGGAGATGCGGTCGGAGGCAACCATCAGCAGATTGTCGCCGGCATCGTAGATATCGCGAACCTTGCCGCGGGAATCGGGACGACGCTCCATCGTAGTCATGTGCGTTTGCTCCTTTGCGTCACATGTGCCCTGCACTCGCCATCGAGGCGCGCAAGGCGACGGTTTTCGGCGGATCTGGACGCTTGGCACGTCCCATGATTCCGCCGCTGCACAGCTAATGTTTCATTGTAGTGGATACGGGCTCCGCTTCCAGCTCACGCGGGAGATGAATCGTAAAAGTCGTACCCTTCTCGAGCT
This sequence comes from Coriobacteriaceae bacterium, assembly GCA_030525945.1. Lineage (GTDB taxonomy): Bacteria > Actinomycetota > Coriobacteriia > Coriobacteriales > Coriobacteriaceae > Collinsella. The sequence goes on along the minus strand of JAUNDT010000001.1, from coordinate 322,641 downwards.
CGCTTTCCACGGCGATGAAGCCGTGGTGGCGCTCGACGATCTGCTTTGTCACGGCAAGGCCAACGCCCAGGCCGCCCGCCTCACGCGCACGGCTGGCGTCGGCGCGCCAAAAGCGGCCGAAAATACGGGCGAGGTCGTCCTTGGCGATGCCGATGCCGGTATCGCTCACCGTGATCATCACGTACTTGCGGTCGCCCTTAACCGAGACAACCACCCATCCGTCCTCGGGCGTGTAGCGCATAGCGTTGCTCATCAGGTTGATGATGCACTGGGTGATCATGTCCGCATCGCAGGTGATCTTGGCCGACTTGCCCTGCGTCTCGTCCATAAAACGCAGGTGCAGGCCCTTGTCGCGGAACAGCTGGTGCTGGTTGTTCACGATGGTTTTGGAGAGTTGGACGATGTCCACCAAATCGAGCCTGAGCGGCGCGGCGTGGTTTTCCTGACGGGAGAGATCGAGCGTCTGCTGAACCAGGCGCGCCAGGCGGCGCGTCTCGGCCGCCACGGTTTCCAAGTGCTCGGCATCCGTGGGGTACACGCCATCCTGCATTGCCTCGACCGTGGCCTGGATGGCCATGAGCGGCGTGCGCAGCTCATGGGCGACGTCGGACGTGAGACGGCGCTCGCGCTTGAGGTCGCGCTCGAGGCTTGCCGCCATCTCGTCGAATGTCCCGCCGAGCTGGTCGATTTCGTCGTCGCCGCGCATCTCGGTTCGAGCCGAGAGATCTCCCTCGCGAATGCGACGCGCAGTTTCGGTAATGGTACGGATGGGCGTGGTGAACATGCGCGACACGAGGAAGCCGACGATCACCGATGCGATGACCGCGATCATGGCGGCCAAGCCCATGGCGTTGAAGGTGCGCTCCCTAAAGGCGGTGTCGGCCTTCGTAAGAAGCGCATCGCTGCCGAGCACCCATAGGCGGACCTGGCCGATCTGCGTACCGTCCTCCGTCACCACCGCGGCGACCACCGCGGACTCAGGATCGGTGGGCGCCGAGGACACGGGGCCGCGTTTGGCCGCATGCGCCGAACCTGCCATCTCACCCGCGCTTGCCGCATAGGCGGCCGGCCAGGTGTCGTCGTAGATGATCTTGCCGGTGGCATCCATGACCTGCATGCCGATATCGTCTGAAATCACGCTCGAGTCGGCAACGCTCTTAAGTCCATTGGGGGTCCAGCCGCCGCTCGCCTTATAGGTTTCGTGCAGCTTGGCCGCCGCGATATTGGCGATCTCCTCCATGTTCGCGCGGGTATAGTCCGAAAACGCACCGCCCCACACCACGGTCACCACGAGCGCCAAGATAATGACGGTCACGAGCGACGTCATGGCAAACGAGAGCGCCATGCGCCCGCCGTAGCTCATGCCGGTGCGCGGCGTGGGATGGGGGGTGTTCCACGACGCGCGCATCGACGACGCCTCATGCTCGCTTCCGTGCTTTTGTCCGATTACCAAGCGCGCCACAGGCGATCCCTCCTTTTGGTGGTCGCAAACCAAATCGGGCGCCACGTTGCGCGGCGCCCGACCTTTCATCGAGTTACTTGTCCGCCTTCTCAGGCTGGGCGGGCGCTTCGAAGCGATACCCGACGCCGTGGACGGTGTAGAGCCACTTGGGCTTTTTGGGATCGTCACCGAGCTTGGCGCGAAGGTTCTTCACATGGCTGTCGATGGTACGCTCGTAGCCCTCGAAGTCGTAACCCAGGACCTTCTCGACGAGCTCCATGCGGTTATACACGCGGCCCGGATGGCGGGCGAGCGTGGTCAGCAGCTTGAACTCGGAGGCCGTAAGGTCGACTTCCTTGCCCTCGACGAGGATCTTATGGCCCGAGATGTCGATCACCAGATCACCGAAGTCGAGCACCTCGACCTGCGGCTCCTCCGCCAAATGCGTACGGCGGAACAGGGCGCGCACGCGGGCGACCAGCTCGCGGGGCGAGAACGGCTTGATCAGGTAGTCGTCCGCGCCGAGTTCGAGGCCGATGATACGGTCCTCAACCTCGCCCTTGGCGGTCAGCATGATGATCGGCACATCCGAGGTGTCGCGAATCGCACGGCACACGCGCTCGCCCGAAAGCTTGGGGAGCATGAGGTCGAGCACGATCAGGTCGAACTGATGCTTCTCGAATTCCTCGACAGCAGACTGACCATCGCCCACGCCGACAACCCAGTAGCCCTCGCGCTCGAGGTACGCCGCCACCGCATCGCGAATGGCCTTCTCATCTTCTACCAACAGAATCTTACGGGTATCTGAAGCCATGGGCGGCCTCCTCATCTCGCGCTCACTTCGGCATTCATTTTAGCAGTATGCCCATTTAGCGTAAAAGCTAATCAAACGCTTCAGCACGAGGAAGCGCGCGGCCGGCGCGGCGCATCACCTAGAGCGAGAACACCCGCAAGCGCACCGCGGCGGGCATGCCGTCATCCCCGCGGATCGTCGCGTAGGTCGCGAACCGATCGGTCGTGCCCACGCAGGCAGGGTAGTCGCCAAAATCGAGCGCCTTGTCGGGGGCCGTCAGAACCGAGTACGTCTGAGCGGCCGTATCGACCACGAAATGCGACGACTGCGCCTTGATGAGATACGCGCTTCCTTTGCCCGCCACGCAGGCCAGGGGCTCTCGGCTCAGGAACACATACGTTCCGTTGTCCGAGGAAATATAGGTGCCCATGTTGCCAAGGCCGCCGCCGTACCCGTAGTTCGCCTCGACGGAGAACACGAAGCGGCCGCCCATGTAGACCGCCTCAAAGGGGCTCACGTTTTGAGGCATCACCAGACGGTCGGCGACTTTGCCGTTGCCGTCGAGATCAATGGCGGTCAGACCGTAGAACGTGCCGTCCTCCGCGTTGACACGGGGAGCGATCGTAAGATAGCCGTCACTCACACGGGGCCATGTGGCAAAACGCCCGGGACTCTCGTAGAGGTCCTTCCCGCGGCCATCGCCCACATGCCAGCGGAAGCAATGGGAAAACTCGGAGCTTTTGCCGCCCGTCGGTTGCGGCATGCGCTGCCATATGACCGAATCACCCGTCGCGGTGAAGCGGGGAGGCTCCCAGTCCTTGTCGCCCCGGTCGAGCTCGGCGAACTTGCCCGTAAGAGCGCCGTTCTCCAGCGCTTGCGCCAGCAGTACCCATTCCCCTGTTCGGTAATTCATCTCAGCCCAGGCGAACACCGATTCCGAGCAGCAAACGTCATGAAACCCAAAGCCCCTCCCTTGGGTCGGGGCATCGATCAGCACCGTTCGCGCACCGTTTGCGAGGGACACAACGCCCAGCGTGTTGACGGCGCGCGCGCTCGCCGGCGCCTCGATTACGGCAGCCCAGGCGCCCTCGCTCTGAGCCACCACCGTACCCAAGGGCAAGTCCCAGCTCATCTGCGCATTCAGGGGGCAGTCGACGTTCTTGTACTCGTCGATCACGTTGATGATTTTCGACTCATCGGTGACGACCTCAGGCTCGCCCTTTACGTCGGCTCCGTCCTCGGGCCCGCAGCCCGATAGGGACGCTGCCGCCACGACCGCCCCGGAAATCGCCGCGCCCTTGACCAGCCCGCGGCGAGAGAAGCTCCGCATAGCCCTTACGCCTTCGCCTGCGAGGCGGCCTCACGTAGAGCGAGCGTGAGCTGATCGGCGCACGACGTCTTGCGAGGACCGCAGGTGTTGCCCTCCAGCAGCGTAACGATGTCCTCAACGGGCTGGCCGGCAACAAGCTTGCCGATGGCCTTGAGGTTGCCGTTGCAGCCGCCCTCGAACGCAACGTTCTCAATAGTCGCGCCGTCGTCGGAAAGTTCCACGTGAATCATGCGGGCGCACACGCCGCGCGGTTTGAAATCAAGGTCAGTCATGGCGATCCCTTCTCGTTCTTTGCTTGGACGAAAGTATGACACAGGCGCCGCGACGCCATCAAAAAGTCGGACCCCGAAGGATCCGCCTCATTGGATAAGCTGCGCGAGCGCAGGCTACTTTGCAGCCTCGAACAAAAACGGAGTCGTCCAGCCGTCCGGCACCGCACCCTGCTGGCCGTCGCCCAGGTCGACCTTGCTCCAACCCTCGGGGATGCCGCCCTCGCCCTCCCAGGCACCGACCTGATGGCAGCCGGCGCAGGTGAAGACGCTCTGGTCGTGCATGCGGTGGCAGGAGTTGCACTGCTGCACGCCGTGGTAATCGCTATGCGGGTCGAACGCCAGGTCCTTGGTGGACGACTCACTCGCACCGGGCATGACGCCCGCGCCGGCATGGCAGCCGCTCTGCAGGCAGAACTCGTTGGTATAGGTCACCTTGGCGAGCGGATCGTCATGATCGCCCGTGAGCTGTGACTGCGCCATGCGGGCAGACGTCCCCAGGGTGTTCTCGTGGCAGTCGAGGCACTTGCCGTTCACCACGGCCTTGTGCGCGTAAGCCAGGGAATCGGTCTGGTTCTCGAACGTGTCGTAATACTTGCCCATGGTGCTGTGGCACAGGGCATCACAGTAGCCGGGGGTTGAGCGCCACGCCCAGCCCGCAACTCCCAGAACGGTCACGGCCACAACGGCGGCAATCACGATGGGCAGGCGCTTGCCCTTCCAATCGCGCTTCTTCTTGGGAGCCTTGGCCGCGGCCTCGGGCGCGGCGGTCTCCTTGATCTCATCAGCCATAGTTGTTCCTCCAGTCAAACGCCTACGCGGAGAGCGCTGGGTTGTCACCGCAGTACTTCTCAAGGATATGGTCGTACGTGCGGGTGCGCTTGTCGTAGGCAACGCCGCCCTCGGTCAGCAGGCCGCGGGACTCAAGGTCCTCAGCGACATCGGACATGCCGAGGTCATTCAGGCACTCCTTGGTCGGGCAGCCGAGCTTCTCGTCCCAGCCAAAACGCTTGTACAGCATCTTGAGGGCCTTATCCCAGTCCTTGCGCTCCATCTTGTCGGTGCCGGGCGTGAAGGGCTTGATCTCGGGATCCTTCTCGAAGACCCAATCGGTGATGACGTCGTGGACCTTGCGCATGTCGTTGCAGCCCACGTTGCCGTCTTTGTCCTTCATGCCGCGCACGGTGGCCGCGCGCTGCAGCGTCATGATGCGCTCGCCGGCCTTATACAGGTCGTCGATGGTCACCTTCTGGCCGGTGACCGCCGTGTAGAACTGCGCCTCGAGGTCGAGGTCGCCGCGGTAATCGCGCTCCTTGGCGGGAGCCATGGCCATGGGCCACACCCAGTTGCACAGCACGAGCGAGTCGTGCAGCACGTCGGTGACGATGCTCCACCAGGCGAACTCGGCCTTCGCCTCGTTCATGGGGGTGTAGTCCTTATCGGCGTCGATGGAACCCTCGCCCCACATCTCCGCCGCCATCTCCTTCTTGAGGTCGATGGGCAAGCCGCAGCCCTGGAAGTTCACCGCGGAGTGAATCATGTCATCGCGGTTGAACATCATGTTGTACAGGCCGCCGACCTGGCCGAAGCACTCGATGGAGTGGTGGACGGGCCAGCCGCGGTAGTTGATGAGCGCGGACTGGGCGTTGTCGAACCACTCCTCGCAATCCCACTTCTTGGTCCACACGATCGGACCGTGGCCGAGCCAGGCGATCGGCTTGTTCTCGGTGTCGTTGGAGGCGATGTCCAAAAGGATCTTCACGAAGCTCGAGGGGTCCTTGCCGTGGATGATGCCCTCGAAGTTGTACTCCGCCATCTGCTCGGCGGGGACGTGCTTCTCCAGGATGCCCTCGGTGTAGGTCCACGCAAGGTCGCGGTACAGCTGGGCGTAGTTGCACCACAGACCCAGGTCGTCCACCGTGGCGGAAATCAGCATGTTGTAGTTCACCGACAGGTCGGACAGCGTCTTGCCGTCCGCCTCGTAGATGCCCTCGGCGTTCAGGAACTTCTGCATGTACGCGGAGAACGGGAAGTTGGTCACGCAGGTATTGCCCGCGGACTCGTAGCCCGTCTTCTCCTGCACGTAGGGCACATGCACCTGAGCGTAGCAGCGCACCGGGCAGCCGTGGCAGCCGGCCATCTTAACCGTGTACTTCTCCGCGGCGGGACCGAGGTCCTTGGTGGACTTCATGCAGCGGTAGCCCATGGTGTTGGGCTCGAACGGCTTGGGCTCGCCCGTCTCGATCGGACCGCCCTCGGCGGCAGCCCAGTACAGGCCCTTGCGAGCCGTCCAACGGGAGCCCTTGTCGTAGTACTCGGCCCAGGACTGCTGGGTGCTCGGTACCACGTGGTTGTTGTTGGAGCCGATGACCTGCTCGATCATGTAATCGGAGAGGTCCGCGATCATCTGCGGGTCGGCGACGTGGCACACCTTGGTGCCGCGGACGACGACTGCCTTGAGGTTCTTGACGCCAAAGACCGCGCCCAGGCCGGCACCGGCGGAGTGGGATCGGGTGTTCATCACGCAGGCGTAGGGGAGGAGGTTCTCGCCGGCGGGGCCGATGGCGGCCACGCAGCACTCCGCGCCATGCTTCTTGCACAGGGCCTCGGTGGTCTCGCGCGTTCCCTTGCCCCACAGGGCGGAGGCGTCCTCGATCGAGATCTTGTCGTCATCGATGAAGATGTAGCTGGGCTTCTTCGCCTTACCCTCGATGATCAGACCGTCGTGGCCCGAGTACTTGAGCATGGCGCCGAGCTGGCCGCCGCAGTGCATGTCGACCACCAGGTGGTCGGTGGTGAACGTGGACAGCGAGGCCCACGTGGAGCGACCGGCGAGCGGCACGCCCGAGCCGGTCAGCGGACCGACGCAGAGAACGGCCTTGTTCTCCTCGTCCATCCAGTCGACCTCAGGACCAACCTCGTCGTACATGATCTTATTTGCAAAGCCCATGCCGCCGATGTAATCCTTCTGCATCTCGACGTCGGACTCTTCAGTGATGTCTCCGTTGGAGAGGTTTACGCGGGCAATCCAACCTGCCCAACCGTATGAGGTTTCAGCCATTTGGATTCTCCTTTACTTGGACTTGCGGGCGACCTTGCCGCCGCCGACGAAGTCCTGAATGTCATCGGCGTAATCCCACTTGGTCTCGGAGCGCGTGGGGCCGGAGGAGTGGTTCACGTTCTCCCACTTGATGAGCTCCAGAGCGCCGTTGGGGCACTGATCGGCGCAACGGCCGCACGCAATGCACTTGCTGGCCTTGTGGGTCTCGGTGTTCACAACCGGCATGTGCCACGGGCAAGCCGCGACGCACGTGCCGCAACCGACGCACTTCTCGGGATCGACCGTGCGGGTGCCGTCGTCGGTGGTCACGATCGCGCCGTGAGGGCAGGCCGTCTGGCAGAGCGCCGTGGTGCACATGTGGCAGGCGCGGATCTGCCATTCGCAGGAGTAGTACACGCCGTCATAGGACTCCCAGTCCGAACCGAACTGGAAGCCATCGTGAACGTGGATGCGCGCGGCGGCGGGCTGCGAGGCACCGTCGTTCTGCAGGGTGCACATCATCTCGCAGCGCTGGCAGCCCGTGCAGCGGGCGCGGTTCACCTTGAGCACGTGAGCCGGGGTTGCGTAGTAGTCAACCTCGCCCTTGGAGCTCGTGGGGGCAGCGGCGGCGGAATCCGGGAGCAGGCCCAGCGCCACCATGCCAGCCACGAACGCGCCCGACACCTTCACAAACCCACGACGGGTGAAGAAGGAGTCGAGACGGTCCGCACCGGAGCCAACCTGCTCCAAGGCGGTGTTCTCTTCCATAATTCCCTCCCCTAAGCGCTTCACGGGCATGGGGCCCGTTCGTATCTGAAGCCATGCGCTATGAGAAATTGCGCATATTGAGACATGTTCAATTATGCCTGATACAGGCGTTTGAGCTGGTGGTTTGTATTATTCTTTTTTGAGAATAATGTGCGCGGGGGACACTGGGGCGCTACGCCTGGGCGGCTTCCTTGAGCTCCTGGTCCACGCGCTCATCGCGCAGCGAGCAGTTCTCGGTGAGCAGGCAATTGGGGCACATGCTGTTGCAGGCGACCACCTCGGCGAGTTCGGCGAGCGTGCAACCCTTCACCCGCAGCAGATAATCCCCAATGAGGGCTCGGATCGCTTCGATGGCGTACGTGAGCGTGTACTTGCGGCAGAGGGGCAGGCCTCCGACCTCGTCCAGGATTTCCTCGGGTGTGATGGCGAGCGCCTGCTCAAAGGTCTTGCCGCGCAGCATGGTCGCCGTCGCCGTCGCGCAGGCGATTGCCGCCAAGCAGCCATGGCTCCTAAATCCGACCTCGCCAAACGTCTCCGTTTGAGGATCGACCACCGCGAAGAGTTGCATTTGAACGGTGCCGCGCTTCTCCTTGCCCACGCTGCAAAACGCGTTGGCGCCATCCGGGATGCCGCCGTTCTTCGCATCGGCGATTAAGTCGAGCGCGCGGCCCGAATACTCCGCGATCGGTGCGTCATTCTCGATTTGATACATATCCGGTGTGCGTAAAAACGGCGTGTCCTCCGTTAAGCGACGCTTGGCCATAGTGGGCTCCTCTCGTGGCGCGGTCAGTCTGGGCGGTTGCCCTTCTCCTACGGGTTGCGGGGCTTTTCCACCCCATACCACTCCGCCAGGGCAGTTGCCTGGGCAGATGAAAGATGCGCGGTTGAGTAGAAATACGACTCGCCGAGGCTCGTCTTGGTGAGCTCGATGTCACGGTACTCGGCGGATTCAGACGCGCGCTCGAACAGGCTCGCGACCTTATTCGCCGACCACAAATACGGCTGATTGAGAAAATCGGAGGCCGCAACAGGACGGGGATACAACTTGGACTCCGTGCGCACCACATCGGCGAACGTCGCCAGATCATCCCCCTCGGCGGTGTTAAAGAGGGCATGGGCGAAGCTGTGCGACATCAGCGGTTTCGAGTACAGGTAGACGGTCGACGCGCCCCGGAGGATGACGATGTCCGTGACCTCCGGCTCGGGGAGCGGGTCGTCCAGCTCAAGGTTATTGAGCTCGGGGCGGTCGTCGTACCCCAACGGCACCTCCTGGCGGCCCCGCGCAGGTGCATCCTCGCCATGGGGGCACTCTTCGATGTAGGTGAGCAGGTCGGAGGCAAACGCGCGAGCATCCATACCGCTCGGCGCGAACGCGAGCTTAACCCAACGCTCGGGCGTGGTGAGCTTTCCCGCGCGCGAGCGGCGGCGAAGATCGGCCAGCGCCTGGTCGGCGGAGACCAGCCAATCATTGCGCGTTGACGTGTTCTGCATCGTGCATCTCCAAAGCAAAATCCCGGGCGGCGTTACGCCACCCGGGACATGGTACCAACTATTGACTCAGCGCGTGCGCTACTTGGCGCGGTTGGCCGCCTTCTTGCGGTCGGTGGCGTTGAGCAGGCGCTTGCGCATGCGGATGTTCTTGGGCGTGATCTCCACGAGCTCGTCGTCGATGATGTACTCAAGCGCCTCCTCCAGGGAGAAGACGCGCGGCGGAACGAGCTGCACGGAGATATCGGCGGTGGAGGAGCGCTGGTTACCCAGGTTCTTGGTGCGGGCGATGTTCACGACCATGTCGCCGGGCTGGTTGCGCTCACCGACGAGCATGCCCTCGTAGCACTCGGTGCCGGGCTCCACGAACAGGCCGCCGCGCTCCTGAAGCGTACCCAGCGCGTAGGCAACGGCCTTCTCGGTGGTCATGGCGATCATGGCGCCGTTCTTACGGCCGCCGATCTCGCCGGCATAGGGACCGTACTCGAGGAAGGTGTGGTAGAAGACGCCCTCGCCGTGCGTGACGTTCAGGATGCGGTTCTTGAGGCCCATGATGCCGCGGGTGGGGATGCGGAACTCGAGATGGGTGACGGACGTGCCGGTCTCCATGCTCGTCATGGTGCCGCCGGCGTTGCCGAAGACCTCGATGACCTTGCCCGCGTACTCGTCGGGGCACTCAACGACGGCCTGCTCCACGGGCTCCTGGACGTTGCCGTTCTCATCCTTCTTGAACAGGACGCGCGGGCGGCCGACCTGGAACTCGTAGCCCTCGCGGCGCATGGTCTCCATGAGGACGGACAGATGCAGGATGCCGCGGCCGGACACCTCGACGCCCGTCTTGTCGGGGAGCTCCTCAATGCGCATGGTCACGTTGTTCTCGCGCTCGTTGAACAGGCGCTCCTTGAGCTGGCGGGCACCCACGATGTCGCCATCGCGGCCCACGAGCGGAGACGTGGAAGCCTCGAACACGATGGAGAGGGTGGGCGGGTCGATCTCGATCGGGTCGAGCTCAACCGGGTTCTCCGGGTCGGTGTACACGTCGCCGATGTCGGTGTTGTCCACGCCGACCACGGCGGCCAGGTCGCCGGCCTTGACCTCGGAGCACTCGGTGCGGCCCAGGTAGTCGAAGGTGAAGAGCTGCTTGACCGTGGCCGTCTTGCGCTCGCCGTCGTTCTTGACCACGAGAATCTGGTCACCCGTGTGCAGGGTACCGGAGTACACGCGGCCGATGCCGATGCGGCCCACGAAGTTGGAGTGGTCGATGGTCACGCACTGCATGGCGAGCGGGCCCTCGACGTCGACCTCGGGAGCGGGCATGTCGTTCACGATCATGTCGAGCAGCGGGTACATGTCCATGTTGCCGTCCTCGGGGTCGAGGCGGGCGTAGCCGTTCACGCCGGAGCAGTACACAACGTGCTCCATGGCGAACTCGAGCTGCTCATCGGTAGCGCCCAGGTCGGCCATGAGGTCGAGGCAGTCGTTGTAGGCCTTCTCGGGGTCCGCGCCCGGACGGTCGATCTTGTTGATAACGATCATCACGTGCAGGCCGGTGTCGATGGCGTGGCGCAGAACGAAGCGGGTCTGCGGCATGGGGCCCTCAAAGGCGTCGACGAGCAGAAGGGCGCCGTCGGCCATGCGCAGCACGCGCTCGACCTCGCCGCCAAAGTCGGCGTGGCCGGGGGTATCGATGATGTTGATCTTCACGCCGTTGTAATCGATGGAGATGTTCTTGGCGAGAATCGTGATGCCGCGCTCGCGCTCCTGATCGTTGGAGTCGAGCACGCGCTCCTGAACCTCCTGGTTGGCGCGGAAGGCGCCGGCGGCGCGCAGGAGCTTGTCGCACAGGGTGGTCTTGCCGTGGTCGACGTGAGCGATAATTGCGATGTCTCGTAGGTTCTCTACGCGCATGGGCGTCCCCTATCTTTAAGTACGGTTGCGCGCAAGGGCGAACCGGTGAACAGACACGGATTCTCGGTAATCGGTAGATCCGTTACGGGACGGTATTGTATATGTTTCTAGATAAGCGAAGGCTCTTCACCAGCGGGTTCGGGGTCGCTCCACATAAAGTTTTCCCCTTGGCCGGCACCGCGGTACAGCACGTACGCCGAATACGCGCTCGCCATGCCGCGCTGATAAAAGCTCACGATGATCGCGTCCTGGAACTCGCAATCGAGCTCGACGCCGCCCACGTACGCGATCGCATAGCGGTTGATCGGCCCCACATGGTCGGCCTGGAGACCCTGGACGTTCGTCTCGACAAAATGACGGGCGCCCTCAAGGCACGCCTCGGGCCCGTCCTCGGTGAAGCAGGCCTGATAGCGGTTGGCGTTCTCATCCTCAACGGAAAGCACCACGCCGAGGTCCTCGCCGTCGGCGAGGGCGTTCAGCACATCGTCGAGCAGGTCGCACACCATGGCGTCGAGCTCAGGCGAAACCTCGTCGACCGCTGCGTTATTCATCTCGTCTGCCATGGCGGGCTCCTTACAACAAAAGGCACCGACCAAAAAGCCGATGCCTCAAAGGTTCAATGGTGGAGGTTAGGGGGATCGAACCCCTGACCTCAGGCTTGCAAAGCCCGCGCTCTCCCAGCTGAGCTAAACCCCCATGCAGTAATAAACACCCCAGCGGCGACTCGGCTCTCGCTGGGGTGTTTATTGCGAAAGAAGTGGTGGACCTGACAAGGTTCGAACTTGTGACCTCCCGGTTATCAGCCGGACGCTCTGACCAACTGAGCTACAGGTCCAACGCGGGGATTAATATATCCCACAGCGCGCAGATGCGTCAACAACTTTTTCCAATTATTTTGAAAATAGTTTTCCCTGTCCGCCACCCATCGCCCCAGTGACGGAAAATGCCCTGCTCAGAACAGTTGTCTGTCTTACCATGGCGCCAAAGTGCATGTTCCTTCTCGCGCCTGCTCGAACGGGTACAATACCTGAGCATCAAGATTCGTGGAGGAGCATATGATTCGCGTCGACATCGAGAGCATTGTTATGGCATCAGGGCCCGTCCCTTCCGTTGTTGTGCTGAGGGAGCGTACGACCGGCTCGGCCGCCGGCGCCCCGTCCCGTGCGCTCTCCATTCAAACGGGGGCCTACGAAGCGGCCGCCATTGGCAACGGCGCCGAATTCACCAAGCAGACGAAGCGCCCCATCGCGCACGATGTTTTGCTCGAGACGGTCAGGGAGCTGGGCGCCAAGGTCGAGCGAGTCGAAATCAACCGTTGGGACGCACCCGTCTTCTACGCCGACATCGTTTTGGGAAACCGCCGAGCGGCGCGCGACGATACGCCGGCCGAGGGCGAGGATCGCGAAGGCGGCACCGCCCACGCAGGCGAGATAAAGATCGACGCGCGGCCGAGCGACGCCATCGCCGTTGCCCTGAGGGCCAATGCCCCGATCTACGTTGAGGATGACGTCATGAACCGCGCGGGCTCCGTCTCCATCGCGCCCGTCACGGAGCAGGACCGCGAGCAGGCAGCCGAGGAAGAACTCAAGCGTTTTGACGAATTCATCGAGCAGCTGTCGCCTGACGATTTCTAAAACCCCGTACACGTGAGCGGAAGGCCCACAACGGACCTCCCGCTTTTTCATGTGCCGCGCCGTAGGAACGCGCCGATGATCTTCCTCAATCCCGTGAGATAGCGCCCGTTCAGCATGAGCACAAAACCCTGAACAGCATCCATGGGAACGCCGCTCGTCGTGAGCGAGCGCAGGGGCATTTCCGCCGCCATCTCCTTCATCATCAGGCGCTGGTAGTGGTCCATCTTGGACGCAGGCTCCGCCATAACCCAATCGATCAGGCGAAACATGCGCCTGCCGAACCAACTCGCCCCCATATCGCCCACGGTCGAATCGATGGTGAATGGAACGATGGAACGAGGTTCGGGTAGCGGGCGGGCACACAGCGCGCGAAACGCCGCGGATGCCTCGGGCGCTTGGAAGCAGCCGGGGTAGGGATGGGCATACGGCTCGATATCCTGCCGAGGAGTCGGGCGGCCCTCCCGCACTCGCAGCTCGTCCTCGACTTGCACCTCCGCCTTAAGGCGAATATCCCTGCTCGATGCCGACACGCGAAGCTCGTATACACCCGGGCACACAGCCCATTCCTTTGACGTGCAGTCCCAGGCGCTGAACATGCGAGACGGCACGGAGAGGGAAGCGCGTTTCGACTCACCGGGGCTGAGGCGCACCTTTGCGAACGCCGCGAGCTGTTGCGGCGGTGCCGGCGCGGGAAGCACGCCGGGACGGGCAGCAACGTACAACTGGGCGACCTCCGCGCCTGCGCACTTGCCCGTATTGCGAACCTCAAACGACACCTCGTAAGCCGGCGCCGAATCCCCTGAATGCGAGCGGGCGGGCCGCACGGTCAGGGACAAATACTCAAACGACGTGTAGGAAAGCCCGTATCCAAAGGGAAATGCCGGCTCAACGGAAGCCGCATCGTAGTATCGATAGCCAACCAGCGTGCTCTCCTTGTAGAGGATCTCTCGGTCCATATCGGGATATGCCTGCCCCAAAGCCGTGTCCTCAAGCCGCACGGGCCATGTCTCCGCCAGCTTTCCGCTCGGGTTCACCTCGCCCAACAGGACGTCAGCTAGGGCCGCGCCGCTTTGGCAACCCGCCAGATACGTGAGGAGAATCGCCGCGGGTGCGCTGCGCCACGGCAGCTCCATGGGCGCGCCGCCCTGCAGGACCACGACGGTATTCGGGTTGGCGGCGCAGACGCGCTCTATCAGCTTCGCATGCCCCTTCGGCATATACATGAGCTTGCGGTCGAAGCCCTCCGACTCGTAGCGCTCCGGCAGCCCCACGACCACAATCGCAACCTCTGCCGACCGCGCCGCACGCTCTGCCTCGCGCAGCTGCCGCTCCGACGTCTCGCCCATACTCGGGTCGTAGCCGTCTGCGTAGGCCGCTCTCACCCCACGCTGCTTGAGCCGGTACCAAAGGTTGTCGACGTACGCGGGATTGATACGCGACGAACCGGAGCCCTGATAGCGAGGGGCTCGGGCAAAGGCGCCGATAACCGCCACGCTCGCATCGGGCTGCAAGGGGAGTACGCCGTTGTTTTTCAGCAGAACCGCGCTCTGGGCAGCCGCCTCCCGCGCGAGCTGGGCATGGCGCTTGTAAAGTTCCTCCGACTGTCCCGGTGAGTCCGGCGTTGTTGCGCGGCGCGCGGGGGCGACGAGCTGTTCGAGCTTGGCGAGCGCCCCGATGCGGCCGTCCACGTCCTCCTGCGCAAGCTCGCCCTCCGCCAAGGCCGCCTCAATTGCCGCCGCGTGATCGGCGCGCGGACCCGGCATGCACAGGTCGAGCCCAGAGCGCACCGACGCGACACTTGAGCTCATCGCGCCCCAGTCGCTTATCACCGCCCCGTCAAAGCCCCATTCGCCGCGCAGCACATCGCGCAGCAACCACTCGCTCTCGGAGCAATAGGTCCCATTGAGGCGGTTGTACGCCGTCATGATGCTCCAGGGCTGAGCCTTGCGCACAACATGCTCGAACGGCGCGAGATATATTTCCCGCAAGGCACGTTCGTCAATCACCGAATCCGACACCATGCGGGCGTGCTCCTGGCTGTTCGCCGCCAGGTGCTTCACGCAGGCGGCGACGCCTTGGCTCTGTATGCCGCCAACCATTGCGGCGCCGAGCTCTCCTGAGAGTAGGGGGTCTTCGCTGAAGTACTCGAAGTTCCTGCCGCACAGCGAGTGGCGCTTGACGTTGACACCCGGGCCGAGCACCACGTCCACGCCCTGCTCGCGCGCCTCCTCGCCAATGGCCGCGCCCACGCGCTTAACTAGATCGACATCGAACGAGCACGCGAGCGCCGAAGCGGTGGGGAAGCAGGTGGCAGGACGGCTTTGCGCAATACCCAGATGGTCTTCCTTGCCCTCTTGCTTGCGCAGTCCGTGTGGACCGTCCGAAAGGGTCAGGCCCCTCGAGCCCGCCTGGGGCATCGGCGCGGTGCGCCAATGGGAAACACCCGCCAACAGGCGCGTTTTGTCGTGCATTGGC
Source organism: Coriobacteriaceae bacterium (assembly GCA_030525945.1). Lineage (GTDB taxonomy): Bacteria > Actinomycetota > Coriobacteriia > Coriobacteriales > Coriobacteriaceae > Collinsella. The sequence goes on along the minus strand of JAUNDT010000001.1, from coordinate 307,495 downwards.
TCTTGGCCCATGGCGGCGCTCCTCGCTCGATCGGTCAGCATCTATTGTTATACCCAGCGCCTTGGCTATTCAGCAAAAAGGAGGGCGGCCGAAACCACCCTCCTTGCTCAAAACTGGAAACATTGCCCAGGCTGAGAAACGCTACTCCTCGAGCGCGTCCTCCAGCGTCTCGCCGCCGTTAGCGGCATCGGCGCGAACCTCATCGCCCGAGGCTTCCATGTCGTCGTCAGCGGACGGGTCGATCGCCTCGCCCTCAGCGTCCGTCGAAGCCTCGGCGTCCTTCTTGGTGCTCGTCATACGGGCCACGGCGCACACACGGTCGCCCTCATCCACGCTCATCATCTTGACGCCTTGGGTGGCGCGACCGGACTGGGAGATCTCGGAGGTCTCCACGCGAATGACCGTGGCTCCCTCGGTGATGATGAACAGCTCATGCTGCGGCTCAACGACCTTCATGGCCGCCAGCGCGCCCTTGCGCTCCGTCATCTGGATCGTGTAAACGCCCTGGCCGCCGCGGCTCTGCTCGGGATAGTCGGCGACCGAGGTGCGCTTGCCGTAGCCGCGCTCGGTGATCACGAACAGCTCGCCCTCGCCGCTGGAGATTTCCATGTCCAGCACCTCGGCATCGCCCTTCATGGTGATGCCGCGCACGCCGCTCGTATCGCGGCCCGTGGCGCGGACCTGGTCCTCACAGAACATGATGGCCTTGCCGGCGGTGGTGGCCATGATGACCTTGTCACCGGGCTTCACGCGGCGCACGCCCAGCAGGCGGTCGCCGGGCTTGATGTTGATGGCGATGAGGCCATCGCGGCGGGAACGCCCGTATGCCGACATGGCGGTCTTCTTCACCATGCCGGAAGCGGTGGCGAACATCAGGTACTCGTCTGCAGGAAACTCGCGGCACGAGATCACCGACGCGATCTTCTCGCCCTCCTCAAAGGGCAGCAGGTTCACAATCGCGGTGCCGCGCGCCTGACGCGTGCCCTCCGGCAGCTCGTGCACCTTCAGGCGGTACACCTTGCCGCGCGTGGAGAAGAACAGCACGTACTCGTGGGTGCTCGCGATGAACATCTCGTCGATGACATCGTCCTCTTTGAGATTCACCCCCGAAACGCCCTTGCCGCCGCGCTTCTGCGCGCGGTAGGCGGCAACGGGGATGCGCTTGACGTATCCCGTGTGGGTGATGGTCACGACCATGTCCTCATCGGCGATGAGATCCTCGACGTCCAGGTCCCTCTCAACGTGGGTGATCTGAGTGCGGCGCTTGTCGCCGAACTTGCGGGAGATCTCGCGCATCTCCTCTTTGATGACGCCCAGGATCTTCTCCTCGTGCGCGAGCAGGTCCTCGTAGTAGGCGATGGCGCGGCGCAGACCGTCCAGCTCTTCCTCGATCTTGTCGCGCTCCAAACCGGTCAGGCGGCGGAGCTTCATCTCGAGGATGGCCGTGGTCTGCTCCGGCGTGAAGCCGAAGCGCTCGATCAGGCGGGCGGATGCCTCGGCGTCCGTCTGCGACGCGCGGATGATGGAGATGACCTCGTCGATGTGGTCGAGCGCGATCAGATAGCCCTCGAGGATATGGGCGCGTGCCTGGGCCTTCTTGAGATCGAAGCGCGTGCGGCGGGTCACCACGTCGACCTGGTGGTCGATGTAGTACTGCAGCATCTCGCGCAGGGACAGGCGCTTGGGAATGCCGTTGACCAGCGCGAGATTGTTCGCGCCGAACGTGGTCTGCAGAGAGGTGTACTTGTAGAGGTTATTAAGCACGACCTGCGGGATAACGCCCTTCTTGAGCTCGATGACGAGGCGCAGGCCCTTCTGGTTCGACTCGTCGCGCATGTCGGAGATGCCCTCGATGCGCTTCTCGTTGACGAGCGCCGCGATCTTCTCCTGCAGGGTGCCCTTGTTCACCATGTAGGGAATCTCGGTGAACACGAGGCGGCTGCGACCGGTCTTGGTGGTCTCCACGTGGGACTTGGCGCGCACGTGGATGGAGCCGCGACCGGTCTCGTAGGACTGGCGGATGCCGTCGGTGCCCATGATGATCGCACCGGTGGGGAAGTCCGGTCCGGGCATGATCCGCATGAGCTCGTCGACCGTCGCGTCGGGATGGTCGATGAGGTAGCAGGTCGCCTCGACGGCCTCGGTGAGGTTGTGCGGGGCAATGTTGGTAGCCATGCCGACGGCGATGCCCTGGCTGCCGTTCACCAGCAGGTTGGGGAAGCGGGCGGGCAGCGCGGTGGGCTCGGCGAGCGACTCGTCGTAGTTGGGCTGCCAGTCCACGGTGTCCTTTTGCAGGTCGCGCAGGAGCTCCATGGCTGGCTTGGCCAGGCGGCTCTCGGTGTAACGCATAGCAGCGGCGCCGTCGCCGTCGATGTTGCCGAAGTTGCCGTGGCCGTCGATGAGCGGGGTGCGCATGGAGAACCACTGGGCCAGGCGAACCATGGTGTCGTACACCGCGGAGTCACCGTGCGGGTGGTACTTGCCGATAACTTCGCCGACCGTCCAGGCGGACTTCTTGTGCGGGCGGTTGGGGAAGATGCCCGACTCGTTCATGGCGTACAGGATGCGGCGGTGTACCGGCTTGAGGCCGTCGCGCACATCCGGCAGCGCACGGGCGGTGATAACCGACATCGAGTACTCGATGAAGGACTGCTTCATTTCCTTGCCGAACTCGCTGATCTGCAGCGAGCCGCCGTTCACATCCGTGCCGGCGTCCTCGCCGCGGGTGTTGGCGCCAAAGCTCTCCTCGAGCTCCTCGTCGTCATCCTCATCCTCGTCCTCGGAGTCCGCATCGGGGTTGTACACGCCCTCTTCGGTCTCCTCGGCGCGGGCGAGCAGGCGCTTGAGGTCCTCGGGCATCCCCTCGGAACCCTCCTCGAGCTCGCGCTCGTCGTTATTCATATCGTCAGCCACGTGTTCTCCTTATCGGTCGTGGTTGCAAAATGCGTAGCGGGATGCGTAGAAGGAGCTCGCCCCCCTTATCGCGCCCCACAAGCTTGCGGGTCGAGTGCTCAGTCAGCGAGCGGGTGCCAGGTGCATTGGATTGCCGTGAAAGAGGAGGGAAGCGTACTCACGTACGCGACCGACGATTGAACGGCAAGGCGAGGTGCCTGGCGCCCGCGCAGCGTCGAGTCATTCCGCCGTTTGCCAAAACGGCGGAACACTAAGCGTCCAGGAAGCGGGCGTCGTGGGCATGGCGCTCGATGTACTCGCGGCGGTAGCCCACCTCGGAGCCCATGAGCTCACGCACGGCGCGGTCGGCCACGACGGCGTCCTCGATGGTCACACGCTGCAGGATACGCGTCTTGGGATCCATGGTCGTGCTGGCCAGCTGCTTGGGGTCCATCTCGCCCAGGCCCTTGTAGCGCTGGACGGTGTAGCCCTTGCGCTTCTTGGTGACCTTGCCGTTGGCTTGCTCGTCATCGGCGTCGTCGGGGTTCAGGCCGAGTGCGCGGATGGAGTCGCGCAGGATCTCGTCTTCCGGCTGACGGCCGTTGGGGTACACGTAGTGAATCTTGTTGCGCACCTTGATGCCGAAGATGGGCGGGCACGCCACGTACACGTAGCCGGCGTCGATGAGCGGGCGCATGTACTTGTAGAAGAACGTGAGCAGCAGGATGCGGATGTGCGCGCCGTCGACGTCGGCGTCCGTCATGATGATGATCTTGTGGTAGCGAGCCTTGGTGATGTCGAAGTCCCCGCCGTCGCCGTTACCGGTCGTCACGCCGCAGCCGATGGCGGTGATGAGCGACTGGATGGTCTCGGAGGAGAAGGCGCGGTGGTCGCCCACGCGCTCCACGTTCAGAATCTTGCCGCGCAGGGGCAGAATCGCCTGGATATCTCGACGACGGCCGTCCTTGGCCGAACCGCCTGCCGAGTCGCCCTCTACGATGAAGAGCTCGGTCATCTCGGCGTCGCGCACGGAGCAGTCCGCGAGCTTGCCGGGAAGGCTCGCCGTCTCGAGCAGGCTCTTGCGGCGCGTGGCCTCTCGGGCCTTGCGGGCGGCGTTGCGGGCCTTGGAGGCCTGCTGCGCCTTCTTGATGATCTCGCGCGCCTGCTTGGGGTGCTCCTCGAGGTAGTCGGCGAGGCCCTCGGACACGACCTTGCGCGTGAGCGTGCGCATGAAGGAGCTGCCGAGCTTGGCCTTGGTCTGACCCTCGAACTGGGGGTCGGCGAGCTTGACGGACACGACGGCGGTGAGGCCCTCGCGGATATCCTCGCCCGTAAGGTTGCCGTCCTTCTCCTTTAAGATGCCGTTCTTGCGGGCGTAATCGTTAATCACACTGGTGAGCGCCGTGCGGAAGCCCTCCATGTGCATACCGCCCTCGATGGTGCGGATGTCGTTGGCAAAGGACACCACGTTCTCGGAGTAGGAGGCGTTCCACTGGATGGCGACCTCGACCTCGCCGATCTTCTCGACCGGCGCGCCAGGCTCGGAGGCGCCCGAGAGGTAAATGGGGCGCTTGAGCCCCTCGGGCACGGTCTTGCCCTCGTTCAGGAACTTGACGAAGTCCACGATGCCGCCGGCGTAGCAGAACTCCTCGACGCGCGGCTCCTGCTCGCGCTCGTCACGCAGGATGATCTTGAGGTTCTTGTTGAGGAACGCCGTCTGCTGAAGACGCGTGTGCAAGACGTCGTAGTCGTAGATGGTGGTTTCGAAGATCTCCTCGTCGGGCCAGAAGGTCGTGGTCGTGCCCGTGGTCTTGGAGGTGCCGATCTCCTTCATCTTCTGGGTGGTCTTGCCGCGGGAGAACTCCATCTCGTAGATCTTGCCGTCGCGGCGGACCTGCACATTCATCTTCTTGGAGAGCGCGTTGACGACGGAGACGCCGACGCCGTGAAGGCCGCCGGAGACTTTGTACGCGGAGTTGTCGAATTTGCCGCCCGCATGAAGAATCGTCATAACGACCTCAAGGGTCGGGATCTTCTTGACGGGGTGCTCGTCAACCGGGATGCCGCGGCCGTTGTCCACGACGGTGATCGAGTTGTCGGGGTGCACTGTGACCTCGATCTGGGAGCAGAACCCCGCCATGGCCTCGTCAACCGAGTTGTCCACGATCTCCCACACCAGGTGATGCAGGCCGGTGGAACTGGTCGAGCCGATATACATGCCGGGGCGGACGCGGACGGCCTCGAGGCCCTCGAGGACCTTGATCTCGTTTCCGCCGTATTCGTTGTTATTCGCCACGTGCTCTCCCCTTTGCAATGTGAAGTATGGCTAACCTTTACAGTTTATCGCACGAACCGATGGCAAAAAGCGAGGCTCAAGAGGTTCCGAATACCTCTACAAGCCCCTCAGATGCCCTCTGCGGCCCTTACGCCAAAAATGCGTCATTTAGGGTCTGACCCTAAATGACGCATTTTCTTTTACGCTTCGCGGCGGTAGTTGGGGCGGGTTGTTTTGACGAGTATCGAGTCCACCGCGGCGCCGGCGCGCTCCATGCGGGCACGGATGATCTCGCGCATCATCGTGAGCTCCTGAGTCCACGACGCGCCGTCGGTGTAAACCACCAGCTCGTTGCGCTCCGCGACAAAATGCAGGCCCGTTACGTGCTTGCCCTCGCGCGTGTTGGCGCACACGGCGTTCCACGCCTGATACACGTCGCGGCGGCGCTCCGCCTGCTTGAACTGCGCCCGTCGCTCAGGCGTCGCTCCGTCGAACAGGCGGCTGCGTTCGGCATTGATGAAGTCCCCAAGACCCGCCGTCGCGTTGAGGCGGCCCTCGTTTTTGCCCGCGCGGCCCCCGCCCGTTGACCGAAGACCGCCTGTTCCCGGGCGAAACCCGTTATACGTTGCCAATGTGCACCACCTTTGCCCGGTCGAGGATGTCCTGCGAGAAATAACCGAGGTTCGTCGTTGTGACAACGGTTTGAATGCCCTCGGCGACGAAACCCATGATCGACTCACGCCGCACGGCGTCGAGTTCGCTCATCACGTCGTCGAGCAGCAGCAGCGGATAGCGGCCCAAGATGTCGCGCGTGACGCTGACCTCCGCCATCTTCCACGCCAGCACGAAGGAGCGCTGCTGCCCCTGGCTTCCGAAATCGCGCGCGGGCCGCCCGTCGATGGTGAACAGGATCTCATCGCGATGCGGACCCACCAGCGTGACGCCCCGGCGCAGTTCGTCGGCGCGAGCGTCGCGCAGGGCCCGCGAAAACGCTTCGGCGATGGCATCGCGCTCGGCGGGCAGCTCGCCCACGCTCGGCACGTAGCGAACGTCCGGAACCTCATGCGGCGCGATCACCCGGTAGATCTCGATAAAGTGCGCGCGAACGCGCTCGAGGAGCGCCATGCGGTGGGCGAGCAGCCGTGCCCCGCACTGCACGAGCGACTCATCCCATGCCTCGAGAAGCGCGGGCGCGGGCGCCTCCTTGAGCAGGTTGTTGCGCTGCTCCACCGTGCGCTCGTAAGCGGAGAGCAGCTGCGCGTACTTCTCGTTCAGCTGCACGCCGAACGAGTCGAGCGCATCCCGGCGAACACGGGCCGACCGCTTGACCATGTCGAGGTCATCCGGGCAGAACAGCACGCTCGGCAAAACCCCGCGAATGCCGCCGGCGCGCACGCGCTTGCCGTTGCGCGTGAACGAGCGCCTCCCCGCGACAACCTCCAGCCCCATGTCCAGCACGCGGCCCTCGCCCTCAAGGCGCAGCGAGGCGCGCGCGGTCCCTTCGCCGTCTTTCACCAGGTCGGAAGGCGAAGGTCGACGAAAGGAGGCGCCGGCAGTCAAGAGCTGCAACGCCTCGATCAGGTTCGTCTTTCCCACGGCGTTTCGCCCCACGAGGATCGTCGTGCCACGATTGAGCGCCAGCGTGAATTCATCGAAGCTGCGATACGAGTCGACCGCAAGCTCGGTGGCGGCTATCCCCATGCGCGCTAAATACGGACGGGCATGACCAGGTACAGGTAGTTGATCTTGTCGTAGGACTTGAACACGCCCGCCTGGTTGTAGCTCTGCAGCTCGAGCGTGATCTCCTTCTCACGGGAAAGCACGTTCAGGCAACCGAAGATGTAGTGGTAGTTGAAGGCGATGACGCCCGACGCACCCTCGGCCTCGACTTCGACGGTGGCCGTAGCGGCGTCCTGGTCGTTCGAGACCGCGGAGAGCACCATGGAGCCGGTCTCGGCGGAGATGTCGAACTTGACCGCGGAGTTCGCCTGCGCGACCGTCGATACGCGCTTGAGAGCCGCCGTGAGGGCCGCGACGTCGATCTTGACGGTCGTGGCGCACGCGGAGGGCAGAAGGGCCTTGTAGTTGGGATACATGCCCTCAATGCGGCGCGCAACGTAGGTGGTGTTGCCGGCCACGAACACGACCTGCGTGTCGGTGGAGCCCACGAGGATGGAGCCCTGGCCGCCGGTGATGGCGAGGGCGTCGTTGAAGGCATCCGCGGGCACGTTCAGCTCAAAGCTGCCCTCGAGAGACGACGTCTCCACCTGCGTGTCGCACACGGCCAGGCGGTAGGAGTCGGTCGCGACCAGGCGAATCGTGTTGTTCTCCACCGTCATGTACACGCCGTTGAGCACGGGCCTGTTCTTATCGGTCGAGGTCACGCGCCACACGCGGCCCACCATTTCGGTGAGGATATTGGCCGGGAGCTCCACGGAGCGCTCGAGCGCAAACGACGGGAACTCGGGGAAGTCACCGGCGTCGAGCGTGTTCAGGCGGAACGTGGAGCGGTCGCAGGTGATGGTCACCTGGCGCTCGGAGAGCTCGAACGCCACCGGGGCATCGGGCAGCGTCTTGACGATGTTGGAGAGCATCTTGCAGGGAATGACGACCTGACCCTCCTCGTCCACGCGCGCGGCGATGCGGTGACGGATCGAGATCGTGTAATTGGACGTCTGGAATTCAAGTACGCCATCGGTTGCGCGTACGAGCACGCCTGAGAGGATGGGCAGCGTCGATGAAGGCGCGATGCCCTTCATGACGACTGCGATGGCATCTGAGAGAGCCGACTGGCTGACGGTGAACTGCATCTCTTTTTATCCTCTCTTAAATATATATATGTAATAACAGTAATAACCCGGTGGATGATGTGGACTACTCCTGTTTTCCCAGATGATGGCTGGGGTTTCTTTCAACAATCCATTGTAGACAACCCTCGAGTTCTCCCCCGTGAGACTTGCTCGCTTTTTCTCTCCACGACCGCTCGCTGGTTTTCCCCACGTTGTCCCTCTGGTTTTCCACGGCTTTTCAACAGCCTTTGCGCGCCCGTTAGGACTTGAGGACGATCTTGTTCTTGATCGCCTGCAGGTCCTCGCAGATGCGGCGGTCCTCTTTCATCTTGTTCTCCACGACCTTGATCGAGTTGAGCACCGTCGAGTGGTCGCGCCCTCCGAACTCGGCGCCGATGGCGGGGGTGGTCATCTCGCACATGTTGTTCGCCAGGTAGACCGCGACGTGCCGGGCGAACGCGATGTTCGCCGTGCGACGGGGGCCGATGAGCTCCTCGTGGCTCACGCCGAAGTGCTCCTCCACCACACTTTGGACGGTTGTGACGTGAATGACCTTTTGCGCCGTGTCGAAGTACTCATTTGCGATGCGGTCGATGTCGTCGGTCGACAGCGTGCTGCCGCTCGCTTCGCGCTCCGAGGATAGCCCTGCGCACCGCTCGCAGAAGCTCTCGAGCTCGCGGATGTTGTTGCCCGAGATCTCCGCCATGTGTCGCAGGTTCTCGTCCGACAGGTATCCTTCGGACGACTGGAGCGCCGAGAGCAGGGACGTGTCGACGTTCATGGCCGATACGTCGTTGCCGCCGCGGATGATGTTCTCGTAGTAGCGCTTGAGGATGAGGTACTTCATCTCAAAGCCCGGCTCGGACACGAGGCAGAGCATGCCCGCGTTGAAGCGGCTGGTGAGGCGCTCGTCCATGCCGAGTTTTTTGGGCGCGCGGTCGGATGCGATGGCGATCTTCTTTCCGCTGCGGATAAAGCTGTCCACCAGTTGGAAGAAGAATTCCACCGACGCCTGCTTGCCCACGATGTTTTGCACGTCGTCGATGATGAGGATGTCCGCGTCGCGGTAGTCCTTCATGATCACGCCCGCCTTGCCGTGTTGCTGGCTGAGCTCCTGCATGTAGTCGTCCACGTACGCCTGTGAGTTGACGTATTTGACGCGGATGTAGGGTTTTTCCTTGGCCAGGTAGTTGCGCACGGCGAAGAGCAAGTGGGTTTTGCCGAGGCCCGAGTTTCCATACAGGAACAGCGACGGGCACTGGCCGGGTTCCTCCGCGTACGCCGCGAAGCGCATGGCGCTGTTGAACGCGTGGCGGTTCTCGTCACCTGCGACGAAGCTCTCGAAGGTGAACTTCGAGTTGATGTCGGCGGGTTCGGGTTCGGCGTGGTTCGGTGCTGCGGGTGCTGCGGCGCGCGTGGCGGACGAGCCGCTGGGGCCCGCTGCAGTCTGCGGCTTTTCTGCCCCGCGCATCTCCGCCATCATCTTGCGGAACTGGTCGGGTGAGACCGTGTTCACGACGCTGATGCCGCCCCGCCCCGCTTCCGCGGGCTTTTGCACCGGCTGCTTGGGCTCGAGGGGCTCGGGCGCGGGCGCATATGCTTGCGGCAGGCCCGCACCGCGCGTGTGCGTTGTTGGATCTTCCTGGGTGCGCCCTGCCTGGGGGGCAGCTGGCTGCGGAGATGTTCCTCCCGGTAACACCTCTCCGGCACCTGTCGGGGCGGCGGGTAACACGCCTCCGGAACCTGTTACCTCGCCGGCGATTTCCACGTTGAGCTGAATGGGGGTAAAGGCGATCTGCTCGAGATACGCCTCGACGAGCCCGCGGTTCCGCTCCAGATACGTATAGGCGAACCGGCTCGGGACCTGAATGGTGATGGCGTCATCTATAAATGAGGTTGCCTCGCACTGTGCGAGCATGTTGATGAGGCGAACTTCGCGCTCGTCTCGCCTGCAGAACTCGATGACATCATCGAGCAGGATGCGTGCTTCGTTATCCATTGATGATGCCCTCCGTTACTGATGCTTCTGGGCCCACGACTGGCCCAGGTCGGTGAGTACGTATTTCTGGCCGCGTTTGTAGATGAGGCCGGTGCTCGCCAGCGCATCCAGCTCTCGCGACCACGTGGCGTCCGAGTTGCCGAATGCCCTGGTGAGGTCCGTCGGGCCGCCCTTGCCGTTTTGGGCTATGAGCCGCATGGCGAGCGTTCCGCGCTCGCTTATGTATGGATCTGCCACTGCTGGTTGCGCGGGCGCGCCGCCCGTAACGGGCTGTGCCGGCTGCTGGGCGAACGGCTGCCAGGCGGCATCGGCGGGCGCCTGTCCGGGGAATTGCTCAGCCTGCGGGTACGCGCCCATGGGCTGTCCCGGCCATCCTGCGGGCGCCGGCTGCGCGGCGTAACCGGCGGGGTAGGGGTTGCCGGGATATGGTTGCGGCATGTTCTGCCCGTAGGGGTTCATGCCGTATGGGTATGCGGGAGCCTGACCGGGGTATCCGGGCCATATGCCTTGGGGTGTCGCTGGATACGGAGCAGCCGCGTTCATGGGCTGATCCTCGGGGAATTGGGCTTGGTATCCTGCGTAGGCCTGCGCATATGCCTCCTGCGGCAGCGCCCCGTATGCCGCAGTACCCATGGCATTCGGACCCGTGATGGGCGCCTGGCCCGCGATGGGCGCGGGCGCCTGTTGCGGCGTGGGCATCTCGGCGTGCTGTCCGCTCCTCACGGCCGCTCCACGTGAAACGGCGCGCTCGATCTCCGCAACGCGCGCGGGATTCACGCTGACGGTAACCACGGTGCCCGCCCCAAGGTTGTCCTCCACCGAGATTGCTCCCCCGGCGTTTTCAACATACTGCTGAACCATGGGAAGGCCGGCGCCCGTGCCTCGTATGTAGCGCTTTTTATTGCGGTCGGCACTCGTCACGCCGAACTCGAAGGCGCGCTCCTTGTCGTTGATACCGGGGCCCTGGTCTGCGAAGCGGATCGTGTCGCCGTCGTCCATGATCGAGATGACCGGCTCGCTGAACTGGGCATGTATGAAGTTTTCCACAAGCTCGCGAATAATCATGAGGGAGAGCCTGCCGCCCTGCTCTTTCATGGTGCGGTAGACGGTGTTTGTGACATCCTCAAGGTACGTGCGGACGTCTTCTTGCTCGACAACGATGACACGCGGTGTGGACAGCAGGTCATCGTAGACGGATATGCGCGTCGCGTACGTCCTTGCGACGTCTTCCCTGCTTTGATCGGGGGATTGTGGATTACTTTTCCCCGTGAGATGCGAATTGTCCGGAGCGGGGTCGCCGGAATCCACAAAAGGGTAGAAATCTTCAGACATGGTTCGTTTCTTTCTGCGTTTGCCGTGCGATTAGGATAGCAGCTCACGCTGGAAGTTTTCAAACTTTTCAACAAGTTTTCCGAAGATGTTGAAAAGTGTTGGAAAGGTCTGAAAAGTTATCAACAACTTGCTAACAACCTGTGGAAAAGTCGGTGAAAAGTTCTGAAAGAAACTGGGAAACAGAGTGCTTGCTTGCGCCCGCCATTTAAAACATCAGTGAAGTATGCGCATTTCGTGCATCCAAGATTGACATTCCCGCACTATATTCCCTACAATCTCTTAGCTCATACGCGTACTTTTTTCGAGTAGTCGAAACGCACCAGGAGGATGTTTACCATGAAGCGTACTTACCAGCCGAACAAGCGCAAGCGCGCTAAGACCCACGGCTTCCGCGCCCGTATGGCCACCAAGGCCGGTCGCGCCGTTCTCGCCCGTCGTCGCGCTAAGGGCCGCAAGCGTCTCACTGTGAGCGATAAATAGGCTCTCATGCATACCATCAAGTCCCATCAGGACTTTGAGCGGGTGTTTACTCAGGGGAAGCGCTTCAACCACCCCCTGATTCGCATGGTTATATGTGATTGTGCCAGCGAAGGCGATCCAGCTCGGGTCGCCTTCGCTGCTGCTAAACGGCTGGGAAACGCCGTCGTCCGCAATCGGTCCAAGCGCGTGCTCAGGGAAACCGCGCGCGCGTGCGAGCTGCCCGTCCAGGGTAAGGAGATCATCCTGTTCGCGACCGCCCGCACGAGGACGTCGTCACCAGAGGACATGCGCGGCGCGCTGGAGTCGCTGCTCCGCCGTGCCGGCGTCAATCATGCTTAAACGAAGCTTTATCGGTGCCATCCGCTGGTATCAGCGGGTGGTATCGCCTTGTTTACCGGATGCATGTATATACATCCCCACATGTTCCCAGTATGCTGTTGAGGCTATTGAGAAATACGGGGTGATAAAAGGCTGCTGGCTCGGCGCGCGCCGCATTCTGCGCTGCGTTCCTCGTCATGCGGGTGGATATGACCCTGTTCCATAAGTAAGTATTGGTTCTACCTGTAAGGATTATTCGTATGTGGGACTGGATTGTTGAGATTCTCTTCCAGGTGCTCAAGCTCATTCAGGGCTTTGCATCTGACTGGGGCTTGTCGATCATCATTCTGGTGGTGATCGTGCGCCTGCTGCTCACGCCGCTTATGCTCAAGTCGACGAAGTCGTCTGCCCGTATGCAGGTGCTGCAGCCTAAGCTCATGGAGATGCAGGAGCGTTACGCCGACGACCCCGAGCGTCTCAATCAGGAGATGATGAAGTTCTACTCCGAGAACAAGTTCAACCCGTTTGGCGGTTGCTTGCCGCTCTTCATCCAGATGCCCATCCTGATTGCGCTGTTTACGCTGCTCCGCGACCTGGGTCACTACTTCCCGGATGCCGCTGAGCAGGGATTCGCCTTCTTCAACATCCTGCCCAACCTCGTTCTTTCTCCTGGTCAGGCTATGTCTGAGGGTCTTGCGGTCGCGTTCCCGTACCTGGGCGCGCTCATCCTGTTCGGCATCCTCACCTTTATTCCCCAGCTTTACATGACGCGCAATCAGACCGGTGCCGCTGCTTCGAGCACCAAGATGATGATGGCCGTTATGACTGTCATGATGCTGTTCATGGGCTGGGGCCTTCCGGCCGGCGTTTTGCTGTACTACGACGTTTCCTCCGCATGGCAGGTTGTCCAGCAGATCTTCGTTACCCAGCGCGTCATCGATAAGGCGAAGGCTGAGGAAGAGGAGCGCATGCAGAATGCTCCTATCGAGGTTGATGTTGTTCGTCGTGAGCGCAAGAAGCGCCCGCACAAGAGCCGCTAGTACAATACCCGGGAATTAGTCTTATTTAGGTACCTAACTATGGAGACCATTATGAGTGAAGAGCTTGTTTCGGAAACTGAGGAAGTTTTCGCCGGTGAATACCCCGAGATCGCCGCGCGCTATAAAGCTGGCGAGGAGCTTACCGATGAGGAGCTCGACACCATCGCTGACGTCGCCATCTCTGTGGTTCGCTCCATTCTGAGCCACTTCGGTGCCGAGTCCTCTCCGATTGATGAGTATGAGGGCGATGAAGGCGAGTTGATCCTTGATATCACGGCGCCTGATCTCGCCGTGCTGATTGGTCGCCATGGCCGCACTCTCGAGTCTTTGCAAACCTTGGTTTCCCTTCTGGTGAGCCGTAAGCTTGGCTTCCGCTATCCGGTTGCCGTTGACGTTGAGGGTTACAAGTCTCGCCGTCACGACAAGGTTGTGAGCATGGCTCAGAATGCTGCGAATCGTGCTGTTTCGCAGGGTCACTCCGTGAACCTTCCTCCGATGTCTGCGTACGAACGTCGACTTGTTCACATTGCGCTGCGTGATGATGACCGCGTCGATACGCATTCGGAGGGCTCTGATCCCGAGCGTCGTGTGGTTATTGTTCTCAAGTAGCTTGATTTTCAATTTGTTTGTAGGGGGTGCTCCGGCGCCCCCTATTTTTGTCTGAACTTATTGATACACTGATTTCAGTCATTTTGGACGAAAGGTCTTGTATGGGTACGACAGTGAATTCGCGCCGAGCCATTGAGCTGAAGACGCTTGAAATTTCAGAGGGTGAGTTCAGGGAGCTTCAGCAAGAGCTTCTTGATGACTGTAAGATGCTTGATATCGAGATAACCGAGGAACAGGCGTCCCTCTGTCTCAAGCATCTCCTTTACGTCAATCAGGTCAATAAGTATATGAACCTCACTCGAATCAAGGATATCCATGAGGCTCTTGTTCTTCATATTGTTGACTCACTTGCGCTTGCAAAGGATCTTCCCATTGAGCCGGAGCGCTTTCTCGATATGGGCACTGGTGCTGGGTTCCCTGGCATTCCCTTTGCGATCATGACTGGCAGCGAAGGCGTGCTTCTTGATTCTGTTGGAAAGAAGATCGACGCGGTTAACACGTTTATCGGAGCCCTTGGGCTTGAAGGCATTGAGGGTATACACGACCGATGCGAGTCCTTCGCAACCAAGCAAAAGGGCGCGTTCGATATTGTCTTTGCCCGAGCTGTTGGGCAGATGCCGATGATTATCGAATATGGAACGCCTTTTCTTGAGGATGACGGTTACCTTGTAGTCGCTAAGGCGAATCCTTCTTCTGATGAGGTTAAGTCATCTGAAATGACTGCTGATATTTGCGGCCTTGAACTCGTCGGTAAAGACGAGTTTGATCTTCCGTTTGAGTTGGGCCACCGCACCGTGTTTCTCTTCCAAAAGGTTTCTTCACCCAGGGTGAGATTGCCGCGAGCGGTGGGCCTGGCAAAGCGCCAGCCGCTTGGATAGACGTCAGTTGGATGTCCCTCTGTTTCACGTGAAACAGAGGGACAATTAGTAATATATGACTCTGGTCTTGAAAGCTCGTTTCACGTGAAACATAATGTTTGTCATGCACTTCGTTTCACGTGAAACAGAGGCTTACATGTTCAAGGTATACGCAGCATAAACAAGGAGGGAACATGGGCTTTCGTGACGTTAAGCGCTCTAAAAGCGCTAAACCGAATCACGTAATTGCAATCATTAACCAAAAGGGTGGCGTTGGTAAGTCCACGACCACAGTGAACCTTGCGGCGGCTCTCGGGAAGCTGGGGCGCAAAGTTCTGATTGTCGATTTCGACCCTCAGGGTAATAGTACGAGTGGTATCGGTGTCGATAAAGAAGAGCTTACGCAGTGCGTATACGATGCTCTTCTGCACGATGTTCCCGCTGAGGATTTGATTCTCGAAACGGTGAGCGACCGTGTCTTCATTGTGCCGGCAACCATTCAACTTGCTGGTGCAGAAATTGAGCTTGTATCCGCAATGGCGCGCGAGACTCGTCTTAAGGATCTCCTTGAACCCGTTAAGGATGAGTTCGACTTCATCTTTATTGATTGCCCTCCGTCGCTTGGTCTTTTGACCATCAATGCCCTTGCTGCTGCGGGTAGTGTTCTTATTCCGATCCAGTGTGAGTACTACGCACTGGAAGGCGTGACGAAACTGCTTGAATCGATGCGCATGGTTAAGGGCCGTATCAATAAGGAACTTGAAACGTACGGCGTCCTGATGACAATGTACGATTCCCGCACTTCGCTTTCTAATCAGGTTGTTGAAGAGGTGCAAAACTACTTCGGTGATATCGCCTTCAAGACGACCATTCCTAGGACGGTCAAGATTTCCGAGGCTCCCTCTTACGGTATGCCGGTAATTGAGTACGCGCCCACAAATAAGGGTGCGATTGCGTACATGGATCTTGCGAAAGAGGTGATTCGTCGTGCCTAGCCCGAAGAAGAAGCCCGCATTGGGACGCGGTTTGGGCTCATTGATGGGTGAGGCTCAGTCTGAGACGGGCTACACCGCTGCAGACACCGAGATGTCGATTGAGCAGATTAAGCCGAATCCGAATCAGCCGCGCACGCATTTCAATGAATCGCAGCTTGAAGAGCTGAGTGAGTCGATTAGGGAAAACGGCGTACTCCAACCGTTGCTTGTTCGTAAGAGCGGCAAGGGTTATGAGATTATTGCTGGTGAGCGAAGGTATCAGGCCTCGAAGATCGCTGGACTGGAAAAGGTTCCGGTAATCATCAAAGAAGTTGACGATCAAAAGATGCTCGAATTGGCATTGATTGAAAACCTACAGCGCTCGGATCTCAATCCGATTGAAGAGGCCAAGGGTTACAAGCAGCTGATTAAGGCGAGCGGTATGACTCAGGAGGCGCTGTCGAAGGCGGTCTCAAAGTCCAGGTCTGCCATCACGAACTCACTGCGCTTGCTTGATCTTCCTGAGGTTGTTCAGCAGATGATGTATGACGGTAAGCTGACTGCGGGGCATGCTCGCGCGATTCTTGCTGTTCCGTTTGAAGACGCCCGTATCAAGCTCGCTGAGAAAGTTGTTGCTGAAGGTTTGTCGGTTCGTGCGACTGAAAACCTTGCTCCATTGTTTTCAGTCGGTGATACACCAAAGGTGCCTCGTCCCGTTACCCCGCAGTCATACAAGAAGGCAGCCCGTGCTCTGAGGCAGGTCTTTAACACCAACGTTAAGGTCCGATCGACACGCGGTAAGAATAAGATTGAAATCGAGTTCAAGGATGAGGACGATCTTCAGCGTATTCTCGGCTCGATGATTGAGCTGGACTAAGGCGAGGTTGCGATGAGTCGGAAGACGGGCTTCGTTATTGGCGTTTGTTTAGCAGTGGCAAGTGCCGGAGCTGCGTATCTTATTGTGACTAAGACGGAAGCTGGTAGGGCTTTCCAGGATGCCGTGAGGCGTTCGGCGCGAGGCTCTCAAGAACAACTGCAGGCGATGACTGAGGAGGTTGCGCTCAAGACTGCAAAAATCACGCGCAACCCTAAGGCGACACAAGAGTTCACGCGGGCTCAGTGGCAATCCATCGGTTTCTAGCAATGCGGCAGCCATTCTGGCTCCATGATGGTTGACTCAAATAAAAAGGCGACGGTTTGAACCGTCGCCTTTTTGCATTCCAGTAAGGAAGCGCTTTATTCGCTAAGGTGCTTTTTGAGGATGCGTCTTTGCTTGAGTTGGCCGCAGGCGGCGTCGATGTCGGAGCCGCGAGAGTTACGGATTGTTGTTTCAACACCATGCATAGTAAGACGGCGCTGGAGCGTCTCGACTTTCTCGATGGGAGAGGGCTTGAGCGGGCTATCGGCGATGTCGTTCAGCTGGATGAGGTTGACATGACAAAGCGTACCCGCGCAGAAATCAATGAGCGCCTGCATCTCAGGATTCGTATCGTTGATGCCCTCGATCATGGCGAATTCATAGGTGGGTCGGCGCCCTGTCTTCTCGACATATTCCTGAATGGCCTCATGGAGGCGAAGGAGCGTGTACTTCTTCACGCCAGGCATGAGCTTGTTGCGCGTGGGCTGGATGGCAGAATGCAGGGAGATAGCGAGTGTGAATTGCTCAGGGAGCTCGGCGAAGCGGCGGATATTCGGAATGATGCCGCACGTGGAAACAGTAAGGTGACGCGCACCGATTGCGAGACCATTCGGGTCATTAAGGATGCGCAGGGCCTCAACGGTGGCATCGAAGTTGGCGAGGGGCTCGCCCTGTCCCATGAAGACAACGCTGGTCACGCGCTCGCCGAAGTCGCGTGCGACGTGCAGGACCTGATCGACCATCTCCTGGGCAGTGAGAGAGCGCGTGAGGCCGGCGAGGCCGGTCGCGCAGAAGGCACAGCCCATGGCGCAGCCTGCCTGCGTAGAGATGCAAACGGCAAGCTTGTTCCGGTTGGGCATGCCGACGGTCTCGACTGACACGCCGTCGGAGAACTGGAGAAGGTACTTGCGAGACCCGTCCTTGGAGACCTGTTTCACGATTTCGGTGGGGACTTTGAAGGAGAAGTGATCCTCAAGGCTCTCTCGCAGCGCCTTGGGAAGGTTGGTCATGTCTGAAAACGAACATACGTTCTTAACATGAAGCCACTCATGAAGCTGCTTGGCGCGGAATCCAGGCTGACCAAGCTCCTTGACGAGCTCGGTAAGCTCATCGAGGGAATACGTGCGAATATCACGCGACCGGTTGGTACGTTCCATCTGTCGCCTTTCGGGTGACGGGGCGATCAGGCGCCCTAGGTGCATATATACCTATACAATAGGTGATTGGCGGCAGTTTGCCATGCAAACATGCTGTTATTGCGTTAAATGGACACCGCAGGGCGCTCATTGCCCTCAGTGATCGATAGAAACTGGAGGATGGGCCATGGCATCTCCCAAGCGCGAAGAGATGAAAGTCGCCGTGTTGGCCGGAGGCGTCTCGGATGAACGCGAGGTTTCCCTTGCGTCGGGCAAGCATGTCGCAGAGGGGCTGAAAGAGGCTGGATACGGCCAGGTTGATATGATTGACCCTGCTGGCGACGGCTTTGTCGAGACCATGTCCAACGCCTCCTATGATGTGGCGTTTATCGCCTTGCACGGGCGAGGCGGCGAGGATGGCATGACGCAGCATGTTCTGGAGTTCCTTGGCATTCCCTATACGGGTTCTGACCCGTTGAGCTGCGGAATTGCGATGGACAAGGACCTTTCCAAGCTTCTGTATAAGCGTGCGGGCCTGCCCGTTGCGCCAAGCGTGACGTTTGGGCGCGATGATATGCCCACCGTGGAGCAAATCGTCGAGGTCGTGGGTCCTCAGAGTTTTGTGAAGCCTGTTGTGAACGGCTCGAGCTACGGCATTTCGCTCGTGAAGGAGCCGAGCGAGCTTGAGGCGGCCATTGAGCGTGCCTTCGAGCACGGCGAGAAGGTCATGGTGGAGCGCCGCGTCTTCGGTGTAGAGTGCTCCGTTGCCGCGCTGGGTGACGGCGCGACTCTGCGCGCGCTACCTGTGGTTGAGATTCTGATGCCGGAGCAGTCGGAGTTTTACGACCTGGACGTGAAGTACGCCGACCCCAAGGACATCCATCGGATTCCGGCAAATCTGCCCGAGGATGCATATGCCCAGGTCCAGGAGCTTGCTTGCCGAGCTCACCAGGCGCTCGGGCTCTACGGCTTGTCGCGCACGGATATCATCGTCACGGAGGATGGCCCCGTCATTCTCGAGACCAACAACATCCCGGGAATGACCGAGGAGTCGCTCGTCCCCGATGAGGCCCGTCATGCCGGAATAGCTTTCAGCGATCTGTGCGCCGAGCTCGTCGACCTC
Source organism: Coriobacteriaceae bacterium (assembly GCA_030525945.1). Classification (GTDB taxonomy): domain Bacteria; phylum Actinomycetota; class Coriobacteriia; order Coriobacteriales; family Coriobacteriaceae; genus Collinsella. Next base: position 288,533 of record JAUNDT010000001.1, on the reverse strand, counting down.
GCGCTTGTTCGGGCGGCGCGATGAGCTCCGTCTCCCCTGCCGCGCTTCGCGCGATGGAGGCGGCGGTTCTGCCAGGAACACCGCAGGTTGTTATCGAGGCCTATGCGACCCTTGCCGAACGCGCTCAGACACGGTCGTTCGGCCTCATTGAGGACGACGTCATCGTGCTCGATACCGAGACGACGGGGCTTTCGCACAAGGACAGCGAGCTCATTGAGATTGCGGCGGCTCGCTTGCGCGGGCGCGAGATCGTCGACAGGTTCGATACATTCGTCAAGCCCGCAGGGCTTATTCCCGATGAGATCACGAAGCTCACGAGCATTACGAACGCCGATGTCGCCCATGCGCCGAGCGCGTCGGAGGCGGTGGCGGCGCTCGCGGACTTTGTGGGTGGGTGCCCCGTTATCGCTCATAACGTGGCGTTTGACCGCGGTTTTATTGAGTCGGTTTCGGGGGGCGGCGAGGTTTCCGACATCTGGATCGACTCGCTGGCACTTTCCCGCATCGCACTGCCTCGCTTGGCCTCGCATAAATTGTCTGCGATGGCCGAGCTGTTCGGTTGTGCCGCGGTTTCGCATCGAGCGTGTGATGACGTGGATGCGCTGTGCGGTGTGTGGCGCATTCTCCTGTGCGGTCTGGCTGATTTGCCGGCGGGTCTAGCGCGGCGCCTTGCGGATATGCATCCCGACGTGCCCTGGAGCTACCGACCGGTTTTCAGCTTTCTCGCCCAGGAGGATCTGGGTGCCGTGTTTTCCCTTGTGGGGGCTCGGTATGACCTGCTTTCGTCTGAACAGGCATCCGCCACGGGTGTGACTTCGCGCGTGGATGCGGAGGAGCTCGACCGGCTATCCTTGCCTTCTCGGGCCGACGTGGAGCTCGCGTTTGCTCCCGGCGGCCTCGTCAACAAGATGTACCCGGGCTACGAGCCTCGTGCGGAGCAGATTGAGATGGCGGCGGCGGTTCGAGATGCGCTTGCAAGCTCCACGCATCGCGTTATCGAGGCGGGGACGGGCGTCGGCAAGTCGATTGCCTATCTGGTCCCCTTGGCGCTCGCGGCCAAGAAGAACAACATCACCGTTGGCGTCGCAACGAAGTCGAATAACCTCGCCGATCAGCTTATCTACCATGAGCTGCCGCGTTTGGCGGAGCATATCGAGGGCGGGTTGAGCTTTTGCGCGCTCAAGGGATACGACCATTACCCCTGCCTGCGAAAGCTGGAGCGCCTGTCTCGCGCGCGGGAAATCGACACGAAGAAAGACCCGGCCGATACGCTTACGGCCATCGCGGTGCTCTACGCATTTGCCTGCCAGTCTCCCGCGGGTGACCTGGATGGCCTGGGTATTCGGTGGCGAAGCGTCAAAAAGGCGGATCTCACGACTTCGTCGCGAGAGTGTGCTCGCAATCTGTGCCCGTTTTACCCCGACAAATGCATGGTTCACGGGTCGCGTCGCCGCGCTGCGCGGGCCGATGTGGTGGTTACCAACCATTCCCTGCTGTTTAGAAACGTAGCAGCGGGAGGAAAGATTCTGCCGCCTATTCGCCATTGGGTTGTCGATGAGGCTCATTCTGTTGAGTCGGAGGCGCGCAGGCAGTGGGCACTTGCGGTGTCTGCGGACGAAAGCCGTGCTATTTTCGAGCGCCTGGGCGGAGAGCGCACGGGATCGCTCGGTAGGCTGGTGCGGGATGTTGCGGCTTCGGACGCTGCGACCCTGTTTATGGGGCTGACGGCAAAGGCTACGGTGACCACGCAGCGCGCTTCACTCGCCATGGCGGGCCTGTTCGATGCCGTTAGAGAGCTTTCGAAAAGTGCCAAGGCCGGCGGCGGCTATGATTCGGCGAATATCTGGATTAGTCGGGAGATGCGTGAATCGAGTGCCTGGGCGCCGTTCGAGCAGTCGGCTCGGACAGCTCTCGATGCGCTGGACGAGGCAGTTAAGAACCTGGGTTCTCTTGTTGAGACCATTGGGGCTGAGAAGCCCGAGCTTGTTACGGATGTTGCCGATGGGCATCGCCGTCTCAAGGAACTCCGCGATGCCCTTGTGCTGATAGTCGAAGGCGCGGATGAGCGCTATGTGTTCTCGATCCGGGTCAACCGTCGTCTGAGGGCGGGTGGAGAGTGTCTGACGGCCGAGCGCTTTGATGTGGGTGAGGCGCTTGCCGCCGATTGGCTACCTGAGGTTCACTCCGCGGTGTTCGCCTCGGCGACCATGACCGTTTCCAACAGCTTTGACCACTTCAATCACGCGGTTGGCCTCGATCGGATGCCTGCGGGTTCGTTCAAGACGTTGCACCTCGATTCGAGCTATGACTACGACCGGAACATGGCGGTTGTGGTGGCGCGGGACATCCCCGATCCGCGTAATCGGGAAGCGTATCTGAGCACGTTGGAAGAGCTCCTGGTCGACGTTCATGTGGCTATGAGCGGGTCCACGCTCACCCTGTTCACCAACAGGAGGGACATGGAGGAGCTGTTCGACCGTGTTGCACCCCGATTGGCCGCAAAGGGGTTGTATTTGGATTGTCAACGCCGCGCCGCGGGTACTAAGCAACTGCGAGACCGGTTCCTTTCTGACGAAAAGAGCTCGCTGTTTGCTCTGAAGGCATTTTGGGAGGGCTTTGATGCGGCGGGAAGCACCCTGCGCTGCGTGGTGATTCCAAAGTTGCCGTTTTCGAGTCCCACCGATCCGCTTTCCTGTGAGCGCGATGTCCGTGAGGATCGGGCATGGGCGCGGTATTCCCTGCCCGAGGCGGTCCTCGAGGTCAAACAGGCGGCTGGAAGGCTCATACGAACCTCAACAGACGAGGGTGTTCTGGTGCTCGCCGACTCGCGCTTGGTCACCAAGGGGTATGGCAAGAAGTTCCTGAGCTCGCTTCCCACGTCGTATCAGCAGTTGGACTGTGCTCACGTGGGGCGCTTCCTGGAAATGTGGTGCGCTCAGCGATAGCGTAAGGCCGGGTATCGGATGTGTTCGATACCCGGCCTTTAATGTTGCCGTGGGGTGACGGTTATGCGAGAAGCGCTTGAGCGTAAGCGACGAACTCGTTGCGCAGAGACCGCGGCTCGACGATTTGGATGGATCCCCCGCCCGAGAGAACCTGGTCGAAGAGCCAGGGTTTCGATGTGAAGTAGACGGGTGCGCAGATCGAGCCGTCGGGTTGAACCTGGGCTTCGTTCCGCGCGATGCCCGCCCATGGCGTTGCCTCGAATGACCCTCGGTCGTCCCAGCGGAGCTCCGCACGGCTTCCGTTCTGTTTGATACTTTCGGCGGGGTCGTACGGGGTGAACGGATGCGTTACTACGGAGTCATCGGTGAGCTCTGCCTGGATTATGCGGTCCATGCGGAGGCTGATCTGCCCGTCCCTCTCAAGGTCCCACGCCACGAGATAGGCGGCATCGTTGGAGGCGCAGATATACCCGGGATCGACGACCAGTTCCCGTGGGTGCGCGGCGCTGGGGCTTCGATACGAGACGCGCAGGCGAGCGCCAATGGAAACGGCCTCGGTTATCAGGGGGAAGAACCCGCCGAAAAGCAGGTCGCTGCAGATGAGGCGGTCGTTGTGCAGGGGGCCCGCGACAGGAGCGACGGCACGTTCGATGCGGTCACGCGTTCCCGGGTCGATCTGACACCTGCTGAGAACCTGGCGCAACGCGATCGCTTCTGCCGTGGTGAGCCGCAGCGGGGCAAGCTGGCCGGCATCTCCAAGCAGCGAGATGGTGCTGCCGTTGAGGTCGAGCGCGATCCTGGCCCCGGTTTGATGGTCCGAGAGGGACTGAAGCATTTCGACGAGGAAGACGATGTGCTCTTTCGGCATCGTGGTCTTTTGCGCGAGCTCCTGCACGCTCAGGGAGTTTTCCGGGCAGGTGCTGAGTTCGGCGAGGATTGCCAATGCCCCGTCGATGGCGTCGGCAACAGACGGAATTTGCTTCTCGTTATTCATGGGCACGCACCGCCTTGGAAATGCAGCTGCGGACACGGTCGCACAGGGATTGCGGCTGAACTGCGCGCATGCCGCACGAGGCGTTCGAGAGGACGAACGAGGCGGCCGCCTCAAGGTCGTGGATATCGACGTGCCAAAGCCACGATCGGTCGGGCAGACGTTCGAGGCTGCCCCGGCCTTTAGCTACAAGGGCTATCTCGCCCTCACCAATGTTGGGCGGGAAGCTGAGCGTGCCTTCAACCGGTTCTGCAGGAGAGAAGTCAAAAGGTAGGAACTGGAGCGAGGACACATCGAAGTCCGTCGGGATTCGGTAAGTCTTGCCGGAGGCCGCTCCCGCTTTGGCGCTGAGAATGCGGTCAGTGCGGAACGTGCGAAGGCTTTGAGCATCGTGGTCAAAGCCAACGATGTATGACGTACATCCCCGCATGAACAGACCGTAGATATCGACCGTGTGAGTGCGCTCGTCGCCCATACGGTTGGAATAGGTGAATCGCACGGGCCGCCTGGAGTTGAAGGAGGACCAAACCGCCTCCAATGTTTCCCGTGGAACGTCAGGGTTGCTTAGGGTGCTCGCGGTGGGCCCTGCAGATTGCGGTGCTCCGGCCATCTCAGAAAGCTTGAGGCGGGCCGATTGAAGTGCCAAGTGCGAGGGGTCAGCGTTTTGGATAGAGAGGACCTGGTCGATGGCGGCAAGGACCGACTCGGCGTCGTAGCGCGAAACAAGATGGGGCGCGGCGTGGGTGAGCATGCGGTCGAGGGACCAGGAGCGATGCTCGTTTTTGGCGTCTCCGCAGCGCTTGTTTTCCTGGATGAAAACGCCGTGTTCCGCCAACGTCTTGCGGTCTCGATTGAATGCGCGGACATTGCTCTCGTACGTGGCGCCTGTGTAACCGATCTCGGGGTTGGCGATGATCTCCTCGGTCGAGAGGGGTGCGGTGGCGACGTTGAAGGCGAAAAGAAGATTGAGTAGGCGGCGAATAGTCCGCTCGTCTCGAGATTCTTTTTCGTCGGATGTCGCTGTCGCTGTGGCAGACGACATGGTCTCAGGCACGATAGGCCTCCCTTTTTGCAGGTCACAAGGGTGATGGAAACGAATCTCATTGTACGACATGGTCAGCGTGTCGCGCGAAAGGTGCGGGCGGGATGGGTGAGAACCCGCTGACCTGCAGTTCATGCGAAATAATGCAGGTAGCGTGTAACTCGGGGTATACTTGCGACTATACATGCACATCGTGCGAGCGGTGTGTTTGCACGTAAACGAGTTCGATGTGGAGCCCACATGGCGAATACGAAACAATACCTGAGCCACCTGCTTCAGAATACGGGTATCACCCCTGCGTGCAGCGAGGAAGAGCGCGCTGCCGCAGATGTTATCGCGAAGGTGTTCACCGATCACGGTTTTGAGCCTGAGGTGCAGGAGTTCACCGCGAGCGGTGGCGTGAAGATCGTCCAGGCGGGCCTGGGGATTGCCGTCTTTGTGGGCGCGGTGCTGTCCGGTATCGGTGGCGGTATCGGGATTGTTGGGCAGCTGCTAGCCATTGCCGCATTTGCCGTGTATGCGATGGAGCGCAGCGGCCGCCCGGTGCTGTCTGGTTTGGTGCCGGGCGGCTTGAGCCAAAACGTGATCGCCTATCACAAGGCGTCCGGCCCGCTTGCCTCGCCTCGGAACCGACCCGTTGTGGTGGTCGCGCACTACGACTCCCCTCGCGAGGATCTTCTCGCTCGTGAGCAGGTCGCGCCGTATCGTCCGATGATCGCGAGGCTGCTTCCGTTCGCCATGGCGCTGCCCGCGGTGGTTTGCATCGTTAGGCTGCTGCCCCTGCCCGATGCAGCCAAGATGGTCCTGTGGCTTCTCGCTATTGCCGTGGCGCTCATTCCGCTTGCGAATGGTATCGCGGTGATCGCCAACCGTTTTGTCCTTCCCTATACGTCGGGCTCCGTTTGCAACAAGTCTTCCGTTGCTGCGATGCTGGGTGTAATGGACACGGTCGCTCCGTATCAGATGGGCGATGAGTTCCCCGAGGATATGCCCGCCGATGAGTATTTCGACGAGCAGCAAAGGATTCTCGAGGAGGCAATCGCCGCCGCAGAGGCTGCCGCTGCTGCCGAGGCCGCTGCGGCCGCAGCGTATCCGCATGAGTTGGATGCCGATGCCGAGCAGGAGGAGCTGCTTCTTTCCGACGATCAGGTCGAGGACATGGCTGCCGTTGATGCTGACGAGGACGAAGGCGCTGCTGCCGAGTCGTTCGATCCCGAAGCGGTTGCTGAATCGGATGAGCCGATTTCCGCTCCGTGGGATGGTGTGGTTCTGAACGGTGGCATGCTCGGTGAAGATGTCAGCGCGGCCGAATCCGCTGATGCTTCTGGCTTTGCCGTGGTAGACGACCCACAGGCAACGCAGGTTGCAATGCCGGCCCTTGTCGATGAGGATCGAGAGCCCGAGCAGGCGGAGATCAGCTTCGAGGCCGAGCACGCTTCCGATTCCTCTCTGCCCTTTGCTCTGAACAGCGAGGGCAACGTTCGCTTTGGCGAAGAGACGATTCGTGGATTGGGCATGCTGCCCGCATCGTGCTCCATTGTGTACGAGGTCGACCGAGCGGCTGCGACGCAGCCTTCTTCCGAAGTCGTGCCGGCGCGCGTTGATTATCCTGCGGCTGAGGCGGCTGTTGAGGAGCACATGGTCGACGATGGCGCGAGCGACACCGTCGAGGCTTCGTTTGATGAGGCCGTTGCCCCTGTGGACGAGCAGTGTTTTGAGGCTGCTGAGGATGTTGAGGTTCTGGCGCCTGTCGAGCAGGACGTCGAGTGCGAGCAGGTTGTTGCCGATGCACCTGCGTTCGAGGTAATCGAAGGTGACCTTGGAGCCACTGCGGTGTTTGAGCCTGCGGCGGTTCAGGACGAGGGTGAAACTGTTCAGCCTGAGGTTGTCGTCGAGCAGCATGATAGCGCTGAGCAGTTCGCCGCCGCAGAGGTTGCCGATGAGGAACCTGAGGCTGTCGAGCAGATTGAGGCAGAGTCCGAGGCCGAGGTTGAGAACCTTGAGTCGACGCAGATCTTCAGCATGTCGACCCCCGGCGGAAGCAGCTATGCGACCGAGGATGCCGGCAGCACGGTTGCCATGAAGGCCCCCGTGATCGATCCGGTCGACGCACTTATGTCCGAGATTGGCGCCACGGTGGCTCCTACTCCTTCGCAGCGTTCGATCAACGTGCCGAGTACCGTGGGCGCACCTTCTCCGAGTGCTCCCCATGCTGCTAACCGCGCCTCCCTGTTTGATCTTCCCGACCCAACTTCGTCGGCCGATCCCTTCGGCGCGCCTGCGGCCGTGTCCCAGGATGCGACACGTGCCGATGGCGTGGAAGCTGCTGCGGCTCCTGAGCCCGTTGAAACCATGGCTGCGCCTGCGCCCGTGCCCGAGAAGCCCCGTCGTGGTCTTGCCCGCTTCTTCGGTCGTAAGAAAAAGAAGGACGACAGCATGAGCAGCTGGCTTGGCGTCGACGATGGCTTTGACGCGAAGAAGGCTGGCTCCGACATTGGGTCCTGGGACGACTTTGACGACGACGGCTGGAAGGGTGGTGCTGCGGGCGATCCCGAGGCGACCGAGGAGGAGCTGCGCGAGGCTGTTGCCTCCATGGGAGACGACGAGCTGCTCGGGCATGACATCTGGTTCGTTGCGACCGGCGCCTCCGAACACGGAAATGCCGGCATCCAGGCTTTCCTGAACACGCATCGTGACAAGCTGCGCGGCGTGTTCCTCATCAATCTTGAGAGCGTCGGTGCGGGTGAGCTTTCCGTTCTTACGCGCGAGGGCGGTGACCGTGTTCTTAAGGGCGACCGCCGCATCATGAATCTCGTGAAGCGAGTGAGCACCGATTTCCATCATGAGTTCTCGGAAGTTGACATGACTCACGAAACCACCGATGCCCACGTTGCGATGGACATGAGCCTGCGCTCTCTGACGATTGCCGGTGTTGAAGGCGCCAACTTTTCCCTTTCCCACACGGATGCCGACCAGCCGTACAACGTCGATGTCGACAATGTCGCCCTGGCCTCCGACGTGGTGACCGAAGTCATTCGTCGCTCGTAGCGTTTGGATTAACTGGGAGTAGATTTACTGGGAGGCATCGGTGCTCGAGTACATCAAAGATCATTGGATTCAGTACTTAATTGGCGCAACGGTTGCCGTATTGCTGGGTCTTGGCTTGTCGTACTACTTGGGTCAAAAGTGGTCAACTCCGGAGAGCGTGCGAGAGCAGCGTATCGCGGAGGAACAGGTGACGGGATCCGAGGACCTGGGAGATGTCGACTTTGACGATGACATCTCCCAGGAATCAGATACCGACGAGGCCCAGTAAGTTAGTTAACCAGGCGTCAGGTTCGCCTTACCTCCGGCTCGAGCGCCGACAGGAAAGCCCATAGCATATGAGTGATAGGCCCATCACGGTGAGCGCAAGCAACCGTGATGGGTCACTTGTTTGAGCCAAAGTTGTCCGCGTGATCTTTTTGGGGGTCTGAACAACGTAGTCCTGGTCGTGGTCTTCGAGATCTGGCCCGCCTCCATTTCTGAAAAGGTCGACGCGCGCGTTGTTCCCAAGCGTCGTCCCTTCGGTGTAGCTATTGGTAACGCTCATGTTCACAATTGCCGGGGCATAGTCCTCCTTATGGTCGGATGCCGTGTCTTGTAAGTCATCGTGGGGGTCCTTGAGCAGCTCCCGATCCCAGGCGTCCTTACGTGTGGTGAATCCTTTCTCTACCCTGCCGTATTCAAGACGTATGGCGGTAACGTATTCGGAATCTTTCAGGTCGAGGTCGCTGACGTGCAGTGTTGTCGCTTCAGTGGTGGAGATGTCTTGCGCCCAGAGCCTCCAGCCGGTGTAATCGAGCTTTCTACCATCGTCCCCGAGGGTCTCCGCATTAGACGCATCGGATAGCCAAGGATTGTCATGTTCGTCGTCGAGCGTTGCGTTTGCCTGGTCTTGCATTCCCTCCGATTCCGACTCGAGGTTGGTCTTGTACCACACGTTGAGCTTGCCATCGAAATCGTCGAACGCCTGCGGCGTAACAATTGACTCGAGACAAGCCACCCCTACCTTTGCACTTTCGAGTTGATCTTCGACGGTGAACTCATCGACCCAGCTTGAACTTGTGTTTCTAAAGTCGAGGGTGTATGAGAATGAGCCATCTTGAGAGGCGGCGTCAACGCGGTTCAACCCATCGCCGTTCGGCTCTGTGTCTTTCGCAGTGGGATATGCGATTTGCTGCCGCTTGTCTATCTGGCCATGAATCTTTAGCGGCTTGTCGTGCATAACCACCGTCTGGACCTTTCCAGTGGGAAGAACTTCGAACGAGATACTTTGCGCCTTATCGTAGGTGTGCGGGGTCATCTCCTCGGTGAGTATGTAGGACCCCGGGTCGAGGGCATTGATCCTGTGAGGCTTGTTGGTGCTGATCCAACTGTCAATCTCCTTGCCCTTGCTGTCGGTGACAGTGAGCTTTGCGCCAGGAACCTCCTCTTCGGTTGTGATGTCTCGCTTGGAAATATCGATCTTGGTGTAGTCGTTTGTGATTGCCAGGTTTTTCGACGGTGAACCGTCAATCGTTCCATCGGCTGAGACGGTAAACGAGTAAATCTTGGGATCGAGAACTATTCCTTGTGGAGCTGAGGATTCTCTCAGGCAGTAGGTGCCTGGTTTGAGATGGTAGAAATCAATACGACCATGGTTGTCCGTCTTGGATGTGGTGAGGTTTTTCCCGGGTTTGAGCAGCACGGGGACCCGCTCGAGCTCCTCGCCGCTCCATGTTCCGAACCAGCTGCCTTGAGAAAGATCGGCGGTGCCAACGCGCTTGCCGTCTATCGCGATGCGATATGACCCGCTTGGGACGTCAGCGGCGGAGTAAACGCCGTCCTCCTTGCTCCAGGGGAGCTCAATCTTCTCGGTTGGATGCTCGCTTTCGTTCGCATGCGCGTTGAACTCAAAGAGACCCTTTCGAATCGAGATGGAATAAGCCATGTCTGCGCGTACCTTGATTGATGCATTGCCGATGTCGAGCGGCTTGCCTTCGCGCTGGGCCTGCAGCGTGTATGTGCCGGGCTCCACTTTTCGGGGGTGCTCGGATATGGCGACAGGCTCGCTTCCCTTCTTGCTAAGAGTGATAGAGACGTTTTTCGGCGCGTTTGAACATACGGTTGCATAGGGTGCAATCGGCTGGGCGGTAACGGTGTGTCCGCTTTCAGCTCGAAGGGCAATGGTCCCATTCGAATTTGAAGCCCCGGAAATCTGCTCGTCTTTTCGCCAGAGCGAGAACTCCACGCCCTCGAGCGGCGTGTCGGATCCCAAAACGGTCTTATCGATGTTCAGGTGGGTCGGTTTGTCGGTGATGTCGACCTGTGTGTGCACGAGTTCCGTGTGGTCGTTCTCGTAGCTGAGGGTAAAGGGATAGGGCGTGCTGTCGAGGACGTGTCCGTTCGGCGCTTTCGTCTCGATGAGCCGGTATGAGGCGCTGCCGTTGCCGAGCGGCAGCGGTTTGGTCTCGGCTTTCCCTTCCTTGTCCGTAACAACATGGTCGACGATCTGTCCAGCGGTGGCTTGAACCGCGCCATCGGGGCTGACGACGTCCTGCGTTGCGACCACATCGAACTCCGCGCCGGCAAGCCCCTGCTTGTCGAGGCCGCATTGCTTGACGATGGACGCCGAGCCCATGGCTTGCTCGTCTGCCACCTGAACGACGGTCACGGGGCTTAGGTCTTGCGTGGCCTCGATGACAACCTCGATGTCCTTTTCCGCAACAACGTACGGAGGAACCGCTTTTACCTCCCGGATAAAGTACGTACCAGGCTTGAGTGCCTGCGGGAATGTGACCGTGCCAGATGCATCAGTCGTGAATTCGGACTTCTGCTCATGACTCGGTGTCCAAACTTCCTGCGTTATAGGCTTTTTATTGCTGTCGAGAAGCTGGAAGGTGAACCCCGCCAAAGGGATGGTTTGTCCGCTGTTTGCATCGGTTTTCACGATTTGGATATGCGAGGAGACGGAGGTATTTTCAACTACGTAGTGGAGCGTGGCTCCATTGAGGAGCTGGTCTGCCGAGATCGACCAGTCAGGGCAGGGGATGAAGCCCTCGGGCGTTGTTGAGGGGTCTTCACGAACCGTATATCCTTTTTTGTCGTAAGGCAGGGCTCCCTTAATGTGGTCGTTGCGTTCGCCTTCTCCGAACCACTTCCCGGCAGTCGATGCGCGTCCGTGTTCGTCGGTAGCGATACTTCCAACAACCTTATCGGTGGTGTTGGAGATGATTTCGAACACCACCCCTTTCGCGGGTTTTTGAATGCCGGAGGTTCCGCCATTGGAGTCGGTGAACTTGGTTATCTCGATGTCGAAAGCAATAACGTGTTCTGCGAAGTCATCTTTGGGTTCGAGCTCAAAGGTTCCCTGGTTGTTGAGCTCGCCCGCTCCCACGTGAAACTCATGAGGAGTGTCATCGAGCAGATAGCCTTCGGGGGACTTGGTTTCCGTAACCACAATGGTGCCCAATGGGACGGAACCGATGACAAGCCTTCCCGAGGCGTCTGTTGCCCCGGTCCGCTCCCAACCGGCTGTTGATTTGGAGACGACGCGGTATTCAGCGCCCTTGAACGAGGCGCCAGGCTGAGCTGCACCACCGGTTGCGGAGTCCTTCTTTTTAATGGACAGGACGAACGTTCCCGCTTCGTCGCTTAACTCCACGGTGCTCGGCTTGCTTTCGGTGGTGAAGTAGATGCGGTCTGTGTTCAGCTTGAAGCCGGCAGGGGCCTTGGTTTCAACGGCGTAATACTTGGTGTTGGGATCGAGTTTGAGCGTGGCCTTACCCTTGGAATCCGTCGTAAAGCTGGCGACCTTCTTGTTGGTGTCAGCGCGGAACACGTCGTAGGAGGCCCCTGCGAGGGAGTACTCCTTGTTGCTCGATGTGATTGACCCGCTTGCCGAGGTCTTTGTAAACGTGATGGTGACCTGCGGTTCATATCGCAGGCGGATGCCGCCCATCTTCTGCGTTCCCCAAAGGCTGCCTGGAAAAAACTCACCCTCGTTGGCTCCGGGGCTCGTGCTGGAGTCGATCACGATGTCGTATGTGCCGTCGGGTTGAAGGGTCCCCTTGTAAGTGTAGGTGCCATCGAGAGGGACGGCGTAGTGATCGCCGGAGATGCACTGGCCCGTGGCGATCTGCGTCGAACCGTCCGGTAGATGGATGGTTGCCTTGCATTGTGCGACGGCACCTTCGTAATAGGCTTCCTGTTTGTTGGTGATGACGATGTCCGCCTTGCCGGTAATGGTTTGAGGCAGGGCGTCGGCTGTTCGTGGAAGCGCGAGCCCAACGAGGGCGACGGCAACAATGAGGGCGCGCGTGAGCAATGTTTTGAAGTGGGTGAGCGAGGGGCTCTTGTTCGTGAAGCGTATGCGCATGATCGTCCTTTCCTTCGGTGGTGTGCTGGGGAGCGAATCATACGAAGGGACTTCCCGAGTTTGTCCAGGGACGTCACGGCGCGAGCTGGTGCCAAAACCCGCATGACCTTTCTTGGCTGGTGAATTTGCAGGTCGCGGGCGCCTGGGAAACGCGGTCAAAGACGTCGATGAGGGTCGGCGGGTGAAAACGACCATGGAAAACAAACGATTCTGACGGGTGAAACGTGCGTGAGGATGCCCATGGCGGCCGAAAGGGAAACTTGGGAGTGCCCGTGCGTTTAATTGTGTGCAAACACTCTGGCGGGCCGAATAAAACTGCAGATGGCGCGGTTCACCGAGTTGCCAAGGCCCGTGCCCGCGCGGTTTTGGTTTGAAGGAGGTGTGATGCGTAGGCGGCCAGGAAGGGGCGGGCCGTTCGTGAGCATGATGGCCCATTGCGCTGCTCTCCCGCATATCAGCAAAAACCGCCACTATATTGCTTCGAATTGGGGTCAAAAGTGGCAAATCGTGCTGGTCTGCTAAAGGGCGGCAAGAGGTGGCTCGACGGGTTCGGAAGGCTTGCGCAGGCGGTGGATGCCTGCGGCTATCCGCGAGGGGGAAGCGGCCTGTAGCCGCTCGGTGCCCCCTCGTCCCGAGGCCCTCGCTGCCGATCAGAAAGTGGCTCACTGTGCTGCTCTGTCGCTGGCCAGCACAACGGGCCACTTTATGGCTCTGAATGGAGGTGAAAAGTGGCAATCCGTGCTGGTCTGCGAGAGGGCAGCACGAGGCGGCACGGCGGCGTGAACAGTGGAGGCGCCGCCGTGCCGCGGGCGGGAGGAGGCGCGGACAATGGGCGGGCATGGTGGCTCATTGTGCTGTCCTGCCGCAGCCCAGCAAGAACTGCCACTTTATTGCTGCGAATAGGGGTCAAAAGTGGCAATTCGTGCTGGTCTGCGAGAGGGGCAGCACGGATTGGTAGACGGGTGCGATGCCGTTGGGGGACGGGGACCGGCGCAGTTGTCACACGGGGCGCGGTGCCGCAGAGGGAGCGGGGCACGCCGCTGCTTGGGGCTCGGTGCTCAAGGCGTGGCCGCGCGATGGCGAAATGGCATCTTGCCGCTCGGCGGAACGCGGGATATACTGGTTAGCGCTGCTTGATAGCAGCGTATTTCCATGCGGGTATCGCCAAGTGGTAAGGCATCAGCTTCCCAAGCTGACATTCGCGGGTTCGAGTCCCGTTACCCGCTCCATCGCATCTGAGGCCCTGCCCCCTTTGGAGCAGGGCTTTTTGCCATCACGGTTCAGTGAAAAGACCCTCGCCTCAAAGTTTCGAACTTCAACCAGCTCAAGATATTTTGCAGCCGCGGTGTTCAGGCGCTTTCGTGGTACGCATGCACGTACAATGTTCAATGTACCTTGCGTGCCAATTTGTGAATAAGGAGCCGCCATGATCGATCGCTACACGCGCCCCGAGATGGGCCACATCTTCTCGCTTGAGAACAAGTACGCCATCTGGCAGGAAATTGAGGTGCTCGCCTGCGAAGCTCAGGCCGAGCTGGGCAAGTGCGGCATCACTAAGGAAGAGGCTGCGTGGATCCGCGAGCATGCGGCGTTCAACAAAGAAGAGGTTGACGAGATCGAGGCCACGACGAACCACGACGTCATCGCCTTCCTCACCAACATGGGTTCCTACATCGACGCGGAGGTCCCCGAGGGCGAGCCCAAGCCCAGCCGCTGGGTCCACTACGGCATGACGAGCTCCGACCTGGGCGACACCGCCCTGTGCTACCAGCTCGTTCAGGCGACCGACATCATCATCGAGGACGTGCGCAAGCTCGGTGAGATCTGTAAGCGCCGCGCGTTCGAGGAGCGCAACACCCTGTGCGTGGGCCGCACGCATGGCATTCACGCCGAGCCCATGACGTTCGGCATGAAGTTCGGCAGCTGGGCGTGGGAGCTCAAGCGCGACCTCGACCGCCTGATCGACGCACGCAAGAACGTCGCGTTCGGCGCGATTTCCGGCGCCGTGGGCACGTACAGCTCCATTGAGCCGTTCGTTGAGGAGTACGTCTGCGAGCACCTGGGCCTCGCCCACGATCCGTTGTCCACGCAGGTCATCTCGCGCGACCACCATGCCTACCTCGCCGGCGTGCTGGCGACGACCGCCGCGACCTGCGACCGCATTGCGACCGAGATCCGCAATCTCCAGAAGACCGATACGCTTGAGGCCGAGGAGCCGTTCCGCAAGGGTCAGAAGGGCAGCTCCGCCATGCCCCACAAGCGCAACCCCATCACGCTCGAGAAGGTCTGCGGCCTGTCTCGCGTGGTCAAGGCCAACGCGCAGGTTGCCTTTGACAACGTTGCCCTGTGGCACGAGCGCGACATCTCGCACTCTTCCGCCGAGCGCGTGGCGCAGGCCGACAGCTTCATCGCTCTCGACCACATGCTCTCCTGCCTGACCCGCATTGTCGACGGCCTGATCCTGTATCCGGCCCGTATGCAGGCGAATCTTGACCTGACCCGCGGCCTGATCTTCTCCTCCAAGGTGCTGCTCGCCCTCGTGGACACCGGCATCACGCGCGAGGATGCGTACAAGATCGTGCAGCGCAACTCCATGGCCGTGTGGGATGACGTCCATGCCGCCGTGGATGGCCCGAGCCTGCGCGAGCGCCTTGAGGCCGACCCGGAGTGCACGGTTTCCTCCGAGAAGCTCGATGAGATCTTCGACCCGTGGGACTTCCTGACCCGTATCGACACGGTGTTCAACCGTCTCGAGGAGCTGAGCTTCGAGGCGTAATGCCGAGGTGAGATTCGCGAAAGGCGCGCTGGCTGCTTCTGCGGTCGGCGCGCCTTTTCATGTAAGTGCGAACTCTTGGGGTGGGGGGGCAAAAGGCGCGGCGCAGGGTCCGCGGTCCAAAAATGCAGCGATGGAGAAGAGGGGCTCACAGGAGGAGGGATTCGCCGGGCGGCTTGCGCCGTCCCTCTTTCCGCTGCGAACCTTACGGTCCTTGCGGGTTGTAGGACAAAAAGTGTGTAACTGATACTCCGCAAGTCACAATCCATGCGGTACGGCTCCGAATGAAGGAGCTCCGACCACGCGATCGCGTCACTCCATTTCCGCTGCGGCCCTTGCGTGCTGCGCTGGAAACCGCTTACGCGTTTCCTCAGCTCCGCATCCTTTCGAGGTCGAATCCAAGTGCGGTCAACAAAAAAGCGAGCCGTGGGGCTCGCGATTCAAAGCATAATGGCGGAGGAGGAGGGATTCGAACCCTCGTACGGGCATAACCCGTAAACGGTTTTCGAGACCGCCGCATTCAACCACTCTGCCACTCCTCCGTAAGAAGTGAAACGGCGCGTTCCCTATAGGAGACGCGCCGCTGAAAGTTCTGGCGGAGAGTCAGGGATTTGAACCCTGGAGACGCTTTTGACGCCTACACGATTTCCAATCGTGCTCCTTCGGCCACTCGGACAACTCTCCGTGAATGCAGGGGCTATTGTACCGTAAATAGAAGCCCGTGCAAGCGCAAAATAAAAGAAAGTCTCAAAACTCGTGCCTGCGCGGAAGAAAATGCGCATCTGTGGAGCTGGTGACCTCAGGCCGGTGGGCTAAGATGGTACGGCACGCGAGCTACCGGCTTATGCGAGGAGGTCACATGGAGCAGATGGTTCTGGCAATAGCTTCGGGTACCCCAACTGTCCCGACCGAGACTGTTGCGATCCCCATTGCGTTTGAGATGCTCGCGGTTATCGTTGCCTCGGCGTCCGGCGTTCTCGCCGCGCGCGAGAACAAGCTTGACCTTATCGGAGCGATCGGCCTTGCAGTGCTGTGCGCGCTGGGCGGCGGATTGATCCGTGACATCATTTTGCAGGAGCACGATGTGTATATCCTGCAGCAGCCCTTGGCCCTGCCCGTCTCGATAGCCACCGCGGCGGCGGTGTTCATGTTTCCCGTCGTGGTGGAAAAACCCGATCGCCTGGTGGCCGCGCTCGACATATTCTCCGTTGGCCTGTTCGCCGTGATGGGCGCCGACAAGACGATGGTGTACGGGTATCCGCCGGTGACGTGCGTCATGATGGGATTTTTCACAGCGGTCGGTGGTGGCATGCTCCGCGATGTGTGCCTCGCCCGCGTTCCCTACATTTTCCAGCGCAGCAACTTCTACGCCATGGCGGCTATCGGCGGTTCAATCGCGTACATGATTTTCGTCGAGAGCCTCGGGATGTGGAACATCGCGGCGGCGGCCCTTTCCGTGGCGCTCACCATTCTGATTCGCTGGTGGTCGGTGCAATTTAACATCATGAGCCCCACCGAAGTTGATTTGCACAAGCTGCCCGAACCGGTTAAGAAGGTCGCCCGCCCTGTGGTGCGGCCAGTGCGCAAGGCCGGTCGCCATGTGAGTGCTCAGACCAAGCGTGCGATCGACCATGCTCGTGAGCGGAGGCGCGCCCGCTCTCGTCGTCCGTAGCGCGAAGGGCACATGCTTAAACTGCACTTAATGCTTGCGGGCCATGCGTTTGCGGGGCGTCATTTGGGGATACACTGCATGGTGATGATTCCTATTTGAGAAGATGAGAGGCTCTATGAACGCTCGCAATCTCGGCTTTATGTCCTCGTGGCATATGCTCACGCGCGATAAGGGGTGGATCAAGCCCGTATTAGTGCTGACGCTCGTTGGCTGGATTCCCATTCTCGGCCAGATCGCCCTGCTCGGCTACGGCCTCGAGTGGGCGCGCTTGACGGCGTGGGGAGTTGACTCGGCTCTTAAACAGCGCGGCGTCGACTACGGCAAGGTGCTCTCCACGGGCGGCCGCGCGTTTTTGGTCAACCTTTCGTTGGGCGTTGTTATCGCGCTGATCCTTCAGATCGTGTTCCCCGGCTCGCTTGGGTGGCTGGTCTCCAGCCTGTCCGGCATGGGGTATGTGACGGCGACTGCCGGCATTCTGTCTGGCATGGGCATGACGATCGCGATGCTCGTTGCGTCGGTGTTCGTGGGGACGTTCCTCCACGCCGCGATGATGCGCGCGACGCTGTACGACGATTTTGGTGCCGGCTGGCGACTCGACCGCCTTGCCCAGATGGTAGGCCGCGACTTTGGCGGCTTTTGCAAGACATGGCTGGTCTCGTTCGTCGGCTCGCTGATCAGCGGCATCTACGCATTCGTGGTCACGTTCGTTGGCATGATCGTGGTTCTCGGCGGCCTGTTCGGCGCCACGGCGTTTGTGGGAATGTCCGGCGGTCACATGGGCTATGACGAGATGGCTTTGAGCCAGCTGCTCAGCTGGGGCGCCGGCCCGGTGCTGCTGTTCGTTGTGGCGGCCATCGCTGTGCTGTTCATTGGCAATGTGATCGGCACGGCTATGAGTCTGGTGGCGATGAACGCCATGGGCCAGTGGTTCTGCCGCTTTGACGTGAACCGCTGGGGCGTGTCCGCCGATCCGCTGCCTGCCGATGTTCCGCATCGCGAGACGGGATGGGCTGGCGCTGCAGCGAATATGCCGACGGACCCGCAGGCGCAGGCTGCATCCGGCGGTGTTGACGCGAGGCAGGTTGGCGAGCCTGCGGCGAAGCAGCATGCGCCCGAGGTGCCCGTGCAGCCCCCGGTGTCTACGGGCGAACCTGCAGGGGGAGAGCAGGTGGCCGACGTGGTCGCTGCTTCTGCGCCTGTTGTGGAGCCCGTTCTTCCGCTTGACGCCCCGGTTCGGCATGGGGCGACCGAGGGGGTGGCGGGCAGTGCGCCCGAGCAAGACCATGACAGCGTGATGGTTGAGGAATCGCCCGCTGAGCTCGATCTGGTGGATGAGGATGTCGCGCGAGAGGCTGCGGAGGTGGCCGCACGGTGCGTTGACTCCCAAGAGGTGCCTGCAGAACCTGCAGTGGAGGAGCAAGCGGACAAAAAGCCCATTCCGCTAGGGCCAATTAGCTCGGACGATGACGAGTCTTTTGAGAACGGTCCCGTCGACGCGTAGCCAAATGTGACGACGACGTGAATGTTGAAAAGCCCCGTGTGTGGTTGTTTGTTGAGGACAGCCGAGCGCGGGGCTTTTTGCATGGAGCGAGATGGCCCTGCGAGCTGCGCGTGGTCAGATGCGGCAAGAAGCCGTAGCAGCAAAGCGGAAGGAAAACCCGGACATGGCCCCAGATTGATGTCAGCACGGTATGTAATGCTTTGAGCCGTGGCGAATCGCGCAGCATGAAACAAAAGCGTAGTGATGTTGTGTGGAGCTCATGGGGTACGTGGTCGAATGCCTTGAAAGATGTGCGGACTCGGCTATAGTAAGCACGTCTTTTCCTGCTTCGGGCGCACCTTCACGACCCGGAGCCGTTTGTCCAGAGGAGGTGACCACATGAAGGCTTATGAACTGCTGTTCTTCGTTGACCCCAGCCTCGATCCCGAGACTCGTCTCGCCGTGATGAAGCGCATCGACACCACGATCGCCGAGGGCAATGGTAAGGTCGACAACGTCGACGAGTGGGGCAAGCGCAAGCTCGCTTACGCTATCGACAAGCTCACCGAAGGTGACTACACCCTCATCAACTTCCATGCAGACCCGGCTTCCATCGCGGAGCTCGATCGCGTGCTTCGTATTACCGACGCCGTGATTCGCCACATGATCGTCCGTCGCGACGACCAGGAGTAGGTCATTGTATGGCTGCGGCCCCCAATAACGGGCCGCGTACAGAGAGGTAGTGAACACGTATGAGCATCAATCGAGTCAACATTTCCGGTAACCTCACCCGCGACCCCGAGCTGCGCGCCACGGCAGGTGGCACCCAGGTTCTGAGCTTTGGCGTGGCTGTCAACGACCGCCGTCGCAACCCTCAGACGGGCGACTGGGAGGACTACCCGAACTTCGTGGACTGCACGATGTTCGGCACCCGTGCGGAGGCTGTGAACCGCTATCTCTCGAAGGGGTCGAAGGTCGCGATCGAGGGCAAGCTCCGTTACAGCTCCTGGGAGCGTGACGGTCAGCGCCGCTCCAAACTCGAGGTCATCGTCGATGAGATCGAGTTTATGTCGCGTGGCCAGCAGGCGGATCAGGGCGGTTACGCCCCTGCGCCGTCCTATGGCAACCAGGGTGGCTACGCCCCCGCGCCCGCTCCGCAGCAGGCTCCGGCGCCCATGGCGGCTCCGGTCCCCCCTGCGGTCGACGTCTATGATGAGGACATCCCGTTCTAACGGGATTTGTATGTGACGGATTGAGTTCGCTCAACCCGTCGTCACGAAAGGTATTGAGACATGGCTAATGATTATTCTGCCCGTCAGCCGCGTCGCAAGTACTGCCAGTTCTGCAAGGAGAACGTCGAGTACATCGACTACAAGGATACGCAGCTCCTTCGCAAGTACATGACCGACCGCGGCAAGATCAAGCCGCGCCGCGTCACTGGCGCCTGCACGCAGCACCAGCGCGACATCGCCAACGCCATCAAGCGCGCCCGTGAGATGGCCCTTCTGCCGTATGCCGTGCCCGTGGTTTCCACCCGCGGTCCTCGCGAGAAGAAGTAGGGAGGGTACCCATGAAAGTTGTTCTGCTTGACGAGATCAAGGGCAAGGGCGGCGAGGGTGACGTCATCGACGTCGCTCAGGGTTACGCCGAGAACTACCTCATTCCGCAGAAGCTCGCCGTTGCTGCCACCAAGGGCAACCTGAAGCAGCTCGAGGAGCGCCGCAACAACATCGCTAAGCGCGAGGCTGTCCGCCTGGCCGATGCTGAGGCCCTCAAGGCCAAGCTCGAGGGCGCCAAGATCGCTGTCGACGCCAAGGTTGGCGAGGAGGGCATCCTCTTCGGTTCCATCACCGCCGCGATGATCGCCGACGCCATCAAGGCTCAGCTCGACCTTGATGTTGACCGCAAGCGCGTTGAGCTCGGTAAGCCGATTAAGGTCGCCGGTGCTCACGAGGTCGTCGTCTCCATCTACCGCGAGATCCGCGCCACCGTTGTCGTCCTGGTTGGCGTCAACGAGGCTGAGGAGTCCGAGGAGGTCGCCGCTGAGGAGACCGCCGAGGTCGAGACCGAGGCCGCTGCCGAGTAGCGTTTGCTACCCGCGCACTTCGCTTTTGCGACGTATGGGTCCCATGCTCCGGCATGGGACCTTTTCTTTTCCAAGCGGACGTGATTGCAATGCCGTCGTGGGCCCATCGTGGGCAAGGGTGCAATAAAGTTATGCAGAATGAGGCAGATGCCCTACCATTAGAAACCCTGCTCAATGTGGCGGGACGAGTTGATACGAGGAGGCGCGCATGGAGATAGTGAGCAACGGCTGGTCTCAGACGGGCGCTCCCGATTTGGGCGCGGTAAAAGGATTGCCGAACAACACCGAGGCCGAGGCGAATGTCCTGGCCGCCATGATGCTTTCGGGCGAGGTGGTCGAGGAGGCGCTCGTTGAGCTTTTGCCCGACGACTTCTATCGCCCTTCGCACAAGACGATTTTCACCGCGATGTACGGCATGTACGAAAGCAATGTGCCGATCGACTCGATCTCGCTTATCGATTACCTGCGATCGATCGACAAGCTTGAGGCCATTGGTGGCGAGGCGTACATCCTCGAGCTGATGGGCAATACGCTTGCGCTCGCAAACTGGCAGCATCATGCGGGGATCGTCCGCCGCGACTCGATGCTGCGCGAGATTATCGGCGCAACCAATCAGATCAGCGCGCTGGCATACGACTCGCCTCTGGATACCAAAGAGGTTATCGAGCGTGCCGAGTCCATGCTGCTCTCGGTGACGGAGCGCGAGGTCAAGAGCTCGTATCGCGGCCTCACCGACTTTATGACCGAGGCTTACGAGGAGGCTGAGGAAGTCGCCCGCGCCGGCGGCGAGGTCCACGGCGCTCCTACCGGCTATCCCAGCCTCGACCGCATGCTTATGGGCCTGCGCGAGGGCCAGCTCGTGGTTCTGGGCGCCCGTCCCGCCGTGGGCAAGACCTCGTTCGCTTTGAACCTGGCGCTCAACGCCGCGGCTGACGGCTATACCGTGGGATTCTTCTCCCTCGAGATGTCTGGCAAGGAAATCGCTCAGCGCTTCATCTGCGCGCAGGCCATGGTGAACATGTCCAACTTCCGTACCGGGCGCATCTCGCCGGAGGAGTGGGCGAATATCAACGAGGCTATCGCGGAGCTCAGCCGTCTGGATATTCTGATCGACGACACCCCGGGCACAACGGTGACGGAAATTCGCGCGAAGGCGCGCCGCATGCTCCATAACAAGGAGAAGGCCGTCATCATCCTCGACTACTTGCAGCTGGTGAACCCGCCCGCAGGCAAGAACTACAACGGCAACCGTGCCGTCGAGGTCTCCGAGATGAGCCGTGGCCTCAAGATCATGGCCAAGGAGCTCAATGTCCCCGTGGTCATGCTCTCCCAGCTGAACCGTTCGCTCGAGGGCCGCACGGGCAAGCGCCCGCAGATGAGCGACCTGCGCGAATCGGGCTCCATCGAGCAGGACGCCGACATCATCTTGCTGCTCGACCGATCGAGCTCAGAGCAGGAGGCTGAGCGCGACGACCGCCCGGACTTTGGCATTACGAGGGTGATTCTGGCCAAGAACCGCTCCGGCCCCGTTGGTGACGTGGACCTGATGTTCCTGCCCGCCTCCACCAAGTTCTATGAGATTGACGAACACGCGGTTGAGTAGGGTTTAGGCCGTTCTGTGGCCCTATAATGTGTGCGTTAGGCCGCATGAGCCTGACGCAACCGACGATATGCGCGGACGAGGTCGTGCGTTGCGCGCAGGAATTGAGGAGAAGCCATGCCGTCAACAGTGTTGGTGGGAACCCAGTGGGGCGACGAGGGCAAGGGCAAGATTTGCGACCTGATCGCGCCCGAGTTCGACTGCGTCGTTCGCTATCAGGGTGGAAACAACGCCGGCCACACCATCGTGGTGGGCGATAAGAAATACGGTCTGCACCAGGTGCCCTCCGGCATCATGTACCCGGACTGCGTTTCGGTTATCGGCAACGGCTGCGTGGTGAACCCCGCCGTGCTCCTCGAGGAAATCGACATGTTCGAGGGCGACGGCATCTCCACCGCCAACCTCAAGGTCTCCGGCAACGCGCATGTGATCATGCCGTACCACATCGATTTGGACGGCGCCTTTGAGGAGCTGCTCGGCAAGAACAACATCGGTACCACCAAGCGCGGCATCGGCCCGTGCTACCAGGACAAGATGGCCCGCATTGGCCTGCGCATGCAGGACATGCTGGACGAGTCCGTGTTCCGCGCCAAGCTCGAGGCCGCCCTCGACCGCGTGAACCCCCAGCTCGAGAAGATCTTCGGGCTTCCCACGTACACGGTAGACCAGATTTGCGAGACCTACCTCCCCATGGCGGAGCGTCTGCGCCCCTACATCTGCGAGACCGGCATCCTGCTCAACGATTTGGTCGAGGCGGGCAAGAACATCCTGTTCGAGGGTGCTCAGGCGACCCTGCTCGACATCGATCACGGCACCTATCCGTTCGTCACCTCGTCCAACTGCACCGCCGGCGGCGCCGTGACGGGCTCCGGCGTGGGCGTGAAGAATATCGACCGCGTGCTCGGCATCATGAAGGCGTACATCACGCGCGTGGGCTCCGGCCCCATGCCCACCGAGCTCGATTACGACACCAACGAGGACGGCCGTACGCTCACCGAGGTGGGTTACGAGTACGGTGTGACGACGGGCCGCCGTCGCCGCTGCGGCTGGTTTGACGGCGTGATCGCCCGGTACGCCACGCGCGTGAACGGTCTGACCGACATCGCCCTTACCAAGCTCGACGTTCTGTCTGAGTTCGACACCATCAAGGTGTGCGTTGCCTACGACGTGGACGGCAAGCGCTACACCACCGTACCCGAGCACACCGCCGCGTTTGCGAACGCCGTGCCCGTGTACGAGGAGCTGCCTGGCTGGAAGTGCGACATCACGGGCTGCCGCACGTTCGAGGCGCTGCCGCAGGCCGCCCAGGATTACGTGACTTATATCGAGAAGCTCGCGGGCTGCAAGGTGAGCTTTGTGGCAGTGGGCCCTGATCGCGAGCAGACTATTACTCGCAGCTGGTAACGAACTTCCCAAGCACCGCACCTTGGGCTTCAATCGTCGGGCGCCGCACGTTAGGCGTGCGCCCTCCTCTTTCAGCCCAATCTGCGGCACTTGAGAAGCTCGCTTCACATTTTATATTCCGGGGCGGATGCATGATATTAAGCGCGGGCCCCACGTTGGGTCCGCTTGCGTTTTTAGGAGGACGCATGAGCGCACTTGAGAACACCATCGACATCCTGCTGCTCGGCAGCGGCGGACGCGAGCATGCGTTGGCCGCCAAACTTGCGGAATCGCCGCTGTGCGGCACTCTGTACATCGCCCCGGGCAACGGCGGTACGCTTGCCGTGGGTGAAAACGTTGATCTGAACGCCGAGGACCTCGCTGCAGTGGCGGATTTTGCTCGCGAGACCGGATGCGGCCTTGTGGTGATCGGACCGGAGGCTCCGCTGGTTGCGGGCGTTGCCGACGCCGTGCGCGACGCCGGCATCCCGTGCTTTGGCCCCGGCGCGCAGGGCGCTCAGCTCGAGGGCTCCAAGCGCTTCTCCAAGGAGCTCATGGCTCGCGCGGGTATCCCCACGGCCGCCTATGGCTCTTTCACCGACGAGGAGTCCGCGCTTGCGTACGTACGCGAGCAGGGCGCTCCGGTAGTCGTGAAGGCCGACGGCTTGGCGGCGGGCAAGGGCGTTGTGGTTGCCCTGACGCTCGACGAGGCCCTCAATGCCGTGCATGAGTGCTTTGACGGTGCGTTCGGCGCCGCTGGCAGCACGGTTGTTATTGAGGAGATGCTCACCGGCCCCGAGTGCACGCTGCTCGCCTTCACGGACGGCAAGACGGTGCGTCCGATGGCCACCTCTCAGGATCACAAGCGCGCCCTCGAGGGTGACAAGGGCCCCAACACGGGCGGCATGGGCGTGTACAGCCCGGTGCCGATCGTGACCGAGGACGAGCACGCCGCGATGTGCCGCATTCTCGAGGAGACTATTGCCGCCTGCCAGCGCGAGGGCATCGACTTCCGCGGCTGCCTGTACGGCGGTTTTATGCTCACGCCGGAAGGCCCCAAGGTCATCGAATACAACGCGCGCTTTGGCGACCCCGAGACCGAGGTGCTGATGCCCCGCTTGGCAAGCGACCTGGTCGAGGTCATGCTTGCCTGCGCGGAGCAGCGCCTGGACGAGGTCGAGCTCGCCTGGCGTGACGAGTGGGCGGTCTCTGTGGTGCTCACCTCCGCCGGTTACCCCGGTTCCTACGAGAAGGGCAAGGTGATCACCGGCATCGAGGATGCCGAGGCCATGGAGAACGTGACCGTGTACCACGCGGGCACGGCCGTGAACGAGGCAGGCGAGCTCGTTACCTCCGGCGGTCGCGTGCTGGACGTCACCGCTCTGGGCGCCACGTTCGAGGCTGCTCGCGACTTGGCATACGCTGCCTGCGAGAAGATTGACTTTGAGGGCAAGACGCTGCGCCGCGACATCGGCCTGCGCGCGCTCCGCGGCCGTGAGGCGTGGGACGAGTAGGATATCGAGTCAGAGCGGTTTTTGCGGGTGTGCTCCTGGGCGCAACCGCACATGAAGAGCGAATTGGCAGGCGGTGCACGCTGCCTGCCTCACCAAGAGGGCGGTCTTGTTGGAATGGCGCGCAGCAGCGTCGATTCGACGGCCTGCCCTCTTGGAATATCGAGAGCGAGGAAGCGATATGGACAACGAGCAGTTCGAGGCTGAGTTGCTTGAGGATGAGGAGCCCGCAGCTGAGGTTATCGATACCGATTGCCAGGGTGAGGGGCAGATGGAGCCTGCGCTCGTTTTGGGTGATGACGACCCGCGCGATGCCGGCTTGCATGAGCAGATTCTCTCCGAGGAGCAGGCATGGCGTGGTCGCATGCTCGACGTGCGGACGGCGGAGGTTCGTCTGCCGAATGGCCGCGTGACCGGTCGTGATCTGGTTCGTCATCCGGGGGCCGCTGCCGTTGTGGCGCTTACGGAGTCGGGCAAGATCGTGCTGGTACGACAGTACCGCACTGCTATCGACCGTGTGACGGTGGAGATTCCCGCGGGCAAGCTCGACCCGGGTGAGGATCCGCTCGAGTGCGCCAAACGCGAGCTGCTGGAGGAGACCGGCTTTAAAGCGGGTCGCATCAACTATCTCACCACCATCGCCACCACGCCGGGCTTCTGCGATGAGCTCATCCACATCTATATGGCCACGGGGCTGACGTTTGCCGGGGCAAATCCAGATGACGATGAGTTCGTGAACGTGGACCTGGTGCCGTTGTCCGAGCTAATCGACGCGGTGCTCGACGGCAAAATCGAGGACGCCAAGACCGTCATCGGCGCGCTCGCTTGCGATGCGATCTCGCATAGGTTGTAGGCGATCCGGGCGGAGCCGGGCCTTCCGGTCTGGGCTGGTCCTCGTTCCTGCGGAATCGCCCAGACCAGAAGGCCCGGCTCCGCCCTGCGGTGACATCCTTGGCGAGATCGCGTCGCAAGGCGCCGACGGGCGGTCGCGTTGGGCTACAGAGAAAGTTCTGGCTGAGAGTTTTGCGTCTGTTCGGTGGCACTCGGCGAGACCGCGTCGTGTGCGAGAGCGCCGACGGTACGGTCGCGTTGGGCTGCGGCGGAAATAGTGGTTGAGAGTTTTTGCGTATGTTCAAGAGATTTCTTTCTTATTATGGGCCGGTTAAGGGGCTCTTTGTGGCGGACACGGTTTGCGCGTTGGTGCTGGCTGGGATTGACCTGGCGTTCCCGAGCATTTTGCGGTCGCTGACGAACGGTCTGTTCACACAGGACTCGGCGGCGATCCTGGGCGCTCTGGGGTATATCTCCGTAGGCCTTATCGCTCTGTACGCGCTTCGCTGCGCGTGCCGGTATTTCGTGTCCGCCCAGGGTCACATCATGGGCGCCCGCATGGAATCCCAGATGCGCGAGGACCTGTTCGACCAGTACGAGCGCATGAGCTTCGCCTACTTTGACGCGCATAACTCGGGCGACATGATGAGCCGCGTGGTCAATGATCTGTTCGACATCTGCGAGGCGGCGCACCATGTGCCGGAGTGGATCATCATCTGCGGTATCGAGATCATCGGAGCTTTCGCGATTCTCTTCACCATTTCGCCGGTGCTCGCGAGCGCGATGGCGGCCATCACGGCCGTGTTCGTGGTGATTATGGTGCGCCAGAACTTCCGCATGCGCGAGGTGTTCGCCGATAACCGTCGTCGCATCTCTGATGTGAACGCCCAGCTTCAGGACTCGCTTGCGGGCATGCGCGTGGTTAAGTCCTTCGCAAACGAAGGTGCGGAGCGCGCCAAGTTCCGCGCGTCCAACGACCGCTATCTGGATTCCAAAATCGCCCAGTACCACGTGATGGGCCGCTATCAGTCCACAAGCGCCCTCATGACGGGCGTGCTCTACGTGACCATCGTGGTGCTCGGCGGCTATCTGGTGGCGGCGGGCGAGATGACCGCGGTCGACATGGCAACGTTCGCACTGTACATCACGCTGTTCGCTACGCCCATCGAGACGCTGGTGAACTCGACGGAGAATTTCCAGAAGGCGGCTGCGGGATTCCGTCGTATGGACGAGGTCCTGCGCACCGCGCCCGATATTCAGGATAAGCCGGGCGCGCGCCCGCTCGAGGTGCGCGAGGGCGCCATCGAATACCGCGATGTGTGCTTCTCCTACCCTGATACGGAGATGGGCGAGGGCGGTGCGGTGCCCGAGCGCCCGGTGATCGACCATATGAACCTGACGATTCGTCCGGGCGAGACCATTGCCCTGGTTGGTCCCTCCGGTGGCGGCAAGTCGACGACCTGCTCGCTGTTGCCGCGCTTCTACGACGTGGCGAGCGGCGCCATTACGATTGACGGCCAAGATGTGCGCGACGTGACGCAGGAGAGCCTGCGCCGCGCCATCGGCCTAGTTCAGCAGGATGTGTATCTGTTTGACGGAACGCTGCGCGACAACATCGCCTACGGTCGCCCTGGCGCAAGTGATGCCGAAATCGAGGACGCGGCGCGCAAGGCGAACATCCATGAGTTCATCGCGAGCCTGCCGGAGGGTTACGACACGGTGGTGGGCGAGCGCGGCAGCCGTCTCTCGGGCGGTCAGAAGCAGCGCGTTGCCATTGCCCGCGTGTTTTTGAAGGACCCGGCGATACTCATTTTGGACGAGGCGACCTCTGCTCTGGACAATGAGAGCGAAGAGGCGGTCCAGGAGTCGCTCGAGCGCCTGGCGGCGGATCGCACGACCATCATCATCGCGCATCGTTTGTCGACCATTAAGAATGCCGACGAGATCGCGACAGTTGAGCGTGGCAGGGTTGTGGAGCGGGGCACGCATGAGGAGCTTCTCGCCCGCGGCGGTACCTATGCCCGTTACTATCGAATGCAGTTTGAGGGCGCACGCGCGCGCGACGTAAGGTAGCCGATGAGCAAGAAGCACGACATGACACCCGAGGAAGCCGAGGAGCTGTTCTCCGAGCTCGATGAGTCGGGTGTGCTGGATCCCAACCGGGGCGCGGGCAAGGAAAAAAAGAAGCGCCGGACGCGGACGAAGATCGACCCGCTCTCTGAACAGGACCCTTCGGGCTCCCAGGTGAGTAAGACCATCTCTCGCACGGCGATCCTCGTGATCTTGGGCGTATTCGCTCTCGTGCTCGGTATGCAGATCGTCTACGGCGTGAGCCGTCGTTTGAACACCGCGAATCTGTCTGACCGGGCGAACGTCGAGACTGTTTCGCAGGCTATGGAGTCCGGTGTTGAGTGGGGTAACGGCTTTACGCAGTTCCCGCAGCTCTTCGAGGTGGATGAGGCGAGCGAGAAGACGGGTGTCATCGAGGTCTCGGTAACCGACACCGACTCCAAGAACGAGCTCGAGCTGCTGTCGAACTCACAGATTCAGGCGAGCGCGCTGGCAACGAATGCCCTGCTCAACGATAAGATCAACCGCGTGGTCTACAACGTGTATACCCTGGTGGATTCGGACGGTGCCTTCCGGCACGACCGCCTGTTCGGCTTCCTCCCCGCTGAGGGTACGCGCCGCGCTATGCTGACGTTCGTGTGGACCAAGGCGCAGTCCAACAGCCCGTCGAATATCGATTGGGAGCTCAAGATCGTTGGCATGGACGACGAGCTTGCCGAGGCGATCCAGACGCAGGTGAAT
The DNA here is from genome assembly GCA_030525945.1 of Coriobacteriaceae bacterium. Classification (GTDB taxonomy): domain Bacteria; phylum Actinomycetota; class Coriobacteriia; order Coriobacteriales; family Coriobacteriaceae; genus Collinsella. The sequence continues at coordinate 260,009 of JAUNDT010000001.1, read as the reverse complement.
TCCGTGAGTTCGCTGGCGGAGGACCCGGGCGTGACGCAAGGGGAGCTGGATGAGGAGCGCCGCTTGCTGGATGGGCAGCGCCTGCAAACTGCAGAGTAGATGTGGCGCCTGTCCCGAGTTGTTTGGGACAGGCGTCGTTGTGGATTGAGAAAGGGGCGCGGGTGCGCGAGAAGACTGCGGATCGGCTTGTTCCCATCCTGTTGATACTCGGTGCGCTGCTTATGGCGGCCGATGTTGTATGGGCGTTCACCGTGGCTCCTTTGGTGAAGGGAGCTCAGCTCGCAGAGCCCGTGGTCATTGCGGGTACGGTGGTGAGCAACAAGCTGCTGCTCACGCAGAAGATTTTCTATCTCCACGTGCCGGTGGCGATTGTTTCGTTTGCCGCTATGGCTCTTGCGGCGTTTCATGCCGTGCGGTTTTTGATGACCAAAAACAGTGCGTGCGACACGCGTTCGCACGTTGCCATGCAGGTGTCTTTGGCCTTCATCGTCGCCACGATGATCTCGGGTGATGTGTGGACGCGCTTTGACTGGGGCGTGTGGTGGACTTGGGAGCCGCGCTTGACCACGTATTTCATCCTGATGCTGCTGGCAATCGGGTACTTTGTGCTGCGCAACTCTTTTGACGACCCCGAGCGTCGCGCGCGGTTCGCCTCGGTGTTCTGCATCATTGCGTTCATCGATGCGCCTATCTCGTTCATGATTACGCGCCTTGTTCCGAGCTCGGTGCACCCGGTGGTGTTTCGCACTGATTCGGGCCTGCCGCCCGAGATGCTGATTCCGTTCTTACTCGGCTTGGCAGGTGCCCTGCTTTTCGCGTTTGCGTTGTACCGCTACGCGCTGCGCGTCTATATGCAGGCCGAGCGGGTGGAGGCTCTCAAAGAGCGCCTTGAGCAACTCGATACTCGCAAGGGCCGCAAGGCGGCGGATGAGGCTCTGGAGCGCCTGCAGCGTTGTGGGCAGCAACTTGCCGGCGGGGCGGATGTTCTCACGGCACAGGGCACAGACGAGAGTGCTAGCGATTCGAATGAAACGGTATAGGTGATATGCATGGACGCGATTTTGGCTGAGGTCTATTCCACGGTTCTTCCGGCGGCGCCGTATGTTCTTGCGGCGTACATCGGCATCCTTCTGGTTATCGCCGCCTTTGTTGCGCTGTTGTGGCGCAAGTCGAAGCGCACTGAGGCGGATATCGACGCGCTGGAGCGCGCACTCGAATCTCGGGAGCAGCAGGAGGAGTAGCTCGCGAGTGTGTACACTCGCAGCGCGAAACGCCCTTTTTTACCGATTTGGCCCCGCGAATGTGTACACTCGCGGGGCCAAACACGTTTTGAGAGCATCAAAGAGAAGCCCAAGGCAAGAAAATGGCCCGTCGTTGGACGGGCCATTTTTGCTATTGAGCGGGTTTTACCGCGTGGTTAGTTCTTGCGCGTACGGCGCTTGGTGCCTGCTCCGATTACCACGGTTGCGCTGCCGCTAAGCGCCAGGGAGGCGCCGAGAACGGCGGAGACATCGCCGGTTGCGGGCAGGTTCTCAGAGTCGGGGGAGGCGGAGCCATCGTCACCAGGGTTGGGCTTGGGCTGCGGATCGGGATCCGGCGTCGGCTCCGGGTCGGGCTTCGGTTCGGGCTCCGGGTCCGGGTCCGGCGCAGGATCCGGTTCCGGTTCCGGCTCAGGTTCAGGATCCGGTTTTGCCGGCGTGTACGCGTTGATGTACTTGATCTGGTCAACTGCGGTGCCGTTCTTGGAGAGTTCCCACGCAACGCTCAGCGTGCCGTCGCCGTTATCGGTCACCGTGGCAACCGCGTCGAACAGCGCTCGGTCATACGTGATGGTGGAATCGTCACCCAGGACCTCACGTACCCTGTAGCGATAGGTACCGGCCTGGGAGAACTCGATGCCGGTGAAGGCGAACGAGCCATCGGCGGCGTTGGTGGCAGTCTGGACAACCTTGTCCTGATCATCGACCAGCTCAAAGGAGAACTCGCCCTCAACAAGATCGCGGCCAACGAGAACCTTGAGTCCCTGAAGCTCGCTCGTAATGGGAGCCACGCGGTAGTCGTTGCGCACGCGCACCACGGTGCTGCCGGTAAAGATGTTGCTCAGGTCGCGATCGCCGAGATTCTGAGTCGTGGCCCTGCCATGGTCGTCGGTGCGGGCATCGGCCTGCTGAACGCGGGCGCGCGGCCAGCCGTAATCGCTGATGAACGTGATGGAGTCGCCCTCGCCCATGGGGCCGTACTCAACATGGGCGCCCGGGGCACCGTTGGTGAGATAGGAGTTGGGACCGCGGCCCTCGGAGTCAGCACCCGCGTCCTTCCAGGTAAAGCCGCCGTCAGAGCCAAGACGGCCGCGCTGGAAGGTCATCTTGATGTCGTGGAGCGTGGCGTCGATATCGTCGTTGGTGCCGAACTCGGCCATGGAGTCCACAAGGGAACCCACGCCCACGGCCACGTCGATGCCGTCGTCAACGCCCTTGGCGCCGGCGTATGCGTGCACGCCCTGCTGGTCAACAATGACACGGACCGGGGTCTCGTTCAGCACGTAGCCAGCCGGAGCGCCGGTCTCAACGATGTAGTATTCGGCGCTCGCGCCACCATCGCCCAGCAGGAGGTTGCGGAACACGCACACGCCGCTCGTCTGGGGCTTGCCGGTCGTAGTGGAGGTGCTGGTCACCTGGACGTCGAGCGGCTCGGCGCCCGGCTTAGGCGCGGTGGCGGCGCCCTTCTCGTCAAACGACATCTGATCGGCGGAGAACAGGGAGAACTCCGCGCCATTCACGGGCGCACCGGCGTCATCGACCTTCTGCACCGTGATGTAGTTGGCGATGTCGGTCACATGCAGGTTCGCGGCGGTCTGAATCTCAAGCCCGTCGTAGGTGAGCATGCGGGTGTTCTCGGCGGTGATGGCGTCGTTGGTGGGCGCCTGCGTCGCGTAGTAGGCAACGGTGTAGTTGGAGTTGGTCTCGCCCGTCATCTGGTAGTACTGCGTAGGATCGCCGGGCAGCTCGTCAAAGGTGACGGAGTGCTTGCCGTTCGGCCCCTTGTTGAAGGAGTGGAAGAAGGCGGCGTCGAGACCTGCGAGGTCGCCCACCTCGTCAATGGCCTGCTGGGTGAGGGTCCAGCCGGTGACGGTGGCACCCTTGACGGCGTACCAGGACTTGGACTCGGCGTCGGCGCTGGTGTCGCGCTTGAGCAGGACGCCCACGGCGCGCCAGCCGTCGGTGCCGAGGGTGATCTTGTTGCCCTTGAGGTCGGTTACCGTGCCGGACGTGGCCGTGACGACCTGCTCGGGCACGGCGAACACGCCGGAGTCCCAGGAGTTTTCGGCGATGAGCATGCCGGTGGGGTTGGTGGTGGACTCGAGCTTGGAGCCGACGTAGCGCAGGTGCGCATCGGGGCTGGTGCGGTAAGCCTGCGGGGCCTTCGTCTCACGCAGCACGTAGTGCGTGAAGTTCTGGTTGTTGGCGAGGTCGTGGAAGTTGAGCGGCTCGTTGTTCTCGTTCAGGAAGGCGAAGTGGCCGTTCGGGTCGGTCACGCCGGAGCCGATCTCCTTGAGGCTCTGCTCCTCATAGCGCTCGTTGGAGGCGAACAGCTTGAACTCGGCGCCGGCGACGGGCGCGCCGGACTGGTCGACCTTGGTCATGGTGCTGGCGGGCACATCGACAAGGTTGAACTTGAGTTTGCAGTTGGAGTTGGAGTTGCCGCGCTCAAGGTAGAAGAACTGCAGCGTGTGATAGGTGTGGTCGGCAAAGGTGTCGCCGCTGAAGAGGTTCTCGTGGCCCTTGTAGGCGCCGGCCTGCTTGAACATATCCGTGATGGTGGTATTGAACTGCTCCATGGACGCGCCATTTCCGTAGGAGGCGTCGTTGGTGATGCTCACCGCGCCGGTGGAGAAGTCGATCTTGAGGCCGAGGCGGTCGTGGTTGCCGCCGAGGTCGCCCACGAGGACGCCGTCGATGAAGATCCAGACGTCGTCGTCGCCCGAGAACTCAAAGCTCATGGGCTTGCCGTTGTTCATGCCACCCGCAGGCTGCATGAAGCGCGTGGTGGTGGTCATGCCAAAGTAATGGTTGAGGCTGCCGTTCAGGCAGTTGACCTTGTTGACCGCCTGGCCGTCCCTAATGTCGAACACCTTATCGATGGGCGTGAAGGGGAAGAACTGGCCGCTCTGGCCGTCGGCGACAAGGCCGCCGCCCGTCACGCCGCCCTGGGCGTCGTAGAGGGTGAAGGCGTTGGCCTCCTCGCTAAAGGTGGCGTAGTTCTTCCGGCTGTCGAAGTAGTAGTAGCCGTCGGCGTCGAGCTGGAAGAGCCCTGTGACGTCGTGGTACGCCTTCTTGAACGCGCCGTCGGCGGGTGCGAAGAGATACGCGAGCGATTCGCCGTCCTGGGGAATGACGGCCTCGTCCTCTTCGTCATACAAATTGCCGCCCGCGATGTGCGGGAAGCCCTCGCCGTTGAGCTTGGGCTGCACGATGCCCTGGTGCGGGCCCACGCCCTTGCCGGTCCAGAGGTTGATGTTGTTCCAGAGCTTGTCGCCCGGCTTGGGGCCGTTGCTGTACTCGTTCAGCGTGAACTTGAGGTAGTGGTCCTTGTTGATGCCGAGCTGCGTTTGGTTGGCCTGCTCGGTGGTGTCGGGCGTGGTGCGCTCAACCTGCCAGTAGTCGAACAGGTCGACGGTGGTGTTCTCGAGCGCAAGGTCGTCGGTGTTCACGATGAGGTCATCGAATGAGCTGATGGGCTTGCGAGTTGCCTGCGCGTCTGCGGGGGCGCCGATGAGTGCCAGCGTTGCGGCGGCCGTGGCGGCAATACCTGCCGCTGCGGCAAGCAGCGGGGCGCGGCGGCGCGCGCCGTGCAAAATGGAGCCGAGCGGGGTGCGTTTACGTTTCATGAACCCGGTTTCCTCTCGTTGTTGGCGAGGAGCTTGTAATTCAATTGATGGGTCAAATCGCTAGGCAAAAAGAACCATATGAAGCGAATATACGCCTTTTGGGACGAAAAAGCTCGAGAAAGTTTTGGGAGATTGCTCGCGAGTGTGTACACTCGCGGCGCGAAACGCCCGTTTTTACCGATTTGGCCCCGCGAATGTACACACTCGCGGGGCCAAACATATTTATGGGGAGCTCTGGGCGGGCTTTCGGCGGGATGCGGCGCCTGGACTGCCGGCGGGGTGCGTGCCGTCGGCGCCGCCTGGGCTGTCGGCGAAGTGGTCCGCCGCGCGCCGCCAGCGGGCCGCTACTCGCCTGCCCCGCCTGGTCTGCCAGCGGGGAACCACCCGCCCGCGGCACCCGCGCTGCCGTTACTCCAGTTCGAACGCTCCGGTGTAGAGCTGGTAGTAGTACCCGTGCTGGGCGATGAGCTCGTCGTGCGTGCCGCGCTCGATTACGCGCCCGTGGTCCAGGCAGATGATCACGTCGGAGTTGCGCACGGTGGACAGGCGGTGCGCAATCACGAACGTGGTGCGCCCGTTCATGAGGGCGTCCATGCCGCGCTGCACAATTGCCTCGGTGCGCGTGTCGATGGAGCTCGTGGCCTCATCGAGGATCATCACCGGTGGGTCGGCCACCGCGGCGCGCGCGATGGAGAGCAGCTGGCGCTGACCCTGGGAGAGCTGCGAGCCGTTGTCGGTGAGCATGGTGTCGTAACCGTTCGGCAGCGTATTGATGAAGCTGTCCGCGCCGGCGAGCTTGGCGGCGGCGATGCACTCGGCGTCGCTGGCCTCGAGATTGCCGTAACGGATGTTGTCCATCACGGTGCCGGTGAACAGGTTCACGTCCTGCAAAACGATGCCAAGCGAACGGCGCAGGGCGCTCTTCTTGATCTTGTTGATGTTGATGCCGTCGTAGCGGATTTTGCCGTCGGCGATGTCGTAGAAGCGGTTGATGAGGTTGGTGATGGTGGTCTTGCCGGCGCCGGTGGCACCCACGAACGCGACCTTTTGGCCGGGCTCGGCATAGACCGACACGCCGTGCAGCACCTCGTGGTCGGGCGTGTAGCCAAAGTCGACCTCGTTCATGCGCACGTCGCCCGTGAGCGGAACGTACTCGACCGTGCCGTCGGAGTGGGGGTGCTTCCATGCCCAGGTGCCGGTGCGGTGGTCGGCCTCGACGAGCTCGCCGGTCTCGCGGTCGTGCTTGGCGTTCACCAGCGTGACGTAGCCCTCGTCGGTCTCGGGCTCCTCGTCGAGCAGCTCGAAGATGCGCTTGGCGCCCGCCATGCCCATGACCACGAAGTTGATCTGGTTGGAGATCTGGCCGATCTGGTTGGCGAACTGCTTGGTCATGTTCAGGAACGGGACCGCCACGGCGATGGTGAGCGGCAGGCCCGAGATGCTCGGGTTGGGGATGCCGGCGCTGATGAACAGGCCTGCGGCAACGGCGACGAGCACGTAGAGCAGGTTGCCCATGTTCATGAGGATCGGCATGAGCGTGTTGGCGTAGCTGTTGGCAGCGCGCGCGGCGGCCTCGAGCTCGTCGTTGATGCGGTCGAAGTCCTCGATGGCCTCGTCCTCATGGCAGAAGACCTTGATGACCTTCTCGCCCGCCATGATCTCCTCAACGTGGCCCTCGAGCTTTGCCACGGCGCGCTGCTGGCGCAGGAAGTTCTTGGCGGAGCGGCCGCCCAAAAAGCGCGTGGCGAGCGCCATGCACACGGCGCCGCCGATTACCACGCAGGTCATGGGCACGCTGTAGTAGAGCATGATGCAGGTGACGGACAGCATCATGAGGCCCGTGAACAGCAGGTTGGGCAGGCTCTGGCCGATCATCATGCGCATGGCGTCGATGTCGTTGGTGTAGTAACTCATCACGTCGCCGTGCTGATGCGCGTCGAAGTAGCGGATGGGCAGGTCCTGCATGCGGTCGAACATCTCGACGCGGAACTTCTTGAGCGAGCCCTGCGTGATGATGGCCATGGCCTGCGTGGAGAACGCGTTGCAGCAAATGGCGAGCACGTAGAGCGTGGCGAGGATGGCGGCGTTGGTGATAACCGGGCCGCTCGCGGCCGCCCAGTCGCCGATCTGCCAGGTCTGGCCCACCACGGTGAGGACGCGCTCCATAAAGATGTTGGGCGCGGACTGCACGAGGGCCTGGAGCACCATGCACACGAGCACGGCGGGCAGGAGCTTGGGGTAAAAGCCGAAGAGCATCTTGAGCACGCGTCCGAAGGTACCCTTGCCGCCCTTGTATCCGCCGCGGCCGCCTGCAGGGCGCTGCTGGCCGGCGCCGGTTGCGGCGCGCTTAGCCTTACTCATGGTCGATCACCTCACTCTCGGTAGCAGGGGCTTGCGGGGCTGCGGGCTCCGTATCGGTCGCTGGGGAGCCGCCGGCAATCGCCGGGTTCTCGTCATGGCTCGCCTTGTTCTGCGAGGTGTAAACCTCGCGGTAGATCTCGCTCGTGCGCAGCAGCTCGTCGTGCGTGCCCACGGCCGAGATACGGCCGGAGTCCATGACGACGATGCGGTCGGCGTCCTCAACGGAGCTCGTGCGCTGGGCGATGATGATCTTGGTGGTGCCCGGGATATAGGCCTTCATGCCCTCGCGGATGAGCTTGTCGGTCTTGGTGTCGACGGCGCTCGTGGAGTCGTCCATGATGAGGATCTTGGGATGCTTGAGCAGGGCGCGCGCGATGCACAGGCGCTGCTTCTGGCCGCCGGACACGTTGGAGCCGCCCTGCTCGATACGGCTGTTGTAGCCGTCGGGGAAGCCGCTCACGAACTCGTCGGCCTGGGCGAGCTTGGCCGCCTCGACGATCTCCTCGTCGGTGGCATCAGGGTTGCCCCAGCGCAGGTTCTCGGCGATCGTGCCGGAGAACAGGACGTTCTTCTGCAGGACCATAGCCACGTCGTTGCGCAGGGCGTCGAGGTCGTACTCGCGCACATCGCGGCCGCCCACGCGCACGCAGCCCTGCGTCACGTCGTAAAGACGCGGGATGAGCTGCACGAGGCTCGACTTGGAGCTGCCCGTGGAGCCGATGATGCCGATGGTCTCGCCGCTCTTGATGTGCAGGTCGATGTCGGTGAGGGAGGCGCGCTCGGGGTTGCCTGAGTACGAGAACGTCACGTGGTCGAAGTCGATGGACCCGTTGGCGATCTCGTGCGCGGGCTCGGCGGGCTCATGGATGGTCGTGGTGGCGTTCAGCACCTCACAAATACGCGCGGCACCCTCCTCGGCGATCACGATCTGCGCGAACACCATCGAGATCATCATGAGACTCATAAGGATCATGAAGCCGTAGCTGATGAGGCTGGAGAACTGGCCCACGTCGATGAGCTGGCCCTTCGTGGAGATGATGGCGTAGGAGCCGATGCCGATCACGAACACGAACACGCAGTACACGGAGAAGTTCATGAGGGGCTGGTTGAGCGCCAGGATGCGCTCGGCGCGGGTGAAGTCCACACGGACCTCTTCGGCGGCGCGCTCGAACTTCTGCTTTTCGAAGTCCTCGCGCACGAAGCTCTTAACCACGCGGATGCCGGAGAGGTTCTCCTCGGCGCTCTCATTCAGGGCGTCGTACTTGTGGAAGATGCTCTTAAAGATGGGGTGCACCTTGCGGATGATGGTGATGAGCAGCACCGCGAGCGGCGGGACGACCGCCAGGAAGATGAAGGACAGCCAGCCACCCATGATATAGCTCACCGTGAACGCCATGATGAGCATGAACGGGCAGCGGATGGCGGTGCGGATGATCTGCATAAACGCCATCTGAACGTTTTGCACGTCGGTGGTGAGGCGCGTGACCAGGGAGCTCGTCGAGAACTGGTCGATCGTGGTGAACGAGAACGTCTGGATGTTGCGGAACATGTTGCGGCGCAGGTTGCGCGCAAAGCCGTTGGACGCCTTGGAGCAGGTGAGGCCCGCCGCGGCGCCAAAGAGCAGCGAGATGAGGGCCATGCCGGCGAGCGCGGCGCCGTAGGTGAGGGTGGTCTGCAGGTCGGCGCCGGCCTTGACCTGGTCGATAAGGGCCGCGGTGCCGAACGGGATCATGACCTCGAACAGCACCTCGCCGATAACGAGGATTGGCGTGGCAATGGTCGCGGCTTTGTATTCGCCGATGTTGCCGGCGAGCGTCTTAACGGTACTAGCCATATATCTCCTCCCAGTGAACGTGGATTTTATCGAGCATGTAGAGCAGCTCTTCCTGCTCTTCATCGGTGAGGCAGGCGAATGCGGTTTGGCGGAACTTCACGCGATGCTGCTGCTCGATTTCCGCCTGCTCGACCCCCGCCTCGGTAAGGCGGATGGTGAGCTGCCTGCGATCGTGCGGGTTGCGCGTGCGCTCGATGATTCCGGCGGTCTCGAGCTTGGTGAGCACCTCAGAGAGGGACCCCGGCTTGAGGTCGAAATACGACCCGAGCTTTTGCTGCGAGATCGTTCCGCCGTGCTTGGCAATCAGGCAGATGATGGGCGCTTGGCCCGAGCGACCGCCCGCGTGGAAGTGCATGAAGTGGCCGCAAAATCCCAGGTTCGACAGGATCGCGCGGGCACGTGCCTCGGCGGGGGTGTCTTCGGCGGCCGAAAGATCGGGCACGCCGCACACAGTGGACATGATTCAGCTCCTTTCTTCTCGATTGTTCGGGAACCAGTGTAATTCGGTACCTGAGCAAATGTAAGGGTGCCTAACTGTTCGCGTGCCGTACGAACGAAAAATGACACGTGTGCATCACATTGGGAGGGTGGGGGAGCACTTTGGAGGAGGGCCGGTGCCCCTGTGATCGAGCCAGACCGGGCACTTGGCGGGAGGGCCCGGCGGGTGCGCGGCTCCTCACCGACCGTTCACGGATCCATGTCCGCCGCTCGCCGATGCGCGGGCTGCGCGGGAAGGGTCCAAAACCTAGCATGTTGTTCATTAGTATGGCCAGATTGTGTCAAAAGCAATCAAGGATGGAGAACTATATGAGGCTGAAGACCCCCATATCGTTGCCAGGGTCATGCGGGCGAGTCGCGCGCGGCGCCGTGGTTGGCGCCCTGAGCGCGATGCTGCTTGCCACCCCTGCAACGTACTGCTTCGCCGAGGGCGTGCCCGAGATTCGCACGAGCTCTTCGACGCAGATGAACTCGGCGGAGGAGGTCGTGTACGTCAACACGCTCAACGACCCCGCCGCTCGCATCCAGAACTTCAACGAGAACTGGAAGTTCAACCTGGGTGATGTGAAGGGCGCCGACGCGCCCGGGTTCGACGACTCGGCGTGGGAGCACGTTGACGTGCCGCACGACTACAGCATCGACCAGGAGTACACGCAGCAAGGCGAGGCGGAGAGCGGCTACAAGCTCGGCGGCACCGGTTGGTACCGCAAGAGCTTCAACGTGGGCAAGGAGCTCGCCGGCAAGAACATCCGCATCGACTTCGACGGCGTGTACATGGACTCCACGGTGTGGATCAACGGGCACAAGCTCGGCACCCACCCCAACGGCTACACCCCGTTCTCCTACGACCTCACCAAGCATATTAAGGTGGGCGAGGAGAACACCATCGTCGTCAAGGTGAACCACCAGACGCCCTCGAGCCGCTGGTACTCCGGCTCCGGCATTGGCCGCGACGTGAACCTGGTTGTGACCGACCCGCTGCACGTGGCCAAGGACGGCGTGGTCGTAACGACCCCCGAGCTTTCCGCCCAGAACAAGACGAGCGTCAAGACCAACTTCAAGACCACGGTCAACAACGCCGGCGAGCAGGACGCCACGTTCACGGTGGTGAACACGGTGTTCCCGCGCGGCGGCGAGCCTGCGCAGAAGATCGCCGAGGTAAGCACGGAGAAGACCGTCCAGGCGGGCAAGTCCGTTGTGGTTGAGGCGACCGCCAACACCACCGCGGCCCCTGAGCTGTGGGGCATCAAGGACCCGAATCTCTACACCGTTCGCACGCAGATTAAGAAGGGCGACCAGGTCGTTGACACCTACGACGTGGACTTTGGCTATCGCTTCTTTGACTTCGACGCTAACAACGGCTTTACGCTGAACGGCGAGAAGATGAAGATCAAGGGCGTCTGCATGCACCACGACCAGGGCGCGCTCGGTTCCGTGTCCTCGCGCGACGCCATTGAGCGCCAGGTCAAGATCCTGAAGGATATGGGCTGCAACGCCATCCGCACCTCGCACAACGTTCCCGCCAAGGAGCTTATCGAGGTTTGCAACGAGCAGGGCATGCTGCTGGACGTCGAGTTCTTTGACGGCCTTGCCTGGCCCAAGAACGGCAACAACAACGATTACGCCCGCTTCTTTAGGCAGCAGATGGGCGAGTCCGAGCTTGTGGGCGCCAGCGCTAACAAGACCTGGGCGCAGTTCGACCTCGAGCAGTCCATCGCGCGCGACATCAACTCGCCCGCGGTGATCATGTGGTCCCTCGGCAACGAGATGAGCGAGAGCGCCGCCGGCTACAACCAGGGCGAGGCCCGCACGGTTCTGCAGAACCTGGTGGAGTGGACCCAGGCCGCCGACCCGACCCGTCCGGTTACCACGGGCGACAACAAGATGAAGGGCAACGCGAGCAACGCGGAGCTGAACTCCGACGTGATCGGCGAGGCCAAGGGCGTTGGCGGCGTTGTGGGTCTGAACTACGCAACGAGCGCCAACTACCAGTCGGTGCACAAGGCCAAGCCCAACTGGTGCCTCATCGGTTCCGAGACCGCCTCTGCCACCAACAGCCGCGGCGTGTACACCACCAAGGCGAGTAACTCGCTCGACGGCAACAAGCTGCTGACCTCCTACGACAAGTCCAAGGTGGGCTGGGGCGCCTTTGCGTCCGAGGCCTGGTTCGACATCATTACGAACGACTTCATGGCGGGCGAATTCGTGTGGACCGGCTTTGACTACCTGGGCGAGCCCACGCCTGCAAACGGCACGGGCCAGGGCGCTCAGGGCAACTGGCCCTCTCCCAAGAGCTCGTACTTTGGCATCATCGACACCGCCGGTCTGCCCAAGGACTCCTACTACCTGTATCAGTCCCAGTGGAACGACGACGTGAACACGCTGCACATGCTGCCCGCGTGGAACGAGGACGTGGTTTCCAAGGATGGCAAGAACGTCGAGGTCGTGGTCTACACGGACGCCCCGCAGGTCGAGCTGTTCTTCACGCCCGCCAACGGCGGCAAGACCGAGTCCCTGGGCAAGAAGGCTCTGACCGAGGTGACCACGCCGGGCGGCTACAAGTACCGCGTCTACAAGGGTGAGGACGGTAAGAAGACCCCGACCCACAGCGACCTGTATCTGACCTGGAACGTTCCTTACGCCGACGGCACCATTACCGCCAAGGCGTATGACGACAACGGCAAGGAGCTCTCGACCGAGAAGTGGTCCGGCCGCAAGAGCGTGACCACCGCCGGCCCCGCTAAGAAGCTCCGCGTGACGGCCAACCGCACCGAGATGACCGGCAACGGCACCGACCTTGCGTACCTGACCGTGGACGTGACCGACGAGAGCGGCAACATCGTTCCCAACGCGACCAACAAGGTGACCTTCAAGGTTGAGGGCGCAGCCAAGCTCGCCGGCATCGACAACGGCGTTCAGGCCGACCACCAGTCCTACCGCGACAACAACCGTGCTGCTCATGCCGGCCAGCTGGTGGGCATCGTGCGCGCCGGCGAGACCGCGGGCGAGGCTACGGTTACCGTGACCGCCGACGGCTTGGCCCCCGCAACGGTGAAGATTCCCGTTGCCGCCAGCTCCGATCAGCCTGGTGCCGACAGGCAGGTCGACAGCTTCTTCTACTCCAAGAACTACTATGTGAAGGCCGGCTCCGGCCTGACGCTCCCTGCCCAGATTGAGGTTCGCTACACCGACGGCACCTCCGACAAGCAGGCCGTGACCTGGGAGCAGGTCCCCGCCGACAAGCTCGCTCAGCCTGGCACGTTCAGCGTGAGCGGCACGGTGTGCGGCTTGCCGGTTTCCGCCAACGTGACAGTGCTCACCGAGGTCGCCGCGCTGCTGAACTATTCGACCACCACGCAGGTGGGCACGCCCGCCGTTCTGCCCAAGGGCCGCCCGGCTGTTCTGGGCGACGGCACCACGCTGAACGCGAGCTTCCCGGTTGAGTGGGAGACGCCTGCCAAGGACGCGTATGCCCAGGCCGGCACGGTGACCCTTAACGGCACCGCTAACGTGTTCGGCAAGGACCTGACCGTTTCCGCCACGGTGCGCGTGCAGGAGGGCGAGGTCGTGCTCGGCTCGAGCGTGACCAAGGATGCATCCCTCACCCAGAGCATCCCCGAGGGTCAGACTTCCGACACGCTTGACGCCATCAAGGACGGCAAGACCGCGATTGGCGCGAACAGCAGCGGCGGCCGCAACGAGACTTGCTGGTCCAACTGGCAGTACTCGCAGAACGGCAACAACACCGCGTCCATCACCTTCCGTTACGACACCCAGCGCATGTTCGGCAAGATCAACGTGTTCTTCGGCCGCGACAACAGCTCGGGCCGCTACCCGGATGCGAACACTACGACCTTCGAGGTGTCCGAGACGGGCGCCGAGAACAGCTGGCGTACGCTCGACGTGCGCGAGACCATCGACGCGAACGAGACGTCCACCAACGTTAAGAAGTACAGCTACGAGTTCGCCCCCACGACCGCGACGTTCGTGCGTATGAACGTGAAGAACGCCGACTCGCTCGAGGCGCGCGCCAACAAGCCGTGCACCATGGTGACCGAGGTCGAGCTCATCGAGGCCACCACCTCCTACCCGGTGAACGACACCGCTGAGCTGGCTAAGCTCGTGGTGAACGGCAAGGAGCTGAGCGCGGCCGTCCTGGCTTCCGGCCAGTACTTCACGCAGGCGCTGACCGCCGAGGTCGCTGCCGAGCCCAAGGACAATGCGGCCATGACCGTGCTGCCCGTCTTTGAGAACAAGATCAAGATTATCCTCGAGTCCGAGGATCACGCCGGGACCTCCGTCTTCACGATCAACCTCGGCGCCGATACCGACAGCGGCGACGCGCTCGCCAACGACGACGCTTCGCGCGATTACCCGGTCGAGAAGATGACCAAGAACACCGCCGGCAGCGAGCACAAGCCCGCTACCAGCGGCGAGGGCCCGATCGAACTCGCTTTCGACAAGCAGAACGACACCAAGTACCACTCGCATTGGGATGGCGGCGCACAGAAGGACATGTGGGTCCAGATGGAGCTGCCCGAGCCCGCGACCATCGAGGCGCTGCGTTACCTGCCGCGTCAGGACAACAGCGACAACGGCACCGTGACCGGCTACCGCATCCAGTACAGCGAGAACGGCTCCGACTGGACGGACATTGCCACCGGTTCGTGGGAGCGCGACAAGTCTTGGAAGGTCGCCCAGTTCAACGAGCCCGTGACCGCCAAGTACTTCCGCTTTGAGGGCACAGAGACCTTCTCCGACAACGGCAAGGTGTACATGTCCGCCGCCGAGATTCGCCTGCGTCAGCCCGCCCAGAAGGTGGACATCTCCGACGCTGAGCAGGTAACCGTTGAGGTTCCCGAGCGCGTGGTGGTCAAGAGCGTGAGCGAGGACCAGCCGGTTGACGCCAACGTTCTGGACGAGAAGCTCACCTGCGGCGATAAGACGCTGGTGTACGGCGTCGATTACCTCATGAGCTTTGAGAACAACACGGCCGCCGGCACCGCCACGGTCACCATCAAGGGTATTGGCGATTACGCGGGCACTGTGGTTCGCGATTTCACGATCGAGGTCGAGACACCTACGGATCCGGATAAGCCGGTCGACCCGGATAAGCCCACGGACCCGGACAAGCCCACCGATCCCGACAAGCCGGTCGACCCGGATAAGCCGACCCCCGAGCCGCCTACGGGCGACGGTAACGAGCCGGGGAGCAAGCCGGGCAAGCCTGGCACCGACGGCGACCTGCCGCAGACCGGTGACGCTGCCATGATGGCCGCGGGCGCCGCCGCAGTGGTTGCCGCAGGCTGCATGGCTGTGGGCGCAGCCGCTCGCAAGCGCGAGGAGTAAATCCAGCTTATACGCCTCAAGCGGGGGACGGGTTCGCTCGTCCCCCGTTTTTTGCGGCGCGGCGGTCGCGCGCGGTCGCCCGAACGGCGATACAATCAAACAAGCTATGGCTATGGATGAAAGGAGCCAGCATGGCTACCATCACGACGATTTCCAAGGGCGGCGTTTCCGCCAAGGTGAGCTCCATGGGTGCTGAGCTCACGAGCCTCGCGCTCGATGGGCGCGAGTACCTGTGGCAGGCCGATCCCGCATTTTGGGGCAAGCACGCTCCCGTGC
Organism: Coriobacteriaceae bacterium; assembly: GCA_030525945.1. Taxonomy (GTDB): domain Bacteria; phylum Actinomycetota; class Coriobacteriia; order Coriobacteriales; family Coriobacteriaceae; genus Collinsella. The sequence goes on along the minus strand of JAUNDT010000001.1, from coordinate 244,803 downwards.
TGTTCCCGATCGTGGGCTCGCTGCGCAACGACGAGGCCATGAGCGAGCAGGGCCCGTGCCGCATGCCCCGTCACGGTCTGGCCCGCATCAACGAGCACAGCATTTCCGAGGTCGCCGAGGACGGCTCCTCCGTGACGTTCGAGTTCACGAGTACGCCCGAGACGCGCGAGGTCTACCCGTACGACTTCAAGCTCAATATGACGTACGCCATCACGGGCGAGGCGACGCTCGCCCAGACCTTCACGGTGACGAACACGGGCTCCGTGCCCATGCCGTTCTCGGTGGGCGGTCATCCGGCATTCAACGTTCCGGCGCCGGGTGCCGAGGACGAGGTCTTTGAGGACTACGTTATCGAGTTCACCGAGCCTTGGACCTGCGAGGCTCCCACCATTGCGGAGGGCGGCCTGCTCACGTTCGACAACGCCTGGACGGCGGTCGATAATTCCAGCGAGCTGCCGATCACGCACGAGCTGTTCGCCAATGATGCCGTGATGCTCACCGACGTGCCTGGCAACACCCTGACGCTGCGCGGAACCAAGAGCGGTCGCGGTGTGCGCATGGACTTCCCCGGCTTTGACTACATCGGCATTTGGTCCGCCCTCGGCGACGCCCCGTTCGTGGCGCTCGAGCCGTGGACCGGCCATGCCACGCTGACCAGCGAGGACGATGTGTTCGAGCACAAGCGCGGTATCACGATCCTGGAGCCCGGTGCCACGCACGAGTGCACCATCAGTATGACGCTGCTCTAAGGCTCTGCCAGAAAGACTGGCTTTGCGCGCCCGTGGGGATTCCCGCGGGCGCGCGGCGTTTGCGGGGCTGGTGCGGGTGGCTGCAGAGGCCTACGTTTGCTTGGCGCGGGGTGCGGCTGGAGACGGAACCGGCGCGTGCCCCAGGCACCGCGACCCGTCCTGCGTGTGTCCGTTTTGCCAAGGGGCGCGCACCGATGTTGGCGCGTTGTTGCAGGTTGGGTATGATGTTTGCGTCTATTCAGGGAGGAACCATGCACATCGCGCTCGATAAACTCTAGCTACGTTGGCTTTTTGCGCCCGCGCTCAACGCGCCGCGCCCTCACCGAAATGCCCGGGACCATCCCCGCGGATCACGAACACACCATCCCAACGCACGTAAAGGAGTTGCCATGCGCGACAAGCTTGAGAAGATCATCATCGCCTACCAGGAGCTCGAGAAGAAGCTCTCCGACCCGGCCGTTGCGAGCGACATCAAGGAGTTCACGCGCCTCAACAAGGAGTACGCGCACCAGACCGACCTGGTGAACGCCGCGCGCGAGTACCTTGGTGCCCTCGATGACATCGAGACCGCCAAGGAGATGCTGCGCGAGGCCACCGATGCCGACGAGAAGGAGATGCTCCAGATGGACATCTCCGAGAACGAGGACAAGCTTCCCCAGCTCGAGGAAGACATCAAGATCATGCTCATCCCGGGCGACCCCATGGATGAGAAGGACACCATCGTGGAGATCCGCTCCGCCGCCGGTGGAGACGAGGCCGCAATCTTTGCCGGCGACCTCTTCAAGATGTACCAGCGCTTCATCGAGTCCAAGAAGTGGAAGATGACCGTGCTCGATTCGAGCCCCAGCGAGGCCGGCGGCTTTAAGTCCATCGAGTTCAAGGTCGAGGGCGACAAGGTTTACTCCGTGATGAAGTACGAATCCGGTGTGCATCGCGTGCAGCGCGTGCCCAAGACCGAGTCGCAGGGCCGCATCCAGACCTCGACCGCCACGGTGGCCGTGCTGCCCGAGGCCGACGAGATCGACATCCAGATCAACCAGGCCGACCTGCGCGTTGACACCTACTGCGCGTCCGGCCCTGGCGGTCAGTGCGTCAACACCACGTACTCCGCCGTGCGAATCACCCACCTGCCTACGAACACCGTGGTCCAGTCTCAGGAGCAGCGCTCCCAGATCCAGAACCGCGAGGTCTGCATGCAGATGCTTCGCGCCCGCCTGTACGAGATGGAGCTGGAGAAGCAGCAGGCTGAGCTAGGCGCCGAGCGTTCCGCGCAGATCGGCCACGGCAACCGTTCGGAGAAGATCCGCACGTACAATCTGCCGCAGGACCGCGTGACCGACCACCGCATCGGCTTCAACTCCACCTACAACGGCGTGCTGCTGGGCGACCAGCTCGCAGGTGTGATCGACGCGCTGGCGGCGGCGGATAGGGCCGCCAAACTCGCCGAAGCCGTGTAACGGCTTTCCCAAGCACCCGACCTTGCCGTTCAATCGTCGCTCACGTGCCTTAGCACGCTTCGCTCCTCTTTCGCGGCAATCTCGGGCACTTGGAAAACCCGTTCATCGCTTCGTCGGGCGCCGCACGCAAGGCGTGCGCCCTCCTCTTTCGCCCCAATCTGCGGCACCTGAGAAACCGATTGGTTTCCCGGCACCCGACCTGCAGGGGTTAGTTTTCATTGGGCCGTCACCTTTGGGTGGCGGTCTTTTTTGTTGCGAGGCGAGCTGCCGTATGCTGGAAGAATCACGAAGAATCTATATCGCATGAATAAAAGCGGCCGTATAGGCTAGCAATCTGCATATTGTTACATTTGCACCAGAAAATGCGTATAGGCGCGTACAATACCGCAAGACCATACGGCCTTTAACCCGGTACCGAGAGACCGAAAAGGAGACGAGATGGCTTTGAACCGTCCTGCGGGCGCGAGCGCGACCCGTACGCTCGCTGCGAGCCCTTTGGCGCAGCGCATCATGGCATCAACAACTAAAGGCGACTGCGGTCCTGCGATTCTGCTGCTGGCAGACGGGACCGTTTTTTACGGCCGCGCCTGCGGTGCTGCGGGCACGGCAACAGGGGAAGTGTGCTTCAACACGTCGCTCGAGGGGTACTTCGAGGTGCTCACCGACCCGAGCTATGCTGGTCAGATTGTGACCATGACCTATCCCCAGATTGGCAATTACGGCATTAACCCAGAGGACGTGCAGAGTGCATTCCCGGGCGATGCTTCGCGCGGGGAGTCCGCGCCCGCGTTGCGCGGCATGGTGGTGCGCGATATGTGCCGCACGCCTTCCAACTGGCGCAGCGCTCTTTCGGTGCCGGAATACCTTGAGCAGCAGGGCATCGTGGGCATCGAGGGCATCGATACCCGCGTCCTTGTGCAGCACTTGCGCGATAACGGCGCGCAGATGGGCATCGTTTCCACGGAGGAATTCGACGTCTCCGTGCTCATGGAGCAGCTCAAGGCAGCCCCGCAGCTGGTGGGGGAGAATCTCGTGCAGACGGTGAGCTGCCCCGAGTCCCATTCCTTTACGGCGGAAGACCTGCCCGCGGGCCACGAGTTCGCCCTCGCCGCATGCAAGACTCGCCGCGCTCCGTATCGCGTGGTGGCGTATGATTGCGGCATCAAGCGCGGCATCCTCGAGGGACTGGTCCGCGCGGGTTGCTCGCTCACGGTCGTTCCCTGGAATACGCCCGCGCACGAGGTGCTCGCTATGAATCCCGACGGCGTGTTTCTCTCCAACGGCCCGGGCGATCCGGACGCGGTGGAGGAGACGTATTCCCAGGTGCAGGAGCTCGTGGGCAAGGTGCCCGTTTTTGGCATCTGCCTGGGACATCAGATGATCAGCCTCGCCGCCGGAGCCCAGATTGAAAAGCTCAAGTTCGGTCATCGCGGCGGGAACCAACCCGTTATGAACCTGATTACGCGCCGCGTGGAGATCACCGCGCAAAACCATGGCTTTGGCCTGATGTTCCCGAGCTTGGGCGCGCTTGTTCCCGAGCTTTCGGACGGCATTGCTGAGCATCCCGCCAGCGGCGACCTGCGTTTTTGGGTTGAGCGCGGCATCGCACCTGTGGTGCACAACGAGCGCTTCGGCCGCATTCGCCTCACGCACGTGAATCTGAACGACGGCACCGCCGAGGGCATCCAGCTGCTCGATTGCCCGGCGTTCAGCGTGCAGTATCACCCCGAGGCCTCGCCCGGCCCCACCGACGCCCACTACCTGTTCACGGCCTTCACGCGCCTGATGGACGGCGACGCCGACTACCTGAACATCGACATCGCGAGCGATCGTCTAAACGGTTGGAATTTCTCCGCAGCTGAATAACTCAACAACGGAAACGGGTTGTTCGCGCTGCCAACTAATTCCAACAACGGAGACGGGTTGTCCAGGTGCCGAAGATCGGCCTGAAAGAGGAGGGCGCACGCCTGGCGTGCGGCGCCCGACGATTGAAGGCCGAGGTTCGGTGGCTGGGAAAGCCGCTGGGATGAACAACCATGCGAATACGGAAACGAAAGAAGCGAGGCAACCATGCCAAAACGTAACGATATCAAGAGAATCCTAGTGATCGGTTCGGGGCCGATTGTAATCGGCCAAGCGTGCGAGTTCGACTACTCGGGCGCGCAGGCCTGCAAGGTGCTTAAGGAGGACGGCTACGAGGTCGTGCTCGTGAACTCCAATCCGGCGACCATCATGACCGATCCCGGGCTGGCAGACCGCACCTATGTGGAGCCCATCACGGCGGAGTTCGTGGAGCGCGTCATTGCCAAGGAGCGCCCCGATGCCCTGCTGCCCACGCTCGGCGGCCAAACCGGCCTGAACGCCGCCGTTGAGCTGGCGCGCACGGGCGTGCTGGACAAGTACGGCGTCGAGATGATCGGCTGCGACCTTGCCGCCATCGAGCGCGGCGAGGACCGCAAGCTCTTCAACGAGGCCATGGCCGAGATCGGTCTGGAGGTCGCGCGCTCGGGTTACGCCTACTCGGTCGAGGATGCCCTCGAGATCGTGAAAACTACCGGCTACCCCTGCGTGCTGCGCCCAAGCTTCACCATGGGCGGCGCGGGCGGCGGCATCGCGCACGACGAGGCCGAGCTCGTGAGCATCGTGACGCAGGGCCTCGAGCTCTCGCCTGCGGGCGAAGTGCTGGTGGAGGAGTCCATCGAGGGATGGAAAGAATACGAGATGGAGGTCATGCGCGACCGCGCGGGCAACGGCATCATCGTGTGCTCCATCGAGAACCTCGACCCCATGGGCGTGCACACCGGCGACTCCATCACCGTGGCCCCCGCGCAGACGCTTTCCGACCTCGAATACCAGCGCATGCGCGTGGCGTCGCTCGCCATTCTGGAGAAGATTGGCGTGGAGACCGGCGGCTCCAACGTGCAGTTCGCCGTGAACCCCGCCAACGGCCGCCTCATCGTCATCGAGATGAACCCGCGCGTGAGCCGCTCCTCCGCGCTCGCGTCCAAGGCCACGGGCTTTCCCATCGCCAAAGCCGCCGCGCGCCTGGCCGTGGGCTACACGCTCGATGAAATCACCAACGACATCACCCGCGCCACGCCGGCGTGCTTTGAGCCGTCCATCGACTACTGCGTGGTCAAGGCCCCGCGCTTTGCGTTTGAGAAGTTCAAGGGCACCGACACCACGCTCACCACGCGCATGAAGGCCGTAGGCGAGGTCATGGCGATTGGCCGTACCTTTGAGGAGGCCATGGGCAAGGCCATGCGCTCGCTCGAGGACGGCCATCGCGGCCTGGGTGCCGACGCCAAGGCGGCAGCACTCGAGGCGATTGCGGACGACGAGCTGGCTCAAAGCGTGGCCCGTGCGACTGAGCAGCGCATCTTCTACCTGGCCGAGGCGCTGCGCCGCGGCTGGAGCGTGGAGCGTCTGCACGAGCTCACGCGCATCGACCCGTGGTCCCTCGCGCGTCTGCACGACATGATCGCGGTGCAAGAGGCGGTGCGCGGCCTGCGCGTGGAGGACATCGACGCCGACGCCATGCGCCTGCTCAAGCAGTACGGCACCTCCGACGCGCAGATCGCGTTCCTCACCGGCAGCGACGAGCGCTTTGTGCGAGCCTACCGCAAGGGCCTGGGTGTGGTGCCGGGCATGAAGACGGTGGACACGTGCGCGGCCGAGTTCGAGAGCGCCACGGAGTATCACTACAAGACGTACGAGAACCTCATGCGCCCCGCGCCGGACGCGCGCCGCGGCGTTGCGGCCGACGAGGTGCGCCCCGCGAGCAAACCCAAGGTCATGATTTTGGGTGCGGGCCCCAACCGCATCGGCCAGGGAATCGAGTTCGACTACTGCTGCGTGCACGCCTGTTATGAGCTGGCCGAACGTGGCTACGAGACCATCATGGTCAACTGCAACCCCGAGACCGTCTCCACCGACTACGACACCTCCGACCGCCTGTATTTTGAGCCGGTCACCTACGAGGACGTCATGGACATCGTGGATGCCGAGCGCCCTGCAGGCGTGATCACCACGCTTGGCGGTCAGACGCCGGTGAACCTCACGCGCGCGCTGGCGGAAAGCGGCGTGACGATTATGGGCACCCAGCCCGACGCCATCGATTTCGCCGAGGACCGCGAGCGCTTCTCGGCCCTGCTCGACCGCTTGGGCATCATGTACCCGCCGGCGGGCATGGCGACCTCGTTTGAGGAGGCCGAAGCGGTGGCCGCGCGCATTGGCTACCCGCTGCTCGTGCGCCCGAGCTACGTGCTGGGCGGCCGCGGCATGATGATCGCCTACGATGCGGAGCGCCTGCGCGAGTACATGGCCGAGGCCACGCGCGTGAGCCCCGATCACCCCATCTACCTCGACCGATTCCTTGAAGGCGCGTACGAGAGCGACGTGGACGCCCTATGCGATGGCGAGAATGTCTACATCGGCGGTATCTTGGAGCACATCGAGGAGGCGGGCATCCATTCCGGCGACTCCGCGACGTGCATCCCGCCGTTTTCCTTCTCCGACGCGCTCATGCAGCGCCTGCGCGAGACCACGCGCAAGATCGCGCTGGCTCTGGGCGTGCGCGGCCTGGTGAATGTGCAGTACGCCATCAAGGGCGAGACCATCTACGTGATCGAGGCGAATCCCCGCGCGAGCCGCACGGTGCCGTTCATCTCCAAGGCCACGGGTGTGCCGCTGGCTCGCTGCGCGGCACGCATCATGGCGGGTGCGAGCATTTCCGAGCTCGGGCTGCCGAGCGACGAGCGCCGCTTGGACTACTTCTGCATGAAAGAAGCCGTGATGCCGTGGGGCCGCTTCCCGGGCGCCGAGGTCATCCTGGGACCGGAGATGAAGTCGACGGGCGAGGTCATGGGCATTGCCAAGAGCTACCCCGAGGCGTATGCCAAGACGCAGCTTGCCATCGACTACGAGCTGCCCACACCGGAGGTCGGTCGCGTGTTCATCTCGGTGTGCGACCGCGACAAGCGCCACATCCTGAGCCTGGCGCGCATCCTGCGCCACTTGGGCTTTGAGCTCGTATCCACCGAGGGCACCGCACGCGTGCTGCGCGGCGGCAACGTGCCGTGCGAGGTTGTGGGCAAGATCAGCGCGTCGAGCGATTCGGATGAGCCGAGTATTCTGGATATGATCGCCAACGGCGAGATCGCGTTCATCATCAACACGCCGTACGGTCCGGGTTCGCGTGGCGACGGGTATCGCCTGCGCACCGAGGCTGTGCGCCGCGGCGTGACCTGCGTGACGGCCCTTGCTGCGGCCAACGCGTACGTGAGCGCGCTCGAAGCGCGGTCCTTTGGCGATTCAATCGACGTGGTGGCGCTGCAGGACCTGTAAGCCAGGTCCGCGCGGCACCCCCGCGCCCCCTCCCGTTCTAGTTGCCTGAATGTGCACATGTAGTTGCGCCTGAATCACAAAATGGGGACGCCCGGAGGACTTGCAGGAAGCGAGCAACTCATCTACCTGCGGCTTTGAAAATCCAGGCGCCCCGATTCTAGTTGCCTTCTAGTTATCACGTAGTTATCAAAAAGTTATCAAAAGGAACGTCCGCCTTGAGATGGAGCGTCTCTGGAGGGAAACGGGTAAGGCTTGAGTCGCTTAATAGGAAATGTAAAGAATTGGCAAAAAAGCGGGGGGGGGGTATCCAAAATAAAGAACAAGGCTTAGCCGCCGCTCCATCTAGCGCCGCCAACTACCTAACAACTAGAAATGAGCCCTAAGAAGTGGCAGGTCAGAGAAGGGGAAGATATAGGTCAGAAAACTGACAGGTGCTTCCGGTTTTCAACAAAAAGAACCCCCTTAGCGCGGTGCGAAAGTGGTACAAATTATGATGGCTTGGACTATAGACGTCCTATGTAAAAACGAGCTGAGGGGAGATTGCTCATGATTGAACAAGGGAGAGCGTGTTTGCGCGCCCAATCGGAAAGGTGTTACGGAGGCCAGCGGCAGCGTGCATTCGCGCGCATGTGGCTCGCCGCTCTTGTGGCACTTGCTCTGACGGTCGTTGCTCCGGCGACGATCGCGCACGCAAATCCGCTGGACGCGATGCGCAGTTCTTCGGCATTGGCCGCCACCGAGCAGGTGGACCAAGCGAACGTGCGCCTGAGCGCCACAAGTAAAGTTGATGACAACACGACCGAAAGCTGGGAGGCTGTCAAAAAGAGCGACACCGCCAACGTCGGTCGCATCTGGACCGACAAGTCCGTTTTTAACGAATCGGTGGTGTTGCCGGGAGGCAGCAAGCCCGAGGTTCAGATCGGCGACTCCGAGTTCCTCGTGGGTCTATCTGCCTTGTCCTCAACCTCTAACGTAACCAGCACCACGGCGTCTCCCCTTGACATCGTGCTGGTGCTGGACGATTCCAACTCGATGATGAATCGTGGCGACGAGATTTTCGCTTCCGATCTTGATAAAGAATCAATTTATGTCACCAGGGGCGGCAATGAGGTCGAATGGAGCGAGCGGCGCCAAAGCTGGGGCTATAGCAATGGATGGCGATGGGTGAGCGTAACTCCGAAGACGTCTCCCAGCGATAGAGATGGCACTCAGCTATATAAGTGTGGCATGTCTGACCTCAGGCTCGCGGTAAAGAACTTCATTGATCTTACCCTTGCAGCAAATGGAGAAATGGGGGTAGAGGCGGACAAGCACCGCATCTCCCTTGTTTCGTTTGAAACTGATGCGACGACGCTCGCCGGTCTGACCGTTGTTGATGCTGCTGGCTCAGAGATGCTCAAGGATGAGCTCGATACGCTCAAGGGCAGCGGTGGCACGAGTCCGGACCAGGGTTTCAAGAAGGCCCAGCAGGTTCTTCAGAGTGCTCGTTCAGAGGCCAAGCAAGTTGTACTGTTCTTTACCGACGGCCAGCCTACCGGTGGTAGCGGTTCGGATTTCAAACCCGGTGTTGCAAATGGCGCCATTGAAACTTCTCTCAAGCTGAAGATGGGAGCTTCGGGGGATGGTAGCGATGGAGCAATCGTGTATTGCGTCGGTACGTTCGAGGGGGCTAACCCCAACGACACGCTGGGACGAGCAAATGCCTATATGAATGGCGTTTCGAGTAACTACCCTAACGCAAAAAGCTATACAGATTTGGGAAAGCGTGTCCCCGCAGAGGAGAACTACTACTTTGCAGTTAGCAAGGATCTCGACCTTGGGACTATCTTCGAGCAGATCTTTGATGAGGTGAGCTCGGGCACGGGACTGCCGACCGAAATCGGGTCGGGCGATCCCATGAAGACCGGCTACGTTACGTTCACCGATCAGCTCGATGATTATATGCAGGTCGACGAGTTCAAGAACATCGTGTTTGCCGACACGGTGTTCGGCAACCCCAAGAAGGCCGAAACCTCCAATGCCGACGGTTCTAAGACCGTGACCTACACCTTCAGCGGCACGGCTCCCCAGGACGGAGGCCTGCTATACCCCAACGGCGACTTGAACAACATCGAGATTACGGTTAAGAAGTCCGCCGATGTCCGCACGGGCGACCACGTGACCGTCAAGGTCCCCGCTGGCCTGATCCCGCTGCGCAACTTCAAGGTGTATTCCAATAACGCAAGCGGTGAGGTGTCCACGGTTACGAACACCTATCCTATCCGTATCTTCTTCGGCGTGAGCCCCAAGGCGGAGGTCGCCGAGCTCCTGGGCAACCCCGACCCCGATATGGTCGAGTACGTAAAGGCCAACCGCTCCGAGGATGGCAAGACCGTCTCGTTCTACACCAACGACTGGGCCAAGGGTGATCCGGGCAAGACGATTGCCAACTTTGAACCCGCCGACACCAATAGCTATTACTACTTCACGCAGGACACGCCCATCTTCACGGATGCGGAGTGCACCCAGCGTGCCCATGGTCGCCTCATCGACGGCCAGACATACTGGTATGAGCATTCCTACTACAAGATCGAGAACGGCAAGACCGAGAAAAAGGATGCCCACCGTTCCTTCCAGGGCGGTAACGCCACGGTGGTCTCCGGCTCCGTTGCGTACGACCCCGCGGATAACAATGCCGCATACTTCGTGAAGGGCGCTCCCCGCATCACCTATATTCACGAGCTCGATATGCCCAAGACGAACAACGTGACGGGCACGGGCACCTCCGTCCTTAACCCCACGTGGAACAGCAATGCTTCTGCTGGCACCGCCACGGAGATCAATGCCCGCTTGGGCAACAATGGCCGCTACGAGCTTGAACTCCCCGGCTCGCTGGCCATCGACAAGACCGTTGCGGTTGATGAGTCCTTTGGCAAGGACGCCGTGGACAAGCTCAACAAGCGCGAGTTCACCTTTACTATCTCCCTCAAGGACGCCAAGGGCCAGCCGTTTGATGGCACGCTCAAGGCCGATCTGGTCGGTGCTGACGGCGCTGCCATCCAGGAGGGCCTCGACGTTGCCTTTGCAAACGGCGAGGCAACTTACAAGCTGACCCATGGCCAGCATCTCTACATCTACGGCATTTCCGAGGGCTCTACGTATGAGGTGACGGAGGCCGCCGCCGACGGCTTCGACACCCAAAAGAAGGGCGACACCGGTTCCATCACTGCCGGCGTGATCTCGCATGCCTCCTTCACGAACACTTATGCCCCTGCTTCCATTGAGCTTACCAATGGCGAGTTCTTTGCAAGCAAGACGCTTGAGGGCCGTGAGCTCACCAACAAGGATGGCTTTGAGCTGAGCCTTAACGCCGTCAAGGGCACTCCTATGCCTGAGGGCTTCGTTGCTGCTGGCAACGACGACCAGAGCAAGGTCGTTAAGGTGACGACCGACAACAAGGACCGCGTTGAGTTCGGTGCCATCACCTATACGACGCCTGGCACCTATACGTACTACATCCGCGAGAATGTCCCCGCGGGCGAGGACCGTCTGCCGAGCGTTTCGTACAGCAACGCCGTGTACCGCGTGAGCGTTACGGTTGCCGATGCCAATCTCGATGGCAAGCTCGATGCCCCTGCCGTTGTGATGCACAAAATCGCCGACGTTGAGGGCAAGCCGATTGAGCCTGCAGAGGAAGTCGCCAGCCTCAACGCCAGCTTCGTGAACACGTATTCTGTTGAGAACACCGAGACCGCGCCCCGAGGCACGAAGGTGCTCACGGGCAAGGACATCACGAAGACCGAGCCCTTCAGCTTTAATGTTGTTCCGAGCAAGGGCGCTCCCATCCCGGCTGATGTGAAGCCTGCCGACGACGGTTCGTACGTGGTGAAGAACAACACCATGGGCGACATCGCGTTTGGTCGCGCTACCGTTACCCAAAAGCACATTGGCACCCACACCTACACGGTGACCGAGGTCATTCCGGGCGACGCCGTGAATCCCAACGGCGACACCTACGCCCAGGCGGGCGAGACCGCCGATGGTCCGTGGAGGCTCAACGGCATCACGTATGACGAGAGCACGTGGACCGCGACGCTGACGGTGAGCACGCAGGAGAACGCCGAGGGCAAGGATGAGCTGAAGACCGCCTGGTCGTACCAGAAGTTCGGCGCGGCTGATGCCGCCAAGGCCATCCTGTTCAAGAACGTCTACACCGCCGATCCGGTGGCGCTTGACGGCAAGGCCATGATCAAGGGCACCAAGGTGCTCGAGGGCCGCGAGTTCGCCGAGGGTGAGACCTTTGGCTTTGCGCTCGAGGGCGCCGACGCCAAGACCGTTACCGCCATGGAAGACGGCACTATCACCAACCTGAACCGCGAGGCAACGGCCACCAAGGTGTCGCCCGAGTTCAACTTCGGCAAGGCCGTCTTCCACAAGGCCGGCACGTACAGCTTTGATATCTCCGAGTACACCTGGAACGGCGAGCTCATCTCCGAGAACACGAAGGGCATGACCTTCGACCTTTCTACCTGGTTCGTTCAGGTCAAGGTTGCCGACAACGGCACCGGTAAGCTCACCGCCACGACCACGTATCTCAAGAACTGGTCTGCTCAGGACGCCATGGTTTTCACGAATGTCTACGACGCCAAGGGCACGCTGGAAGACATGACCAACGGTAGCCTGCAGGTGAGCAAGACCCTGACCGGCCGCAACATGAAGGGCGGCGAGTTCGCCTTTGCCATCAAGGGCAAGGACGACGCCTCCGCCAAGAAGCTCGCGGCGCTCGATGCCTCCGAGGCGTCCTTCAAGAACCAGGCGCGCCAGGACGGCATGGCTTGGACCACCAACAAGCTCGCTGGCATGAAGTTCAATCTGAGCGACGCCGGCAAGACGTTCACCTTTGTTGTGGACGAGGTTGAGGGCGACCTTGATACCAAGGGCGTAACCTACGACCAGTCCGTGTACGAGGTCGCTTACAAGATCGTTGACAACGGTGACGGTACCCTCGGTGCCCAGACCACGGTGACGCGCGTTAAGAACGCGAGCGGCTCCAAGGTCAACGAGAACGTTGCCCTCGTGGACGGCAAGGCTGCCATTGCGTTCAACAATACGTACGAGGCCTCTGATCTTACCGTCGACCTCGACACCGAGGTTGATGGCGCCATCGACAAGCGCCTGAAGGGCCGTGATTGGTTCGAGTCCGACTCGTTCACTTTCCGTGTGGACAGCACGAAGGGCAAGCAGCCCGAGGGCTGGAAGACCGTTCAGGACATCACCCTCCAGGGTAAGGCCGAGTACAAGGACGGCCAGCGCGTGGACGTTCCGTTCGGCGCGACGATCGTCTTCACCGAGCCCGGCGTTTACACCTACACCGTTACTGAGGTCAAGGGCGCTATCGCTGGCATTGCTTACGACAGCCACACCGCGACCATCAAGATCACGGTGACGGACAACGGCAACGGCAAGCTTGTTGCCAAGACGGTTGTTTCCGAGGGCCTGTTCACCAATGTGTACACCCCTGCCGCAAGTGATCCGGTGGACACCTCCGGCATGTTCAGCAAGACCGTGAAGGGCCGCGACTGGGCCGAGGGCGACGAGTTCGGCTTCACCCTGGCGCCCGCCGACCCGTCCTCCCCGATGCCCGAGGGCGCGGGCGGCGAGCCGGCATCCAGGGCCGTCGTCTCCGACCCGTCCGCCAAGGACGGCCAGAAGGTGGGGTTCGGCTTCGGCCCCATCACCGTGACCGCCGATGACATGGGCGGCGAGAAGTCCAGGACCTTCACCTACACCGTGACCGAGGACCCCTACGCCATCCCCGGCATGTCCCCCGAGGACCCCGGCCAGGTGGCCACCCTCACGGTCAAGGTCGTGGACGACGGCTCCGGCAAGCTGGAGGTCGTCGAGGCCAAGGTCGACAACGGCGGCTTCGTCAACGTCTACACCTCCGGCACCGTCCACGTCGACACGGCCGGCGGCGTCCGGGTCGTGAAGACCCTCACGGGCCGCGCGATCGGCGCGGGCGACTTCGAGTTCGCGCTCACCGCCAAGGACAAGGCCTCCGAGGCCAAGCTCGGCGCGAAGTCCAAGACCGTCGCCACCAAGGGCGCGGCCCTGGGCCAGGGCGACGACTCCAATAAGGCCGTCGAGAGCGTCCTGCTCGAGACCGGCCTGAGCTTCGGCACCGCCGACGCCGGCGAGACCTTCTCCTACGAGGTCTCCGAGAGGGACGGCGGCAAGCCCGGCTACACCTACGACAAGAAGAGCCACGGGCTCGAGTTCGCCGTGTCCGACGACGCCGGCGGCACCCTGACGGTCGAGGCCCGCCTCGACGGCGAGGTCGTCGCCACCTGGAGCGACTCCGTCGCGACCTTCGCGGCCAGCACCGTGACCGTCCCGTTCAGCAACTCCTACGGCGACGGCGCCTCCGCCTCCGCCTCCATTAAGGCCGAGAAGGCCCTCACGGGCCGCCCGCTCAAGGCCGGCGAGTTCACCTTCAAGGTCGCCTGCGGCGGCAAGGTCCTCGCGACCGCCGAGAACGCCGCCGACGGCAGCGTCTCCTTCCCCGCGATCGAGCTCGACCTCGCCCGCCTGAACGCCGACGCCGCCGCGGGCCTGTGCGAGCGCGCGGCCGACGCCGAGACGGGCGCCGTGACGTTCACTTACGGCCTCACGGTGTCCGAGGACGCCTCGGCCCTGCCCGAGGGCGTCGAGTCCCTGACCGGCGAGCTCGCGGCCAAGCTGACCGTGACCGACGACGGCGAGGGCAGCCTGACCGCCAGGGTCGAGCTCCCCGAGCCCGACGGCCTGGTGTTCGAGAACGCCTACGGCAAGGACGCCTCCGCCTCCGTCGCCCTTGGCGGCAAGAAGGCCCTGGCCGTCGAGTCCGGCGACAACGCCCCCGACATCACCGGCAAGTACACCTTCACGCTCGAGGCCAAGACGCCCGGCGCCCCGATGCCCGGGGTCACCGAGACGGCCAACGGCGAGGGCGGCGCGTTCTCCTTCGGCGAGATCGCCTTCGACATGTCCGTCTTCGACGGCGTCGAGCCCGACGGGTCCGGCAGGCGCGCGAGGACGTTCGAGTACGCCGTCACCGAGAGCGGCTCCGTCGCCGGCGTGACGAACGACGCGAACAAGGTCCGCGACGTCAAGGTCGTCGTGACCGACAACGGCGACGGCACCATGTCCGCCGCTATCGACGAGGCCAGCGAGCCCCTCGAGTTCACCAACACCTACTCCGTCGATCCCGAGACCAGCTCCCCCACGGGCGAGGGCAACCTCGCCCTCGCCAAGGAGCTGGCCGGCCGCGACCTCAAGGCCGGCGAGTTCTCCTTCTCGCTGCGCGACGCCGAGGGCGACGAGGTCGCCAAGGGCGAGAACGACGCCTCCGGCAACGTCAAGCTCGGCTCCGTCAAGTTCGACGCGCCCGGCTCCTACGAGTACACGCTCGTCGAGGTCAAGGGCTCCGTGCCCGGCGTCGACTACGACGAGACCGCCTACAAGGTGACCGCCACGGTCACCGACGACTCCGACGGCACGCTCTCCGTCGCCTGGTCCGTCGAGGGCCTGGCCGCGGGCGACCCCGTCGTGTTCCGCAACTCCTACACGCCCGCTCCTACCGAGGGCATGGACACCGCGGGCATGTTCAGCAAGACCGTGAGGGGCCGCGACTGGGCCGAGGGCGACGCGTTCGGCTTCACCCTGGCGCCCGCCGACCCGTCCTCCCCGATGCCCGAGGGCGCGGGCGGCGAGCCGGCATCCAGGGCCGTCGTCTCCGACCCGTCCGCCAAGGACGGCCAGCAGGTGAAGTTCGGCTTCGGCAAGATCTTCATCAGCGACGCCGACATGGAGGGCGCGGTCAAGGGCGAGGACGGCTCCCTGACCAAGACCTTCACCTACAACGTCACGGAGGACCCCTACCAGATCCCCGGCATGTCCCCCGAGAACCCCGGCCAGGTGGCGACCCTCACGATCACGGTCGTGGACGACGGCAGCGGCCAGCTCAAGGTGACGAGCGCGCCCGTCGCGAACGGCAACTTCGTGAACGTGTACGAGTCCGGCTCCATTGACGTCGACGACGGCACGGTCGCCGGCGGCGTCAAGATCGTGAAGACCCTCACGGGCCGCGCGATCGGCGCGGGCGACTTCGAGTTCGCGCTCACCGCCAAGGACAAGGCAGCCGAGGGCAAGCTCGGCTCCAAGTCCAAGGGCTACGCCACCAAGGGCGCCGCGCTCGGCGAGGGCGAGTCTGCCAACAGGGCGGTCGAGACCATCGCCGCCGAGACCGGCCTGTCCTTCAACCTGAAGGACGCGGGCAAGACCTTCTCCTACGAGGTTACCGAGAAGGCCGGCAATAAGCCCGGATACACCTACGACGACGCCAGGCACGCGCTCGACTTCGTTGTCTCCGACAACGGCAAGGGCGAGCTGACGGTGACCGTGAACCTCGACGGCAAGCAGGCCGCCGTGTGGAGCGACTCCGTCGAGACGCGCGCGGCGAGCGACGTCGTGGCGATCCCGTTCGGCAACTCCTACGCCTCCGACGCCCAGGCGACGGCCCAGGTCAAGGGCTCCAAGGCCCTCACCGGCCGCCCGCTGGTGGCTGACGAGTTCCAGTTCGTGCTCGAGGGCGCCGACGGCACCTCGCTGACGTCGCGCAACGCCGCCGACGGCTCGATTGCCTTCAAGCCGATGGCATACACCATCGAGAAGCTGAACGCGGACGCCGCCGCGGGCACCGCGACGCGCGGTGAGGCCGCCGACGGCAAGACCACCTTCACCTACGCCTACTCCGTGTCCGAGGACACCTCCGCGCTGCCCGAGGGCGTCGCCCCGGTGACGCAGGGCAAGCTCGGCGTCACCGTCGTGGTGACCGACGACGGCGCGGGCAGCCTGTCCACCGCCGTCCAGTACCCCGCCGACGGCCTGGCGTTCGTGAACGCCTACGGCACGGACGCGGTCGCCAAGGTCGCCCCCGCGGGCGTGAAGAAGCTCGCCGTCGAGTCCGGCGACAACGCCCCGGACATCACCGGCAAGTACACCTTCACCCTCGAGGCCAAGACCCCCGGCGCGCCGATGCCCCAGAAGGCGACCGCGACCAACGATGAGTCCGGCACCTTCGCCTTCGGCGAGATCTCCTTCGACATGAGCATCTTCGGAGCTCAGAACGCTGAGGAGAAGCACGCGGAGCGCGAGATGCGCTTCGAGTACAGCGTCACCGAGAGCGGCGCCGTTGCCGGCGTGACCAACGACGCCGACGCCACGCGCGAGTTCACCATCGTGGTGACCGACAATGGCGACGGCACCATCTCCGCCGCGATCGACGAGGCCGCGAGCGACGAGCTCTCCTTCACCAACACTTACTCCGTCGAGCCCGAGACGAGCTCCCCCACGGGCGAGGGCAACCTCACCCTCACCAAGGAGCTGACCGGTCGCGATCTGCGCGAGGGCGAGTTCCAGTTCGCCCTGCGCGACGCGGACGGCAATGACGTGGCAGCGGGCGTGAATGACGCCTCCGGCAACGTTGAGCTCGACTCCGTCACCTTTGCCGACGCTGGCACCTACGAGTACACGCTCGTTGAGGTTGAGGGCACCGCGGGTGGCGTGACCTACGACAAGACCGTCTACGACGTGACCGCCACGGTCACCGACAACTCCGACGGCACGCTTTCCGTGGCGTGGTCGGTTGACGGCCTGGCCGCCGGAGAGCCCATCGTGTTCGCCAACACCTACCAGGCTGCCTCTACGAGCATCGGCCTCAAGGCCGGCAAGATGCTCGAGGGCCGCAAGCTCAAGGCCGGTGAGTTCGAGTTCGAGCTCTACGAGGGCGACGAGAAGATCGACTCCGCCAAGAACGATGAGTTCGGCGGCGTGTCGTTCGACACCATCGTGTACACCGAGGCCGGCGAGCACGAGTACAGCATTCGCGAGGTCAAGGGTGACGCCGAGGGCGTGACCTACGACGAGACGGTCTACACCGTCAAGGTCTCCGTGACTGATGACGGCAACGGCCAGCTCGAATGGACGTACGAGTATGGCGAGATGGGCGAGCCTATGTTCCACAACACGTACAAGGCTCCTGCGAAGCCTGATCCGAAGCCCGAAGACCCCAAGCCGGTCCTGCCCTCCACGGGTGACGCCGGTCTGATGCAGGCGCTGTGCGCCGGCATGGCCGGTACGGCTGCGGTAGCCACGGGCCTGTTCACGGCCAAGCGCAAGCGCCGTTAGGCAAACGGGCGGGGACGAGCCCGAATAATCGTCCGAGTGAGCGCCCGCCCCATTTGGAGCGGGCGCTTGCCATTAGGTTGAAAATGCGAGGGGATGTGGAAACCATGGCTAAACGCGTACCGCTCGACATACCCAACGTGAGGGTGAACGAGACGAGCTTTGCGATCTTGCGGGCGATTGCGACAATCGCGGAGGTGCATACCGGCCTTCGCTGCGGAAGCGTTTCGGTTTCGCACCGTGAGCTGCGCAGCCTCGTGCCCGTGAGCGAGCAGACGGTGATGCGCTCTTGCGCGTCACTGCGCGACAGCGGTCTGCTTCTCATACGCGAAGGCGCGCTTGAAAACGGTGCCCGTGCAGCCAATGAGTACGAAGTGACCGCACTTGGGCTGGAGGTGCTCCGCTTGGGCGTGTGTGGTTCATCCCGTTAATACCAGTCGCCCGTAAAGTGCGCCGCCTGCCCGCAGATTCATGCCGTTCACCGAAAACCTCACCACGCAAAACGCCTTATTAAGGCACAGCATCACAATTGAAAGGTAGGTTTCACAGGTCTTCTGGTACATACCAGTTGACGCAAAACGGTGAAGGGAAGGGAAAGCACGTGCATCAAGACTCTATCTTGAAGCGCAACTGGGTGCGCGGCTCGGCGGTTATCGCCACTGCGGCGCTCTCGCTTGCGCTCGCGGCCCCGGCTTCGGCTGCCCCGCTCACGAGCGTGAAGAGCGCAACGGCGGATAAAAACGTCGTTACCGTCACGTTCAACGACGGGCAGAAGGACATCCAGGGCAAGATCACGTTCCTCGAGGACGACATCTTCCGCTACAACGTGGACCCCAAGGGCGAGTTCAACCCCTACGCGGTCCCCATGAGCAAAGATCATGTGGCAAAGATTCAGGCCCAGCCCGACAGCTCGGATGTGTACTCGCACCCGGACGCCAAGGTCGAGGACAAGGGCGGCAAGATCATCATCACCTCCGGTGACACCACGATCGAGTTCGCCAAGGACACCGCCCTCATGACGGTCAAAAAGGGCAACACGGTCGTTATGGAGGAGGCCTCCGCGCTCGACCTGAGCGGTTCCGCCACCGTGCAGACCCTCAAGAAGCACGAAGGCGAGGACTTCTTCGGCGGCGGCACCCAGAACGGCCGCTTCATCCACACGGGCAACACCATCAACATCGCCAACGAGTCCAGCTGGACCGACGGCGGCGTCTCTTCGCCCAACCCGTTCTACTGGTCTGATGCCGGTTACGGTGTCCTGCGCAACACCTTCCAGACCGGTTCGTACGACTTCGGCGCCACCAATGGCGAGCTCACCACGGCCCTGCATAACGAGGGCGAGCTCGACGCGTACTACTTCGTGGCTGACGCCGCCTCCGGTAAGTCCACGGCGCCCATCGCCCAGGACCTGCTCCAGGGCTACTTCAAGGTCACCGGCAACCCGGTGCTCCTGCCCGAGTACGCCTTCTATGTCGGCCACCTGAACGCCTGGAACCGCGACATGTGGTCCAAGGACGCCCAGCAGGGCTACGGCAAGTGGCAGATCAAGGGCGGCGCTGACTCCAAGGACGCCAACGCTGGCGACATCGAGTACGAGAAGGGCGGCACCGGTACCGAGGTCGCTGCTGGCACCACGCTCGAGACCCTGAACGGCACCGGCCCGACCGTTGCCACCAAGAACATGCCCGAAGGCGTGAAGTTCGATCGCGAGTTCTCCGCCCAGGACCGCCTGGACAGCTACCTCGAGAACGACATGCCGCTCGGCTACTTCCTGCCCAACGACGGCTACGGCGCGGGCTACGGCCAGAATGGCTACAAGATGACCGGCGGCGTGAACCCCGACGGTTCCAGCTCCGCCGAGCGTCTTGCCGCGGTTGACGCCAACGTCAAGAACCTCCAGGAGTTCACCGAGTACGCAAACAAGAAGGGCGTGCACACCGGCCTGTGGACCCAGTCCCAGATCACCCCGGACTCCAACCCCGACACGCCTTGGCAGCTGCTCCGCGACTTCAAGAAGGAGGTCGAGGTCGGCGGCATCACGACCCTCAAGACCGACGTCGCTTGGGTCGGCCCCGGCTACTCCTTCGCCCTGAACGGCACCAAGACGGCGTACGACATCGCCACCAACCCCACCAACAAGGACGGCTTCCGCCCGAACATCATCACCCTCGACGGCTGGGCGGGCACGCAGCGCTACGCCGGCATCTGGACCGGCGACCAGTCCGGCGGAAACTGGGAGTACATCCGCTTCCACGTCCCGACCTACATCGGCCAGTCCCTCTCCGGCAACCCGAACATCGGCTCCGACATGGACGGCATCTGGGGCGGCAACCCGGTCATCGCCACGCGCGACTACCAGTGGAAGTCGTTCGCTCCCTTGATGCTCGACATGGATGGCTGGGGCTCCTACGTTAAGGCTCCGCAGACGCACGGCGACCCGTACACGGGCATCTCCCGTATGTACCTCAAGCTCAAGAGCTCCCTCATGCCGTACATCTACACCACGGCTGCCTCCGCGGCGAACCTCAACACGGGCAACAACGACGAGGGCCTGCCCATCGTGCGCGCCATCCTGCTCTCTGACGACTCGGCATACGCTCAGAGCACCGCGACGCAGTACGAGTACACCCTCGGCGAGGACATTCTCGTGGCGCCGATCGTGGCCAACACCGACGGCGACGAGTCCAACGGCGGCGTGGGCGACGGCGACGACATCCGCAACGGTATCTACCTGCCCGGCGATGAGAACACCATCTGGGTTGACTACTTCACCGGCAAGCAGTACCGCGGCGGCCAGGTCCTGAACCACTTCGACGCCCCGCTTTGGAAGCTCCCCGTGTTCATCAAGGCCAACGCCATCATCCCGATGTACGAGCCGAACAACAACCCGCAGGACATCGACCGCTCCAAGCGCAACGTGGAGTTCTTTGCCACCACGGGCGAGAACAGCTACACGCAGTACGAGGACGACGGCATCTTTGTTGACTCCGACCTCAAGGAGTCCAAGGACAAGGACTACGGCACCGAGAACAAGGTGAACTACGGCGGCCACGTGTCCACCACGTACAATTCCAAGGTCAGCGACAAGACCGCGACCTTCACCGCCGAGAAGTCCACGGGTACCTACAAGGGCTACAACGCTGAGCACACCACGACTTTCATCGTGAACGCCTCCGCCAAGCCCAAGACCGTTGTGGCCAAGAACGGCACGACCACCCTCAAGATGAAGGAAGTCGACTCCCAGGAGGCCTTCGACAAGGCGACCCCGGCCGATGGCGAGTTCATCTACTTCTACAACACGAAGCCGAACCTGAACTACGGCGCCTCCTCCGAGGCAACCGACGCGGTCAAGAAGGAGGGCTTCTCCAGCAAGGAGATCATCACGACGCCCAAGGTGTACGTGAAGTTCGCCAAGACCGACGTTCAGAAGAACGTTCAGACGCTCGAGCTCACCGGCTTTGAGAACGAGGGCAACCTCGACGCCAACGTTGAGAACGCCAAGCTTAAGGTGCCGACCCTCAAGACCCCGACCGAGGAGAACGGCGACCTCACGCCCACGAGCTTCCGCCTGAGCTGGGACAAGATCGAGGGCGCCACGAGCTACGAGCTCATGATCGACGGCACCATCAACAGCGTCCCCGCCGGCACGCCCGAGGCCCCCATCACCTCGCTCAACGTGACCGAGCAGGCCTACAACAGCACCCACACGGTCAAGATCCGTCAGCGCACTGCCGAGGGCTTCTCCAAGTGGAGCAACGAGATCACGGTTGTGACCCTCAAGGATCCGTGGCGCAACACGCCCACGCCGGTTTCCGCCGAGTTCGCGGGCGGCGTGTGGGCGAACAGCTCCGCGTACGTCGAGATGCAGGCCTTCAACCACAGCTTCGTTGACGGCAAGATGTTCCACTCCGGCAACGACAAGGCCGAGGGTCAGGCCATGACCGTCGACTACGGCAAGGCCTACAAGTTCGACAAGCTCGGCTACTGGCCGCGCACCGACCTCAAGCCCGAGCAGACGGTCTGCTCCGGCACCGTGCTCAAGATGAAGGTCGAGACCTCCCTCGACGGCGTGCACTGGGTCGACTGCGGCACCTCCAACTGGGAGAACACGCCGGAGCCCAAGGAGTTCCAGTTCGAGAAGCCGGTCTTTGGCCGCTACGTGCGCCTGACGCCCGTTGATACCAACAACGGCTACTTCACCGCGCTCGAGCTCTCCATGTACAAGGTCGACGGCTCTTCCGCCTTCGAGGTCGGCTCCATCGCCGGCGACGGCAAGGTGACCGACTCCGACTACCAGCACCTCACGGGCAACTGCAAGGGCCGCGAGAACCGCGAGCCCCTCAAGGACCAGTGGAGCCACGTGGCCAACTGCGGCGCCGACTTCAACTTCAACGAGGCCTATGACGCCTACGACATGGCCTTCACCATGTCCAAGCTCGACGGCGGCACCACCAAGACCGACAAGGCCTCCGGCAACATCGTCGTGGTCCCGAGCAAGGGCGAGGTCAAGGCAGGCGACGTCATCACGGTCGACCTGTACGCCGACGACATCAAGAACGCCAACGCCCTCGGTGCGCTCATCCACTTCCAGAACGACCAGTTCGAGTTCGTGAAGGACAGCCTCACCAAGAGCCCCTACACGGCCACCATGGAGGACCTGTCCGTGGTCCACACCGACTTCACGGACGGCAAGCAGTCGGTCAACATCTCCTTCCAGAACAAGGGCGACAAGGACCTGTACAGCGGCTCCGGCGCCGTGGCGTCCTTCAAGCTCAAGGCCCTCAAGGACGGCAAGGTCGCGCTCCCGTCCACCGCGTGGGCGATCGGCGCTCAGCTCGACTACATCGAGACGGTCGACAACGGTGAGATCACCTACCCCGAGACCCCGCAGCCGGAAACCGGCGAGCTCGGCAAGGGCGACTTCAACCTGACCATGACCAACGAGGCGCTGCCCAAGGATGACGGCTCCAACGTTGGCAAGATGACGCAGGCCGGCAAGTACGACCCGCTGTTCGACGGCGTGGAGTTCCACGACGGCGGCATGGGCGCGGGCGTGTTCGAGTTCAAGTGGGGCGCCACGAGCGACGAGGTGTCGCTGCCGGTTGAGCTGCACTTCGACCTCAAGAACAACCGCGTGCTCGACAACGTCGAGATCGTGAACCGCAAGGACGGCGCCGGCACCGTGGGCGGCAACGGCTTTATCAAGAAGCTCGAGGCCACCATGGTCTTTGAGGACGGCACTAAGCAGTCCTTCAAGGGCGGCGAGTTCGACACCATCAAGAGCGTCTACACCCTCACCCCGAGCGCCGAGAACGCCGGCAAGAAGGTCGACCGCGTTGACGTGAAGGTGCTCGAGGCGAACAAGGGCCCGCACATGCTCACGATCTCCGAGATCAACTTCAACTACACCAACCCGGTGGAGCAGGTTGAGTCCGTGGTCCTGGGCGACAACGCCACCTCCCTGTTCGTGGGTGAGCTCTCCGAGGTCAAGGCCTCCGTTACGCCCGAGAGCTTGAACTACAACCAGTTCGAGGTGACGAGCTCCAACCCCGAGGTCGCAGGCATTGTGACCAAGCAGGTGGGCGAGAACGTGGCGAACTTCGTCCGCGGCAACAAGCCCGGCAAGGCCACCATCACGGTCAAGTCCATGCTCGACAAGACCAAGACCGCTTCCTACGAGGTCACCATCAAGGACGGCGTGAACACCTCCGCGCTCGAGGCCGCGCTGGCCGAGGCCCGCAGCCTGAACGCCGCCGCCTACACTGAGGCTTCCTACGCCAAGCTCGCCGAGGCCGTTAAGGCCGGTGAGGAGCTGCTCCAGAGCGGTAAGTACACCGACAAGCAGATCGCCGATGCCACGGTTGCCATCCGCACCGCCATCAAGGGCCTCGAGGCGCTGCCGATCGACGAGTCCAAGCTCATCAACACCGAGGAGCACAAGGACATCGTGAAGATCTCCGGCTTCTCCAGCCAGTGCGAGCCCCAGACGCTCGAGGACGGTCTGGCCACGAACTCCCTGGACTACAACGACCAGAGCTACTGGCACAGCAACTACAGCACTAGCCTGGGCATGCCGCAGTACCTCGAGTTCGACCTGGGCGCCAGCTATGACCTGTCCGGCATGAAGTTCCTGCCGCGTCAGAACGGCCAGAACGGCGACATCTTCGAGGCACGCATCTACGTTGCCGACACCGCCGAGGGCCTCAAGACCGCGCTGCCGGTTGGCACCTTCAAGTTCGAGAACAACGGCACCACCCTCACGGCTCGCGACGAGTTCAAGTCCATGGGCTTTGGCGCAACCGGTCGCTTTGTGAAGTTCGAGATCGTCCACTCCGGTGGCGACGCCGCCGACCAGTATGCCTCCCTGTCCGAGGTGCGCTTCTACGGCACCGAGTCTGAGCAGACCCCGCAGGCCGACGTGACCGAGCTCAAGGCGCTGGTGGAAAAGATCGAGGCCGAGAACCTCAAGGCCGAGGATTACACCAAGGAGAGCTGGACCAAGTTCGACCTGGCGCTCAAGGATGCCAAGGCCACGCTGAAGGACCCGCAGGCCACGCAGGCCGAGGTCGACTCCCAGCGCGACGCCCTTAAGAAGGCGTACGACGGCCTGGTGAAGACCGAGGTTCCGCCAGCGGAGAAGCCTTCCAAGGCCGACCTGGAGAACCTGGTGAGCAAGGCCGAGGGTCTGGACACTACGGGCAAGACGCCCGAGTCCATCCAGGCGCTCAAGGACGCCATCGCGAACGCGAAGAACGTCCTTGCCAAGGACGACGCCTCCAAGGAGGAGATCAAGTCCGCCTACGACGCGCTCGCTTCTGCGATTGACGGCCTCAAGGACGTCGAGCAGGGCGGCGGCAACCAGGGCGGCGGTGACTCTGGCAACCAGGGCGGCGGCTCCGGTAACCAGGGTGGTAGCACCGGCTCCGGCTCCAACGGCTCCGGCCTGCCCCAGACGGGCGACCCGGTGACGATGGCCGTCGCTGGCACGGGCCTCATCGGCTCCGTGACCGCGGCTCTGGGCGCGATGTTCCGCCGCAAGAACCGCAAGTAGTCCCGGGCAAGATCGCCTGAGACGAAGGGCTCCATAGGCTCAAGGTGGGTGCGTAAGTGAAATTCATTTACGCACCCACTCTTTTTTGCGGATGTCAATCAGGTTTTTATATCTAATACCAGTTGAACGCTGCAATTACCGTTGAGGGGCGGATTGCAACCGTTCACCGATAAGCGTCCAGCACAAAACCACGGAATAGGACCCTTCCCAGATAATTTAGGGATGCAATAGAGGTTTGCTGGTATCTACCAGTTAGCCTGAGCGGAAGAGCGATCGAAGCTCTTCATGTGGGAAGGAGACATACGTGCATCAGGATTCCATCTTGAAGCGCAACTGGGTGCGTGGCTCGGCGGTTCTCGCCACGGCTGCGCTCTCGCTCGTTCTTGCGACGCCTGCGCAGGCAGCGCCGCTGACGGGCGTCAAGGACGCTACGGCCGACAAGAACGTCGTTACCGTTACGTTCAACCAGGGCGACAAAGAGGTTAAGGGCAAGATCACGTTCCTCGAGGAAGACATCTTCCGTTACAACGTGGACCCGAGCGGCGAGTTCAGCCCCTATGCCAAGCCCAAGAACGAGGCCCACAAGGCCAAGATCCAGGCTCAGCCCGACACGTCCGAAAAGTATTCGAAGCCCACGGCGGCTGTCGATAAGTCCGGCGACAAGATCGTGATCACCGCCGGCAAGACGACCATCGAGTTCGCCAAGGACACCGCGATTATGACCGTCAAGCGTGGCGACAAGATCGTTATGCAGGAGAAGGCGGCGCTCGACCTCGATAAGTCCGCCACCGTGCAGACGCTCGTGAAGCACGACGGCGAGGACTTCTTCGGTGGCGGTACCCAGAACGGCCGCTTCATCCATACTGGCAACACCATTAACATTGCCAACGAGAGCAACTGGGTTGACGGCGGCGTTGCTTCCCCGAACCCGTTCTACTGGTCCGACGGCGGCTACGGCGTTGTCCGCAACACCTTCGCCAACGGTAAGTACGACTTTGGCGCCACCGCTGGTGATACCACGGTTGCTACTCACAACGAGAATGAGCTTGACGCTTATTACTTCGTGGCCGACGCCGCCTCCGGCAAGTCCACGGCTCCTATCGCTCAGGACCTGCTGCAGGACTACTTCAAGGTCACCGGTAGCCCGGTGCTCCTGCCCGAGTATGCCTTCTATGTTGGCAGCCTGAACGCCTGGAACCGCGACATGTGGTCCAAGGATCCTCAGCAGGGCTATGGCAAGCGCCAGATGAAGGGCAGCGAGCCCGCCGAGACCGGCGTGGGTGATGTCAAGTACGAGAAGGGCGGCACCGGCACTGCCATGCAGCCCAACACGCACGTTGAGTCCCTGAACGGCCACGGCCCCACCGATGACAAGAAGAACATTCCTGAGGGCGTTGACTTCCCGAAGGAGTTCTCGGCTCAGACTCACCTCAACAGCTACCTCGAGAACGACATGCCGCTGGGCTACTTCCTGCCTAACGACGGCTATGGCGCGGGTTACGGCCAGAACGGCTTTGGCAAGACCGGTGGCGTTGACTCCCAGGGCAATAGCTCGGCAGAGCGTCTCGCTGCTGTCGCGGCCAACGTTGAGAATCTTAAGGAGTTCACCGAGTACGCTCGCAGCAAGGGCGTTGAGACCGGCCTGTGGACTCAGTCCCAGCTCTCTCCGGACAAGAACCCCGATACCCAGTGGCAGCTGCTCCGCGACTTCGACGCTGAGGTGAAGAAGGGCGGCGTGACCACCCTGAAGACCGACGTTGCCTGGGTTGGCCATGGCTACTCCATGGCGCTCGACGGCGTTAAGACCGCCTACGACACCATCACCGAGGGCGTGAATTATCGCCCGAACATCATCTCCCTCGACGGCTGGGCGGGCACGCAGCGCTTTGCCGGCATCTGGACCGGCGACCAGACCGGTGGCAACTGGGAGTACATCCGCTTCCACATCCCGACCTACATCGGCCAGTCCCTCTCCGGCAACCCCAACATCGGCTCCGATATGGACGGCATCTTCGGTGGCAACCCGGTCATCGCCACGCGTGATTACCAGTGGAAGACCTTCACCCCGCTTATGCTCGACATGGACGGCTGGGGCTCCTACGTCAAGGCTCCTCAGACGCACGGCGATCCCTACACCGGTATCTCCCGTATGTACCTGAAGCTCAAGAGCTCCCTCATGCCGTATCTCTACACCACGGCTGCCTCCGCGGCGAACATCAACACCGGCAACGGCGACACCGGCCTGCCGATGGTTCGCGCCATCATGCTCTCCGACGACTCCGCATACGCTCAGAGCACCAAGACTCAGTACGAGTTCACTTTCGGCGACGCGTTCCTGATCGCCCCTGTGTACCAGAACACCGACGGCAGCGCGGATAACGGCGGCATCGGCGACGGCAACGATGTCCGCAACGGCATCTACCTGCCTGGCACCGAAGAGGACATCTGGATCGATTACTTCTCTGGCAAGCAGTACCGCGGCGGCCAGGTGCTCAACAACTTCGACACCCCGCTGTGGAAGCTCCCGTTGTTCGTGAAGGCCAACGCCATCGTCCCGATGTACGAGCCGAACGACAACCCCAAGGACATCGACCGCACCAAGCGCAACGTCGAGTTCTTCGCCACCGAGGGCAAGGGTGAGTACACCCTGTTCGAGGACACCGGTACCTACATCAAGAACACCACCGACAGCTCCGACGCCGCCTACGGCAAGGAGAGCAAGTCCATCGACTACGGTTCGAGCGTCAAGACCAAGTTCACCTCGAACGTCAAGGGCGACACCGCCACGTTCAAGGCTGGCAAGTCTGAGGGCACCTACGACAACTACGACTCCAACCGTACGACCGTCTTTACGGTGAACGTGTCCAAGGAGCCCCAGTCCGTCGTTGCCAAGAACGGCGACCAGACCCTGACCGTCGAGAAGGTCGACTCCCTCGATGCCTTCAAGAAGGCCGTTCCCGCCGAGGGCAAGGCCGTCTACTTCTTCGAGCAGACCCCGAACCTCAACTACGGCGCTACCGCCGAGAGCGAGAAGGTCCGCGCGGAGGGCTTCTCCAAGCAGGCCATCAACACCACGCCCAAACTGCACGTCAAGTTCGCCAAGACGGACGTGAACGTGAACGCTCAGACGCTCGAGGTCAAGGGCTTCGAGAACAAGGGCGACCTGGACGGCAACAAGCTCGATGCGAGCCTCAAGGCCCCGACGAACCTCACTGCTCCCGAGGACGGCCTGACCCCCACGAGCATTAAGCTCACCTGGGATAAGGTTGAGGGCGCTGCCTCCTACGACATCGAGATCGACGGCATGATCAACAACATCCCGAGCGGTGAAACCGTTGAGTTCAACGCGACGGACCTGCCGTACTTCTCCGACCACACCTTCAAGATCCGCACCCGTGCCGCCTCTGGCTTCTCTGAGTGGAGCGAGCCGATCACGGTTAAGACCCTTGAGGATCCGTGGCGCAACTGCCCCGAGCCGGTTCACGTTGACTGGGCTGGTGGCGAGGACTGGGGCAAGCTTGACCTCGCGTTCGACCACAACGATACGAGCGAGAGCTACTTCCACTCTGGTCAGGCTACCGGTCTGCCCATGACCATCGATTACGGCAAGACCTTCCAGCTTGATAAGTTCGTCTACACCCCGCGTCAGGACAACGGCGGTAACGGCAATGTTGCCGAGATGAAGGTCGAGACCAGCGTCGACGGTGCTCACTGGAAGGACCATGGTGTCCAGAAGTGGGACAACTCTGGCGCTGACAAGATGAAGCCCAAGACCGTTGAGCTCGATGGCTCTGCTGCGCGCTACCTGCGCCTCACCCCCGTCAAGTCTACCGGCGGCTTCTTCTCCGCTACCGAGCTTGCTCTCTACAAGGTTGACAAGACCGAGGGCCAGGACACTGGCTCCCTCAAGGCTCCCGCAACTGTGGGCGAGGAAGATGCGAACCATCTCCCGAACTGCTACGGCCGCGAGAACCGCGGTACCGGCGTGACCGACTGGGATTCTCACATCACGCAGTCCAATGCTGACTTCAACCTGAATGGCGCCTACGACGTCTACGACATGTCCTTCACCATGTCCAAGCTTGAGGGCGGCACCAAGAAGGAGGGCAAGGTCGCCGGTACGATCGGCGTTGTGCCCGAGAAGACCTCCGTCAAGCAGGGCGAGACCATCACGGTTTCCGTGAAGGTCCAGAACGGCAAGAACGTCAACGCCATGGGTGCACTCGTTAAGTACCCGGTCGAGGACTTCGAGTTCGTCAGGGACAGCATCAAGTACACCAAGAACATTGGTGACATGGAGCAGCACTCCGGCAACTACACCTTCGGTGAGCCCACCAACTCCGTGAACATCGCGCTTGCGAACCGCGGCGACAAGGCTCTGTACAACGGCACCGAGGCTGTTGCCACCTTCCAGCTCAAGGCCAAGAAGGACTGCGAGGTTAACCTCGACAGCCAGGCCTGGCTCGTTGGCCCCAAGCAGGACTTCATCACCGCCGATGGCTCTGACCTCGGTCCTGAGGTGAAGGAGCTCAAGCAGGACGCCTTCAACATCAGCCTGACGAACAAGGGCTACCCCACCGATGACGGCCAGAACGTCAAGCGTCTCGTCCAGCAGAACAGCTACGAAGGCCTGTTCAACGACAACGAGAACGACCGCGAGTTCGAGTTCAAGTGGTT
This sequence comes from Coriobacteriaceae bacterium, assembly GCA_030525945.1. Taxonomy (GTDB): domain Bacteria; phylum Actinomycetota; class Coriobacteriia; order Coriobacteriales; family Coriobacteriaceae; genus Collinsella. Next base: position 215,320 of record JAUNDT010000001.1, on the reverse strand, counting down.
CATGGGCGCTGACCAGCCCTTCGACCTGAAGGTCGGTCTGCCGGCGAACCTCACCTTCGAGCTCAAGGAGCCTCGCGCTCTCAAGAACGTCGAGCTCTTCAACGGTGCTAAGACCTCCAACGGCTCCATCAACAGCCTCGAGGCGGTTATCACCTTCACGGATGGCACCAAGCAGGAGTTCAAGGGCGACGTGTTCGCTGAGAACCAGCCCTCCTACAACTTCGAGATCTCCGAGACGAACAAGGCCAAGAAGGTCGCCAAGGTTGAGATCAAGCCTCTGACCTCTACCGGCACTGCCACGGGCATCGAGAACCCCGAGAACCGCATGCTCACCATCGGCGAGATCAACTTCAACTACGTTGAGGGTGAGGAGCAGCTGCAGGAAGTTGCTCAGAAGCAGTTCGACATCACGATGACCAACGACAGCCTCAAGACTGACGATGGCACCAATGTCAAGAAGCTCGTCCAGGACAACTCCTATGCCACCCTGTTCGACGACAACGAGAACGCCAACGGCTTCGAGTTCAAGTGGGACATTGCGGGCAACCAGGTGGAGGGCAAGCTTCCCGAGTACGTGAAGCTCCCGACCACGATGCACTTCACGCTCAAGGACCCGATGGTTCTGCGCGACGTCCAGATCCTCAACCGCCTGGGCGGCAACGGTACCGTTACCTCCCTGGAGGCTGTGATCACCTACACCGACGGCTCCAAGTCCGAGTTCAAGGGTGAGGACTTCGCCAAGCGTCAAGACGTCTACACGCTGACCGCCGACAACACCAAGGAGGTCAAGAGCATCGACATCACGCCGCTCACCTCCGACGGTACGGCCACCGGCTACGAGGGTGCTGCTGCCAAGAACCGTATGCTCACCCTGCGCGAGATCAACTTCCACTACGCCGAGGGCGATCAGAAGCCCGAGACCGAGGTTAACAAGGCTGATCTCCAGGCCAAGTACGATGAGCTCAAGGACAAGGCCAACGACGGCTACACCGAGGATTCCTGGAACGCATTCCAGACCGCCCTCGGCGAGGCCAAGAAGGTCCTCGACAACGAGAAGGCCACGCAGCCTGAGGTCGACGCCGCTCTCAAGGCTCTGACCGATGCCAACGCTGGCCTCAAGAAGCCCGAGGTCCCGCAGGTCGACAAGACCGCGCTCCAGGCCAAGTACGATGAGCTCAAGGACAAGGCCAACGACGGCTACACCGAGGATTCTTGGAACACCTTCCAGGCTGCCCTCGACTCCGCCAAGGATGTCCTCGCCAACGACAAGGCCACGCAGGATCAGGTCAACGCCGCGCTTGACACCCTCACCAAGGCCAACGACGGCCTGGTGAAGGAAGAGGTCCCGCCGGCGGAGAAGCCGTCCAAGGACGAGCTGAAGGACCTGGTGACCAAGGCTGAGGCTCTGGACACCACCGGCAAGACGCCTGAGTCCGTTGACGCGCTCACGAAGGCCATCGACGCCGCTAAGGACGTCATCGCCAACGAGGACGCCACCAAGGAGGACATCTCCGCTGCGACCGACGCGCTCAAGGCCGCCATTGACGGTCTCAAGGACGTCGAGCAGGGCGGCGGCAACCAGGGCGGCGGTGACTCTGGCAACCAGGGTGGTAACACCGGCGGCAACCAGGGTGGCAACACCGGCTCCGACTCCAACGGCTCCGGCCTGCCCCAGACGGGCGACCCGGTGACGATGGCCGTCGCCGGCACGGGCCTCATCGGCTCCGTGACTGCGGCTCTCGGTGCGTTCTTCCACCGTCGTCGTCGCGACCAGTAGTCGCTAGCATCTCGAGAGGCTCCCGCCGCTCGTAGAGGCTTTCGAGCCCGGCAGAGTTCAGCGCTCTGCCGGGCTCTTTGTATAGGTGCCCCGCGAACAAGCGGCGGCCGCACCGCTATACTTCTAATATCTGCAATCAAAGCTGCCAGGAGGCATTATGTCCGTAGAGACGACCGAGAACGCCCCGCTCGTGGGCATCATCATGGGATCCAAGTCCGACATGCCCGTCATGGAGGGCTGCACCGCCGAGCTCGACGCTCTGGGCGTGCCCTACGAGCTGGTCATCGCCAGCGCGCACCGCAACCCCGCCAAGGTGCACGAGTGGGCCGAGACCGCGGCCGACCGTGGCATCAAGGTGATCGTGGCCGCTGCCGGCAAGGCCGCGCACCTGGGCGGCGTGGTGGCCGCCTTCACCCCGCTGCCGGTCATCGGCGTGCCCATGAAGACGAGCGACCTGGGCGGCCTGGACTCACTGCTCTCCATGGTGCAGATGCCCTCCGGCGTACCGGTTGCCTGCGTTGCCATCAACGGCGCCAAGAACGCCGCCATTTACGCCACCCAGATCCTCGGCGCAACCATGCCCGAGTATCGCGATGCCATCGCGCAGCTCAAGCGCGACATGGCCGAGGCGTAGGCGCGCATGGCTCCCGCAGAGGGAAGGCATTTCAAGCCTAAAAACAGCGGCGGAGCGCAGGGCGGCGGCTCTGGGCTCGGCGCCGCTCCTTCGGGTGCGCGTGCGCCGCGCCCCGTCAACTCCGACGTTCCGCTGATTCAGCCGGCAAATCCTCATCCGTATGCGCGTAACACGGCTCAGCGCGGAGGTTCTGCTCAGGCTCCGGCCTCGCGTGCGGCGGGGGTGCAGCCGTATGGCGCGCAGCCCCGTGGCGGTTACGGTGCGGCTCAGGGCGGAGCTCCGCGCGGTGCCGGTGCCCAGGGCATGCCTGGTGCCGGTGGACGTGCCGGAGCTCAGGGCGTTCAGGGTGCCCAAGGTGCTCGCTACGCCAACACAGGCCAGGGATACGCTGCCGCCTCGCGCGGCCCTCAGATGGCGGGCGCCCAGCGCTCGGCTTCCGCAGCCTCGCCGTACTCCCGCACCGGGGCCTCGTACGGTGGATCCGGCTCGCGCGGCTCGTCTCCGCAGCCGCCCAAGCGCAAGGGCAACGTGTTCTCCACGCTGCTCATTGTGGTGGGCGTTGTGCTGCTGCTCGCGGCGGGTGGCCTGTTCATTCACGCGCAGCTCGGCTACAAGCAGGCGTCCGACTTCTACGACAACCTCAACAAAGAGGCGATCTCGGACACCGCGGGCGAGGGCATTCCCAACATCGACTTCGAGGCGCTCAAAAAGGTGAACGAGGACGTTGTTGGCTGGATTTACGTGCCGGGCACGAACATCAACCACGTGGTTGCCCAGGGCGACACGAACGACACGTACCTGCGCACGCTCATCAACGGCGAGTACAACGCCAACGGCACGGTGTTCCTGGACATGGACGGCACCGCGCCCGGCGTGGTGGATCAGCAGACGACGCTCTACGGCCACCACATGAACGACGGCTCGATGTTCAGCTACATCAACGAGACGCTCAAGCAGGACGCGTTCGACACCATTAAGAAGGTGTACTACATCACGCCCGAGGCCACGTATGAGTTCGAGCCCATGTTCACCATGAAGGTCGAGGACGACTACGTGGACGCGCGCCGCACGAACTTCGACGGCGACGGCGGCCTGTCGCAGTACCTGGCCGATTCGCTCAAGCGTGCGAGTGCGCAGTCCAAGGACGCCAAGCAGCAGGTGAAGGACGCCAAGCAGGTGCTCACGCTCGTGACCTGCGACGATGCCTTCCTGGCCAAGACCAAGCGCGCCACGATGGTGTGCACGCTGGTGGGCACGGTTGGCGAGGACGGTGGCAGTGCCGACGCGGGCGCTGGTGAGGCGCCGGCCGAGGCGCCCGCAGAGGCTCCGGCTGAGTAGGGTCCCGGCCGAGCAAGCGCGCCCCAAATCCGCGCCCAAACGATTCGACATAAGGCGTCTCCGTTCGCGCGGGGACGCCTTTGTTATATATGCTGGTGAGAACTTCGACATGAGGAGGCAAGAGATGGCTCAGATGCCCTCGATCGACGAATGGCTGCGCGAGGCCAAGGCGGACCCGGTGTTTGCCCGCTGCGGGATGTATCTCGTCCACAACGGCACGGTGCGCGAGACGCCCAAGGCCGAGGTGCGCGGTGTTTCAACCGACGGCGTGCAGCCGGGCGGCAAAGTGGCCGGCATGGTGTTCTCCTACAACGAGAGCAAGGTCGCCGCAGCCGTTGAGGAGGCTCGCGCGCTGCCCGGTATCGAGTACGTGCGCGTGTGGCTCAATTCCGGCGAGCTTGAGGTGGGGGACGACATCATGCTCGTCCTCATTGGCGGCGATATTCGCCCGCGCGTGATCGACGCGCTGCAGCAGCTGGTGAGCACCATCAAGAACACCTGCGTAGTGGAGCAAGAGATCGGCGCATAGGCATCTAGCTGCTGTTATCAAAAGTTAAATCTGGAATTCATAGGCGGGGGGGGGTTGTCCAAACTGCGTGTCTAGTGCTATTTTACTGACAAAGCTATGTGCTGAACCTTTATCGGGAGATGGGAGAAGCGTGAACGCTGCGGGGTTTGAAAAAAGCAGCATGGATTGGCGAGGGTGCGTGGGCTGTTTGCTCGCGCGCTTGCCATGCCTGTGCTTCTTGTAATTGCAATGGTCGTGTGCGTCTCTGCGTGCCTGCCCGCGCAGGCCTATGCGGCGGGCAAGGGTTCGCTCCAAATCAAGAATACGTCTGGTGCAGATGCCACCTACCTGGTGGTTCCCATTGCGGACGCCGACGCGCTTCCTTTGGAAGAGAACTTCGCGTGGGTGGATGTTGCTGGCCAGAAGGTGGGCGACAACGATCCGTTCCCCTCGTATGACCCGAACGCCTCCAACGCAAAAGCCCAGGGCCGTGCGCTTGTTGAGGCTGTGAGCCGTGCAGTCACCAAGGACGAGAACGGTTCTTTGGCGCACTGGCTCTCCGGTTATGTTGCCGCCGATGCGGAGGGCACCTGTGATCAGCTCGTGTCCGGCGGAGACGCGCTGAGTGTTGATGATGGCTGGTATCTGCTCGTCGCCAAGGATCGGCGCCCGCTGCTCGCCTGGGTCGAAGGAGATCCGGTTGTGCTTTGGGACAAGTCGAGCACGCCCGTACTTACGATGGACGTAAAGACCGATGAGGATTGGAGCGAGTCCGCCGTGTACGGGGCGGGCAAGACGCTTTCGTACCGTATGACTATGACGGTGCCGGACACCTACTCGCTCTTTACCACATATGCATGCGCCATGCACGCCGAGTGGAACCCCTTGCTGTCACTTCGCGAGGGGAGTGTTCATGTTGAGCTGAACACCACGTCTCGCAAGGCGGTCGATCTTACCGACTTCGCAACTGTTGAGGCGGGCGAGTCGGCAATGGACATCCGCTTCGCAGACCTGTGCCAGACGGAGGCCAAGCCCGGCGATTCCATCGTGGTGACGTACGAGCTGGACGCCGATGCCGTTACGGGTTCGGGCGCGGCCGGTCTTCTCAATACCGCTTGGGCAACGTTCCCTTCGTTTGATGGCGAGGGCCGCACGCCTTCTGTGAGCGTTAAGGCCTACACGTCCAAGATGTACGTGCGTGCCGCGACTCGCAATGGCAAGACGCTCGAGGGCGCAACTTTTGCCCTTCGCGGCGCTGATGGCAAGTGGCTCACCTCGGACGGCCGTTTTGCCGGCGAGTCGGAGCGTGGTCTGTGGAAGACGGACGCCTCCGGCAAGGTGGAGATCGCTCCCGTGCTCGGTTGCGGTGTGTATACCCTCGTAGAGACCAAGGCTCCGGCAGGTTACGAGCTTGCTGCGGGGTCTGAGTCGACCGTTAAGCTCACGGCTGAGCACAGCATCGAGAACTTCACGCTCACGTGCAGCACGTCTGGTGCTGCCAAGGTTGACGAGGTGGACGCGCAGGATGCGTCTGTGACCTTGCTTGTTGAGCACGATAAGAAAAAGGAGCCGCCGAGCGATCCGCTGGATATCATCGGCAAGCTCCCGCAAACATGGGACAGCCTCGCTCCCTTTACGAAATTCGGCTTCATCGCGCTGGCATTGGGCCTGGCAGCGGTCGCGCTCGGTCATTTCCTGAAAAAGGACGGCGCCACTGATGGTGGTTCCGAGTCCTAGAGCGAATGACGCTGCAGGTACACGCAGGCACGATGATTCGAAAGCAACAAAGCTAACCCCATAGACAGGAAGGACGAGGGGATATGCAAAAGTATCAGTTGAACGGGTGGACCAAGAAGACCATGGCGTTGATCCTTGCCGGATCGCTTGCCGCTCCGATGGTCGCCGCGCTTCCTACTGCCGCATACGCTGCGGATGCAGCCGTGACGATTGAGAGCACGCAGGGCGTCGTCGCTAAGTACAACGCGTACTGCTTCTTCAAGGCTGATATATCTCCAACGACAACAAGGCCAGCAACGTGGCCTGGGCACTCAGCGACGCCGAGCAGACCAAGCTCGTTGAGTTCCTGGGTGCGGACTACACGACGTGGCTGAAGGACAAGGATCCCAAGACTGCCCAGAACGCACTCGAGTACATCTCTCAGAAGATCTCGTCCTCCGAGGGCAAGACTCCCAAGGACCACAAGTGGGTCGACTCCGGCACGTTTGCCATGAACCTTGCCGCATGGGCAAAGACGAACCTGAAGGCCACCGCCCAGGTCGCTTCCGGCACTGAGTATCGCGCCGCAGAGGGCTACTACCTGTTCCTCACGGATCCTTCCAGCCTGACCGGCTCCACGCTGGCCACCCTGCCCATCTGGCTTCCGCTGGGTGGTAGCGTGACCACCATCCAGGAGAAGGTCGCTCCCGTCTCCGTGACCAAGCAGGTTAAAGAGGGCAACGCCTGGAAGGCGTATGCCGATGCCGAGATCAACGAGGGCGTTGACTACCGCGTGCAGGTCCACATGCCGGCGAACTACAACGGCTTTGCCACCTTCAGCGCTCTCATCGAGGATACCCTTCCTGCGGGTATGACCCTCGATAAGAACAGCGTTAAGGTGTTTGTGGGCGATGAGCAGGGCACCAACGTCACCAGCTCTTTTGTTAATCAGTCCACGGATGCAAAGCTCTCCGTTAAGTGCGCAAACACCAAGGCCATCAAGGATGTTGTTGCCGACAGCACCCTGACCGTGACCTACCGCGCCAGCCTGACCGATTCCACCAAGTTCAAGGTGGGTGGCAAGGGCAACGCGAGCACCGCCACGTTCACCTATTCGAACGATCCCCAGGCCGCTACGACCTCGAGTGTGACCAGCGATCCCATCGAGCTCTACACCTTCCAGGCGAGCCTCGACAAGATGGATAAGGTTACCAAGGTCGAGCTTGCCGGCGCCGAGTTCGTGGTTAAAAACCAGGAGGGCAAGTACCTCTCTACCGCGAACGCTTGGACTGCCGACAAGAACGGTGCGAAGAAGTTTGTCACGAACGATCAGGGTGCCATCACCGGCATCGTTGGTCTTGACGCTGGCACGTACACTTTTGAGGAGACCAAGGCTCCTACCGACTACAGCCTACCCGCCAACAACTCCATCAACGTCACCGTTGGCGCAACCTACAGTGCCGATGGCATGCTTACGGGCCTCACCTGCAAGGTGGTCAGCGAAAACGCAACGCCCGACGCAACGAAGGCCGCCGATGCCGCTACCGGTATGGTCAACTTTGACGTTGTGAACGACAAGGAGCTCTCGCTGGCCGTGACCGGTGCTGCCGGTGTGGGCCTGGGCGGTGCCGCCGTTCTGGCCATCGGCCTCGGCTGGTACCTGATGCGCGCGCACCGCAAGGGTAACGCGCTGGACTAGCAGGCGGTAACGGGCATGCGTAAGGACGGGCAACCGGGCACACACAAGGGGGAGGGCAAGCACTTCGGCGCGCGCCGTCGTCGTGAGCTCCCTATCCCTCAGCTGCTTATTGGCATTGGCCTTGTGCTGTGCATGGTGCCCGTCCTTTCCAACGTGTATTGGCAGCAGGTGGCAAAGAGCAACGTCACCACGCTGACCGACACTGCAAGCGCACTCGACCCGGCTGAATGCGACTACCTCATGGCTCAGGCGCGCGCCTATAACGCGCGCTTGGGCGGCTACGAGGACCCCGAGGCCGCAGCTGCCCTTGCGGGCGGCGAGATCCTTCCCTACGATCAGCAGCTCGCGCTCGACGGGAACGAGGCTATTGGCTGGGTGGAAGTCCCCAAGGCCGATATTTCCATGACGGTGTACCACGGTGTGGGCGAGCCTGCTCTGTCCTCGGGCGTTGGCCATCAGCCCGAAACGTCTCTGCCGGTTGGCGGTGAGCGTTGCAACAGCTTCCTCACGGGCCACTCCGGCATGCGACAGTTCCGTGTGTTCGACGGCATTCGCGCCCTTGAGCCTGGCGACGTGTTCGCTGTCCATGTGCTGGACGAGGTGTTCGCATACCGTGTGACGGGATGGGAGATCGTCGACCCCACCAATGTGGACGTTCGTCCCGAGCCCGGTGATCGCTGCACGCTCGTTACGTGCACCACCACCCCCGACCAGTGGAATCCCAAGGGTCGCATTGGCGTGAACGACAAGCGCCTGCTCGTTGTGGGCGAGCGCTGCGAATACGATCCCGCTGAGTTCGAGGATGCTCAGGCCGATATTTCGGCGTACGTGAATGACAACACCAGGCCGGCGTTGATAGGCGCCTGCCTGCTATTGGCATTTGCAGCCATGTTGCTCATAGGTCGATACCTGCGGAAGGCGAGCCGGCGGGGCCGTGCTTCCGCGATGGAGAATGGTGAGGCGAGATAGCAAATGAAGACTGAGAAGAAGTGCGTTGCCGAGATGCTGCAATCGACGCTCTCGAGTGTAGCGAACAGGGCGAGGTCCCTCACGCGCCGCTATGCACAGCCGGTGCTGAGTGGGTTCCTGGCTCTTACCATGGTGGTTGGCTCGGTGCCTACCCCCGCATACGCTCAGATGATGGACGACGCCACGCGTGCGCTCGCTCCCATCGTCCAGGGCATGGCATCCTCCGATGAGGAGGCGGAGTCCACGGCCGATTCCAACGCCACCACAACTGACGATGCCCCGGCGCTGCTTGCCGAGGACGAGTCTGCACAGCAGGGCGAGGATGCCGCTGCCGGCGACAACGCCTCTCAGGCTCAGGGCGAGCAGGAGTCCGCTCCTGCCGAGGACGCCGCTGTAAAGGATTCCGAGTCGAACAATGCCGCTCCCGCCAACGGCACCGATGCAGCTGCCTCGAACTCCAATGCCTCCAAAACTGACTCTGCTGCCACGGAGAACGAGAAGGGCGATGCTTCCACCGCTCTCTTCTCCACGAACAACGATTTGACTGCAGTGACCGCCGGCGGAGAGGCGCTGGCCTCTCAGGCCGCTGCCGCCCAGGCTCTTAAGGACTCCGGTGCCGACGACGCCTCCGCCCGCCAGATGTCTGAGACCCTGTTCGCTGTTCCTCGTCGTGGCGAGAGCCCGCTGAAGAAGAACGGTTCCTCGCTCCCGTCCGAGGCGGATGGCTCCAAGATCGACCAGATCTCGACCGTTTGGATGACCAGCGACACGACGGATAACAAAAACGCCGACCTCCTGTATGTCAAGCCGAACGACGACGCTCGCGTGAATGTAAGCATGCGTGTGAGCTACGGCCTTTCCGGCGAGCACGACTATCCCGCTGGCTCGATTGTCATCACCATCCCCGCCTCGATCTTCACCACGCGCGATGGCAAGGGCATGGGCTCCATGCGCCTGTCCGTTCCGCAGGAGCCCTCCACCCGCATGGAGTGGAACTACAAGTTCGTTGGTGACAAGTACCTGATCACCAACACCCGCACGCTTCCCGCCTCCACCAAGGGTTACATGGAGTTCGCCATCGAGGGCCTGCGCCCGTTCGACCTCGTCGACATGAAGACGTCCGCCCCGTTTGACCCCTCCATCGAGGTGACCACCAACGCGGGCAACCTTATTGGCAAGAAATCCAACGAGCTGACCGCCCAGTTCGATACCAGGGCTAAGATTACCGGCGCCACCAAGAAGGCTTCCGAGGAGCCCCGCATTGTGGACAGCTCCTACATCCCCGCGGACCAGCGCATCAAGGGCGAGGAGCGCTACCTGGTGGTCACGTGGTACATGAACGGTTACGTGCCTCACGGCGTCAACCAGAAGTACACGCTCTCCCTTATTGATAAGAAGAACGACGACTACAAGGGCTTCATCATCGGGAAGTCGACCGGTGACGGCGTCGAGAGCAGCCTGACCCAAAAACTCAACGACGGCAAGCTCATGGCGGGCGTTGGCAACACCGAGTTCACTACGGTCGAGGTTGCCTACCCGATGAGCCAGTTCAAGAAAGAGCAGACGTACACGCTGAAGAACAAGGTGACCTACACCTTGACGGAGGCCGATCCCGAGGTGGCGGGCGACAAGCAGGAGGTCACCACCAAAGAGGCAACGGCGAGTGTTGAGTGGAAGTACTCCGACCCTGAGTTCGACCCTGTGGATGGTGATGTCGAGCTGTATGCCTACGGCACGCACCCGCTTACGGGCGACGCCATGGATACCCTGACACCCTCTGGTCAAAGCGTCGGAAGCGACCTTGCCTCCGTGTGGGATCCCGGATGCAGCCCCTTCAACGGTTATTACGGCCGTTACCCTGTGGCGCTCAACGACATCCAGGATGGCAAGGACCCCGTTGTTTCCTACACCCTCAACTCCGTGGCTCATGTGCTGCCGTGGACGTACAAGGAGGTGCAGCGCCCTGAGGGTTCCGGTAACGCCGAGGGTATGCTTGGCAACTACGGCCAAGTGCCTGTGACGCTGACTACCGAGGACGAGGGGCTCTCCCTGAACGATACCGGCGCTGGCGCCGTGTACGACCACAGCCTCAAGGCGGGCGTCGACTTTGAATACGCATACGTCGAATTCCCCGAGCAGCCGCATATCAAGAAGGCCCGCGCCATCAATCTGGACGAGAACGGCAACTCGACCGCCAAGCCAGGTGAGTACAGTGGCATTGCATATGACATCGACGACAACGCTGCGAATGTCCCTGACATCACCCTGCAGGTTAAGCGTAACGGCAAGTGGCAGGACCATGTTGTTGCCAGCTGGAAGACGGGCGAGCTGAAGTTCACCGGTGAAGGAACCCCTGAGCCGGGCGCGACTAGGGTTGCCATTCCGGCCGATACCGAGAGTGTCCGCACGGTAGTGAGCACGAAGAATGCCGCGCTCCTCTACCATGTGCGCGTGTTCGCAAAGCTGCTCCACAACGGCGCCTTTGGCCGTGAGGTCGAGAAGGCGTTCGAGGGCTCTGACACGCCGCACATGTCCGTGTGGAACTACGCCAAGATCGACGCCGAGGGTACGAACCGCAACGGCGAGCCCATCCAGATGGAAACCTTGCGTAAGCGCGGCCACGACATGCTGCAGGGCTACACGACCGATACGCGTGCTCAGATGTCGGCCAAGGCGACGTCCAGAATCAGCGATATCGATCCCGAGGCGCGTCGAGTCAAGATTCTTTACAACTCAAAGATGGAGTACAAGAGCCATATCGCGAGCCTCGCAACCTATGAGGACGCGCTGGCGGACGGCAGGCTTTTGGCGCAGGAGGGCTGCACCTGGTACAGCCTGCTCCCCAAGGGGTTCATGCCTCAGCTCGACACCGTTAAGCTGCGCAAGGACGACAAGATCCGCGAGATGTATACCATTGAGGACTACCGGGGCACTGGTAGGACGCTCTTTGTGGTGTCTGCGGACCTGGCTCCGCATCCCGTCAAGTACAACCAGGATGGCGTCGTTTTGTACGAGGACGTGCCGACGCTTGACTTCTCCGCTGTGGCGAGCTTTGAGTCCGTGCGCGACAACGGCCTCGACACGCATGCCGTTATGGCGTATCAGTCCGACAATGAGTCTCTCGGATCGGTCGAGGACTACCGCGGCGAGGAGGATAATCCGCGCGGTACCAACAACAAGGGCACGAAGGCCGCATTCCAGACGGATGCCGAGCTCGATGCCATGACCGACCTCGACCCCGATGTTGCTGATCCTGTCTTCGTGTACGCCGGTGCTACTGCGAAGCTTCCGGATGCTCTGGATGCCGAGACCTCTGAGATCTCCAAGCTCGTCATGGTGAACAACGACGGCGTCTGGTCTGACGGCTCGGACGACGCATATAATTCCCGCAAGGCGTATGTGGGCGCTCCCTACACCTATCGTCTGTCTTTGACGAACATCGAGGAAGGCAGCGCGACCTCCGGTTTGGTGTTCTACGATTCGCTCGAGAACTACAACGCAGGCGCGTCTGCATGGCATGGCGTGTTGACCGGTGTCGATACGAGCCAGCTTGAGAAGGCCGGCTGCGACCCCAAGGTGTATTACAGCACGCAGGAGGGGCTCAAGTTCGAGAAGGGCGACCCGGAAGCGGGTGGCGCGGTCGACGCGAATAAGGAGAGCCTCAACCTCGAGAACACGAAAATCTGGCAGCCGCTTACTAAGGACACGGACCTGGCGACCGTGAAGGCCATCGCTGTCGATGCGTCGAAGGCCTCCGACGGCTCGGACTTCAGGCTCGATAAGGGCGAGACGGCGACCGTTTACGTCAACATGAGGGCACCTCAGTGCGAGCAGGTCGAGACGGAGAACCTCATCGCAAACGATGCCCATGCCTACAACATGATGTACGTCTCCAGGACCTCCAGCGCTACGGGCGCCGGTGACTCTAAGCCCGAGGTTTCCCGCTCTGGCCACACGATGGTCGGTCTCAAGGAGTACAGCCTCTCTGTTGAGAAGACCTGGGCGGACAATAAAGACCAAGACAATATGAGGCCCAACGAGGTCAAGCTCACCCTGCTTGCCAACGGCAAGCCTGCGGACGAGGCGGGCGTTGTGGATGCCGGCAAGGCCACCCTCACGCTTATCGCGAACGAGAAGGGTGAGTGGAAGGGCACCTTCGGGACGCTTCCGGCCTATGCCAAGGACGGCAGCAAGATCGTCTACAGCATCCAGGAGGATGTGCCGGCTGGCTACAAGGCCAACATTCACCTGAACGGTGAGCACGCCTCTATTGAGAATTACCACGAGATCGAGAAGGTCACGGTCAAGGGCACCAAGACGTGGGGCGGCGACAACGCCGAGCTGCGCCCGGACTCCATCAAGGTGGACCTCTACCGTAATGGCAAGAGGATCGACAGTAGGACCGTGCGTCCGAACTCGGTCGGTATGTGGACCTATGAGTTCCGCGGACTGAATAAGTACTTCAACGGCAAACTTGCTGAGTACACCGTCAAGGAAGATATGGCGGCTAACTCCTCGTATGCTTCGACGGTTAACGGCACGGATATTCACAATGAGTATCACCCCTACGGTGACCTTGTGATCTCCAAGGAGGTCAAGGGTGCCTCGACTGTCGAGGAGAACCAGGAGTTCGAGTTCGCGGTGGAGTTCAGCCGTGAGGTCGCTCAGGATGGCGACTCGGATACTCCGCAGTTTGAGCCGGTTCTGGACGAGTTCGCTTACACGGTGTATGAGGGTAACCAGCAGGTTGGGACCGGTAAGGTCGCAACCAACGGCGTCATCAAGCTGCAGGACGGCCAGCGCGCTGTGATCGATGATATCGATGAGGGCGTGACGTATAGCGTTACCGAGCGCGAGGTTGCGGGCTTTACCGCTAACGATGCCGAGCAGACGGGCACCATCGAACCGAATAAGACTGCTGAGGCAGCCTTCGTGAACACGTACGAGGCTACGGCGACGGTTAACCTCGTGGCACTCAAAGCTCTGGCGGGCGCCGAGCTTCAGAAGGGCCTGTTCACCTTTGAGCTCGTTGACGAGGGTGCCGGCACCGTGATTCGCACGGCGCAAAACCAGGCGCAGAATTATCATGAGGAGGATGACGAAGGCATCGTTGGGGAGACCGCCCCGGTCGAGTTTGGCGCCATCACGTTCACGCAAGCCGATCACGGCAGGACCTTCAACTACCTCATCCGTGAGAACAACACAGGAATCGACGGCTACACCTACAGCGAGGATACGTACAAGGTGTCGGTGACTGTCACCGACAAGGGTAACGGCACGCTTGATACTCAGGTTGCGTACTCTACAGCTGACGGCGCGCCGATTGAGGACCCGCTCGAGCTTGAGGGCGGCGTGGTGTTCTTTAACTCCTACGAGGCGACCGCCAAGCTGGACCTGCAGGCGTTCAAGAAGCTTGCGGGCGGTGACCTGCAGGATCACCAGTTCACATTCGAGCTGGGCAAGGTGAGCGTTGCCAAGGACGGCACCGCGAGCTACAAGAAGATCTCAGAGGCTACGAACAAGGCGGATGGAACAATCAAGTTCGCACCGGTTGAGTTCACCCAAAAGGACGCGGGTTCCACGCGCTACGTAGTGATGCACGAGGTGCCGGGCAACGATGCTGCGATCACGTACGACAGCCACTACGCGTTGGTGAAGGTCGACGTTAAGGACAACCGCGACGGCACGCTGTCGCTGAGCACGCAGATGAGCGGGTTCGAGGTGCCCTGCTGGGATCATGCGGACAAGAACTGCACCATCTGTGGCGGCGACAAGCAGGTGAAGGCCGAGAAGGACGCGCAGGTCTTTAAGAACGCCTATAAGGATGGCTCGCTCACGGTTCAGAAGACCGTTCAGGGCGATGGCGATCCTGATCATCCTGACCAGCTCTTCGACTTCCGCGTTGAGCTCACCAACGAGGAGGGCCAGCCGGTTAAGGTCGACCCCGAGGACATCAAGATTAACCAGATCAGTGACCCTGCTTCCGCGCTGACGCCGGAGGAGGCTGCTGCAGACGAGTCCAAGGCTACCGCTGGCGAGAAGGAGGCTACTCAGTCGCCGATTTCCTGGCTGATGGACCGCGGTCGCGAGGCATGGGACGCCCTGGTGGGCCTCTTCACCCCCGAGGAGGCGCACGCCGCGCCCGCGCCCAGCCTTCCTGCCAGCGGCACAAGCTCTGATGGCAATTGGCATTGGAAAATCGATATAAACGGTAGGCTCACTATCGGTGGTACCGGCATTTGTAGTGATACTGGCCTGGCGGCCTACGGCGATAGCGTTACCACTGTGGAGTTTGAGGCTAATTCGAAGGCGGCTCGTTTTACCAATCTCTTCTCTCATTGGAGCAAACTTGAATCTGTTGACTTTACAAATCTTGATACATCTGAGGTAGTGCATGCAGGCGGGATGTTCTCTGATTGCCCGTCACTCACAGAGGTTGATTTTTCAAAGTGCGATCTGGGCAATCTTCAGGTTACAAACTATATGTTCCAGTACTGTGGCTCTCTGCAGAACGTTTTGTTCCCCAAGGGCGTAGGGTCGGTTTCGGGCCTGCAGTTCATTGATCACATGTTTCAAGATTGCGCCAAGCTACGGTCTATCGATCTTTCTGGGATCTCCATGAATGAGGCTCAGAATATGCAGAGCATGTTCGCAGGCTGTAAAAAGCTTGAAGAGATTAAGCTTCCTGCTGCAGATGACTGGGCAGTTACGAGCATGAACGGTATGTTCGATGGATGCTCATCGCTCGTTTCCCTCGATCTGTCGAGGTTTGGTCTTAAAAATGTGATTGACATGTTTGGCATGTTTAGCGGTTGTTCCTCGCTTGCCAGTGTCGAGTTCCCCACGGATGCTAGCGATTCGGTGGCTTCTGTAGACAGAATGTTCAAAGATTGCAAAAGCCTGAACTCCATTGATTTGTCTGGCTTTGGTCTGAGCAAAGTAAAGTACATGGGGATGATGTTCGAAAGCTGTTCATCCCTTACCGAGGTCAAGCTTCCTAAGACTGAGCACTCTGCTGTGACGAGCACCGTTGGTATGTTCTCGGGTTGCGACTCATTAAGTACGGTAAACATGTCCGACTTTGATTTGAGCATGGTCCAGGACATGAACGATATGTTCAGCGACTGCAAGAGTCTAACAAGCGTATCGCTCAGGGGAGAAGCGCCTGCAGGAACACGTTCCATGGAGCGCACATTCTTAAACTGCGGCTCTCTCCAGAAGGTCGATCTTTCAAGCCTTGACCTGAGCACCGTAACAAACATGATTCGAATGTTCGAAAGCTGTGTAGCGCTCGAGAGCGTTACGTTCCCCCGGAATGGTTCATCAAGTGTTACGAATATGGCTCAGATGTTCTCTGGCTGCCGTACCCTAAAGACCATCGATTTGTCGATGTTCGATTTGCGCGCTGTTACAACAATGTCCTGAATGTTCAAAAACTGCAGCTCCCTTACCGAGATTGCTCTTCGCGCCACGGGCACGCCTGAAACACGACACATGTATCAGGCGTTCATGGGGTGTGCGAACCTTAAGAGCGCCGACTTTACATCTTTCGACATGAGCCATGTCGACACTATCGAATCGTTGTTCGGTGGCTGTAAGTCGCTTGTTGATTTCAGGTTCCCAGAGGAGCCCAGTACAAAGTTAACTCAGGCGTCTAACGCGTTTGCTGGGTGCAGCTCTCTGGTGGAGGCTGATTTATCGCGCTTTGACATGTCTCAAGTCCGGTCCATGAGTTTTATGTTTAATGGCTGCAAAGCGCTTAAAACTCTCAAGTTCCCAGCTTCTAGCAAGATCAAAGTTGCTGGCGCGATGGAGATGTTGAGGGGCTGTTCCTCACTTACGGAGCTTGATCTTACGTCATTCGAGCCGACTGTGGATGCGAATCTAATTGGCATGTTTATCGATTGCGGCGCCTTGCGTAAGGTTGTTCTGGGCGACAGGTTCATGTTTAAGGGGGCGTGGCTGCCTACTGGCAACGTTGATCTGGGTGGCACGAGCCGCAAGCTGAACTGGATCCGCGTAGACGAGAGTGGCGACCCCATTGGTGAGCCCATGTCTGTCCAGTACATTCAGACTGAGTACAAGGACAATCCCGCTCCGGAAGGCACGTATGTATGGAACACCCATGCGGTCGTTGACTTCAATGTCAACGGCGGCAGCGGCAGCATGGAGCGTGCGTACCTCGATCTTGAGAAGACCGGCAGCCTAACCCTGGACAAAGCCAGCGGCCTGACCCGCCCGAACTTTGCATTCGCGGGTTGGAACACAAAGGCAAACGGGTCTGGTACGCCGTTCGCAGATGGTGCGAAGATCTTCAGCGATGAGCTGATCAAGATGGTCGACAAGGACCTGCGAGTGACCCTGTACGCGCAGTGGAGCTACGATCCCACGGTGAAGCCCGACCCCGACACGGGCGCCTTTGAGTTCTCCATGCCGGCTGGTTTTGAGGCTCACATTACGGGCATCCCCTCCGGCACCACCTACCGTGTGTACGAGAAGACGCCTGCTGGCTGGCAGCTGGTCGACGTCCAGAACAACAACGGCGTGATCGAGGCGGCTCAGAAAGCCACGGCGACCTTCGTCAACGAGTTCGCGCCTGGCAAGACCAGTGCCCGCATCGTGGCGACTAAGCAGCTCGATGGCGCATGGGCCCAGCCGGAAAGCGGCTTCACCTTCAACTTGACTGAGGTCGTGAAGAACGCCGACGGCGGCACGACGGAGAAGGTTGTTCAGGAGAACGTTGCGGTTACTGAGGGTGGCACGATTTCCTTTGAGCCGATCGAGTACACCGAGGCTGGCACCCATACCTATAAGATCACCGAGAACCTCCCGGCCTCTGCGGGCGGTATCGAGTACGACAAGAGCTCCGAGATCGTGACCGTTACGGTTTCCAGCAAAGACGGCAAGCTGAGCGCCGCCGTTGCGTACGACGACGCCGATAAGGATCCGGGTGTGGCCGCGTTCCACAACACGACTCTGCCGGGTTCGCTGTCCATTACTAAGAATGTTGCGGGTGCTTCGGACGCCACTGCCCAGGCGGAGTTCAGCTTCATGCTGACGCTTGATGGCGTGCCGTATGCCGGCCCGTACACGGTGGGCGACGCCTCCCACAACACCACGGACGGTGTTGTCAAGCTCAAGGGCGGCCAGACGGCTACCGTTTCCGGTATGCCTGTGGGCGCTACCTATGCGGTGAGCGAGACGGCCATTCCGAGCGGCTGGTCGCTCACGAACAGCGCTGGCACGAGTGGCGTTATTGCCCCCGGTGCCACCTCGCAGGCGAGCTTTACTAACACGTACGCTGCAACCGGTTCGGCGCAGCTCGTGGCGTACAAGAAGATGGACCATGGGTTCATTGCGGACGGTGCATTCAGCTTTGACCTGTACGCGCAGGGCAAGGATGGCGAGCTGACGGAGATCGCCACGGCCATGAACGGCCCGGTGGACACCGCCCAGACGCTTCCGGGTGAGGGTGGCCAGGATGTGGACAACCCCGTGTACGGCATGGCACCCGTGTACTTCCCGGCTCAGAGCTTCAGCGCACCTGGCACCTATACCTATGTGATGCGCGAGGTCGTTCCCGCGAACGCGGTCAATGCCGATGGCGTGACGTACGCCGAGGCAACGACCGAGCAGAAGGCTGCCGGTGGCTTTGCGCTCGACGGTATCGTGTACGACAGCGCGGATAAGACCGCAACGGTGAAGGTTTCCGACAACGGCAACGGCAAGCTCTCCACCTCTGTGACCTACGAGGCCGGAGACAAGATCGCGAACAAGGGCAACCTGTTCACGAACGTGCTGCAGGAGCACAACCTGATCGTTGATAAGGTTGTCCCCAAGGATGAGCTCACCGATGTGAACAAGAACACCAAGTTCACGTTCGAGCTCGAGCTTACCGACGCCAACGGCGCCCCGCTCAAGGACCTCGCGTATGAGATCCAGGCGGTTGACGGCAAGCAGGCGGCTGATAAGGCTGCAGCTCCGCAGACCGGTAAGGTTTCCGACGGTGGCACCATTACGCTCGGCGCTAACGAGCGGGCTGTAATCAAGGGTCTGCCTTACGGTTCGACCTACGTCGTGACCGAGCAGCCTGCGGGCGGCTGGTCGCAGGTCGCCGAGCAGACCACCGGCACTGAGGGAACTATCTCCGGCGCCGACGCCCATGCTGTCATTACGAACGTGTATGACGCCCGCGGCTCGGTCACGCTCAAGGCAAACAAGAAGCTGAACGGCGGAGAGCTCAAGGACAAGCAGTTCACGTTCGTCCTGCGTGATATGACGGAAGGCTCCGATGGCTTTGGTACGGTGATCCAGGAGGTCGGCAACACGAAGGACGGCAAGATCGCCTTCGCGCCGCTCGAGTTCACTGAGGCCGATCACGGCAAGATCTTCACCTACGAGATCTCCGAGCTTGCCCAGGCGGCAGACGGCGACTACGTGTTCGATGACGCTGTGGTGAAGGCTACGGTCAAGGTGACGGACGCGGGCAACGGTAAGCTTGGGTTTGACGTCAAGTACGACGGCAAGTCGGAGGAGCACACCTTCGAGAACTGGGTTGCCGTTGTGCTCGCTCGCACGGGCGGCCCCGGCGTCGGACTCGCAGGCGTTGCCTTGATGGCAGCCGGTTGCGTATGGTTCCTGCGCCGCCGCAAGCGCAGCAATGCGTAGGGCGCTGACCGCATAAGGTAGCCCCGCGCCTTTGGTCTTCGAGCCAAGCAAAAGGCCCCCGCTAACGTCAACATGCTGACGTTAGCGGGGGTCCATCTATTTCTAACGTCAAAAAACAGCCAAATATTGACGTTAGAATGATTCGCCCGGCTCTAACGACAGTGAGTTGACGTTAGAGCCGGGCGATGCGGCTTAAGAGCCAATGAGGTGCTCAAAAAGCAACCGACGCGGCTTAGAGGCACGCAAGCAGTATCAGATTCAGGCGGTGCGTTTGCGCACTGCGGTCAAGATGCGGGCCACTTAAATGAGGGTTCCGCTGCGCCATTGGGGATAGCTGGCACGGCGGCGAGCTGACCGCCGCCGGTTTGCTACTCCTTAGTACCAGCCTTGGGCGAATCCACGCGGCCGGATGTGTCGGGGTGGATGCTCATACTCTGGAAGCGGTTGGCCATGTACTCGTTGTCAAAGTGCTCCGCATAGAACTCCTCAACAGGCGAGCTCGGCGCAAGGCCGCTCTCGCGGCAGAACCAGCAGTCGAGCGCCTGCAGCGTCATGGCGCCGTTGACGAGCATCAGCGCGGTCATGAGCGTGGTGAGCGAGTAGCGCATCTTCCACGGAATCAGGTTGATGACCTGTAGCAGGCGCGGCAGGCACAGCTTGATCCAGAACAGGCCCAGGGTGCCCCACATGAGCATGAACGGCGTGGACGTGCGTCCGGCGAACAGGATCGCCATAGGGTCGGGAATGCCGGGTAGAAGCTCGTAAGAGTAGCTCCAGGCAATCGCCCCGAACGACGTTTGCATCCACCAGCTCACGGCGGCCTCGAACACGCCACCGATAATGGCGCTCACCAGGAAAATAATAGGCCAGGGTTTCTTGTAAAAACGGTTGAGGGCCACGGTGAGCAGCACCGCGCCAAAGCCGTAAATGGGGCTGAACGGGCCGAACAACAGGCCCGCGCGGTCCTGGTACACGCCCGGATCGACCCATACCATGTGGAAGATCACCTCGATGATGAGACCCAGCACGCAGCACACCATAAAGACCCAGAACAGGTTGAAGAAGTTGAGCTTGATGTAGCCCTCGCCGGTGAGGTCGCGGCCGAGCATGCCGCCGGCGGCCGCCACGCGGTCCTCGAGGTCGCGCAGATGGCGCTGCAGGTCACGCTCCTGCTTGAGCGTGGGGTCGATGGTGGTCGAGAGCGCCGTGAGGATGCCGAGCTGGATAAGCGGGCGGATAAGGTGCACGCCAAAGCCCTGGAGCATGATGTCGATGAGGATCTGACCGATGGTCATCACAATGAGCGCGTACGCCCAGCGCCCCGCGTCGCGGCGGTAGCTCTTGATGAGTGCCCAGCCAAAGATGATGAGAGCGACCGAGGATACGAACGCCAGGACGGCACCAATGCCGGTCATGGTGGCGGTGAGCGTGAGGTCGCTGCCGATGAGGACCTCTTCTTGGCCCAGCACCAGGCGGTAGATCATGATGCCAAAGTACGCGCCCATGAGGGGGAGCGCCACGATGCCGTCGAGGGCGCACAGGGCGCCGTAGATGCGCACGATGAGCGGCACGGTGCGGCGTTGCTCCGGGGTAGGGTTGTTGGGGTCCAGGTCGTTGCCCGGCAGGCCATAGTCGGGGTTGGTGTTCACGGCCGCCAGGGCGTCGCGCCCGGCGGACTTGGCGCGCTCCAAAAGGGTGCTCATACTCGCCATGGGTGCTCCTCACTTAGCGCAATTTGCGGCGATAGAATGCGGTACATCATACCGTATAAGTGTGGATATGCGCTCGAGCTGCGCGAATGGTGCTGCAGCGCCGTGCCGGCGGTGTGGCGTGGACGGCGCGGGCGGAGGTGGTGCGGCGCGCCCGTGATGCAGCCTTTCCGTGCTGTGGAGGGCGGCGACGCGGAGCGGTGGAGCGCTCAGGGCCGATGGTGGCGCCTCGCTGGCCCCGTTCCTGGCCTCTCGCGCCAAGTTCGGAGCACTTCTCAAAACTCGGTGCGCTTTCTAACCATTCTGCTGTTTCAAAGTGGTCAAAAAGCGCACCGGGTTTTAGAAGGTGCACCGAAGTTTCCAACAGCTATATCGATATGCATCTCGGCAGGAGCGCCGCCCGCAGAGCCGACAAGGGTTGACGGCGCATACCCCATTGGAGCGGCTTCTGGGAGCCCTTCGCCAACTCGGAGCGCTTTTTAAACTTCAGTGCGCTATTAGACCATTCTGAAGCGCCAAAGCGGTCGAGAAGCGCACCGAGTTTCAGGAAGCGCACCGAGTTTCCGGTAAACGCTCGGGAAACGCCCTTGGGAGCGCCCCGCCAGCCGCCCCGACGCCGCACCCCCCTCGCAACAAAATCGCCCGCCTGGCGCGAAGCCAGACGGGCGCAATGGGTCGCAAAATGCGTCATTTAGGGTCTGACCCTAAATGACGCATCGCATTTACTCGCCGAGGAGTTCCTTCTTCATGGAAGCAGCGGCCTTCTTGCCGGCGCCCATGGCGAGGATGACGGTGGCGGCACCGGTCACGATGTCACCGCCGGCCCACACCTTGGGGTTGGAGGTGCGGCCGTCCTCGTCGGCCTCGATGAGGCCCCAGCGGTTGAGCTCAACGTCGGCGCAGAGCTTGGCGAACGGGTTTGCCATGGTGCCGATAGCCGTAACGGCCACGTCGCAGGGGATCTCGAACGCGGAGTCGGCCACGGGCACGGGGCGGCGACGGCCGGACGCGTCGGCCTCGCCGAGCTCCATGCGCTCCAGCTTAACGGCGGACACAAAGCCGTCCTCGCCCTTGATGAACTCCAGCGGGTTCGCGAGCTCGAGGATCTTCACGCCCTCTTCCTTGGCGTGGTGCACCTCGGCCAGACGCGCGGGCATCTCGGCCTCGGTGCGGCGGTACGCGAGCGTGACGCTCTCGGCGCCCAGGCGCAGTGCGGTGCGCGCGGCGTCCATGGCCACGTTGCCGCCGCCGAACACCACGACGTTCTTGCCGTGGCGGATGGGGGTGTCGTACACGGGGAAGTCGTACGCCTTCATGAGGTTCGTACGGGTGAGGTACTCGTTAGCGCAGTACACGCCGGGCAGGTTCTCGCCCGGGACCTTGAGGAAGCGGGGCAGGCCCGCGCCCACGGCCAGGTACAGGGCGTCGAAGCCCTCCTCGTTAAAGAGCTCGTCGGCGTCGAACAGGCGGCCGGCCACGGAGTTGTACTCAAAGTGGACGCCCAGCTGCTCCAGGCCCTCGATCTCGCGCTTGACGATGCTCTTGGGCAGGCGGAACTCGGGGATGCCGTAGGTAAGCACGCCGCCGCCGGTGAAGAACGCCTCGAACACGGTGACGTCAAAGCCCTCGCGCGCGAGCTCGCCGGCACAGGCGATGCCGGAGGGGCCGGAGCCCACAATGGCGACCTTCTTGCCATTCTTGGGCTTGCAGACCGGCGCCTTTCCGACCTCGTCGGCCATGTCGCCCACCATGCGCTCGAGCTGGCCAATAGCCACGGCCTCGCCCTTGCGGCCGAGGATGCACTTGCCCTCGCACTGGCTCTCCTGCGGGCACACGCGGCCGCAGACGGACGGCAGCAGGTTGTCGCCCTTGATGGTCTCGAGCGCGCCGGTCCAGTCCTCGTCGCGGATCTTGGAGATGAACCCGGGGATGTTCACGCCAACCGGGCAGCCCTCCATGCACAGGGGCTTCTTGCAGTCGAGGCAGCGATTGGCCTCGGCGATGGCGTCTTCCTTGGTAAAGCCCGTGTCGACAGGGCGGAAATCGCACGCGCGCTCGGCGGCGGGCTCCTCGTTGGGGGCGGTGCGGGGCGCGCCGATGTTCGGGCGGTACTTCTTTACTTCTGGCATGCGCAGGCCTCCTTGTGGCGCTTGGTGGACTCGGCCTCTTCACCGCGGTAGCTGGCCTGACGTGCGGCCAGGTCGTCCCAGTCAACGGCGCTGGCGTCAAAGTCGGGACCGTCGACGCAGGCGAACTTGGTCTCGCCGCCCACCTCGACGCGGCAGCAGCCGCACATGCCGGTGCCGTCGACCATGATGGGGTTCAGGCTGGCGATGATCGGGATGTTGTGCTCGTGGCAGGTGAGCGAGGAGAACTTCATCATCGGCACCGGGCCAACGCAGAAGGCGTGGTCGATGGCGTCGGTCTCGCACAGGCGCGCGAGCGGCAGGGTCACGACGCCCTTCTCGCCCATGGAGCCGTCGTCGGTGGTGACGTAGAGGCCGGCGAGCGGCAGCGCGTCGAACTGCTCATGCAGGATGAGGAGGTCCTTGGTGCGGGCGCCCATGATCACGTAGACGTTCTTGCCCTGCTCGCAGAGCATGCGGGCCACGGGGTAGGCGATGGCGAGGCCCACGCCGCCGCCGATGACGGCCACGGAGTCGCCCTCGACCTCGGTGGGCTGACCCAGCGGTCCGGTGACGTCGCGGATGAAGTCGCCCTCGTTGAGCTGGGAGAGGCACTCGGTGGTCTTGCCGACCACCATGAAGATGAACTCGATCCAGCCCTCCTCGGCATTCCAGTTGGCGAAGGTGAACGGCACGCGCTCGCCCGTCTCGTCAACGCGCACCATGAGGAACTGGCCGGCGTGCGCCTTCTTGGCCATCCTCGGGGCGTGGACGCGGAACTCGAAGACCTTCTCCGAGAACTGCGTCTTCTTTAGGATTTCAAACATAGAACCCCTCTCCGAACTGTTCAGGGGGAGTGCCGTTTGCGCAGGTAGACTGCTTGGCATCCCCGTTTGCAACCCTTTGACGCGCAGCGGTACTCAATCTGCGCATACATCGTCAAGTATACCGCGCGGGCATTTTTTCAAGGCGAGGCCCGCGCTGTTTTGGGTGAACGGAGGGCGTGTTTCGGCGAGAGGGGGTTGGAGGGTTGCGCTAGTGCTTGCCGTTTGCGCTTGCTCCGCCGTTCACGTGGTCGCGGGCGAACACCACGCCGCGCGTGATGGCGAGCGCGGCGGCCTCGGCGGCCTGGTGGGCCATGACATCGAAGTCCTCGGCCTCGCGCGAGCGCAGCTGCTTGAGCACAAAGTCCGCCACGGGCATGCGGCCTGGGGGGTTGCCAATGCCGGCGCGGATGCGCGAGAAGTCGCGGCTGCCCATCTTGTCGATGATGGAGCGCAGGCCGTTGTGGCCCGCGTGCCCGCCGCCGACCTTGACGCGCACGTCGCCCGCGGGGATGTCGAGCTCGTCGTGGATCACGAGAAGCTCCTCGGCGCTTACCTTGTACTGCGCGCAGAGCTTGGAGATGGGGCCGCCGCTCGTGTTCATGTACGACTGCGGTTTGACCAGCACGACCTCGCGCTTGCCGCCCTCGGCCTCAGCGTCGTTCACGCTGATGACGGCCACCTCGGCGCCCGCCTGGTTCTTCCAATAGCGCACGCCCGCCTGCTCGGCCAGGACGTCGATCGCCTTAAAGCCGGCGTTGTGACGCGTGTCGGCGTACTCCTCGCCCGGATTGCCCAGGCCGGCGACCATGCGGATGGGTTTGGGCTGTGCTGCTGCCATTGGGTCTCCCTTTACGTGCGTAGCTTGTGAGGTTCGTTTAACTCACCCATGATAGCGCACGGGTCCGCGCCGCCCCCTGCGGTAAGCGACTCTCGGCTGCGGGCTCAGAAATGCCAAAATCTATTAGTAGAAAACTCCCAAATCTATTAGTAGGGCGTGCCAAAATCTATTAGTTGGATTCACTGCCTGCGAAAATGATGCTTGTGTGCGTACGCGCCGCAAAGGGATTTGCGGGGAGCGCCCAATGTATCAAGTTCGTTGCGGTTCGCGGGCCGTGCGCGCCCTGCGGTATTATCGAAGTGCCTGAAGCGCGGGCCCTGTTGGCCGCGCAACATCTGCAACTTGTACCAAGGGGAGTCCCACATGGATGTCACTGCGATCGTAATGGCCGCCGGCGAGGGCACGCGCATGAAGTCGAATCATGCCAAGGTCTCGCACAAGATTCTGGGCAAGCCCATGGCCTGCTGGGTCATCGACGCCGCGCTGGCCGCCGGCTGCACCCGCGTGGTCGTGGTGGTGGGCAGCCATTCCGACGAGGTCCGCGCGCTCATCGCCTCCGCATACGAGGGCACGCCGCACGCAAACGCGATCGAGTGCGTTGAACAGGTCGAACGCCTGGGAACCGGTCACGCCGTGCGCACCGCGCTCGAGGCGACGGGCATCAACGCCGGCCCCGTGGTCGTTTTGAACGGCGACCTGCCGCTCATCCAGGCGGATACCATCCGCACCTTTGCCGAGACGGTCGCGGACGGCCAGAACGCCGGCGCGGTCCTCACTTTCACCCCGCCCGTGCCCTTTGGCTACGGCCGCATCGAGCTCGACGGCAATGGCGGCGTGAACCGCATCATCGAGCAGAAGGACTGCACGCCCGAGCAGGACGCCGAGCTACTGGAGTGCAACGCCGGCTGCTACGCCTTCGACGGCGCGCTGCTTGCCGCTCACATCGGCGAGATCACCAACGACAACGCGCAGAGCGAGTACTACCTGCCCGATATGGTCGAGATCCTGAAGGGTCACGGCCACGGCGTCACCATCTTCCACTGCGAGGATTACCGCGACGGCTTGGGCGTGAACTCGCGCATCCAGCTTGCCGAGCTCACCGCCATCGCGCGCGACCGCATCAACGAGCGCCTCATGGCAGAGGGCGTCACCTTCATCGACCCCGCCCAGGCGTGGATCAGCCCTGAGTCGAGCATCGGCCGCGACACCGTCGTGTGGCCGCAGACGCACCTCATCGGCGCCTGCACGGTGGGCGAGGGCTGCCAGCTCGGCCCCAACACCCGCCTCACCAACGTGCACGCCGGTAACGACTGCGTGCTTGACGAGACCGTGGCCATCGACGTGACGATCGAGAACGGCGTGACCTGCGGCCCGCGCTGCTACCTGCGCCCGGGCACCCATCTGCTCGACCGCGCGCACGTGGGTACGCACGTGGAGATCAAGAAGTCCACGATCGGCGAGGGCTCCAAGGTCCCGCATCTCTCCTACATTGGCGATACGACCATGGGTGAGGGCGTCAACGTGGGCGCCGGCTCGATTACCTGCAACTACGACGGCAAGAACAAGCACGCCACCGTCATTGGCGACCGCGTGTTCATTGGCTCCGACACCATGATGGTGGCGCCCGTGAACATCGGCGACGACGCCATCACCGGCGCGAGCAGCTGCATCACGCGCGATGTGCCCGCCGGCGCGCTCGGCCTCGAGCGCAGCGAGCAGCGTGTGGTGGAGGGCTACACGGAGGCCCGCCGCGCCCGTTTGTAAGCGGTGGGTTTGCGGGGGTTCGTGCTACGGCCCGCCCTGTGGCGCGATGCGGCTGCCGCCTCGCCCCTGCAGTCCCGCTGAGACGCAAAGCCCCGCACCCTCACGCTCGCCCTCGCCGCTGAGTCCTCACGCTCCAATTCGCAATTCGCGCCTCACGCCCGCCTCGGCGTGGGGCGTTTTGTTCATAAGTTGCGTTTGGTGTGCTATCAGCGCTGAATTAACGCGGAGTCTGGCTAATATATAGAACAGGTAAGCTGTCGTGGCGTATTAAGGAGAAGACATGCCGACAACCGATCCCAAGAAGACTGTGGATATGAATAAGATCCTCCGCGTCTATTCGGGTTCCTCCAACCGTCCGCTCGCAGAGAAGATCGCGAACCTGCTCGGTGTTGAGCTGTCCGGCCTGACGCTCAAGCAGTTCGCCAACGGCGAGATTTACGCCCGCTACGACGAGACCGTCCGTGGCGCCGATGTGTTCTTCATCCAGTCCGTCGCCGGCGGCAACGTCAACGACATGCTCATGGAGCTCCTCATTGCGACCGACGCCGCCAAGCGCGCCTCCGCTCGCTCCATCACCGCTGTTATCACCCACTACGGCTACGCCCGCCAGGACCGCAAGGCCGGCCCGCGCGAGCCCATCACCGCTCGCCTGGTCGCTAACCTGCTCGAGTGCGCCGGCGTTGACCGCATCATCACGCTCGACCTGCACCAGGGCCAGATCCAGGGCTTCTTCGACATCCCGGTCAACCACCTCTCCGCGCTGCCGCTGTTCGCCGATTACTACAACGCGATGAACTTCGACACCGACAACCTCGTGGTCGTGTCCCCCGACGTGGGCCGCGCCAAGGCCGCCAAGAAGCTCTCCGACATGCTCGGTTGCAGCCTGGCCATCGCCCACAAGGGCCGTCCGCGCCACAACGCCGCCGAGGTCATGGGTATTATCGGCGACATCAAGGGCAAGACCTGCATCATCAACGACGACATGATTGACACCGCGGGCACCCTGTGCGCCAACGTTAAGGAGCTCAAGGACCTGGGCGCCGGCGACATTTACGTGTGCGCCACGCACGGTATCTTCTCCGGGCAGGCCATCCAGCGCTTGAACGATGCCCCCATCGTGGAGTGCGTGGTTACCGACGCCATCCCGGTCGAGGAGGGTGGCAAGATCAAGACCATCTCCGTGGCCGGCGAGTTTGCCGAGACCATTTCCGCCGTGTACTACGAGCGCTCCGTCTCCTGCCTCGTGGGCGGCGACTTCGCGCTGTAAGCTGCGGCTTTTCGGCGAGGCTTGACTCTGTCGCGGCAGATTCGACATACGGCGTTCGACACGGCGCACCCGCTCGTTCCCGCCCTGTACATGGCGGCGACGCTCGGGTTCACGATGGTCGCGCTTCATCCTGTTTTGGTGGCGCTCTCGCTTGCGGGGGCGCTCCTTTATGGCGCGGTGTCGCGCGGGTGGCGCGCGGTGCTCGGGGGCTTGCGTTGGCAGTTGCCGCTGGTCGTGCTGGTTGCGCTGGTGAATCCGCTGTTCGTGCGGGAGGGCTCGACCGAGATCGCGCGGCTGTTCGACCAGCCCGTGTATGCGGAGAGCCTCGCGTTCGGCCTGACCATGGCGGGCATGTTCATTGCGAGCGTGACGTGGCTGCAGCTGGGCGAGCAGATACTTCCGTACGACAAAGTGCTCGCGTTGCTGGGCAAGCGCTTGCCGGTTCTGGGACTCATGGTGTCCATGACGATGCGGCTGGTCCCGCGATTTGTGCGGCAGGGACGGCAGATCGCCAGCGTGCATGACGTGGCCGTGCCGGGCGAGGGCGCTCGCAGGCGGCTGCGGCAGAGTTCGGTGCTCATGGGTTGGGCGCTGGAGGATTCGCTCGAGACGGCCGATGCCATGCGTGCGCGCGGCTGGAACGCCTGCCCGCGCCGCACGACGTATGCGCGGTATCGCTTCGCGGCGCGTGACGCCTGGTGGCTTGTGGGGCTTGGCGCCGCTGCGGTGGCAATTGGTGCTGCGGTCTGGCGCCAGCTTACCGGGTTCGCGTTCTATCCGGTGGTGACGTTTGGCCCCGCGCTGGACGCAGCCGGACTCGCAGGATATGTGCTCTTTGCCGGTTGGATGGTTCTACCTGCGGTCTTGCATGTGTACGAAACGGGGAGGTTCGCATGAGCGGTGCGCGTGAGGGTGCGGCTGTTGCCGCGGGCGGACCTGCTGCGATAAGCGGCGGGGCCGTGGACGGCGGGCGCTCGCTGGCCGGTGGGGTGTCGGGTGCTGGTGTTACTGGGGCTGCGTTGGACGGCGCGCGCTTCGCTGCTGCTTCCGCCGTTGCTTTTGGCTGCGAGAGCGTTTCTGGATCGGCGGTTGCCGGCGTCGAAGCCGATGGCGCCCTTGTGGATGGTGTGCCTGCGATCGGCGTGAGGCATCTGTCGTTCGCCTACCCTGAATCTGCCGAACCCGTGTTGAGCGACGTTTCCTTTGACGTGCCGCAGGGGGCGTTCGCCCTTTTGGTGGGGGATACCGGTTCGGGCAAATCCACGCTGCTCTCGCTGCTTAAGCCCCAGGTGGCGCCGGCTGGCACCATAAGCGGTGAGGCGCTCGTGTTCGGTCGCCCGGTGGCGAGCCTTTCCGCCGAGGAGTCGGCGCGTACCGTGGGCTTTGTGTTTCAGGACCCCGACAACCAGGTTGTATGCGACAGCGTGTGGCACGAGATGGCGTTCGGGCTGGAAAATCTGGGCACGCCGCAAGACCAGATGCGCCGCCGCGTCGCCGAGATGAGCTACTTCTTTGGCATCGAGCCGTGGTTTCGCATGAAGACGGATGAGCTGTCGGGCGGCCGCAAGCAGCTGCTCGCTTTGGCGTCCACGCTGGTGATGCAGCCGCGGATCCTGCTGCTCGATGAGCCGACGGCGCAGCTTGATCCCATTGCCGCAAAGAACTTCGCTCACGCGCTGTTCCGCGTGAACCGTGAGCTTGGGTGCACGGTCGTGGTGGCCACGCACGCCCCCGAGCTGCTCGCCAACTACGCCACCTGCGCATTCCGCCTGCATAACGCCCGCGTAGAGGTAACGGGCGACGGAGAGGTGTTGCCTTGCGGGGGAGGTGACGCCTCTCCGGCGTCTGCGGCCTCTGCCACTACCGTCTCGGAACCTGCCACTTCGGCATCTGCCGCTTCAACATCTCCCGCCTCCGCAACGCAGGTAACAGGGCTACGGCGCCTGTTGCCTCACGTCCCCCAGCACTCGTCACCCCAAATCGCGGAGAGTGGCGATGTGTGGTTTCGTTACTCCCGCGATGCCGACTGGGTTTTGCGTGGGCTTGACCTGCAGGTCGCCACAGGGGATATCCATGCGCTCGTAGGCGGGAACGGAAGCGGCAAGTCGACGATCCTCAAGTTGCTGGCCGGCGTGTGCCACGCGCAAAAGGGCCGGGTGCGAGCCCCGCAGTCGGGCCGCGCTCTGCTTCCGCAAGATCCAAAAGCCCTCTTTGCCGAGGAGACGGTGAAAGAGGAGCTCATGGAGTGGGCGCGCGACGGCGGTTACGGCCCGGGTGAGGCGTCAGCGATGCTATGCCGCATGGGGCTCGAGCAGAAGGCCGACCTGCACCCGTACGACCTGTCCGGCGGCCAGCGCCAGCTTCTCGCCCTTGGCAAGCTGCTGCTCATGAAGCCGTCGTTGCTGCTGCTCGACGAACCTACCAAGGGGCTCGATGCCCGTTCTCGACGCCTGGTTGCAGAAGCGTTGTCTGAGCAGCGTGCGTGCGGCGTGACGATGGTTGTTGCAACGCATGATCTCGATTTTGTCCAGGCTTGCTGCGGCACCGTCTCCATGGTCTTCGACGGCGAGACCGCCTGCACTGAGCCGGTTGACGAGTTCTTCCACAACAACCTGTTCTACCGACCGTAATCGAGGCGCGCGGGCGTTGCATTGGCCCTATAAGTGAGGAGGCACATGGGCACCACCGCGATGGACATATTGCTCGAAGCCGTCATTTTACTGGCGGTTCCCGCCACGATGGGCGTGGCGCTCCTGTTTAACTCCACGCATAGTGCCCTGCTCATGGGCGTGGTTGTCCTGGTGAGCCTGGCGTTGTTTTTCGCGGGGTACGAGGCAGGTAAGCCGGGCTTGCGGCAGATTATGCCCACGCTTGTACTCGCCGCAGTCGCCGCAGCGGGTCGCATCTTGTTCGCGCCGATCCCCAGCTTTAAGCCGCTTTCGGCTATTGCCATTATCGCAGGTGCGTCACTGGGCCGTCGAAACGGCTTCATGGTAGGAGCTCTTGCGGCCTTAACCAGCAATTTCTTTTTTGGTCAGGGTATGTGGAGCCCTTGGCAGATGTACGCCTGGGGAGTCATTGGCTACTTGGGTGGCGCATGCGCCGACCTGGGGTTGCTCCCCACGGCAGCGGGCGGGCTTCGGGGTAGCGCCCGCGCCGAACGCAAGGCGCGGTGCGGGCATCCCGGGGTTTCGGGCTCGAAGGCCGCCCACTCGGACGGCCTTGGACACTTCTTGGTTGCAGGCTCGGAAGCCGACCACGCCGACAGCTTGCGCGTGGGCAACGATGGTTCGCCCCCGCTCGGGAGTGCCGGTGAGCCCCAAAGCGGCTGCCGCGGCGGCATCAACACGTCCATGAACAAGGGCAAGGCGTTTCCGAGCGGAGAAGCCCGCGCCCCTCGCGGTGATCGCGGCGGAATCGCACGCCGTATCGTGCTTCTTTCAATACTGGGCATGGCGTCTGGCCTGCTCTACGGCCTGATTATCAACACATATGGGGTGCTGGGCTTCGTTCGCCCGCTCACAGTGCCAGGGGCGATAGCGTACTTTGCCGCCTCGCTGCCCTTCGACCTTATTCACGGTGCCGCGACCTCGGTATTCCTTGTCGTTTTGTACGCCCCGTGGACCCGCCGCATCGGTCGCGTTGTCCGGAAATACGACCTGCGCAGCGTCTAAACGTAGCTCCTAGGCCAAGCCTCGCCCGCTTGGGTAGCGGTTCGGCGGCTTCGCGAGCAAGCCCTCTGCATTGGGGGCGGTTTTGCCCCTGTGGGCGATCCCGTCCTGTATTGAGGGGCGGTTGGGCACCCCGAGAGCAAGCCTGCCCTGCATCGGGGCGGTTTGGGTGCCCTGCAAACAAAGCACCCCTGCATTGGGGGTGGTTTGAGCACCCTGCGAACAAACCTCCCCTATATTGGGGGAGGTTTGCGGGTGCTTTGAGGTGTGACCGACGTTTTTGAAGAACAAAACCGCAGGAAACGGGAATCCAGGAAGTAGCTCAACGCGCCAATGGAGGCCAAACCTCCCCCAATATAGGGGAGGTTTATTTTCAAACCCGTCAAACCACCCCCAATGCAGGGGAGGTTCGTTGCCAGGTCGCCAAAACGCCCCCAATGCGGGGGAGGTTCGTTGTCAGGACCGCAAAACCAATCCCAAGGCGGGGGAGGTTTGTTGCCAAGCCGCTAAAACCACTCCAGCGCCCGGCTCATTACACCGCGCGGATGGAACGGGCGACAAAACGTATGAATGAAGGCGGCGCGAGGTCGTTATCAACGTGGAATGCTGCGGCAGGCGCATGACGTCGGGCGCAGGGCTGAGGGCAATAAGCCACGCGGACGATCTGGGCATGGAGAAAAAGCACCCCTGCTCGCCGCATTACCAAAAAGCGTACTTACAGCTCAATCTCGAGCGTGACGGGGCAGTGGTCGCTGCCAAAGATGTCGCTGCGAATACCTGTGGCGCGCACGCGGTCCGCGATCGAGTCGCTCACCAGGAAGTAATCAATGCGCCAGCCAGTGTTGTTCTTGCGAGCGTTGAAGCGGTAGCTCCACCAGCTGTAGGCTCCTTCGAGCTCGGGATTTGCGGCGCGGAACGTGTCGGTGTATCCCGCGCCCAGCAGCTCGCCGAACTTCGCGCGCTCCTCGTCCGAAAAGCCCGCGTTGCCGCGGTTGGTTTTGGGGTTCTTAAGGTCGATCTCGTTGTGCGCGACGTTAAAGTCGCCGCAGGTAATCACAGGCTTGCCCGTCTCGTCCTCAAGCGAACGCAAAAAAGCGCGATACGCATCGTCCCATGCCAGGCGCACGTCCAGGCGCGCGAGCTCGTTTTGCGCGTTGGGCGTGTAGACGTCCACGAACCAATAACGCTCAAACTCGAGGGCGCACACGCGGCCCTCGGTAGCGGCTGCGGCAACGAGCTCGAGTTCCGCCTCGCTCATGTTCGCGCCGCGTCCGGCCTCCAAAACGGCGTCGGCGTGGCGAACCGAGAGCGGCTCCTCGCGGCTGAAGACCGCGGTACCGGAGTAGCCCTTGCGCTCGGCATAGCTCCAAGTTTGGTGGTATCCGGGCAGGTCGAGTTCGACTTGCCCTGCCTGAAGCTTGGTCTCCTGAAGAGTCAGAACATCGGCATCAAGCTCGGCGGCGATGTCGTAAAAGCTCGGGTCCTTTTTGAGCACCGCGCGCAGGCCGTTGACGTTCCATGAGGCGAGGCGATAAGTCTGGGACATGTTTGCTCCAAAAAACGAGAATGAGTGTCTGTAGGTATCATATATGACCGCGGCTCGAGTGCGTGGCGGGTATTTGAATGCGCTGAGTCTATTCGCGGGCTTGGTGGTGCGCGGGGATCGCCTGCGGGTCGGTGATGGTGTGGGGTGTTCGCATGCGGGCTGGCGGTGCAGGGGCGTCCGCATGCGGGCTGGCTGCGGTGCAGGCGCCCGTTCGCGGTCCGATCGCCTTGGCGGGGCGGCGGATTGGCCATGTCGACAGGGCGGTAAAACGGTGACCGATCGGGAGACGCCGCGGGCATACGGCGTGATGCTCGGACGGGTGCCCGCGGGCATGCGGCACAATTGCCGAACGAGGGCGCGCGGCGCAATGGCCGGACAAAGGCATGCAGCCTGCACCCTCGCACGCAATTCCGCCAGCGCGGGCCGATGCAGGGCGTGGGAGCGGAGGGTACAATAGAGCAATCTGACCTTCGAGTAGAAATCGAGGAGCCGGCGTATGGCACGCGATTCCAAAGTTTGGCGCTGCGGTAAGTATGAGTTGAAGTTCGACCGCCCGCGCATCATGGGCGTTCTGAACGTGACGCCCGATTCGTTCAGCGACGGCGGCGAGCACCTCGACGTCGACGCCGCGATCGAGCACGGCCTCAAGATGCTCGACGCCGGCGCCGACATCATCGACGTGGGCGGCGAGTCCACGCGCCCCGGCTTTACGCCCGTGGACCCCGACACCGAGGCGCGCCGTGTGCTCCCCGTGGTCAAGGCGCTGGCGGCCGAAGGCGCCATTGTGTCCATCGACACGCGCCACGTCGAGGTCGCCAAGGCGGCCGTTCGCGCGGGCGCCTCCATCGTGAACGACGTGACCGGTTTCACCGACCCGCGCATGGTCGATTTCGTTAAGGACAGCGACTGCGGCGTGGTGGTCATGCACGCGGGCGAGGTTTCCGAGACCGCGTACGAGCGCACGCACACGCCCGTCCAGCTTGACACATCCGCCGCCGCGTTCATGGCCGAGAAGGCCCGCGAGGCGGAGGAGGCCGCGCGCGCCCTCGGCGCCACCGGCAAGTCCAAGCGCGCCGCAAAGGCAAAGCTCATCTCGAACATGATGGCCCCGCTGCAGCCGCAGCTTCCGTTCGAAGTCCTGCCGAATGGCTCGGAGGCCGCCGAAGCCTCTGCTGCCGCGGTCGTTTCCGAGCCCGCTCCGGCCCCTGCGGCTCCCGTGGCGGAGGCCCCGGCGCCAACGGGCGACGAGCTCGCGAACGTGATGGCCCGCTCCGCCCTGCGTACGGGCGCCAACGCCCGCACGTCTCAGCTGCGTCGCTTCACGCTGCCCGATTCCGCTCCCATCATGCGCCGCGTCATGGGCTTCTTGTCCGATCAGGCGCGCGCCCTCATCCACGCCGGCGTCGAGCGCGAGCGCATTTGCGTCGATCCGGGCCCGGGTTTTGGCAAGGACGCCAACGAGGACATCGTGATCCAGCGCGAGATGGGCAAGATCGCGTCGCTGGGGTACCCCACGCTGTGCGCTGTGTCGCGCAAGCGCCTGGTGGGCGCCATCGCCGGCGTTGAGGATGCGCGCGAGCGCGATATCGCCACCTTTGGCGTGTGCCTGGGCGCCATCGAGCAGGGCGCCAACATCGTGCGCGTCCATGATGTCGAGGGCTTTTACCAGTTCCTGAACGGTTTTTGGGCCATCGCGCGCCCTCAGCCGCGCCGCGCCTACGTGGCCCTGGGCTCCAACCAGGGCGAGCGCGAGGAGAACATCCGCACCGCCCGCGATCTCATCGCCGAGATCCCCATGACGTGCGTGACCGCCTGCTCGCGCATTTATGAGAGCGAGCCGGCGTACGAGACCGATCAAGACCCGTTCGCCAATGCCGTTATTGAGATCAAGACGGAGCTCGCTCCGCTCATCTTGCTGGAAGAGCTGCTCAAGATCGAGCACAAGCTTGGCCGCGATCGCAGCGAGAACGCACGCGTGAACGGTCCGCGCGTGATCGATTGCGACCTGCTGTGGATGGACAACGAGATCCACGGCGGCGACAAGCTGCGCCTGCCGCATCCCAAGCTGGGCGAGCGCGACTTTGTGCTCGTGCCACTTGAGGACTTGATGCACAACCCGGCGCGCTTCTTCCGCTACGAGGGCGTTGACGTCAAGGAGCCCGAGGACCGCCTGGGTCACGTAGTGGCCGAGCTGGGCTCGCTGTAGAGGCAGGGTAACAGGCGCCGGACAGGTGCCGGACGGGTGGCAGGTGCCGTAGCACTGGTACCGTTGCAGTGAAGTTCGGTGCGCTTAACGAAACTCGGTGCACTTTTGAGCCATTTTTCCGAGCGGAAGTGGTTCAAAGGTGCA
This sequence comes from Coriobacteriaceae bacterium, assembly GCA_030525945.1. GTDB lineage: Bacteria > Actinomycetota > Coriobacteriia > Coriobacteriales > Coriobacteriaceae > Collinsella. The sequence continues at coordinate 179,913 of JAUNDT010000001.1, read as the reverse complement.
CCGAGTTTTTGAGTAGTGCACCAAGTTTCAACTGATGCACGGAGTTTGGCCTTGAGGTGGGTCGCCGCCGCCCCGCGGAGGGTAACAGGTCCCGGAGGGGTGTTGCCCGCGAGGGTAACGGGTGCCGGTGGGTAACAGGTGTCGGTGGGCAACAGGTGACGTAGTGGCGTTACCCGCGGGTGGGGCGCCGCCTGCGGCGGACTTACGCCAGGCGGCGGTAGATCTCGCATATGCCCTTGATGGTGAGTTGCGGGTCCACCACGTCGAACGCGTCGGTCGCTTCGGCAACAATGCCCGCGAGGCCGCCCGTGGCAATAACGCAGGCGTCGTCGCGCCCGAGCTCACGTTTGATGCGCGCGACGAGCCCTTCGGCCATCGCGGCGGCCCCCACGACGGTGCCGCTTTGCACCGCCTCAATGGTGCTGTGGCCGATGGTCGCCGCAGGCGCCTCCAAAGGCACGCTCGCGAGTCGCGCCGCGCGGGCCGTGAGCGCATCGAGCGACACGCGGATACCAGGGGCGATGCACCCGCCAATGTAGGCGCCGCGCTCGTCGACCACATCGATGTTGGTGGCGGTTCCAAAGTCCACAACGATGCTCGGCGCGCCGTACAGCGCCGCGGCGGCGGTGGCGTTTGCGATGCGGTCGGCGCCGATCTCGGAGGGGTTGGGGGCGTTAATCGAGGTGGCGGCCGCCGTTTCGCGGCCCACGATCACCAAACGCGCGCCAATCACGCGCGCCACGCCCTCCCACTCGCGCATGAGCTGCGGCACAACGCCGGCAAACGCAATGGCGTCGACCTGGTCAAGATCGAACCCGTCCTTATGAAAATAGCCCAGCAGGCGAACGTGGATCTCGTCCTTGGTAAACGTGCGGTCGGAGGGCATGCGCCACGAATGGAGCAGCTCGTCTCCGTCGAACAGGCCCAAGGCGGTTTGCGTGTTGCCCATGTCGATGGCCAGCAGCATGATCGGTTCTCCTTCTGTGTCGCTTCGACCTCGTGGTCGCGTGCGGAATCATCGGTGCCCCGGTGAGGGGTTGCGGGGCTCGCGGGATATCGGGCATCAGAGGTGTGCCGTCAGATCCCACGAGCGCGCCGCATGGGTCTGCGCACACGCCGCCGGGATCTGGCGGGCGTCTGCGGGGCTCGCGGCGGCACCATTGAGGCCTGCAGGGGCTCTTCCGGGTCCCACGGGCGTGCCGCCAGACCCGCGGAAGCGCCGGCGCGCTTCGCGGACCCTTCCGGGCGTCGCGTGCACACCGGCTTTCCTCAAACCCGCACGCATTGCCCGAGGGCAAGCGAGGTTTGGTGCGGTCTTCCAGCGCACATTGTATACTTAACGGCTGTGGAAATCGGCACGGCGCGCAACGGAACGCGTGCTCCGCGCTGGGGAAGTGCGCCGCCGTGAAACGCCCGTAGGGGGACGACATGAACAAGAAAGCAAAGCGCCGACTTGTTGTAACCGGCGGAATCGTGGCCATGGCCATGCTGGTGATCGCGGCGATCGCGGGCTCGGGTAGCGCGGCTTCGTCCTTGACGGTGGACGAGGTCCTGGCCGGTGGGTACGAGGGGAAGAACGTCCAGGTAACAGGAACCGTTGTTGTCGATTCAATTGCGAATGAAGGCGCCGCGGTGACGTTTTATATTGAGGCCGAAGAGGGCGCCGACGGCAATGCGGAGTCCGATGCTGCCGGCAGTGAAGGCTCCACCTCCACCTCTAGCGCCGAAAACAACGGCGCCTCTGATGGCACCGAAGAAAGCCCTCGCAAGGATGACCAGCTTCGCGTGACGTACGAAGGCGCGCTGCCGGCGACGTTCGGCGCCGGCGTGGTCGCTATCTGCACCGGCACGGTCGAGGACGGCCAGCTCAATGCAACCGAGATGGTCACCAAGTGCCCGTCCAAGTACGAAAGCGCCGAGGGCTCCCTGACCGTTAAGGGCCTGCTCGACCAAAAGGACAGCATGGTGGGCGAGTCCACGAAGGTATGCGGCTACGTGCGCGGGCAAATCGCCTCCGCGGATGCTGACGTGCGCTTTACCATCGAGTCTCAGGGCGAGACGCTGGATGTTGCATACGACGGCGGCCTGCCCGAGGGGATCGAGGAAGGCACCGCGCTTGTGATCGAAGGCTCGCTGGGGGAGGACGGCGTGTTCCGCGCCAGCGCTCAGCCCGCTGTGGACGCGTCTGTGTCGGAGTAGCCGAGCCCGCGCCGGAGGCTCCGACCTCGCCGCCGCAGCCCCGTGCCCACGACTCCCGCGCTATCGGTTCTCGCGCCCCCGCGCTCGCGGCGTGTCGCACCTGGGGCGGCATCCAACCCTGCGTGGGCCCCGCTAATGCCCGCGTTCTGTGCAGGCGCTCGCATCGGCCTGCCCCCCGCCGCCCTGTGATTTTCGGCATTGAGAAAGGCATCGCATGCTCTCAATTCTTGGCAATACCCTGCAGGTTCTCGCGCTCCTGAGCGGGCTTGCGTCCGCCGCCCTGCTCATTGCGGGCGTGAAGCTCGGCCCGTGCGGGGGCGGCTCGGCGGCTCCGGTGCTCCGGGAAACCCCGGCGCCCGACGCATCCCGCGCAACCGTGACGCCTCCGTCCCCCCGCGCCCTTCGCGCGGGCCGCGCCCTCGTCTACGCCACGTTCTTCCTGCTCACCGCCTGTGTGGGCATCGTGCTCATGGCGATGCTCACCGAGAACTACAGCCTGGCGTACGTGGTGTCCAACTACCCGGCAACCGACAGCCCCCTGCAGCCGCTGTACCGCGTGAGCGCCGTGTGGGCGGGTCGCCAGGGCTCGCTGCTGTTGTGGACCTGGCTCATCTCGGCATTCGCCGCGGCTCAGGCGTTCCGCCGCCGCACCCAGGGCGACGACCTCACCTCGGCCGCCTTGGGCGTGGCGCAAATCGTGGTCGCCCTGTTCACCGCCACGCTCGTGCTCTCGCCGTCGAACGACCCGTTCATGGCGACCGCTGCCGAGTACCTCAACCCCGACGGCACGCTGGCCGCCAAGATCGGCGGCATGAACCCGCTGCTCATGCACTGGGCCATGATCTTGCACCCGCCGGCGACGTTCATCGGCTGCGCGGCCATGACCATACCGTTCGCCTACGCCATGGCGGCCCTCATCACCGGCGACCTGTCCGCCCGCTGGGTCGAACTGTGCGACTGTCTGGCGGTTTTCGGCTTCATCTTCCTGTCCATCGGCATGGGCCTGGGCGCCGTGTGGGCGTATGTGGTCCTGGGCTGGGGCGGTTTTTGGGCGTGGGACGCCGTGGAGAACGCGAGCCTTATGAGCTGGCTCACCTGCGTTGCCATGATCCACAGCTTCACGATGTACCGCAAACGCGGCGTCTTTAAGCGCTGGAGCATGCTGCTGGCTACGGCCACGTTCATCTTCGTGGTGCTCGGCACGTTCATCACGCGCTCCGGCCTGGTCCAAAGCGTCCACGCGTTTGCCGAGGATCCCGTGTCCACGTACTTCTTCCTGGCCATTATGGTGGCGAGCGGGCTGGCCTTTTTGCTGGGCATGCTGTACCGGCACAGCGCGTTTGGCGAGGATGACGAAGAGGCGGAGTCCATGCTGTCGAAGAACGGCACGTACTACCTCACGAACATCATCATGCTCATGGCCGCCGTGCTGGTGGCGTATCTGACCATTTCGAGCGCGCTGCCCGGCTGGATGCCGCTCGGCGGCTCGGTGGTCGCGGCGGGCGCGTACAACGCCGTTGCCCGCCCGGTTGCGGTGGCGGTGGTGCTGCTCATGGCGGTGTGCCCCATGCTGGGTTGGCGCAAGACCGACCGCGCCAAGTTCGCGCGCACCATGCGCGTGCCCGCGATGGCCGGCATGGCGGTGTTCGCGCTGCTCATGGCATATTTTGCAACAGTGCTGATGCCCGAGTACCACGAGATTCTCCAGGCGGGCGGCCCGGCCGCGGACGCCCTGTCCGAGCAGGGTCCGGCTGCGTATTACTTCGCGCTCACGATCGCCGCCTTTGCCGCGGCGTCGCTGCTGTTCACGAGTTCGCTGTACCTCTTGGTGCGCGGTGTGGGCGCCCGTATGCGCAATAAGGGCGAGTCCGCGCCGACGGCGCTGTTCAACCTGTTCCGCCGCAGCCCCGCCCAGGCGGGCGGGTACCTCTGCCACCTGGGCGTCGCCGTTGTGGTGGTGGGCCTGGTGGGTTCCATGATGTACGTGCGCGAGGCCACGCTGAACCTGCCGAACACCGTGGGCGAGTCGGCGCAGGTGGGCGGGTACGTGCTCACACTCACGGGCAGCGACCGCTGCGCCGACAGCCAGGACAACGAGATCATGCGCGTTGAGCTGGACGTTTCCAATGCCGAGACCGGGCGCAAGCTCGGGAATGTGACGCCTTCGATGAAGGTCGCCGCGGCAACGAGCCAGTCCACGCTCGATGCCGCCGTTCTTACGTTCCCGCTCGAGGACCTGTTCATCGCGTTCCAGGGCCTGAACGCCGACGGGACTCTTTCGGTGAGCGTCAAGGTGAACCCGCTGATCCTGTTCACGTGGGTGGGCGGTGCCGTGTCCACGCTCGGCATCGTGCTGGCGTTTGCGCCTCGTCGCGCAACGCCGCTGCTCGCGGCCGACGAGCGGGAGCGTGCTCGTGGTGCGGAGCGAGTTGCGGCACAGGCTGAGGAGCGGGGCTCTGGCGTTGAGTCTGGCGCGTGCGTCGAGTCGCAGGGCGTGTCCAGCGCGGGCGCTGCAGACTCACAGGGGGAGCGTGCGTAGCGTATGGGCGAGAAGCGTTCTTACGTGAGCCGGGGGAGTGCGACGGCGCCGGCGGCCGAGTCTTCTGCCAGCGCCGTTGATGCGTGCCGGTGCGCCCCGGGCATTTCGACGGGCGACTGCCCCGCTGCCGCGGCGGCCTCTTCTGCGGCCGCGCCCCACGTCGGTCTCGCCATCGAGGCGCACGGGCTCGTCAAGCAGTTCGGCGCTCGTCGGGCACTCGACGGGGTCGACCTCGCCATTCCGCGCGGGGCATTTCTGTCGATCTTCGGTTCCAACGGCGCGGGAAAAACCACGCTGCTTCGCGAGCTCGCCCTGCTCGCGCGCCCCACAAAAGGCACGCTGAAACTCCTGGGCATCGACGCCCTGGAAGAGCCTGACGCTCTGCGTGCGCGCGTGGGGCTCATCTCGCACGCGTCCATGCTGTACGGCGACCTGACCGCCCGCGAGAACCTGGAGTTTTACGCGAGCCTGTACGGCATGCCAAAGGCGGAGGCCGCGCGGCGCATCGACGAGCTCCTGCGCCTGGTTGAGCTCGACCACCGCCAGAACGACCGCGCGCGCACGTTCTCGCGCGGTATGCAGCAGCGCCTCTCGATCGCGCGTGCGCTGGTGAACGACCCGGAGCTCGTGCTGCTCGACGAGCCGTACGCGGGTTTGGACCCGCACGCCTCGGAGCTGCTCGACCAGCTTATCGATCGCGTTCGCGCAGGTAGAACGTTTGTCATGGTGAGTCATGACCTGGACCGGGGCTTTGATGTGTGCACGCATGCGCTCATCATGGCGCAGGGCCGCGTGGTCGTGTGCGCCCCAAAGGACACGGTCGATCGCGAGGCGTTTTTCGACCTGTACCGCGCAACCGTTGGAATGGGGGTGGCGTAAGATGGCGAAGATCCGTCGCGAGCCGGGCGACTTGGGTGCCACTGGGGAGCCTGCCGCCCGCCATGGGAATGACAGGGAAGGCGAGCTCCTCGGCTCTTCCGCACGCCGTGCCAGCACGCCCGCCCGCCCGGCCAGCGAGTCGGACCGCCCCTCCAACGCGCCCCAGGCTGACACCCGTCGCTCGCCCTCCGCATGGGCCCAGTACCGCGCCCTGCTTGCCAAGGATATTCGCCAGGAGCTCCGCACGCGGGAGATGCTCACGTCCATGGCGGTGTACGCGCTGCTCGTCCTGACCATCTACGGCGCGGCGTTGGCGCAGGTGGGAGACCAACTGCAGGTGGTCAAGTTTGCGAGCGGCCTGCTGTGGGCGCTGATCGTGTTCACAAGCCTGCTCGGCCTCAACCGCAGCTTTGCGCACGAAACCGAGACGGGTTGCCTGGAGGGCATCCTGCTCGCGCCTGTTGACCGTGCGGTGATCTTCTTAGCCAAGGCGACCTCGAACCTGCTCTTTTTGCTGGCGGTCGAGGTCATTACGGTGCCGATGTTCTTCCTGTTTTTCCTTTCGGGCGCGGAGCTTTCCGGCGCCGCACCGCTGATGGCGCTCCCGCTCGTGGTGGGAACCGTTGGTGTGGCGGGTGTGGGCACGTTGCTCTCCACGATGGCCGTGGGCACGCGCGGACGCGACGTGATGTTGGCGATTCTCTTCATCCCCGTGGCGTTTCCGCTGCTCTATGCCTGTGTTTCCGCAACGGGCGCGGTGCTTGTGGGCGTGCAGGACATGATGACGGTCTTTTGGCGCGGCGTGGCCCTCGCCGCGGCGTACGACGTGGTGATGATCGCCGCGGCATGGGGCCTGTACGAGTTCGCGCTCGACGCGTAGGGCGCGCCGGCGGCAGGCCCGCGCAAGCCTCCGCGCGCCGACCGCCCCGCTGCGGTGCCGGCCCGGCCCCGCCGCCTTGCGCATGGCAAAGCCCGCGTCGAGCTGCCGTCTTGGTCGCTCGACGCGGGCTTTATTGCATAAAGGGGCCAGTCGCAGGCGGGCGCGCCGGCGGCAGGCGCACGGCCGGGCGCTAGGCGAGCAGCGCCGCCACCTTGCCGAGCGTGGGCTCGAACGAAACGCCGCGCATCTCGAACTCGGGCTGCTCGCGCGTGATGCGCATGGCGTCGCGCACCAGCTCACCTGCGAATTCGACCGCCTCGCGCGTGCTGCGGCCCGTGTAGATGGCCGCGGTGAGGGCGCTGGCGAACAGGTCGCCGGTGCCGTGCAGCATGTAGGGCAACAGCTCGCTGGCGATCTCCTCGACCTCGCCGCCATCGGCAGCGCTGGCGAGGTAGTTGCGAATCACCTGCTCGCCTTCGTGCACAACGCCCTTGATAACGACAGTCTCGGCGCCCATCTCCAGCAGCGCGCTGGCGTTTTTCTGCACGAACTCAACGGAGACGTCCTGACCCTGGTAGGGGATGCCCGTGAGGATGGACGCCTCGGTGAGGTTGGGGGTGAGCACGTCGGCGTCGTTCACCAGGCCCGCCATGGCTTCGCACAGCTCGTCGGTGTAGGTGGGGTACTTGATGCCGCCGTCGCCCATGACCGGGTCCACGATGCGCAGGGCGCCGGGGTACTCGCGGTACAGGCGCTGAATCACGGCAACCTGCTCGGCGGTACCGAGGAAGCCGGAGTACACGCCGTCGAGGTCGACCTGCTCCTCGCGCCAAGCGTCCAGGTACGCCGTGAGCATCTCGGTGGTGTCGTGCATGTGGAAGACGGGGTACTTGGTGTGCGCGCTGAACAGGGCGGTGGGCACGGGGCACACGTCCACGCCGGCGGCGCTGAGCACCGGGATGGCGACGCCGAGCGAGCACTTGCCGTAGCCGCACATGTCGTGCACGGCCGCGACGCGCGGGATGTACGCGCCTTTGCGCTGATAGAGTTTGGTCATGGGGTTTTCCTTTCCGCGGACTTATGGACCGGCGTACGGGTCAATAGGGTAGCACTCTTTTACGGTGGAGTGCCCGCCGGCCGCAGTGGCGGGGGCGTCGCCCGGTCCCGTGCCGCGTGCGCCGCCGACTCATGCTGCGGCTGCTCGTCGCACCCGTTAGCGCCACGCCGCACCCCGCCCCTCGCGTTCGCTGGCCCCGTGCCACACCCCCCTGCTCCTCGCACCCGTTGGCGTCGCGCCACATCCCCCCTCCCTCGTGCAGCGAGCTTCCTGACTCTCGCGCCTCCACTCCCGAGCCGCGGGCCTCCTTCGCGCCGCATCTCCCGCCCCGCGCGCCTCTCCACCTTCCCCAAACAACCCCTCGCCGATTTATCCGCTCGCCTGGCGGGAAATCGCCCGCGCGGCGGTTGCAAGGGCGTATTATGCAAGGTACGGGTCCGCCCACCTGCGGGCGGTTTTCGCACGGCTATTTTGGGAAAGGTGAGATTATGGCAGACGTACACGAGCTTCTGTCCACATGGCTTGAGAACGTTACGGATGAGGAGCTGCTGGCGGAGCTCAAGGCAATGCAGGAGGCGGGTGACGAGGACGCCATCACCGACGCGTTCTTCCAGGAGCTCGCGTTCGGCACGGCTGGCCTGCGCGGCACGCTCGGCGCCGGCACCAACCGCATGAACATCTACACGGTCGGCCGCGCCACTCAGGGTTTCGCCGACTACCTGGTCAAGAATTTCGAGAACCCCACGGTCGCCATCGCGCGTGACAGTCGCAACAAGGGCGAGCTGTTCGTCAAGACCACCGCGGCTATCCTTGCCGCCAACGGCGTGACCTCGTACGTGTACCCCAAGATCTCCCCGGTGCCCACGCTGTCCTGGGCCACGCGCTACCTCAAGTGCTCCGGCGGCATCTGCATGACCGCCAGCCATAACCCGGCCGCGTACAACGGTTACAAGGCGTACGGCCCCGATGGCTGTCAGATCACCTCTGAGGCCGCCGATGCCATCTCGGCCGCTATGAACGCATGCGACCCGTTTGCCGACGTCAAGACCATGGACTTTGACGCTGCTGTTGAGCAGGGCCTGGTCAAGTGGATCGACGACGAGGTGCTCGACGCCTACTACGACGCCGTGGCCGACAAGTCCGTGAACAACCTCACGCCCGAGCAGGTCGCCAACGCCCCGCTCAAGCTCGTGTACACGCCGCTCAACGGCACCGGCCTGATCCCCGTGACCTCCGTGCTCAACCGCGTGGGCGTGACCGACATCACCATCGTGCCCGAGCAGAAGGACCCCGACGGCGACTTCCCCACCTGCCCGTATCCCAACCCCGAGATCCGCGAGGCCATGCAGAAGGGCATCGATCTGTGCCAGGAGGTCAAGCCCGACCTGCTGTTGGCCACCGACCCCGACGCCGACCGCGTGGGCGTTGCCTGCGCCGACGGCGACGACTACACGCTGCTCACCGGCAACGAGATGGGCGTGTTGCTGCTCGACTACATCTGCAAGATGCGCGCCGAGCGCGGCGAGGACCTGTCGAACAAGGTTGCCGTGACCACCATCGTGTCCTCCGCCATGGTGGACGCGCTCGCCGAGGAGTACGGCTTTGAGCTGCGCCGTTGCCTGACCGGCTTCAAGTACATCGGCGATATCATCACCGGCCTGTCCGACGCCGGCGAGGTCGACCGCTTCATCTTCGGCTTTGAGGAGAGCTACGGCTACCTCTCCGGCGACCATGTGCGCGACAAGGACGCCGTCAACGCCTCCATGCTCATCTGCCAGATGGCCCAGTACTACAAGCTGCAGGGCCTCAACCTGGTCCAGGCCATGCGCGCGCTGTACGAGAAGCACGGCTTCTACCACAACAAGACCGTGAGCCTGAGCTACCCCGGCGCCGACGGCGCCGCCAAGATGGCAGGCATCATGGAGTCCCTGCGCGCCGAGGCTCCCGCCCAGATCGCGGGCGCCAAGGTCGAGGCCGTGGTTGACTACGCTACCTGCGTAAACGGCCTTCCCGCTGCTGATGTTATCGAGTTCGACCTTGAGGGCGGCAACAAGGCTATCGTGCGCCCGTCCGGCACCGAGCCCAAGATCAAGCTCTACATCTTCGCCAAGGGCGAGGACGCCGCTGCCGCCGACGCGCTCATCGACGCCATCGAGGAAGACGGCCGCAAGCTCCTGTCCTAACCTCTTCCCAAATGCGTCATTTAGGGTCAGACCCTAAATGACGCATTTTTGCTCCCATGTAGGGGCCGCGCACCAAGCGATGCGCGGCCCCTTTTTGCTGTTCTGTGAGCCGGATCGGATTTTTAGGAAGTGCGGGTCTTTTACCCGACAATGAACTCCCCGATTACTGTCTTCCCATCCTCAGCGTAAACAGGAATAGAGGTGCCTATACTCATCATTGCTTCTGCAAGCACGGTGTTAAGTTGATCGTTTGTAAGCTGCTCTAGGCCTTGGGCAAGAGGCAGTGCTGCTATTTCTGAAACGGGCGCACCTGGGTTTGTCAGTGCGGCAGTGAGTAGCTGCGATGCAATGTTATCATCGACTCTTTCGGCACCGGTGACCTCCTTCAGCTTATCCGTGAAGGCGATGCGAAGGGCGTTGTCGCGCTCTTCCGTGAGACGAATGGCGTCTCCTGGGCTAGAGGCCATTCGTTCCGCCTCGAGAAGCTCGGTCTTCTTTACGTATCCCTCACATCCGTTGGATGCGACTGCCTTGATGTAGTCAGGCTCGTATCCATAATCAAGCGGGGAGGCATATCCGTAAGTAGATCCATCCTCGCTTGATTTAACAATGGCGGGTTCAATGCTTGGATTGTTGCGCGCAATTGCGGCTGAGGTGACCAGCATGAATGCAGCGCTGGAAAGCAAAGCTGCCAACACTACTAGCGACGACTTCTTTTTCATATAGACCTCCAGAAAAAGTCAGAAGCCTTGCGGTCTCTCTTGGGGCTAGGCAACGGTTTGGTAGGGGCTTCGACCAGAGGTGATGGTGATGTACTTTCCACCCGTAAGGAATTGGCCTGCTCCTTGTGCATACCAGCTCGATCCCTTTGGCTGAGTGGTCATCACGCTCGGCCCAATTGCAATGCCTGGATTGTACACAGAGCCATTGTACTGCCAACCTGAAGACGCGATTAACGCTCCACCGTGAGAATAGAGTCTTGCGATGGACCCTATCTCGCCAGGACTAACTTATGCATTTGTGCAACGAGTGAACTGATAGGCGTTGGCATGCGTTGATGTTGTTTGAACCCTTGAGTAGGTACCAAAGTCTTTTGGTCCAGACGACGCGGACGCAATGGGACCGTTGGCGGTTCCGGCAAGCGCTACCGCAGGTGAGAAAAAGGTCATGGAAGTCAAGAGACCAACAAGGACAAACCTGGACAGCGTCTTCATAATTACCTCCTTCGAAAGATAACTTGCAACGATGCACATCGTCGAATGGGGGTAATGAGTCTGTGTAAAGTATCTACCCAATAAGACAATTCTATTTCGTCTACATATTAAAGACAAAATAGAAGGCGGCCGTAGAATTGGAATATAAAGGCTATTTCAACTTATTAGCCGCTCAAAAGGCGGGCTCGTTTGATGGCGGCGGGTACGCGCTGCTTGAGCAGCTCGATTTCCTCACGAGTTATGTCGCTGGAAAGCGAAAGCCTCAATGCTCCCTTGGCGCGAGGGGCCCCAATGCCCATTGCGGTGAGAACATGCGAGGGCTCCGTCGAACCAGTGGAGCAGGCCGATCCGGTCGCCGCGGCAACGCCCGCCCGATCGAGAAGCACCACAAGAAGCTCGCCGTCAACGTTGTCGCAGGTAAACGACGCAATTGAGGGAAGGCGTGTGAGCGCGGCGCGCGTGCTAGCGCTTGTTGCCGAGCCACCTTGAGAGCTTGCAGGGGGAAGGCTCGTAAAAGGGCCGGCTCCGGGCAGCGCTTTCGTGTCGAGAGGCGCGCCGGTGAGCTGCGCCCCATCGCAGACGGTAAGAACATGCCTCACAAGTTCATCGCGTGCGGCGGCAACACGACGCACGCTCAGCTCGAGCTCACGCGCGGACTCCTCAAGGGCGGCAACCATGCCAATAATGCCAGCGAGGTTCTCGGTGCCCGCGCGAACCCCGCGCTCCTGGGCTCCACCCGCGATGAGCGCGGGAATGGAAAAGCCCTCACGCAGATACAGGGCGCCAACGCCTCGGGCGCCGCCGAACTTGTGCGCGGAAAGCGACAGCGCATCTACGCCGAGTTCCTGCACGTCAACGGGTATATGGCCCACCGCCTGTACGGCGTCGGTGTGGAAGGACACCCCATGGGCGCGCGCAATGCGAGCGAGCTCACGCACAGGCTCGATGGTGCCCACTTCATTGTTGGCGAGCATGATGGAGACCAAGGCGGTGGCAGGTGTCGCATCCGCTTCGCAGCAGCTGCCACCTGAGCCGCCGCAGCCGGGAGCATGCTGCCCCCAGCAAGCCTCCTCATTTGCAACGAGCGCAGCCTCCAGGTCGGCGGGTCGCACAAAGCCGTGCTCGTCAACGGGAAGATACGTGACCTCAACGCCCTCGCGCTCGAGGGCGGCGCAGCAGTGCAGAATCGCGTGGTGCTCGATGGAGCTGGTGATTATGCGGGGCGTCGCGTCCTCGCCGTGCAGGTCTCGAAAACGCTGAACGGCCCCGCGCAGCACCCAGTTGTCCGATTCGGTTCCGCCGCTGGTGAAATACATCTCTTCGGCATGCTCGGCTCCCAGCAGCGTGGCCATGCGCGCCCGTGCGCTGCCGAGGGCTTCGGCCGCGCGCCGCGCCACGCGGTGAATGCCGCTCGGGTTGCCAAACTCGCTCGTCAAAAACGGCATCATGGCCTCGAGCGCCGCGGGGGAGAGCGGCGTTGTGGCGGCATTATCTGCGTAAATGTAGGGTTCGTTCGTGCTCGGGGCGGGCATGCGGGGCTACTTCAGCAGGAAAAACCACGCCGCGGCGAGCGCGACGGCAACGAGAACCAAGACAAGGAGAACGCCGCGCATGCGCTTGCGCTGGCGATCTTCGCGCGACGTGAAAATCGCATGGCCCTTCTTGGGTTGCGAAATGTAGTTGCGTCCAGGGGTGATGTTGCTCCCGCCTTCGTGGGAACGAACCTGCAGCGTAGGGCTGCTGGGCGGAATGTTGCCGCCGGGGCGACGCGGACTGGTGCTGTTTTGGGCCGATCCGCCGCTGCCGTACGAGGTCTTGCGCACGGGAACGCGCGTCTTGCGGTCCTTCTTGGGCGCATGGGGATTGTTCACGGGAGGCAGGTACGTGGGGTCACTTGTGGCGACGCCCATGTGCTTGCGCGATGCGGAGCGCATGCGATCCGGAACGGCCGCGCGGCCGTCGGCTTGGGGCACGTGAGAAATGCGCTCGTCCATAAAACACCTCGCAGGGTGGTCGGTATACCAGCATCATTCTATGGCATGAGCGGAAGAGGGCGCCGCCCCGGCGGGGGAGGCTCGCAAATCAACCATTATCCGCGCCCCGCGTCGCCGCCCCGATTGGCCCGCCCCGAGCCCTCTGGGGCTCGCTCCGGCGCACGTGCCCTGTATCCCTCGGGGCTCGCGTCCGTCTCCGCATCCGACTGATTTTTGACATGTCTCGCGCACGTGTGTCCGCAAGGGGAACGGAGCCACCGGCTTGCTTCCAAGGCTGGCCGTGTGCACTCTAGTCAAGTCATTGACGCTAGGAACGAGGCGACCGCGAAAGAGGCGCGACGCCCCTATATAGTTCCCATATCGTGTAAAACATGCCTAATCAATACTTCCCATTTCGTGTAAGATTCTAATAACGGCAACTCTCCATTTCGTGTAATAGCAGGTAAGAGGTTTGTGATATGAACTGTTTCTACCGTAAGGCTTACGAAAAGCTATCGCACTGGAAGAACTCCTCTCAAGGGAGCAGGGCGCTTCTGATTGAGGGCTCCCGCCGAGTGGGAAAGAGCACTTTGGCGCGCGTGTTTGCGCAAAACGAGTACGCTGCTCACCTGGTCATCGACTTCTCGGTGGCATCGGCCGAGCTGAAACAGCTGTTCGTGGACTATCGAGCGGATGTAGACGCCTTCTTTTTGTACCTGCAGGCGTTCGCCGGCGTCTCTCTTCCCAAGCGGCAGTCCGTCATTATCTTTGACGAAATACAGAGGTTTCCTCCAGCGAGGGAATTTATCAAGCAGCTTGTCGACGATGGGCGTTACGACTACATCGAGACGGGCTCGCTTATCTCGATTAAACGCAACGTGAGCGATATCGTGGTGCCGTCCGAGGAAACGGCCATCACGCTTTGCCCGCTGGACTTTGAGGAATTCCTTCTTGCGTCTGGCGAAGACAGCCTAAGTGAGCTCATTTCACGCTCGTACGCCGAGAAAAAGCCTTTGCCAGAGGCGCTCCATCGCAAGTCTGAGCGCCTGTTCAGGGAGTACATGCTGGTTGGAGGCATGCCCCAAGCTGTCCAGGCGTATCTGACGGAAAGGGATCTTGGCGCGGTGGACAGGGTTAAGCGCGACATTCTTGCCCTGTACCGTAACGATATCGTCAAATTTGGCGGAACGGATGCCGTGCGTATCGGGCGCGTGTTCGCTGGTCTTCCCGGGCAGCTAGCTAAGCATGATAAAAAGTACCGCCTGAGTTCGCTCGAGGCGCATGCGCGCAGTCGAGAGTACGCCGACGCGTTCTTCTGGCTTTCGGACGCATGCATAAGTTCAACTTGTTACAACGTGGATGATCCGTCTGTTGGCTTGGCTGCAAGCATGAACGAGAGCTCGTTCAAATGCTACATGGGCGATACGGGCCTTTTGGTGGCCCAGACGTTTGCCGATAACGAAGAGACTCCGCATGAGGTGTATCGCGACATCCTGCTCGGCAAACTAAAGATCAATGAGGGGATGTTTACCGAGAACATCGTGGCGCAGCAGCTGTCTGCCAACGGACACAAGCTTCATTTCTATTCAAAACGAGACGATGCCCATAGCCAAGAGACGATGGAGATTGATTTTCTCATTACGGGCGGATACGACAATGCGGCAGGCAGGATGCGTGTCGTGCCTATTGAGGTGAAGTCCGGCAAGCGGTACTCTGCCCGGTCGCTCGAGAAGTTCAAGGCGAAGTTCGGCAGTCGTGTGGGCAGCCAGTACATCTTGCATCCCAAACCCATGCAGGTGGATGGGGGTGTGATAAGGCTCCCACTCTACATGGCGCACCTCTTGTAGCGCGAGCGATATGATTCGGGCTCGAAGGCGGGCCCCGTTTTGCGCCGGCTGTTTGGGCTCGATCTAATCCACGCCGCCATCCCCACGCCCGAACTTTGGCTGTTTCACGCACGCGCGCCCTGCGCCCGTCGCCCCGCCCGCACGTGCGTATAATGGGACGGTACGGCCTGCGAACGGTACCAAGAGGGGAACCTGTATGTCTCACGACGCCATCTTGTCCGAATCCACCGCGTTCGACCTGAATGCCGATAAGCCGCACGAGGAGTGCGGTATTTTTGGCGTTTGGGCCCCCGACCGCGACGTCGCTCGTCTCACGTACTTCGGCCTGCGTGCGCTCCAGCACCGCGGCCAGGAGTCCGCGGGTATCGCTGTGGGCGATGGCGGCACCGTTATGGTGCGCAAGGACCTGGGCCTGGTGAGCCACGTGTTCTCCGACGCCGACATCTGCTCGCTGCCCGGCCAGCTCGCCGTGGGTCATGTGCGCTACGGCACCGCCGGCGCCAAGAGCTGGGAGGCCTCGCAGCCGCATCTTTCCACCATTAACGACGTCATCGTGGCGCTCGCGCACAACGGCACCCTGGTGAACACCGACGAGCTGCGCCGTCAGCTCATCGAGCTCGGCGTGCCCTTCAACTCCAACTCCGACTCCGAGGTTGCCGTCAAGCTGATCGGCTACTTCACCCAGGAGACGCACCACCTGCGCGAGGGCATCCGCAAGACCATGGAGCTCATCCGCGGCGGCTACGCCATGACGCTCATCAACGAGAACGCCCTGTACGCCTTCCGTGACCCGCACGGCGTGCGCCCGCTCGTGCTCGGCCGCCTGACCAGCGATGAGGGCGTGGCCGCGGCCGACGCCGCTGCCGCTGCCGCCGCACTGCCGAGCGACGCCGCCTCCGCCGAGGACCTGGTGGGTGACGAGGTCGCGGTTTCCGCCGCCGGCTGGGTCGTCGCCTCCGAGACCTGCGCGCTCGACATCATCGGCGCCGAGTACGTGCGCGACATCCGCCCGGGCGAGATTCTGCGTATCTCCGCCGAGGGCCTCGTGTCCGAGCAGGGCGTGCCGGCTGCCGAGAAGACGGCGCACTGCATCTTCGAGCAGGTTTACTTCGCCCGTCCCGACTCCATCGTGGACGGCAAGTCCATCTACGCCTGCCGCTACGACATGGGCCGCAAGCTGGCGCTCGAGTGCCCGGTCGAGGCCGACATGGTCATCGGCACGCCCGACTCCGGCCTGCCCTCCGCCGAGGGCTACGCCTTTGAGAGCGGCATCCCCTACGGCACGGGCCTCATCAAGAACCGCTACGTTGCCCGCACGTTCATCGAGCCCACGCAGGAGCTCCGTGCCATGGGCGTGCGCCTCAAGCTCAACCCGCTGCGCGACGTGATCGAGGGCAAGCGCATCGTGGTCGTTGACGACTCCATCGTGCGCGGCACCACCATGGTCCAGCTCGTGCGCATGCTGCGTCAGGCCGGCGCCAAGGAGATCCACATCCGCATCAACTGCCCCGAGGACATCTGGCCGTGCTTCTACGGCGTGGACACCGGCGAGCAGAGCCAGCTCATCTCGGCCACCAAGTCGGTCGAGGAGGTCTGCGAGTTCATCGGCGCCGATACGTTGGCGTTCCTCTCCGTTGACGCGCTGCTGGAGTGCGTGCCCAAGGCCGGCTACTGCACCGCCTGCTTTACGGGCGAGTACCCGGTCGCCATCCCCGACAGCTTTGGCCGCGATAAGTTCATCGAGGGCTACCAGCCGCGCGGCGTGGTGCGCACCGCCCCCGTCACCAAGGACGTTATCGAGGAGAAGTACCACGACCACAGCTGGGAAGAGAGCCACGAGGCGTAAGGCCGCAAACTGCAAATCGGCTGGAGCCGGTTGTGCAAAGCATTGCAACTTTCTAGTGAAAAGACATTAGGGGGCGGTTATGCAGCAGCCTATTGCGACAAACGATGTGAATCTGTTTTCCGCCCTCAAGGAGAACCAGTACTTCGACCGCAAGAGTGCTCGTAAGGATGACAAGGAGATCGCCAAGCACATCAGTGCGTTCGCCAATGCGTCGGGCGGCAAGCTTGTGATCGGCATTGAGGACAACGGCGAGGTGACGGGCTTTAAGCGCAATGGCGCGCGCGATATCGAGAACTTCGAGCGCGCCGCGCTTGTGACGTGCGTGCCGAGCCCCATCGTTAGCAGAGAGCGGATTTCCGTGGTCAATTCATCTGGCGAGGATGACATGGTTCTCGTTTTGGATGTCGAAGCGTCACCCAGCCATGTCGTTGCCCGCGTAAGTGACGGCGAGGTGTTCCTGCGACAGAACGACGAGAGCGTAAGGCTTAATCGGGAGCAGGTCTTGGCCCTTGAGTACGATAAGGGTCAGAGGGTCTTCGAGGATGAGCTTGTCGAAGACTCCTCACTTGACGACCTAGATCACGAGGTGCTGAACCGCTATAAGGAGATTCTCGGGACCGCCGCCCCGGATGAGCAAGTTCTCAGGAGCCGCCGCTTCATGCGTGATGGGAAGCTGACCGTGGCGGGAGCCTTGCTTTTTGCGCAGGATCCGTCTGTGATGATGCCGCAGGCTCGCGTCCGTGTTCTGCGATACGACGGCGTCAAGATGGAGACGGGCGAGCGCCTCAATATAACGAAGGAGCGAAGCTTTTGCGGTCCGCTGCCCAAGGTCATTCAGGACGCCTATGAGCTCATTTCGAGTATGCTCCGTGAATTTCAGTTTCTGGGTTCCGATGGAAAGTTCCAGACCGTGCCCGAGTATCCTGAGTTCGCGTGGTTCGAGGGTCTTATCAATGCGGTCACACATCGAGACTATTCGTTCCGGGGTGACTATATTCGAATCTCGATGTTCGACGACCGGCTGGAGATCGTCAGCCCGGGCTCTCTCCCCAATATCGTGACGCTCGACAACATGAGGACCACCCGATACTCGCGCAACCCTCGTATTGCGCGTACGCTGGTTGAGTTTGGTTGGGTTCGAGAGCTGAATGAAGGGGTTAAGCGCATTTATACGGAGATGCAAAACTCCCTGCTCAATGACCCGGTTTATACGGAGCCTGGCAAGACGAAGGTGCAGCTCACGCTGGAGAATAATATCGTGGCAAGAACCGTTAGGAGGAGCGAGGCTCTCGAGGACAAGCTTTCGGTTGAGAGGCTTGCATCCCTCGATGAGTACGAACTGGCTGCGGTTCGTCTTGCGTTCACGAATGGTAAAGTGACCGCCAGGGAGCTTGCGGACCACATTGGGCGCACGCGTCGCACTGCCGGCAATGTTCTGAAGGGGATTTCAGGTCCCTCCGGTCCGCTCGAGTGGCACGGTTCCGCCGTCAACGATCCGGGGCAGTACTACTCTTTAAGATAAGGTTCGCACCTATTTCGCACCTTGTCGCTGTGGCTTCTGGTTGTAATGGCGGTGCCGGATGGCAATATCGTGCCTACAGGAGGGTGCACTTTGCACCGCCGAGACACTGCTATTATCTTGCGTATACATCTGGCATCCGTCAATTTGAAAGGATCTGGAATGGCCGAGAACAAGCACGTTACGTATGAGGACGCGGGCGTAGACACCGCCGAGGGCGGCCGCGCGGTCGACGCCATCAAGCAGATGGTGAAGGAGACGAACCGTCCCGAGGTCATCGGCGGTATCGGCGGCTTCGGCGGCCTGTTCTCCGCCGCTGCCCTTAAGGACATGGAGGACCCGATCCTCATCTCCGGCACCGACGGCGTGGGCACCAAGCTCGTGCTCGCCCAGATCCTCGACCGCCACGAGACCGTGGGCCAGGACCTGGTCGCCATGTGCGTGAACGACATCCTCGCCTCCGGCGCCGAGCCGCTGTTCTTCCTGGATTACGTGGCGATCGGCCATATCGAGGCCGAGCACATGGCCAAGATCGTCAAGGGCGTGGCCGACGGCTGCAAGCTCGCGGGCTGCGCGCTCGTGGGCGGCGAGATGGCCGAGCACCCCGGCGTCATGCGCCCCGACGACTACGACATGGCCGGCTTTACCGTGGGCGTTGTCGACCGACCCAAGATGCTCGACCCCGCGAACGTGCGCGAGGGCGACGTGATCATCGGCCTGCCGTCCACCGGCGTGCACTCCAACGGCTACTCGCTCGTGCGCAAGGTCATCGGCGTGGACGGCATCGTGCCCGGCACGCCCGAGGCCGCTGCCAAGAAGGCAGAGCTCGAGGGCATCGAGGTCGCCGAGGGCTTGTCTCTGGCCGACGCGCTGCTCGCTCCCACGCGCATCTATGTGAAGCCCATCCTTGAGCTCCTGCGTGGCGAGGCCGGCTCCAAGATCCACGCCATCGCGCACATCACCGGCGGCGGCATCACCGAGAACCTCAACCGTGCGCTCGCAGCGAACGTCGACGCCGTGGTTGACCGCAACGGCGCCGCCATGGGCTGGGACGTTCCGCCGGTCATCACCTATATTTCCGAGCAGGCGGGCCTGACGCCCAACGAGGCCTGCAAGACCTTCAACATGGGCGTGGGCCTGATGCTGATCGTCGCCGCCGAGGACGAGGCCGCCGTGACCGAGGCGCTTACCGCCCTGGGCGAGAAGCCGTTCCGTGTGGGCACCTGCGTTGCGGGCTCCGGCGAGGTGAAGTACGCCGATGAGCAGTAGCGCCGAGCGCGAGGTTGCCGCAGCCGTTGAGGCTCTGACCTGCGGCGCTGCCAGCATTAACGAGCTGCAGGACGCGCGCGCCGCTCAGGCGCCCGCCGAGCGCGCACCGCTTCCCATTGGCGTGTTGCTGTCCGGATCCGGCACCAACCTGCAGGCGCTGATCGACGCCATCGAGGCAGGCGAGCTCAACGCCCGGATTAAGCTTGTGGTGGCCAGCCGCCCTTCGGCCTACGGCCTCAAGCGCGCGGAGGCGGCGGGTATCCAAACGCTGTCGCTTTCGAAGGAGATCTACGCCGACCCCATCCAAGCAGATGAGGTCATTGCGCACGAGCTGCTCGCTGCCGGTTGCGAGTACGTGATCATGGCCGGTTACATGCGCATGGTGCACGCGCCACTGCTCGCCACGTTCCCCAACCGCGTGATCAACATTCACCCTGCGTTGCTGCCGAGCTTCCAGGGCGCGCATGGCATTCAGGATGCGTTCGATCGCGGCGCGAAGGTGACGGGCGTGACGGTTCACATCGCCAACGCCGTGTACGACATGGGCCCGATCATCGCCCAGCGTGCGCTGACGGTCGAAGAGGGCTGGGATGTCGAGGAGCTCGAGGAGCATATCCACGCCATCGAGCACGTGCTGTACCCCGAGGTTGTGCAGATGCTCGCCGACGGCCGCGTGCATGTGCGCGAGAACCTCACGGTGCAGGTGCGATAGCGGGTTGATCTGCTGCACGTCCGGGTTTCGGCTCGTGGTAGGCCTGGGCGCGGGTCGGGGAGCACTTCCCTTTGCGAGCCGTGATGCCGGGTGCCGTGTACGCGCGCGAGGCACGCGAAGCATAAGCGCATGATGCCCGTGGCGCACTAATATATATGTGTAAGACCCCTGCGTTGCGCGGGGGTCTTTTTTGTTGCCGTTGGTGAATGCCGTTCACCGAACGATAGCTACCGTTTACCGATGAGGGCGGAAAGGCCAACGGTTCGAAAAACGAAAACTTACGCGCCCGAATTGTGGACGAACTGGAACGAGTATGCGCGATGTAGCGGCTGCGTAAGGGCGCTCAGCTGCACTTATTCCCTGTGTAAACAGGTGGTATGTCGAAGCTGATACCAGATACAAGCAGCGAAAATATGCAGAAGAAGGCATATCTATGCATAAAACCGAGCCAAATGCGCAAGCCTTAAGAGCGGTACATTAACATTCTCATGCTTGGGTGTGCTATGTCGAGAACCGAGGCATGAAAAGAAGGCCCATACGAGGAAGGGGAAATGTATGGCAAAAAGACGCTGGGGTGGGGTGATCGCCGGTTGCTTCGCCATGTTGTGCGCGCTGGCGGTAAGCCTGCCTACGCAGGCGGCTTATGCTGCAGAGGGTAATCTCGCCCTCCGCAAGACGGCAGTCGCCGACAGCCAGGAGGCACCGTCTGTTGCTCCTGCGCTCGCCGTTGACGGCGACACTACCTCCCGCACGTCGCGCTGGGGTAGCAACATCGACAAGAATCATGGTCAGCACTGGATCTACGTTGACCTGGGCGAGGATACTACGGTGTCTTCTGCCAAGGTTTTCTGGGAGAACCGTAAGGCTACGGGCTTCAAGATCCAGACCGCTGCCGCTGCCGACGCCAAGGGCGATGACTCCACTAAGTGGGGCTGGAAGGATGTCTATTCTTCCACGGATCGTCCTGCGACCATCACGAGCACAGTGAACTTCGAGCCCGTCACGGCTCGCTACGTTCGTCTGCTGATCACCGGCTTCACTGCTGTTGACCCGGATGGCACCACCGACACTTGGGATACGGTTTCCATCTACGAGCTCGAGGTTTACGCCGCCAAGCAGGAGGTTCCTGTTGAGGCGACCAACCTCGCACTCAAGAAGACCACCAAGGCGAGCGCTGACTACCACAACGAGCATGGTGCCCGTGCTGTCGATGGCAAGAAGAAGGATTCCAAGAAGGATCGTTGGATGACCGAGTCTGCGCCCGCCCAGTGGCTTCGCGTGGACCTTGGCAAGGAAGAGTCCATCAAGCACTTCAGCATCCAGTGGGAGAACTCCGAGAACTACGCCACTGCGTTTGACGTGTACGCCACCAACGACAAGGCCCTTTGGGATGCCGAGGGTGACAACCACAAGAGCTGGGGTAAGCCGGTTGTTTCTGAGAAGAACAACAAGAAGGGCCTTTACGAGGTCACCCTTGAGACCCCTGCTACTGGTCGTTACCTCCTGCTTCACGTTACGGGCATGAGCACGAACTACGGCGTCTCCTGCATGGAGTTCGAGGCTTGGAATGCCGAGCCGCCCGCGCCTGAGAAGCAGCCTGCCGACTACCTGAACGACATTCAGGTTACGCAGCCCACGGCTGAGAGCACTGAGCTCGAGTACACGCTGCCCAAGGCTCCTGCCGGCTACGAGATCAAGTACAACGGTACTGACTACGAGCAGGTCATCGACCTGGACGGCACCATTTTCCATCCCGTCTCCGACGTGACGGTCAAGGCTTCGTTCAAGATCGAGAACACCAAGGACAACACCGACTACGCCTTCAAGGAGTTCGACGTCACGGTTCCTGGCACCAAGTCCGCTGCCAAGGCTGCGAACCCTGCCCCTCAGGTGCTCCCTGAGCTCCGCGAGTGGGCTGGCGGCGAGGGCCAGTTCGCTGCGTCCGCTGCTAAGCGCGTTGTCTACGGCGACAACTCCCTCAAGGCCATGGCCGAGGAGTTCGCCTCCGACTTCCAGGTGATCACCGGCGTTAAGCTCAGCGTTGTCTCCGGCACCGCTGCCAACGCGGGCGACATCTTCTTCGGTCTTACCGACAACAAGGCTCTCGGCCTCAAGGACGAGGGTTACCTGCTCGACGCTAAGTCCGATCGCATCACGGTCACGGCTGAGAAGGTCGCTGGCGCCAACTGGGGCGGCAAGACCATTCTCCAGGCCATGAAGACCGGCGAGAACAACTTCCCCGTGGGTGTCACCCGTGACTACCCGCTCTACAAGGTACGCGGCATCATTCTCGACGTGGGCCGTAAGACCTTCACGCTTGACTGGCTCAAGCAGATCACCAAGCAGATGTCGTTCTTTAAGATGAACGACTTCCAGGTCCACCTGAACGACAACCTCATTCCGCTGGAGCACTACACGCAGATGGGCGAGGACGCGATGAAGGCCTACTCTGGCTTCCGTCTCGAGTCCGACGTCAAGAAGGGTGGCAACAACGGTCTGAACCAGGCTGACCTCACCTCCACCGACGTGTGGTACAGCAAGGCCGACTTCAAGGAGTACATCGAGCACTCCAAGGCCCTCGGCGTGAACATCGTTCCCGAGATCGACACCCCGGCGCACTCCCTGGCTCTGACCAAGGTTCGCCCGGACCTCCGCTACGGCACCAACGGCCGTCAGAACGACCACCTCGACCTTCGCGGTGAGAAGTTCGACCAGAGCCTCGGCTTTGTCCAGGACATCTTCGACGAGTACGTCAAGGGCAATGATCCTGTCTTTGAGGGCTCCGACGTGATCCACATCGGCGCCGACGAGTACAACGTGGGCTCCAACGCTGAGTCCAGCCCGCTGTACCGTAAGTTCGTCAACGAGATGTTCGACTACGCTTACGAAAACGGCCACACACCTCGCGTGTGGGGCTCTCTGTCCCAGTACACCAAGGGCGAGGAGATCCATGTCAACGGTCCTGAGGAGGGCCAGCGTGCCCAGATTAACCTCTGGAACTGGGGCTACGCCAACATGGACAAGATGTACGAGATGGGCTTCGACCTCATCGACTGCAACGACGGCCACTTCTACATCGTCCCGAACGCCGGTTACTACTATGACTGGCTGAACGACGGCGTTGTCTACAACGACCCGCTGAACTCCATCGGCGAGGTCACCATCCCCGCGGGCGACCCGCAGGTGATCGGCGGCGCTTACGCCGTGTGGAACGACATGACCGACTACCTGGAGAACGGTATCTCTGAGTACGACGTCTACAAGCGTCTGACCAGCGCCATGGGCCTGTTCGCCGCTAACGGCTGGGGCAAGGGCTCCCTCGACGTCACCGCCGCCAAGGCGCTGGCCACCGAGCTCGGTGACGACCCGGCCGTCAACTTCGGTTACGAGACCGAGGCTGACGAGGACGGCACCTACGCTCAGTGGAACTTCGAGGGCAACCTCGAGGACTCCTCCGCCATGGGCCGCGACCTCGAGAAGGGCAAGAACACCGAGCTGACTGATGTCGACGGTAAGCAGGCCCTCAAGCTCAACGGCGGCGAGTCCTTCGTCTCCGTTAAGGACGACGCCCTCACCACCATTGGTCTGGGCAACGACCTTCGCGTGAAGGTCAAGCGCACCGACGCTTCCACCGATGAGCAGGTTCTCTTCGAGTCCGAGTACGGCGCGATCAAGGCTGTCCAGAAGGGCACCGGCCAGGTCGGCATCACCCGTGAGAACCACGACTACTCCTTCAACTACACCCTCCCGGTTGACGAGTGGGTGGAGCTCGAGTTCAAGAACGAGTTCGAGCAGGTGAGCCTCTACGTCAACGGCAAGCTCGTCGACACCCTGGGTGACGGCGACAAGGCCGCTGAGGGCAAGGCTCTCAAGGCGACCTGCATGTTCCCCCTGAACACGCTCGGTTCCGCCAAGAACTCCTTCAAGGGTTACGTTGACGACGTTCGCGTGACGGTTGCTCCCGAGGCCGGCTTTGCCTCCACCATGGAGCTCGACTACGCGGTCATCACCGCCGAGAAGGTTCTCGCCGAGCAGGAGATCCCTGGTCTGCGCGAGCTCCTCGACCAGGCTTATGCCCTGTTCCTCGAGGTCAACCCCGACGCTCAGGCCATCGCTGACCTGACCGCCAAGATCAACGCCCTCCTCCAGAACGAGGATGGCGAGCCCAGCTACAAGGTGGCCGACTACTGCCGTATCGACGCCTATGCTCAGCTCAAGGGCAACGACGTGATCAACAAGCTCTTCACCGAGGCTTCCGTTGCTCGCGTTGAGGCTGCTTGGTCCCTGGTTCGTGAGGACCTGCCGGCCAGCATGCAGTCCACGGTCGATTACTACGAGAACTTCATCGTCAACGCGCTCAACGACCTTGAGCTCAAGGACGGTGGCGACCTCAACTTCGTCGACCCGACCCAGCTCACCGCCACTGCTTCCGACTTCCAGAACGACGGCTCTGATCCTAAGAACGTTCTGGACGGCAACCTGAGCTCCATGTGGCACAGCGACTGGGACATCACGACGGGTGAGCACTGGCTCAACCTCGCCTCCGAGGCTCCCATGAGCGTCGAGGGCATCGTGTACACCCCGCGCCAGACCGGTACGAACGGCAACATCCAGAAGTACCGCATTGAGGTCAGCACGGACGGCACCGCGTTCAAGACCATCAAGGAGGGCGACCTTAAGGTCTCTGGCACCGAGCCCATCACCATCAAGTTCGACCGCCAGGACAACGTCAAGGCTGTCAAGCTCGTGTGGGTCAAGGCTGCTAACGGCAACGCTGCCGCTTCCGAGCTTCGTCTGCTCGACGCTGCCGCTGCCCCCGATCACGAGGGCCTGCAGCAGATTCTCGACGCTGTGAAGACCGTCAAGCAGGACGGCGCTTGCAAGCACGACCGCTTTACCGACACCACCTGGAACGCCTTCCAGGAGCAGGTCAAGGCCGCCGAGGATTGCATCGCCAACAAGAGCGGCGACGTCAACTCCGTGTACGCGCTCAAGGGCTCCCTGGCCAGCGCCATGACCGCCCTGCGCCTGGAGGACAAGACCGTCGATCCTACCCCCGGTGAGTTCACCGTCACCTTCGATGACCGCATCCCCGGCCACGAGGACCTGGTGATCACCGTCAAGGAGGGTGACAAGATCCCCGTTCAGCCCATGCCTGAGCTCGCTGGCTATCTCTTCGATGGCTGGTTCTCCGACGGCTTTGAGGGCGGCTGGAAGAACGAGTGGAACTTCGACGATCCGGTGACCAGCGACCTTACGCTGACCGCCAAGTGGGTCGAGAACGGTGACCAGCCGGTTGATCCGGGCACCGAGACCCCGGTCGAGCCTGAGGGCCCGAACGGCGGCACCGACTCCGCGCTCCCGCAGACTGGTGACAACTCGATGATGATCATCGGTGCTGTTGCTGGCGTTGCGGTTATCGCGCTCGTCGTCGGCGTGGTTCTGCGTCGTCGCAACTCGCGCTAACAGCTCGGTTTAGTCCGACTGGCGGGGCTCTCGCATAACGCGGGAGCCCCGCTTCTTTTCAAAAAGAAATACCTAAGAATCCAAAGGTAGCGTGTGTAATCGGGCGTCATGTGAGACAATAAACAACTGTGTGAACGCTGTTGTCGCATTGCAGTGCGACGTAGAACCGACGAACGGAAAGAGGGCGCCATGGCAATCAGCAAGCGAAGCCCAAAGATCAAGCGAGACAAGGTGGAGTCCGAAGAGACCCCGAGCAAGAAGCAGGTTAAGGCTGACCGCAAGGCCAAGCTCTCCAAGACCGGCAAGATCATTCTGGTGGCCATCGGCGTGGCCGCCATGGTTCTGTCGGTGACCGCGATGGCATGCACCGGCGTGCTTAACGAGGTCACCACCAAGGAGCCCTACCAGCTCACCGGCGGCGTTGCCGCAACGGTAAACGGCGTCAACATCAAGGAAGACACCGTTACCGAGCAGATCATGGGCACCCGCCAGTCCTCCTACGAGAAGGACGAGGATTGGGCTACGTACCTCTCCGACCAGGGCCTCACGCCCGAGTCCTACCGCGAGAACGTGATCAACAGCATCGCGCGCCAGTACCTGCTCACGGAGGCCGAGAAGGAGTACAAGGTCACCGTTGACCAGAAGGACCTCGATAAGGCATGGAAGGATGCCGTCGAGGGCTCCGGCAAGAGCGACAAGGAGTTCGAGGAGTACATCTCACAGATGGGCTTCACCAAGGATTCCTACCTCGAGGCCATCAAGGGCTCCCTCGCCCAGAGCAAGCTGCGCGAGGCCGTTGCTCCGTCCAAGGACCCCTCCGACGAGGAGCTCGTGTCCTACTTCAACGAGAACCTCGATCGCTACAACGACGCCCGCCGCTCCTCTCATATCCTGTTCAAGGTCGAGGAGGACGCTTCCGACGAGGAGAAGGCCAAGGTTGAGGCCGAGGCCAAGAAGGTGCTCGACCAGATCAACGCCGGCGAGATTTCCTTCGCCGATGCCGCCAAGAAGTACTCCGAGGACACCTCTGCAGACAACGGCGGCGACGTGAGCTGGGACAAGCTCACCACCTTCGTGACCGAGTACCAGGACGCCCTGAGTGCGCTGTCCAAGGGCCAGGTGAGCGGCCTGGTCAAGACGACCTACGGCTACCACATCATCCAGTGCACCGACCAGTTCAAGGTCGACACGGTCAAGTCCGTGAAGGACGTGCCGGAGGACATGCTCGAGAGCGTTAAGAGCACCATCAAGACGCAGGAGCAGAGCGCCGCGTACTCCAAGTGGCTGACCGAGTACACCGAAAAGGCCGACATCAAGATCAACAAGATGCCGAGCGAGGTGCCGTATAACGTCGACATGAACAAGGCCAAGAAGGCCGAGGACGCTGAGAAGTAGTTTGCTTTTGAGCTGACTCGTTCAAAGATGTAATGATCGATGCGCCGAGCTAGCAAGCCCGGCGCATCTTAGTAGAAGGGTATTCACATGACGTACGAAGAGCTTCACGCCGAGATGGTCGCCGCGATGAAGGCCAAGGACAAGGTCCGTCTGGGTGTCCTGCGCCTGGTGCTGGGCGAGCTCAAGAACGCCGCTTCTCGCGGCGGCGCTCACGAGATCACCGAGGAGGAAACGACCACGCAGATCAAGCGCACGCTCAAGCAGACCACCGAGACGCTCGAGATGTCCGAGAAGGCCGGCAACAACGAGGAGCGCACCGAGAACCTGCGCGAGCAGGTCGCGATTCTTGAGAGCCTGCTTCCTGCTCAGGTTTCTGGCGACGAGCTTGCTGCCCTCATTGAGCAGGTCATCGCCGAGACTGGCGCTGAGTCCAAGAAGGACATGGGCCGTGTGATGGGCGCGCTGAATGCTGCCACCGGTGGCAACTTTGACAAGCCCGCCGCCGCCCAGCTAGTCGGCGCCCGCCTCTCCTAGCCCGCAAAATGCGTCATTTAGGGTCAGACCCTAAATGACGCATTTTTCATACCGCGACTGGCCCCCATAGGGTTTTGTGAACCGCCGTCCCTTCTATGGCTGGAGAAGGGACGGCGGTTCTTTTTGAACTGGGTTATTTGCGCCTCGGCATGTATATAAATCGCTAAGTACGTTCAATTTGCTAGACATGCTGAGTACACGAGAGGTCTGCCTGATCAGCCTTAGAAAAACATACCAATCTACCTGCGGGAATGGCAGGGCGTGCAAATCGCTGAAAAGCTTCTACCGAGGGGTTGCAAAAAATTGAACGTACTTAGGGCCAATGGGCGTCATTTTAGGCCTCGAGCAGCCGTCAGAACTCCGAATTGTGCATGAACTGTGCATAGGTGTGTATATACTGTAACTATCGAGTATATACACTATACTCGATTTTGGTACGGCAGGACGTCGGCCTGTGCCATCGTGCTCGCAAGGGACGCCTTTCGAGCCTGCTGGGAAGGACATCGTTCGTGGATATCATCATTTCGAACTCAAGCTCAAAGCCCATTTACGAGCAGATAACCGTGCAGATCAAAGAGCAGATCATGTCTGGTGGGCTCAAGGCGGGGGAGCAGCTGCCCTCTATCAGGGCGCTTGCAAACAGTCTCCGCGTGAGCGCCATCACCACCAAGCGCGCCTACTCGGATCTTGAGACGCAGGGGTTTATCGAGACTGTCCAGGGAAAGGGCAGCTTTGTTGCTGGCGGCAACGATGAGCTGCTGCGCGAGGAACGCCTGCGAGAGGTAGAGGCAAATCTGCTGCGTGCAATCGAGGGCGCTCGGACCTTAGGAGTGACCGATCCCGAGCTCGTAGAGATGCTGGAAATCCTTATGGAGAGTGACGACTAATGAATACAGATTTACCCATCGAAGTGCGTGGGACAACGAAGCGATACGGCGACTTTACGCTCGATGGAGTGGACCTTGCTGTTGAGGCGGGGCAGATTGTGGGCTTTATCGGACAGAACGGCGCCGGTAAATCCACGACGATTAAGGCGCTGCTGGGACTTGTTGGGCTGGATAGCGGTGAGGCGCGCATTCTTGGCGTGCCTTCAGCCGAGCTCGCCCGCACGAGTGCATCTAAGGTCAAGGAGCGCGTTGGCGTGGTGTTCGACACGATTGCCATGCCGTCGCACCTTACGGTTGCCGAGGTTGCCCAGCTCATGTCCTGCGCGTATAGCACGTGGGATGAGCAGGCGTTCAGCGCCATGATTAGTCGCTTCAAGCTCGATCGTGCAAAGACCGTCAAGGACCTGTCGCGCGGTATGGGGATGAAGCTCAGCCTGGCGTGTGCACTCGCGCACAACCCGCAGGTGCTCATCCTGGACGAGGCAACGGCGGGGCTGGACCCGATGGCTCGAGACGAGGTGCTCGACCTTCTTCGCGAGTTCGTGGCCGTTGAGGGTCCGAACGGCGAGCCGGTCAACGCAATTCTCATGAGCAGTCATATTACGAGCGACCTCGAAAAAATCGCGGATGAAATCGTGTGCATCGATGCAGGCAAAATCATGTTCACGTGCGCAAAGGACGAAATCACCGACATGATGGGCGTTGCGCGCTGTCGTATGGCCGATATGGAGAGCCTGCTGCAAGGTGGCGCACTTGGCCAAGAGGGCGAGGTTCGCATGCTTCGCCACGATTACGGTATCGACCTGCTCGTACATGACAGGTTTGAGTTCATGCGCGAGCATCCTGAAATCCCGTGCGATCGCATGAGCATCGATGAGTACATGACGTTCATGTTAAAGGGCGAAGCCGCGATGGGCTTCGGCCTGCCGAA
Source organism: Coriobacteriaceae bacterium (assembly GCA_030525945.1). GTDB lineage: Bacteria > Actinomycetota > Coriobacteriia > Coriobacteriales > Coriobacteriaceae > Collinsella. The sequence continues at coordinate 150,583 of JAUNDT010000001.1, read as the reverse complement.
AGGGGGCGAGCGTTAATGATTCGCATGATGAAGATGGAGCTCGTGGTCTTTAAGAAGTACCTCAAGCAGCTCGTGCTTACGCTGGTGTTTGTGGCGGCAGGCCTGGCGATCGGCATGGGAACGTTAAACTCGATTCCAGGCACCGCTTTTCTCATGTTGATGTTCAGCACGGCGGTTGCGGGCGCGGCATACGACGAGCAGAACGCGTGGGATGCGTATCGGCTGGTTATGCCCGTGTCGCGCAGGGACATCGTCTTCGGGCGCTATGCGTTCAACCTGCTGGTGGCTTGCGGAGCGGCGGTGCTTGCAACGGCATTCGTTGCCGTGCTGATCGGCATTGGAACCGTAGCGCCCCTGCCGGTCTTTCTCGAAAAGATCGTGACGGTAGAGGAGGGGGAGCTCGCGGGTATGGCGGCAGCCTTTGTGACCTGCGCGTGCATTGGGCTTGTCATGTCCACGTTCACGCTTCCGGCGTACTTCAAGCTCGGGCAGACCAAGGCGACGCAGTGGCTGCCGTTCATCGTGTTGGGTATCAGCATCGCGCCCATGCTGGCGATCGCCGCATTCGGCGGCCCGTTGCTGGAGCAGTTGCAGAGCGTGGCGGAAGTGGCGGCGACATCGAACGGCCCGATGCTCATTGCCATTGCATCTCTGGGCATCTCTCTTGCGGCTTACGTTGCGAGCGCCTTTGTTGCCGTAAAGCTCTACGAAGCCCGCGACATGTAGCCACGACGCACATAAGCGCAAACAAAATGCGTCATTTAGGGTCTGACCCTAAATGACGCATTTTTGTTGGTTGACTGGGACCAGAGTGCTCAGTCGTGTCGGAATCTCGGGGTTGCAAAAGTCGAGGGCGCCGAGTTCGCGGGTCCACTCGTTCGTCGTCCGCTCGGACTCGCGGAGCATGCTCTGCGAGTCGCCTGTTCCGACTCACGGACCTCCCACCCCGCGTCGCCCGCTCGGCCCTGCGAGGTCCACACTGCCCCGCGCCGCCCGCCAGGCCTACTTGATCTGCGTGGTGCCCGGGGCGAGGTTGGGATCGGTCTCGTTCGCGGCGCTCTGATGCTGCTTGCTGTAGACGTCCTTGCCGTCGCCAAAGAGCTCGAGATACTGAACGGTGGCGTACTGCTGACGCGCCTCCAGCGCCCGGCGCAGCGGCTCAACGCTGCCGAGCGTGCTGGCGTCCGACTCCGGCGCTTCCTTAACGCTCGACAAATACACGTTGCTAGCGGCATCGAGATACCCCGTGGTGTTGATGGCGGGCAACGCCTGGCGCAGCGTCATCTGCGCCTTCTGGAACGGCGTGAGCGGAGCGCCAATGAGGTCCATCATGCTGGTGCCCAGGTAGTTGGTGGACAGGTCAACCGTGGTGCTCTTCTGGTCACGCCCGGCCACGTCGTAGTTCGCCCAAACCAGATAATCGGTCTGCCACAGGCGCATGGCGTGCGCGGTCTTGTCCTCGCCGGGGAAGAAGCGGTCGTTGAACTTGTCGGGGAAGAACGGCTGGTGATCGCCAAAGAACACCACCACAACCGGGCGGTCAAGCTCGCGAAGCTCACCGATGAACTTCTCCAGCGCGCGGTCGGACTCCTCAATAAGCGAGAGGTACTCGTTGACCTCGGGGTCGACTTCGCCGTCGATGCTCAGGTTGAGCTGCTTGCTCGCGGGAAGCAGGCCGGTCTCGTAGCCGGAGTGGTTCTGCATCGTAACGTCAAAGATGAACTGCGGTGACTCGTTCGTCTTGAGCATTTCGATAATCGCGTCGTACGTGGCCTCGTCCGTGACCATGCCACGCAGCTTGTCGGCGTTCTGGAAGTCCTCGATAGCCAGGAACTCGTCAAACCCAAAGCCGGCATACACGTTCTCGCGGTTCCAGTTGGTGCCGTGGTTGGGGTGCATGGCGGTGGTGGTGTAGCCGAGTTCCTTGAACTGCTCGGCAAGGTTGTTGGTCTCGGTGAGGTCGTAAATGGTGTACGGGTACACGCCGGAGCCCAGGTAGGACATGGAGTTGCCCGTGAGGAACTCGAACTCGGTGTTGCAGGTGCCGCCGCCATACGCGCTCACGTATAGCTTACCGCGCGACAGGGCGTCGGGAAGGTTCTTGAAGAACTGCGGGCCCTCGTAGCCGGCGTGCATGTTCTGGTATACGGACAGATCGGAGAAGGTCTCGTTCATGATGGCGACGACAGCGGGCTTCTCCTGGTCGAACTGCTTCTGCGCGGCCGTGCGACCTGTGCTGGCGCCCTCGCCCTCGTCGTACGTGGCGGCGAGCTCGTCCTCAAGCTTTTGAGCGGCGTCCATGTCGTACTCCGCGGGAACGGGCGGCTTAATGGTCTGCGCGCTCGAGATGAACGTGGGCAGGAAGCCCTGGCGGTAGTAGCTCTCAAGCGGGCGCCAGGTGTACACGGTGATATTGAGGGTGTTGTAGTAGTCGATCAGCGTGACATGCGCCGCCACGCCGCCCAGGCACAGCGCGCCAATAATAAGGTTGGTGAGCAGCATCTTGCGCGTGCGCTCGGGCTTGGGCGTGCGGAACGCGGAGGCCACGGAGCACAGGAACATCGACACGGCGAGGAAGGCCATGCCGTACAGGCCAAAGGGGCTGAAGATGTAGTCGTAGCCTGCACTGACCGCGGCGGCCGTCTTGAGCGCCGAGAGGTCGGCGGGCTGGATGGGCATCGACTTGAAGGTGATGACGAAGAACTCCGCCATGCCCACGCCCCAAAGCACGAACGCGACAACAGCAGCCGCAACGCCGTGGCGCTGGAACAGGTGGTACAGGCCGATCATAACGGCAGTGATGAGGGACCACTCGAGCAGCAGACACAGGGGGTATGCCCAGGTGAGATCGTGGTTAGAGGGGATCTCGAGCGCGAGCATGGCAAAGAGGCCTGCGAGCATGAGGATCATGGTGCGGACAACGGCGGTCTGGTGCAGGAACAGCCACGTGCGCTTGCCCGCGCGGGACAGCGCCGCACCGACACGGCCGGGAAGGGTGAGGTCCTCCGGCTTGGTGATGCGATGCGCGCAGGTGTCGTACTTGTCGCACTCGGCGCAGTTGGGCGCAAACGTGCGCGCCGCACGGGCCGTACCGCGCTCAATGAAGCTGCACACGCGCTGCCACACGAGGTCGTGGGCGAACGAGCCCCACGCGCACGCAACGAGCACGGCGTTGAGAACCAGGCCAGAGAGCAGGTCATTGGGCATCATGCCCAGCATGCCCATCACGCCAACGGCCGCCTCGAGCACGCAGAACCACACGCCCCACGCAAGGCCGACGCGCGAATCCCGGCGGCGCATCTCCTTTGCGCCGAGCAGCGCGCTCGCAACAATCGCAACGAATGAAACAGCGGAAACGAGCATTGGGCGACCCCTCTACTTCCCTCACGTACTCTCATGCCCTGTTCGCGCGGGTGCGCGGGCGCCTGGGCGAGCGCGGGCGCACTGGGCCTCGCGCGGCAAGGCTGCGCGCAATCGCGACAATGGGCTTAAATATCACAAATGACCATGGTACCCAGCGCCTGTCGATTTTTGGTCGATAACGCCCTGTAAGCAGCAGGTTTTCACACGGTAAGCGAAAAGGCAGCGCTTGGGAGCAGCGCGGCACCGTGGCAGCGCGGCGGTGCGGCGGCACAAGGGGGCTCGGTGGCAGCGTGGCGGCGCGTCGGCATGACGGCGCGCCCGCAGCGCTCCGCCTCGCCCGCGCGCAAAAAGGGGGACGCAGCCATACGACTGCGCCCCCTGGCGAGCATATATGCGCACCGGCGTTCGCCGCGTGCCCTTACCCCTGATGGGCGTCCACGCTCACGCGCTCAATATGGTCGACATGCTTCAGCTTGGTGAACAGCGGCACGTACTCGTAGTACACACTGGAGTTCTCCAGGCCAAACCAGTGCACGGGCGAGCCGGCAAAGCGGCGGATGGCGTACTTCATGGCGATGGCGTGGCGCTCGCGCTGCTCCACGTCGGACTCGGGCGCCAGCGTCTTGCGGATCAGGCAGAAGCGGAAGGAGCCAATCGGGCCGGGCTCGTCGTACACGGAGTAGTCGTGCGTCTGCGCCGGCAGCTCGCCGGAAGCGGACAGGTCGGACACGATCTGGCGCAGGTAGGCGTTGACGCGCTGGTTGACCTTGTAGCCCAGGTGCAGGTGCACGCGGAACACGTAGTCGGTGCCAAAGTTCTCAACGGAGTACTCGAAGGTGTGCGGCTCCTCCGTGACCTCGACGTTCAGGAACCAATACGCGCGGGCGCGCTTGGGGTGCTTGTCAAAGATCGAGTACAGGATGTCGCGGTCGAGCATGTCGGTGGAGGTGCTGTTGGTGAGGTACACCAGGTTGTCACAGAGCATCTCGTAGTGCGGGTCGTTGCGCAGGCTGTCGAGCTGGTCGAGGTACTTGCGCACGGGGAGCATCGTGTACTGGCGGCGCTCGACGCGGCTGCCGTTGTACCAGCTCACCATGATGCCCATGATGAGGGCGGCCATGAGGATGGTGAAGTAGCCGCCGTGGAAGAACTTGGTGAGCGAGGACACGAAGAAGAAGCCCTCAAGCGCTACGAAGAAGATCACGAACACGTACGGGAACAGGCGCATCTTGCGGATGCCGTGCAGGTAGAAGAAGAGCAGCACGGAGGTGCAGATCATCGTGATGGTGATGGCCAGGCCGTAGGCGGCCTCCATGTGCGCGGAGCTCTGGAACAGCAGGACCACGATAACGCAGCCAACCCACATGACGTTGTTGACCATGGGGATGTAGAGCTGGCCCTTGGTCTCGGCGGGGTAGAAGATCTGCATGTGCGGCATGAGGTCCAGGCGGCTGGCCTCGGACACGAGCGAGAACGCGCCGGTCACGAGCGCCTGGCTGGCGATGATAGCCGCGCAGGTGGAGAGGATGACGCCGAACGGGCGGATCATCTCGGGGAGCATCTGGAAGAACGGGTTGAGGTCCTCGATCATGGCGAGGTCGGCGTTGCCGGCGTTGGAGAGCAGCCACGCGCCCTGGCCCAGGTAGGACAGGATGAGGCAGATCTTAACGAACGGCCAGGTGGCGTAGATGTTGCCGCGGCCAACGTGGCCCATGTCGGAGTAGAGCGCCTCGGCGCCGGTGGTGGCGAGGAAGCAGCTGCCCAGGATCATGATGCCCGCGTGGTTGTTAGGCGAAAGCAGGAAGCTGATGCCGCGCAGCGGGTTGAAGGCGAGCAGCACCACGGGGTTGCCGATGACGTACATGAGGCCCGCGCCGCCCAGGAACAGGAACCAAAACGTCATGACCGGGCCGAACGTGTGACCGATCTTGGAGGTGCCGGCGCGCTGAACGGCGAACAGCAGGCACACGATGATGAGCGTGATGATCACGACGTTCATTTGGTTGTCACCCATGATCTCGTGCACGGCGGGGATGGTGCGCAGGCCCTCGATCGCCGTGGTGATGGTCACGGCCGGGGTGAGCACGCCGTCGGCGAGCAGCGCGGCGCCTCCGAGCATGGCGGGGATGATGAGCCACTTGCCGTATTTGCGCACGATGCTGTACAGGGCGAAGATGCCGCCCTCGCCGTGGTTGTCCGCCTTGAGCGAAACGAGCACGTACTTAACGGTGGTGAGCAGCGTGACCGTCCAGATCACGAGCGAAAGCGCGCCGAGGATGAACTCCTCGGTCACGGTCATGATGCCGCCCTGACCCGCGAGAAGGGCCTTGGTGACGTACATGGGCGACGTGCCGATGTCGCCGTACACCACGCCGAGCGTGATGAGCATCGCGCCGATGCTCACGGGTATCGCGTGCGAATGGTGTTCCGACGCGGTGGATTCAGTTGCTTGTGCCATTGCGGTAATTGCTCCTTGGCAGGGGTGACCCGGCGAGCGCGGTGCGCAGCGCCGAGAGGCATCTTTATGCCATCTTAACGTGCCTGCAATTATAGGGGTTGTGCAGGTCAAACGCTATGGGCTCTGACCTGCGGAGAAACGGGCGCGGGTTTACGCGTTCGTTGTCGATGCGGTTTGCGGGTGGCGACCGGTGTTCGGCCGCCGCGAGGGCCTGGGCATGCGGTCGGCGGTGGCAGCACGGCAGATTGGGCCCTTGAGGCAAACCTCCCCCGCATTGGGGCTGGTTTGGGACCCCTCGAGAAAAAAGTCCTCTACATTGGGGGTGGTTTGGGGGTCCCCGAGCGCGAATAGGGATTTCGGGGAGACCGCCAACAGGCATTTTACTGGCGGGAAATCGCGGTGGAAGCCCCTTGAAGCGCGAAACCTCCCCCAATGTAGGGGAGGTTTCAAATCGAACCTCGCAAACCACCCCCAATGCGAGGGAGTTTCGCTCTCAGGGCTCAAAATCAGCCTAAGGAGGGCGCGCTTTCGTGCGCGGCGCTCGTCTTTCGCGCGGACCGCACTACTTTCGCGCGCGGCGGGCGTTCTCGCGGAGCTCTCGAGTGCGCTCGCGGATCTCTGCCTCGTCCATGCCTACCAGGCGCATCGCCTCTTCCGAGGTGTAGCGGCGCACGATGTAGCACTTGTGGATGCGCTGGTTGCGGGCAAAGTCCTCGGGGATGGTCTGCGCGGTGATGTCGGTGAGCACCACGCCGGCGCGCGCGAGCTCGGCGGTGTCGGGGCGGAACGTGCGCAGGTTGCACGAGAAGATGGCCTCGCCTTCGCGCGTGAGCAGGCGCGACAGGCCGATGAGCAGCTCGACGTGGTCGCGCTGAACGTCCCAGGTTCGCTGGCCCATCTTGCTGGAGTTCGAGAACGTGGGCGGATCGCAGAAAATCAGGTCCCAGCGGTTGCGGGTCTCGCGCATGTCGCGAATCCAGCTCATGACGTCGGCGCGCACAAAGTGGTGCTGCGGGCCCACAAAGCCGTTCTGCTCCATGTTGCGCTCCGCCCAGTCGAGGTACGTGTTGGAGAGGTCGACCGTGACGGTCTCCTCCACGCCGGCGTCGGCGGCGTAGCAGGTGGCAGTGCCCGTGTAGGCAAACAGGTTGAGGAAGTAGCGGGCACCTTTGGCGTGCTCGCGCACGAGGCCACGCGTGATGCGGTGGTCGAGGAAGATGCCGGTGTCCAGGTAGTCGTTAAAGTTGACGGCGAAGGTCAGGCCGCCTTCCTCAATGAGGGGGAGTCGGCGGGTGCGGATATCGGACGGCGTGGAGGCCCCGGCGTTCGCGGTGCTGCGACGCGACTTGGCGCCCTGTCGGTTCGAGCCCTGTCCGCCCCCGCGCGATCCGCCGGAGGTCTTGCCGTATTGCGAACCGCCGCGCGAGCGAATGCGCGCCTTTGCGAAAACGTTCTCCGGGTCAACCTGCAGGATTCGCGGCGCGATAGCGAGGATATCGAGCAGACGGGCCTCGGCGAGCGCGGGGTCCACCTCGCGCGGCGCCGCGTACTCGGCGATGACAAGCCAGCGGCCCGGCGTGGCGGCGCTGCCTTCGTACAGGTCAATAGCGGCGGAGTAATCGGGTAGGTCGGCATCGTACACGCGATAGCAGGTCACGCCCTCGCGCTGCGCCCACTTGCGGCGCTGCTTGGCGACCTTGCGCAGACGACGGGCGAACTGGTCGGACTCCGGGATCATCACGGGGCAGGGCTTGCCGTCGCCGAGGTCGATGAGAGCGGTAGCAGGGGAAGGTGCAGCGCTGGAATCGGCGGAATTCTCGGAGAGCACAAGGTCGCCCGCGCCCGCGTCGCTTTCGGCTGCGCGCGCTTCGCTCGCCGCCGAAAAGACAACAAGTGAAGCATCTTCGTTGTTCGGCATGATGCGCAGGGAGCACTCGGGTTCGCCGAGGGTTCGTGTGAGGAGCTCGTCGCGCGTGAGGGCCACGGTGGGCATGGTGCCCAGCATGGCGCGGACGGGGTCTGGACCAGCAGTACTGCCATGCAGGCTCGTGGCGAGGTCGAGCACGCGGGGCATTTTGGTTATCGCCGTCTCGGTGGTGTCGAGGAAGATGAAGCCGCGCGGCTCCCTTCCGCAGCATGCGGGTGTCAACAGCTTACGCGAGATTTTCTCGAGGTCGGGCTGGGCGAAGATCACGCGGTCGGCGAGGCCGGCGGCTTTGAGTACGCGCCGGGCGCAAGAGACGGCGTCTCCGGACGGATCGGTCGCCACGATGCGGGCGACTCTTCCTTTGGCGAGCTCCGCGCGCTGCTCGGCTTCGTTGAGCAGCGCGCGCCAAGCATCTGCGTCGTGCTCCGACCAGCTCAGGAATCCCCAGGTACGATGCTCGAGGCCGGGCGCGCGGTCGGCCAGGATCGAGGCGGCTTCGAGCACCACACCGCCGCCCGCGCAACAGGCGTCGACCATAACGGGGAGCGTCGGCGCGGGGCGTTCGGCGGCTGCGCTGGCTGCGACGGCGACGGCCTCCACGGAGCTCTTCTCGCTCGACGCTTCGTCATTATTAGTAAGGGCGCGTGCGCAGATCTCCTGCCAGCCAGCCTGGGCGCAGGCGAGCGCGGCGTAGTCGGGGCGCAGCACGTGGGCTCCGTGCTCGCGCGTGGCCTCGCGGGGGAGGCGCTTGAACAGCGGGTCTCCGGAGAGGTCGAGCTGCAGGCTGGCGCGCTCGCCGCGCAGGGAGAGGAGGATGCGCGCGTCGGGATTCTCCACGTCCACGTTGGGGCGGCGACCGGCGACGTCCGCGAGGCGATCGCACAGGGCATCCTTCACGCGGAGTGCGGAGTAGTGCGTGTTGCGGAGCTCGTCGGTGGTTCCGCGCGCGGCGACGGCGAAGGTCGCGCCGGGGACCAGGATATTCTCCCAGGCCACGGCGTGCGTTCCTTCGTAGAGGTCGTCGGCGTTGCGGCAGTCAAAGCGCGCGACGGTGACAAAGACGCGGCTGGCGAGGCGCGACCACAGGCAGACGCGGTATGCGTCGGAGACGGCTCCCGCAAAGGTCACGCGCCCCTTGAGGCGGCGAACCTGTCGGGCGCCGAGCACGCGGAGCTCGTGCTCGAGTGCAAGCTCGAATCCCTCGGGGCAGCTCGCGTAAAACTCGTGCGTCGCCTCGTGGCCGGTGTTGAGGGGCGTGGTCGCCATGGGCACTCCTTGCGTACGTGTGCGCTTGTGCAGTTTGATAACGCTCTTATTATGGCAGCTTGGCGCGGTGTGCGGCGGATGCTCAAATAAAGCGCTTTGCCCAAAAGGTGTCAGAATTGTGAAGACGTGTGGATAGGGTCTTGCATTCGGGGAGACAGGTGCGTAATATAACTTCCTGCGCACACGGTGCGTCCAGACATTGCGGGGTGGAGCAGTCTGGTAGCTCGCCGGGCTCATAACCCGGAGGTCGTAGGTTCAAATCCTGCCCCCGCGACCAAGAACTTGCAGCTCGGGAGTCGAAAGGCTCCCGAGCTTTTTTGTATTGTGGCAGGATCTTTTAGGGCTTGTGGTAGAACTGTGGCGGTCCCCTGTGCGCCGTCGCGTCTGGGTTGATGCAGAGGCTGACGAATGCGGGCGTCTTGTGTGTCGGCTGTTGCGAGCGCGAGCGCGGACTTTGCAATTGGGCTGCGTGACGGATCGATGCGCTCGGGGGCCGCCGAAGGGATCTGCGCGGAGGGACATGCCAAAGGGGCCTGCGCGAAGGGGTCTGCCAAAGAGGCCTGAGCAAAGGGGCCCGCGCGCGGGGCACGATCCCAAAGGCCGCCGCCTGCGGTCGCGCAAAAAAGTTTGAAATGTCGCTTGACTCGAGTTTTCTACAGTGGCATCATTAGCAACGCGTTGCGGCGTTACCTCAGCTGGATAGAGGGTCTGACTACGAATCAGAACGTCACAGGTTCGAATCCTGTACGCCGCACCAGTTCGGATTTAAAGGGCACCTACGGGTGCCCTTTCCTGTTAGGCGACCTTGCGGGGATTCGAACCTTGGTAAAGGCGCGAGCGTTAAGCGAACGCGGAGCGTTTGCAGCGAGCGGGCGAGGTCGCCGGTAGGCGGCCGAAGCCGGTGCGGGCGCCGCAAGGCGCACGCGGAATCCTGTACGCCGCACCAATTTGAACTTGAAGGGCACCTGCGGGTGTCCTTTTTTGTTGCTCGTTTTGTTCGGCCGCATTCCCAGAGTTCCAACCGTGACGCATCCGTCCACTTTTTGCTCGTCTCTCACTCGCCAGCAGAAAGTGGACGTTTTTGGGGTGATTTGCGCATAAAAGTGTCCCCTTTGTGCTGGTGAGTTGATCGCCAGCACAAAGGGGACGTTTACTCGGGGAGATTGGCGGGCGCGCGCATCCGAAAAGGCTGGCAGCGCGCTTAAGCCGCCGTCACGAGCACCCCGGGTGACCGCTGCTGCGGCATCTGCCACGCCGACGGCAACGGCAGTCACGGCGTCGGTCACATCCGCTCGGGAAAAGCCGCCGTCATGAGCACCCCGGGCAGCCACCGCGCACGCCGCGCGCCCGACCGTCGCAGGCGCCCCGTGCGCTCAGCGGCCACCCCAGGCTGACAGCACGCTTACTCAGCGCGGGCCATGGCCTGCTCAAAGTCGCGCGTACCCTTGAAGACCTCGTGCTTGTAGGGGTTCACGCCGAGCTTCTTGGCGCGGTAGATGATGTAGCCCAGCGCCGCCACGTTGGCCGCGAGAGCCACAGCGGACACGATCAGGTTCACGTTGGGGTCGTTCACGGAGTTCGTGGAGAACACGGAGTAATCCTGGAACATGGGGAACACCTGCGCGAACATGCACCACAGCGCGAGCGTGTTGGCGCGGTTCTGGATCCAGCCGCCCTTGTTCCACAGCATGTTGGCCACGGTGGGCGCCAGCAGCAGCGCCAGGCCGCAGTACCAGGCGTGCGTGGGCAGGCAGTTGTAGGTGTAGCAGAAGTTCCACAGGTCATAGGCCACAATGTAGACCCACGTCATGTCGGGCCACAGCATGTCGTCGCCCTTCTTGGAGCGGTAGATGCCCCACCAGCCGGTCATGCAGAAGATGTTGATGATGCCGGCCAGGCCGTTGAACACGTTGTGCCAACCGCCCATGAGCTCGACGCCCTCGGAGGAAATCCAGGTGGTGCCCCATGCGCGGAAAGCGCTCTCGAAGTCGCTCACCACGGCGATCAGGATGTTGATGGCCACGATGGCGAACGGGAAGACTTTGAACGCCTCGCTGCGGCCGAGCTTACCCAAGCCGTACTTGATCATCATGAAGCCGATGCAGCCGGCGGTTGCCGCGTACAGCTTGGCGTAGTGGAACCAGCTGTTCATGTGCACGTACGTGGGGTTGTTGAGCGCCCACTCCATACCCATTCCGGCGCACACGTAAATGGACACGAAGTACACCGTGAGCGCGGCGGGGATGCCGAGGAAGCACACGATGCCGCCGATCTTGGAACGGCGTGCGATCTCGTTGGCGATGATCAGGCCGGCAAAGACCATGATCCACCCCAACCACTGGAACATGGCGTTCTCGCCATACACTTGGAACAACATGGGTTCCCCTTTCTATATCGAGCCCCGCAGGGCTTGGTACGCTCGGCGCGCGGTTGCGCTGAGCTATCGCTCCGGACGCCGCTCGGGATACTTGGCGGTGTAGCCCTCGATGTGCAGCGTGCTCGCGATGATGTCCTTAATGGTTTCCTCCGGGGCATCGGGGTTGGCGCGCACGAACATGACGAGGCCGGTGATGAGGACGTAAAACGTCTCGTACAGGTGGTCGATGCGAACCTCGTGCAGGGCGGCGAAGTCCACAACGGTGGATTCGCAGATGTAGCGCGCCATGCGGTCGGCTACGCGGTGGACGAACGTGGCGTACAGCCCGGCGTTCCCGCCCGTCGCGACGGTGCGCGGCATGACGTCGTCCTGCTGCAGCACAAGCTTTTTGAGCATGTGGGCGGCTCCGTCGAGCGCGCCTTCGATATCGCCGGTCACGCGCTGGCTGTTCCACTCGGCGAGCTGGCCCATGAACGAGTCGATGCTCTGGTCGAGCGCCGCCCGCAGCGCGTCCTCCTTGGTGGGGAAGTAGTGGTAGAAGAGCGAGCGCGTGCAGCCCACGCGCTTGGTGACGGCTGAGATGGACAGGCGGCTGATGCCGCTTTCCGCAACGACGGCGCGCACGGCGTCGATGATTTCCTCGCGCCGCTCGTCGCGCGCGAGCCGTTCGAAATGCCTCGATGCGTCCGAGCCCATAACACCTGCCTTTCCCCGCTTGTTCATGCTGTTTGACCGAAACCAGTCTTGACCTTTATTGACAAAACGTCAATATGTAATTTGACAAACTGTCAACACTATTCGGTGGACGGCACGAGGGCCGCGCTGCCGGTTGGTCGAGCGGGGTGGGTCGCCGAGTTGAGTGATGCAGGTTGCCGACGTACGTGAGGCAGTTCGCCGAGTTGAGCGCGGCCCTCAGCCGACCGAGTCGCAGTCTGCCGGCTGAGCTGCCCTACCCGCCCGCCGTCTGAGCCGTGAGTTGCCGGCGCGCCCGGCCTGCGCCCCGCCGCGTGTGTCTTTGGATGGAAATCCGCTTGGGGGAGAGGAGCCCTTATGAGCGATGTTCGAGTTATCGAGGTCAAGCAGAGCGTGTTCGCGGACAACGACCGCAAGGCCGACGAGCTGCGCGCCACCCTACGCGAGCGCGGGACGTTCCTGCTGAATCTCATGTCGAGCCCGGGGTCGGGCAAGACCACCACGCTCACGCGCACCATCGAGGTGCTCAAAGACGAGCTGTCCATCGCCGTCATGGAGGCCGACATCGACTCCGACGTGGATGCTCGCACCATCTTGAACACGGGCGTGCGCGCCATTCAGCTGCACACGGGCGGCATGTGCCACCTCGATGCCTATATGACCGAGCAGGGTCTGGACGAGCTGGTGCGCGAGGACGCCATCGACCTCGCTATCCTCGAGAACGTGGGCAACCTGGTGTGCCCGGCGGAGTTCGACACGGGCGCCTCGGCGAACGCGATGATCCTCTCCGTGCCCGAGGGCGACGACAAGCCGCTCAAGTACCCGCTCATGTTCAGCATCTGCGACGTGGTGCTCATCAACAAAATCGATGCGCTGCCGGTGTTCGACACCTTTAGCATGGAGCGCGTGCGTGAGAACATCCTCATGCGCAACCCGAATGCGACCATCATCCCCATCTGCGCCAAGACCGGCGAGGGAATCGACGTGTTGGCCGACTGGCTGCGTGCCCAGGTGGCCGACTGGAAGAGCCGCTAAGCCGCCGAGCGCCGCGAGCCTCCGTGCAGGTTCGTCGGCAGCGCGCCCGGCTAGGTCCGCTCCCTAGATCTGGGCCCGTCGCCGTGCCGTAACGGCAGCAACGCCCGCCCCGCCTTACAGGCCCGCCGAGCCGCCCGCCCCACCCCCTCACCACCTCACAAGGAAAGGACCAGACATGATTCTCAACGGACCCGGCATCTCGTTCACCGAGCCCGACATCGGCGCGGAGTTCGTGCCCGAGCTGCCCGAGCATCCGCGCGAGAAGATCGTCGCGCTGTGCGAGCACTGCACCAACCGCCTGCTGGGCCGCAAGGAGCTCAAGCCCTTCGAGTACTGGAGCTTTGCCGCCGTCACCACCGACGAGATGGCGGACGTCCTGCTCAAGATGAAGATGCGCAAGCCCTACACGCTGCCCATGCTTCTCAAGGAGACGGGTCTTCCCGAGGACGAGCTCGTCGGGCTCCTCGACGAGATGAGCTACATCGGCCTCATTGAGTACAACTGGGAGAACCCCGAGCACGCCAAGCAGTGGGTCCTGCCCATGCTCGTGCCCGGTTCGGCGGAGTTCCTCAACATGCGCATGTCGCAGCTGGAGGAGCACCCGGTGCTGGCAAAGTTCTTCGAGCAGGCGTCCAAGGGCGCCCTGGCGCGCGCCACGCCCATGGTGCCTCCGGGAGGAGCGGGCATCGGCATGCACGTCATCCCCGTTGAGCAGGCCATTTCCATGGAGGACCGCTCGGTTTCCATCGAGCACATCGAGCACTGGCTCGACAAGTACGACGGCAAGTACGCCGCTAGCGCGTGCAGCTGCCGCATGAGCCGCTCCATTCTGGGTGAGGCCTGCGGCGACGACCCCAACGACTGGTGCATCGCGGTGGGCGACATGGCCGATTACGTGGTCGAGACCGACCGCGGCCACTACATCACGCGCGAGGAGGTCTACGACATCCTGCGCCAGGCCGAGGACAACGGCTTTGTGCACCAAATCACGAACATCGACGGCGAGGACAAGATCTTCGCCATCTGCAACTGCAACGTGAACGTGTGCTACGCCCTGCGCACGTCGCAGCTGTTCAACACGCCGAATCTCTCACGCTCTGCGTACGTGGCGCGCACCGAGGCCGACAAGTGCGTGGCGTGCGGCCGCTGCGTTGAGGTGTGCCCCGCCGGCGCGGTCAAGCTGGGCCAAAAGCTCTGCGCCGCCAGCACGGGCGAGGTGCCGGAGTACCCCAAGCAGGAGCTGCCGGACGAGGTGAAGTGGGGCCCCGAGAAGTGGAGCCCGGACTACCGCAACAAGAACCGCATCGAGACCTACGACACGGGCACCGCGCCCTGCAAGACCGCCTGCCCGGCGCACATCGCGGTGCAGGGTTACCTCAAGCTCGCAGCTCAGGGCCGCTATCGCGACGCGCTCGCCCTCATCAAGCGCGAGAACCCGCTGCCTGCCATCTGCGGCCGCATCTGCAACCGCCGCTGCGAGGACGCCTGCACCCGCGGGCGCGTGGACGCCGCGGTGGCCATCGACGAGGTGAAGAAGTTCATCGCCGAGCAGGACCTGAACGCTGAGAACCGCTATGTCCCACCGACTGTGACGCCCACGCGCAAAGGCGGCTTTGAGGAGAAGATCGCCGTTATCGGCGCCGGTCCCGCGGGCCTCTCCTGCGCGTTCTACCTGGCCGAGAAGGGCTACAAGCCGGTCATCTTCGAGAAGAACGCCCGCCCCGGCGGCATGCTCACCTACGGCATCCCCAGCTACAAGCTGGAGAAGAGCGTCATCGAGGCCGAGGTCGCCATCATCGAGGAGATGGGCGTCGAGATCCGCTACGGCGTGGAGGTCGGCCGCGATGTGACGCTCGCCGACCTGCGCGAGCAGGGCTTCAAGGCCTTCTACGTGGCGATCGGCTGCCAGGGCGGCCGCCTGCCCGGCATTGCCGGCGAGGATGCCGAGGGCTGCTCTGTCGCCGTGGACTTCCTGCGCTCCGTGGCCGAGCAGCAGGAGAACGGCGGCGAGGCGGCTCCGATGCCCGGCCGCACCATCGTGGTGGGCGGCGGCAACGTTGCCATCGACGTGGCCCGTACCGCGGCGCGCCTGGGCTCCGAGCACGTTGAGATGTTCTGCCTGGAGAGCTCCGAGGACATGCCGGCGAGCGCCGAGGAGATCGTGGAGGCCAACGAGGACGGCGTGCACATCTCCTGCGGGTGGGGCCCGGTTGCGGTCCACGCGGGCGAGGACGGCCGCGTGAGCGAGATCGTGTTCAAGCGCTGCCTGCGCGTCTTCAACGACGAGGGTCGCTTCGACCCGCAGTATGACGAGAGCGAGACCCGCACGGTCGCGGCGGACCGTGTGGTGTTCTCCATCGGCCAGTCCATCCAGTGGGGCAACCTGCTCGAGGGCGAGGCCGTGGAGCTCGGCCGCGGCCAGGGTGCCATCGCCGACCCCAAGACGTACCAGACCTCCCAGCCCGACATCTTCGTGGGCGGCGACGTCTACACCGGTCCCAAGTTCGCCATCGACGCCATCGCCGCCGGTCACGAGGCCGCCGTGTCGCTCCACCGCTTTGTGCAGAACGCGACGCTCACCATCGGCCGCAACCAGCGCAGCTACCGCGAGCTCAACAAGGACGACGTGGACTTTGGCAGCTACGACACCGCCAGCCGCGGCGACGCCGTGCACGATTACGCCGGCGAGAAGGCGCGCCCGTTCCGCGAGTATGTGCAGACGTTCACCGAAGAGCAGGTCCGTGCCGAGACGGCGCGCTGCCTGGGCTGCGGCGCGAGCATCGTGGACGAGAACAAGTGCATCGGCTGCGGCCTGTGCACCACCAAGTGCGCGTTTGACGCCATCCATCTGCACCGCGAGCACCCCGAGTGCTCCACGATGGTGAAGTACGAGAAGAAGATCCCCATGCTCGCCAAGTACGCGCTTAAGCGCGAGCTCAAGATTCGCTTTGGCTCAAAGGGATCCAAATAGCCCATCTTGGCCTGTAGGTAGAACG
The DNA here is from genome assembly GCA_030525945.1 of Coriobacteriaceae bacterium. GTDB lineage: Bacteria > Actinomycetota > Coriobacteriia > Coriobacteriales > Coriobacteriaceae > Collinsella. The sequence goes on along the minus strand of JAUNDT010000001.1, from coordinate 134,468 downwards.
CACGACAGCGAGCGGGGGTCTGGCGGAGCGCATTGCCACGAAAGAGGAGGGTGCGCGCCTGGCGTGCGGCGCCCGACGATTGAACGGCAAGGCGCCCGCCAGAGCTCCGCGCAGCGGCGAGGAACTATGCACGAACTGGGTATCGTCTTTCACATCATTCGCAGCGTGGAGGAGGTGGCGGCGCAGAACAACCTGCGTCGCGTGTCCTCGGTCACGCTGGAGCTCGGCGAGGTCTCGGGCATCATCCCGAGTTACCTCACCGATTGCTGGAACTGGGCCTGCGCGAAAAACGACCTGATGCGCGGCGCGGAGCTCGTAATCGAGCAGATCGACGCCGTGACCTTTTGCGAGGCATGCGAGCAAACGTACGGCACCGTGGAGCACGGGCGCACGTGCCCGCACTGCGGCGGCGACCGCACGTTTTTGGTGCAGGGCAACGAGACCACCATCAAGGAGATCGCCACGCCCGACGAGGAGCCCTCGAGCCCCGGCGCGTGCGAGCAGTTGTAGAGAAACGGCGGAGGCCTGTTGATTCTCCGCCGTTCCCCGAAGGGATGGGCGCGTCTGGCCCATCCGCGCGTCATGTACGGGCAATCTTTGGGAATATATAGAGCGTATGCATCAACCCCGCTGCGTCCGCATGTGGCGGCCAAGGAGGATCACATGGAGTACAAGATCACCGGCTATCAGCCCGAGAAGCTCTTCCACTACTTTGAGGACATCAGCGCCATTCCGCGCGAGTCCCGCCACGAGAAGGAGATCAGCGACTTTTTGGTGGCGTTCGCCAAGGAGCGCAACCTGTGGGTGTACCAGGACGAGGTCTACAACGTCATCATCAAGAAGCCCGCTTCCGCCGGTGCGGAGAACGCCCCTGCCATCATGATGCAGGGCCACATCGACATGGTGTGCGACAAGCTCGCCGGTGTTGAGCACGATTTCTCGAAGGACGGTATCGACCTCATCGTGAAGGACGGCGTCCTGACCGCGAACGGCACCACGCTCGGCGCCGACAATGGCGTTGCCGTGGCGCTCATGCTCACGGTGCTCGACGACGATTCCCTGGTTCACCCCGCCCTCGAGTGCGTGTTCACCACGGACGAGGAGACGGGCCTGGTGGGCGCCGAGACCCTCGACAAGTCCCAGATCGACGCGCGCATCATGATCAACCTCGACTCCGAGGAGGAGGGCGTCGCCACGGTGAGCTGCGCGGGCGGCGTCGTGGCAACGTACACGCGCCCCGTTGAGCGCGAGAACAAGCAGGGCGCCACGCTGACGCTCGAGATCTCCGGCCTGCTGGGCGGTCACTCTGGCGCCGACATCCATCTGGAGCGCGGCAACGGCAACCTGCTCATGGCCCGCATCGTCGAGCACCTGCTGCGCGCCGGCGACGCCTCGCTCGTTGAGTTCGCGGGCGGTACCAAGGACAACGCCATCAACCGCGAGTGCCACGCGGTGCTCGTGTACGCATCCGCCGACGCCGCCCGTGCCGCCGCTGAGGTTGCCCAGGGCATCGTGGACGCCATCAAGGTCGAGCTCGAGGTGTTCGATCCCGGCTTTGCCTGCGCGATCGAGGTCGCCGAGGACGCCGAGGTCCGCGCTATGGCCGACGCCGACGCTTGGGCCCTCGTGCGCGCGCTGCGCCTGGCCCCCAACGGCGTGATGCGCCGCAACGTGGCTGCCGACGGCGCGGTTGAGGTCTCGTCCAACATCGGCGTGGTTGCCGTGACGGAGGACCTGATCACGATCCTGCTCTCGCCGCGCTCCTCGATTTCCTCCCTGCAGGACGACGTGAAGGACCGCATTCGCATCCTCGCCGAGGTCCTGGGCTTTGACGTGGTTTTCGAGTACGAGTATCCGGGTTGGAGCTACGCCGAGCACTCCGCCGTGCGCGAGGTGTTCCAGGAGAGCTACCGTGAGCTGTTCGGAACCGAGCTGCGCATCGAGTCCATCCATGCCGGCCTCGAGTGCGGCCTGTTCGCCGATGCCCTCGAGGGCCTCGACGCCATCGCCGTGGGCCCGCAGCTCGCCGACGTCCACACGCCCGACGAGCACATGGACCTGGCGTCCTTCGAGCGCTTCTACGTGCTGCTCGTGGACGTGCTGCGCCGCCTCGCCGCGTAAGACCGCATAGCCTTGTGAGGCGCCCCGGGCCCCGTGCCTCGGGGCGCTTTTTTATCGCTTGGAAAGGGCTTCGACCAGCTGGTTCAGCTCGGCGACTTGCCGCTCGAGCTCGACAATGCGGGCGGCGTTGTGCTCGATGCACTCGCGGTTCATGCGCGATGCCTCCTCGACCGGGTCGGGCATGTTCTCGCGATGCTTGCGGGCGTCGAACGCCTCGTTGAGCACGCGGCACCCGTTGCGCTTGATGATGCGCCCCGGAATACCCACGACCGTGCAGTCGCTCGGCACGTCCTTCACTACAACCGAATTGCCGCCAATGCGCACGTTATCGCCGATGGTGATGTTCCCGAGCACCTTGGCACCGGACCCCACGTGCACGCCGTTGCCCAGCGTGGGGTGCCGCTTGCCGCTCTCGTTGCCCGTGCCGCCCAGGGTAACGCCCTGGTACAGCACGCAGTCGTCGCCCACAACGGCGGTCTCGCCAATCACGACGCCCATGGCGTGGTCGATGAACAGGCGCTTGCCGATCTGGGCGGCGGGGTGGATTTCGACCCCGGTGACAAACCTCGTGATTTGGGACAGAACGCGGGCCACCGCGCGCAGGTCGTGCTTCCACAGCCAGTGCCCCAGGCTGTGCATCCATTTGGCGTGGAGCCCGGGGTAGGAGAGGAAGATGACGAGCTTGCTTTGAGCTGCGGGATCATGGGCCCGGACGGTTGCGATGTCCTCGCGAACAGTGGCGATGGCTCCCATGGCTCTCCTTATGCGATGCGGTTGGCGCGGCGGTACCTCCGAAATGGTACGCGCCGAGTTCCATAATGTCGAGCAATCTACTAGGAATAAACATGCGGCGCGGCGCGAAGGTGCGGGACTGCGGCGGACGGCGCGTGGGCGCGGTGCGCGGGTGCGGTTCGCGCGCATCTGCGGCGGCGCCCCAGCCCCGGCTGCTACCCCGGCAGCGCTTCGCCCCGCACAGGCGCTCCGCACCTCGCATCGGCCCGTGGGCGTTGTGTGCGGTACCTGCGGCTCTGCTGGCCCGCGGCTATTATGGTGAACGTTGTGCACGCGGATTCCCCGAAAGGACGGACTTCCGGACCATGCAAGAGGCATTCTTCGACTTCATCAGCCAGTTCGGCTATCTGGCCGTGTCGGCCCTTATTTTGTTCGAGAACATCTTCCCGCCCATTCCCAGCGAGCTGATTCTGCCGCTCTCGGGCTTCCTCGTTACTAAGACCGACATGACGCTGCCGCTCGTGATCGCCGCGGCGACGGCGGGCTCGGTCATCGGCGCCTACATCCTGTACGGCATCGGTCGTTTGCTCTCGCAGGAGCGACTCGAGGGCTTCTTTGACACCAAGCCCATGCGCATGCTGGGCTTTCATTCCGATGACGTTGCCAAGGCGATCGGTTGGTTCGACCGTAAAGGCCAGGTCACGGTGCTCATTTGCCGCTGCGTGCCGGTTGTGCGCAGCCTCATTTCCGTGCCCGCCGGCACCGCCAAGATGAACATGGTCAAGTTCGCGCTCTACACGCTCGTGGGCTCGCTGGTGTGGAACACCATCCTGTGCACACTGGGCTTTTGGGCGGGCGACGCTTGGGAGACCATCACCGCGCAGGCCGAGTGGGTGTCGAGCGCGGTCAAGATCGTGCTCGTGCTTGCGGTGGTCGCCGTGGCCGCGTGGTGGGTCAAGTTCCGCATCGTCCCCGCGCGCGAGGAGCAGAAGCGCCGCGACGCCGAGGGCAAGTAAGCTCTCCGCACCCGCGATGTTTCCGTTAACGCGCGGTGCGTCATCCGGGCGCTCCATCGCGGTGGAGTACAATTACATCACGTCGACAGCCAGCCGGGCGTTCGCGCGCCCGGCTTTTTGTAAAGGAGCTGCGCATGAGCGTGGAAAAGAAGGACCTCGACTGGGGCAACCTCGACTTTAGCTACCGCAAGACCGACTACAGCTACGTGTCTAACTACAAGGACGGCGCGTGGGACGAGGGCTGCCTCACCGCCGACCACACCATCCAGATGTCCGAGTGCGCGGGCATTCTGCACTACTGCCAGGAGGTCTTTGAGGGCCTCAAGGCCTACACCACCGCCGACGGCTCGGTGGTGTGCTTCCGCCCCGACATGAACGCGCAGCGCATGGCCGACTCCGCCGCGCGTCTGGTGATGCCCCAGTTTCCCATCGAGCGCTTCGTCGACGCCGTTAAGCAGGTCGTTCAGGCGAACCTCGCGTGGGTGCCGCCGCATGGCTCGGGCGCCACGCTCTACATTCGCCCGCTCATGTTCGCCACGGGCGACGTCATTGGCGTGAAGCCCGCCACGGAGTACCAGTTCCGCATTCTGGTCACGCCGGTGGGCCCGTACTTCAAGGGCGGCGACACGGCCGTTAAGCTGTGCGTTTCCCCGTACGATCGCGCCGCGCCGCACGGTACGGGCAATATCAAGGCCGGCCTGAACTACGCGATGAGCCTCAAGGCGGTGACCGAGGCGCACGCGAACGGGTACGCCGAGAACCTGTATCTGGATTCCGAGAGCCGCACGTATGTTGAGGAGACCGGCGGCGCCAACGTGCTGTTCGTAGCGAAGGACGGCACGCTCGTGGTGCCGCAGTCGCACACCGACTCCATCCTGCCGTCCATCACGCGTCGCTCGCTGGTGCAGGTTGCGCAGGACCTGGGCATTGCGGTGGACGAGCGCCCGGTTGAGTGGGCCGAGGTCAAGAGCGGCGCCTTTACCGAGTGCGGCCTGTGCGGCACCGCCGCCGTGATTAGCCCGGTGGGCGAGATCCACGAGGGCGAGGACGTGGTGGTGTTCCCCGCGGGTCACGAGACGTCCGGCCCGGTGATGGCCAAGCTGCGCTCCACGTTGACCGGCATCCAGTCCGGCGAGCTCGAGGACACGCACGGTTGGGTTTGCAAGATCTGCTAGTGTACGCCTTGTAGAACGCGATGTCGCGCCCCGAAAAACACATTCGGGGCGCGCTTTTTCATTCATACTGGGTGTATCTCTTTTTGTGGCCTTGCCGCAAACGCACTTTACACGCAGCCATCCCGCATGTGGAAGGCGGACCCTAGGAGGAACTATGCCTCAGCCCCGCAACAAGGCGGTTGTCGCTGGCTTGGCGGCGACGCTCACGCTCGGTGGCGTTGCACTGCCCGCCGTTGCGAACACCGCGCAGGCGACTGCGGAGAATGCCGATAGCTCGAACGGCAACCTGCCCGCTCCCGCCGAGTACGACAAGGCGGATTTTTACGAGGAGGCGGCCGCCGCTACGGCGCAGGTCCGTGCACGCTCCGCATCGAGCTTGGAGCCCGTGGCGCTTTCCGACGAGATGAAGTACTTCGCCAAGTACGAGAGCAACTGCAATTACGACCAGGGGCTTTCCTACGGCGACGGCTATAACGCGATGGGGTATTACCAGTTCGACCGCCGCTACAGCCTGCTGCCGTTCATTCAGCAGGTGCGCGATTACAACCCGTCAAAATATGGCATGTTCGACGCGGTGCTTGCCCAGCGCGACGTGCTCACGAATGGCTCGGTGAGCCTGTACGATTCGGCGAAAAAGCAGCTCAAGCCCGCCGCCCAGACGTTGAACGACGCATGGCACGCGGCCTATGCAGCCGACCCCGCCGAATTCTCCGCGCTGCAGGATGCGTACGCGTACAACAACTACTACGTGCCGGTTGAGCGGATGCTGCTCAAGTCCTACGGCGTGGACGTGAGCAACCGCGCCGACTGCGTTAAGGGCCTGGTGTGGGGCATGTGCAACCTCTTTGGCCAGGGCGGTGTTCAGAACTACTTCCGCGACGCCAAGCTGAGCAATGGCATGTCCGACCGCGAGCTGGTCACCGCGCTGTGCGACACCGTGGTTGAGCGCGTGTCGTATTACTGCTCGAGCCAGCCGCAGTATTGGGAGGGTTGGCAGAACAGGTATCGCAAGGAGAAGGCCCTGTGCCTGAAGTACCTTGACGAGCACGATGCCGAGCAGAACGTGGTGCCGACTCCGCAGCCTGAGCCCGAGCCTGAGGTGAAGCCGGAGCCTGAGGCAAAGCCCGAGCCCCAGCCGGAGCCCATGCCCGAACCGGAGACGAAACCCGAGCCTGCCCCGCAGCCCGAGTCCAAGCCGGATCCGAAGCCCGAGGTGAAGCCGGAGCCGCAACCGGAACCTCAGCCGGAACCTCAGCCGCAGCCGAGCCCTGAGCCCGCGCCCGAGCCAGCTCCGCAACCCGAGTCCCAGCCGCAGCCCGAGCCCGCTCCGCAGCCGGATGCCCCCGAGCAAGAGCCCGCTCCCGAGGTGCCCGCCGACCCCGCTCCCGAGCAGGGTACAGAGCAGGACGGCAACGGCGATTCCAGCTCCACTCAGGATGATTCCGCCAGGGATCCCGCGGCGCCTGCGCCCGACGATTCGCCGAGCGCCAAGGATCCCAAGCCCGAGGATAAGCCTGTCGACACCATGAACACGCTCGGCACCAGCTCGAAGGACGCGAACAACAAGGCGGCGTCCCAGCAGAAGTCCGAGGGCACCGGTAGGTCCGCGAACACCAGCGGGGGCCTGCCGAGCACGGGCGACATCACCGCCATGGTGCTCACCGGTGCCGCCGGCCTTGCCGCCGCGGGAGCGTCCTTCCTCTCCCTGGGCAAAAAGGAGCGCGAGCGCGACGGCAGCTCTGCGAGCGATACCAGCGCGGAGTAAATACTGACCGCCGGAGCGAGTTCTCCCACCGCGCCCATACCCCTCCCACCGCGCCCATACGCGCCTCGGCCAAGCGGCTGGGGCGCGTTTTTGCTACCCTAAAGAGCAGCCAATACACGCTCAGCGCATGACCGGTCAGGTCGAAGGGAGTCCTCATGGAGGCTTACAAGCAAGAGTTCATCGAGTTCATGGTCGAGTCCGACGTGCTCAAGTTCGGCGACTTCACCCTCAAGAGCGGCCGCAAGTCCCCGTTCTTCATGAACGCCGGCGCCTATGTGACGGGCGAGCAGCTCATGCGCCTGGGCGAGTACTACGCCCGCGCCATCCACGACAACTTCGTCCTGGACTTCGACGTGGTGTTCGGCCCCGCCTACAAGGGTATTCCGCTGTCCGTGGTGACCGCCATCGCCATGCACAAGCTGTACGGCAAGGAGGTCAAGTATTGCTCCGACCGCAAGGAGGTCAAGGACCACGGCGCCGACAAGGGCGGCATGCTGGGCTACGAGCTCAAGGACGGCGACCGCGTGGTGATGGTCGAGGACGTGACCACTTCGGGCAAGTCCATCGACGAAACCTATCCCAAGCTCATGGATGCGGCGAACGTCGAGGTCAAGGGCCTTATCGTGAGCCTCAACCGCATGGAGGTCGGCAAGGGCGGCATCACCACGGCGCAAAGGGAGATCGAGGCCAAGTACGGCTTCCCCGTGGCGAGCATCGTGAGCATGGCCGAGGTGACCGAGCATCTCTACAACCGTGAGGTGGCGGGCCGCGTGGTGATCGACGACGAGCTCAAGGCCGCCATCGACGCCTACTACGAGCAGTACGGCGCACGCGAATAAGTGCATGAACATATCGGTGAGCGGCGCACGCCGACCGTTTGCCGAATACGGGCGCGCGTGGACCCCCCCATGCGCGCCCGTTTTATAGTATGGGGCGTCATGCGAGTCGTGGCACTTCGCGCGCGGGCCCCGCGCCAGCCACCGTCGTTCGGAGGTCATCATGATCAAGAAATTCTGGGTTGCCCCGCTTGCCGCCTGCGCCCTGGCCTGCACGGTCTTGCTTTCCGCGTGCGGCGGCCCGTCCGTGGAGGAGCTCATCCGCGAGGACCTCGAGGCGCAGTTCGAGGAGATCTCGCCGGAGGACGATGAGCTGGTCGATGCGATGGAGGCCAGCGGCGGCGCGGGCTTTGAGATGCTCGGCATCGATTCGGAGGAGTACGCGGAGGCGTACTTGGACGGGTTTGCCTACAAGATCGGCGACATCACGGTCGATGAGGAGGCCGGCACGGCAAAAGCCGAGGTGACCATCACGATGAAGTCCATGACGGACATCCTGGAGGAATTCTCCAAGCAGTCCGAGGAGTTCATGGCCAACATCGACCCCGCAGCGTACGCGAACGAGCAGGAGCTGTACGTTGAGGTCGGCAAGATGCTCATGGATGTGACCAAGTCCGTTGAGCCCAAGGAGGCCACGGTCGCGTTCGAGTACGAGAAGGACGGGGAGGGCGTGTGGCAGCCCGTCGAGGGCACGGAACTGCAGATTCTCTCCGCCATGCAGTAGCGCCGGCGAGTTTTGCCGGCAGGGCTGGCGGTGGTGCCTGGCGGTGCGGTTAGGCACACGCGGTCCAGCCGGCTGCCGCGCCGCCGCTGAGAGCCCACGTGCAGCCCGCAGCCCGTCGGCAGGGCTGCGGGCCCGGCTGCTTCGTTCCGAAATACAAGTGAAACCTCCCCCAATACCAGGGTGGTTTACGGGGAAACCCGCTAAACCACCGCTGCATTGGGGGAGGTTTCTGCTGTAATCGAGCCTCATTGCGGCTGGCTAGGCCCGGCGAAGGCCCGCTGCGTGTTAGCCGAGCACGATGTCGAGCAGCTTGTGCGGCGCCTCGATGACGTAATCGGCGCCCGCTGCCTCCAGCTCCGCGCGTCCGCGGAAGCCCCAGGCAACGCCACAGGAGCGCATGCCGGCGTTGTGCCCGCATGCGACATCGACGTTCGAATCGCCCACGTAGAGCGTGGTGCTGGGGTCGGCGCCGAGCTCCTTCAGCACATGGAGCGTAATAGGCGGCTCGGGCTTGGGCGGGAACGCGTCGATGCGCCCCTGCGCCAGGGCAAAGCGCTCGCCAAAGTACTCGCGCACGAGCGGCTCGGTCGCGGCGTGGTCCTTGTTCGAAAGCACCGCGAGGGTAACGCCCGCGTCGCGCAGCTGGTCGAGCAAGGGAAGAATGCCGTCGTAGGGAGCGGTGTGGTCGCGCTTGTGTTCGGCATAATAGGCGCGGTACTCCGCAAGCGCCTGCTCGAACACGCGGCCGTCTCCGGCGAACTCGGCGGGAATCAGGCGCTCAACGAGCTTGAGCTGGCCGTTGCCGATCTTGTAGCGGTACTCGTCGGGCGTGAACGTCGGCCATCCGTGAAGCTCGCACATGTGGTTGCCGGCGAGCACGAGGTCCTCAAGCGTGTTGAGAAGTGTGCCGTCGAGGTCGAAGATCACGTGGGAAAACGTCATGTGAGCATGCCTTTCTGAGCGGGTTGGGTGCGGGGCAATGATAGCGCAGTGGAGCTTGTGCGTGTATGCGTGAGTGTTGGTACACTATACCCTGTATGTCGCGTGGGTCTGCGGGCTCGCGCGGTGGAACACCCGCGCCGCCGCTTTGCGTGCCGTGCGCCAGGTTACGAGGGGATTCGCATGGAGTCCATCAAACAGGGAATGCAGGGGCCTGCCGTCGAGGATGTCCAGACGCGCTTGACCTCCTTGGGATATGCAATCGACAGCGCTGAGGCCGCCGCGCAGGAGTTCGGCGCCTCGACCATCGCCGCGGTCAATGCCTTCCGCGCTGAGCAGGGGCTCGAGGCGGGGGACGAGGTCGACAGCGCGTGCTGGAGCGCGCTGGTCGACGCCTCCTACAAGCTGGGCGATCGCACGCTGTATTTGCGCATGCCGAACTTCCATGGCGCCGATGTGCGCGCGTTGCAGCGCGCGCTGAACACGCTCGGCTTTGCCTGCGGCGTGGACGACGGCTACTTTGGCCCTCATACCGAGGCGGCCCTGCAGCAGTTCCAGGAGAACGTGGGCCTGTTCGCCGACGGCATGGCGTTCCAGGATACGTTCGCTTACATCAACCGCCTGCACCATGTGTGGGAGGGCAAGCCCTCGGTGGTGGACGTTGAGGCCGAGGCCCGCATGGGCTTTGCCCGCGCAGCGAGCGTGCTGGAGAGCTGGCACATCGCCATCGGCGGCGAGGACGCTATCGCGCGTAATGTGGCCTCGCGCGTGTGGAACATCGCCACGGCAACCACGGACGGCAGTGGGATCGTGCTGTATGACGAGTCGGCTCCGAGCGACGTTGACCTGGTGATCGAGATCGCCTCCGAGGGGCTGCCCGAGGACGCCGAGCCGCGCGCGACCATTGAGCTGGCGCAGTGCAACAATCTGCCGCTGCGCATCAAGACCGCCGTGGCGGCGGCGACGTCGAAGCCCATCCGTTTGCGCATCGAGCTCACCGGCATTACGACGTACGGCATGTTCACCTCGAGTGACGCGCAGACGCTGGCGGTTCGCCTGCTCGACGGTTTGTGTGATGCATTAAGCGACTAGGTACGCTACACTAGTACGGCACCTTCGCCTGCGCGATCGTGCCGTCTGATTGGGGTATCGTCCAGCGGCAGGACCCTGGTTTTTGGTACCAGTTACGGGGGTTCGAATCCCTCTACCCCAGCCATAAAATGAGCAGCCCGGCTATCTCAAGATGGCCGGGCTTTTTTGTGGGGCACGAGCGTGACCAGATAGTAATCCGAGGCGCCTTCTTGGGTCCCCGACTCGTCAATAAAAACGCTCAGATCTGCCATCGCATTGCCCCTTTATAAAAAATGCCGGGGGAAAGCCCCCGGCGTTTGGCAGTAGCAAAAGCCACTAAACCCTTTATAGCACACCACTTTGCCGATTACCAGCGCATTTATGTGGTGAGCAAGAAGGTGCGGCCCCAGGCTGTGCGAGGGGCGCATGTGCGTGGACAGTCTGGCCATCTCAGGACGGCCGGGCTTTTTCGCACCGTAGAATCGGCAAAGTGGTGTTATATTTCTCTTAGTTGTTAATTTGAGCCTGCGATACCAGCGCAAGGAGCTGTTATGGGACTGTTTGCCAAAAAGGATCCTCAAAAGCTGTTTGAGGGTACGGACTTCACGGTGACGCGCGTCCTGCTCGACCCTCCGCGCATGGCGCCGCTGCCTGCCGTGTACCTTGACGAGCCCGCGCAGCGCTGGGCGGTCAAAATGCCAGCCGCCGCTCCCGCCATCTTCGCTTTCAGCGACATTGTTGAATGCGCCGTTGTTGAGTCGGGTGACGCGGAGACAACCGAGGACATCGACCGTCGCGAATTCGCCCAAGCCATCATCTCCAGCCCCGCTCGTGCAACGCGCGTAAACGCGGCGCGCCGTGGGTATTGCCTGGGTATGGGCGTGGCGATTGGCGTCAAAACGGAGCAGGGCGTTTCCGTGCTGCAAATTCCGCTGGCAAATCAGGAGCTCAAGAAGACCTCGACGCTGTACAAGCGCACGCGCGAAGGCGCGGAGGAAATCTGCAACGAGTTCCTCGCCATGCGCGACCAGGCCTTCAACCAGGGTTGATGCCGATGGCCGTTGAACGCTCCGCAACATCCTCGTCGCTCAGCATGAGCCGAGTTCCGCCTCGCGACCGCGCGGTGGAGGGCGTTCGCTGGTACATATGGGAGTATGGCCTCAAGGCCGGCGATAAGCTCCCGCCGGAACGCGAGTTTTGCGAGGCGCTCGGCGTGTCGCGCACAGCCCTGCGCGCGGCTATCACGCGGCTTGAATCGAGTGGCGATATCGAACGCCGCCACGGTTCCGGCACGTATGTGGGGCCGTCAAAGCCGTTGTGCGTGTTCCAAGAAACATGCAATTACACGTATTCGGTGCGTCGTGCCGGACGTGTGCCGTCCTCTCGCGTGGTGCGCGCGCAAGTGGTTGCCGCGCCGCCCGAGGTTGCCGATGAAATGGGCATCCCGGAGGGCTCGCAAGTGTTCGAGCTCTGCCGTATTCGGTTGGTCGACTCGAGCCCCGCGTCCATCGAGACCGCTCATGTCAATTACGAGTTTTGCGCTGGCATCGAATCCTGCGACTTTGCCACGCAAAGCCTGTATGACGTGCTGGAAGAAACCTATGACGTGCACGTTCGCCATGGCGTGGAGCGCGTGAGCATCGCGCGGCTAAACGCCGACGAGGCTGCGCTTTTGGGCGTTGAAGCCAGTTCGCCCGCGTACTGCCAGCGCACGTTCGAAAGCGATCCGGATGGCAGGCCCATCGAGTGCTGCACGGCGCTTTTGCTTCCGAGCAAATACCGTTATGCGGACAATGGCGAGAAGTGCGGTGTGCAGACGAAGGTGGGGTTTGAATGGCTGATGAGATAAGGGCTGCCGCGGAGCGGGACAGCTCCGAGCAGAATGCCGCCGCGCACCCCGCCGTCGAATTTAACTCGACCATGCAGGACGCGCCCATGTACCTGCGCATCCGCCAGGCCTTGCGCGACCGTATCGCGGCGGGATACTACGCCCCGGGCACCATGATTCCCTCCGAGCACGAGCTTGCCGAGGAGTTCGGCACCACGCGCCTGACCGTGCGATCCGCGGTCGACGTCCTGGTCGACGCCGGGCTCGTGCGGCGCGTGCAGGGCAAGGGCGCCTTCATCTCAACCGCCGGAGCCGCGGGCGTTCCCTCAAGCACGCGCAAGAGCGGTTTTCGCGAGCGCGCCCGCCTGTCGCACGCCAAGGCAAGCGTACGTATCCTGGCGCGGTCAAAGCGCCCCGCCGGGCCTTATTACGCGCGCATTTTCGGCATCGAGGAGAATGAGCCGCTCTACAGCGTGAGGCGCTTGAACAGCCTCGACGACGAGCCGGTTTCCATCGAGCAGGCGTTCATTCCCCTGCGCTACTTTGAGGGGATCGAGGACGTTGATATCTCGGTCTTTAGCCTGTACGAGACGTACGAAATGTACGGGCACCGCGTGGCGCTCGCCCAGGAAAAACTCGATATCGAGGCGCTGAGCGCGCGCGACGCCGGCTTGCTCAACTTGGAGCCCGGCGATCTGGCGCTCGTGCTGGAGTGCATCAGTTACGACCAGGACGACGTACCCATCGAGTACGCCATCTCGCTTAATCGCGGTGACAGACGAACGTACACCTATCGCTACTAGGATATGCAACTCATACAAAAATAATACCAATCGGCGGCGTTTTCCTACCGTTCGGCGAACAACACACAAGTTGGTATTAAAAAAGTACTAACCTGTATGGAGAAAAGAGGTACTAAAAAGAACCGACTTGTACTGTGAATGGGGGACAACATGAAGATGCTCGACTACGTGGTGCTGGCCAACAAGCGCATGCGTGAGAATCTTCTGAATGCCAACGACCTCGTTTCCCCTCTGGTACAGGAATTCTGCAGTGCCCCCTACGAGGCCCTTCGCATCGTTGCCTCCGGATCCTCCCGTCACGCCGCCCTGTGCGCGCAGCCGTACATGGAGCGGGAGCTCGGCATGCCCGTTACGGTGTGCACGCCCGAGTCGTACTGCGAGGTCGCCCGTCCCTGGCCGCTCAAGACCTACACCATCGCGGTGTCGCAGAGTGGCTATTCCACGAACACCATTGCGGCTCTTGATGAGATGACGCATCGCGGCGAGCCCTGCGCGGCGCTTACCGGCAACGTGGAGGCGCCCTTGAGTTCGCACGCCACGCACGTATTCGACTACGGCGTAGGCGTTGAGTCGGTTGATTTTGTCACGATGGGCGTGGTGACGCTCGTCGAGTACCTGATGCTGTTCGCCCTGCACGCCGCCGCTCGGCTGCGCGGCAAGGATACGGATGAGCTTTCCCAAGCACATGCGAATATCGCGCAGGCGCTCGATGCCCATGAGCGCATGCTGGAAATCGCGCATGCCTATGTGGATCGACGCACGCTGGCACTCTCCCGTCCCGCCCCGGTCATGGTGGTGGGCAACGGTCCGAACCTGGGTGTGGCCCAGGAGATGGCGCTCAAGATCATGGAAACACTCAAGTACCCGGCCATGTGGTTCGAGGGCGAGGAGTTCATCCATGGCCCCGAGCTGCAGATAGCCCCCGAGTACCACCTCTTCTTCCTGGACGACGCGCACGGGTCGGCCCGCCTTGCCAAAACGGCCCGCCTGCTTTCGCGCGTGACTGAGAGCGTGTGCTTTGCCACGAGCGCTCCGCAGGGCGAGGCCTGGGAGCTGGAGATTCCGCAGGTGAACGACCCACTGCTATGCGCCATTCCCAATCTCGTGCTTCCGCAGACCATCGCCGCCGTATTGACGGAGGAGCTGGGCCGTTGGAACAAGCATGCCCTGCTCGCACGCGTGCTCGACGAGTTCGACAGCAAGGCCGCGGGATACGAGGAAAGCGTGAAGCAGCTGGAAAAGAGCGCCGAGCGCGCATACGGAGATGCGGCGGACGCCTAGCCCGCCTATCCATATCAAGGGACGTAACGTCTTCGAGTCGGGTTGAAAGGAGCACCCATGGCAGAGACGGAAAAGATCGAGATCATGAACTTCGACCAGGAAGGGTACCTCAAGGACGGTGAGGCCCTGTTCGAGACGGGCAAGCAGATGTCCGCCTTGGCAGACAAGGTCGCCGACGAGGGTTACGACGCCGTGTTCCTACTCGGCGTGGGCGGCACCTGGGACGAGCTCATGCAGCTCGAGTACCTCATGAACAAGTTCGGCGACAAGGACCTCGAGGTGTACCTCATCCATGCTGCCGAGTGGAACGTCATGGGTCACAAGCGCATGACCGAGCGCTCCGTGGTTCTTACCGCGTCCGAGTCCGGCACCACGCCCGAGGTGCTCGAGGCCGTTAAGAAGATGAAGGCCATGGGCGTGCGCGTGTTCGCCATGACCAAGCCCGAGGGCCTCATTGGCCAGGCGGTGGGTGCCGAGAACTGCGTGCAGATGGCCTCCGACCACGGCTCCGGCGGCTGCGAGAAGGGCTACTACCTTGCCGACTGCTTCGGCCTGCGCCTGCTCAACCGCCGCGGCTGCTTCCCCAAGTTCGACCTGTTCATCGAGCAGACCAAGGACGTGTGGAAGCACCTGCTCGACATCCGCAAGCGCTTTGAGCCCCGTGCCGAGGAGCTCGCCCGCAAGTACGCGCTGGCTCCCTACACCATGTTCATCGGCTCCGGCGCGCTGTGGGGCGAGACCATCCTGTACTCCATGTGCATCCTCGAGGAGATGCAGTGGAAGCGCACGCGCTCCATCACCAGCCACGATTTCTTCCACGGCACGCTCGAGCTGCTCGAGCCCGGTGTCCCCGTGTTCCTGTTCGAGGGCGAGGACGAGTGCCGCGCGCTCGACAAGCGCGTTGAGGCCTTCCTGCGCAGCGGCGTGACCGGCGACGAGGACTACGTGATCATCGACACCGCGGAGTTCGCCATTCCGGGCCTCGACCCCGAGTTCCGCGTGATCGTGTCCCCGTGGATCCTCACGGTGCTGGTGACCGACCGCATTGCGCGCCACTACGAGACGGTGACCAAGCACAACCTCAAGTACCGTCGTTACTACCATCAGTTCGATTATTAATCGAGGCGAGCGAATATGATTCAGCTTTTACGCGTTGACCACCGTCTGCTCCATGGCCAGGTTGCCGTTTCCTGGGTGGGCGGCCTGGGCTCCGACTGCATCTTTTGCGTGGGTGACCACGTGGCGAACGACCCAGTATGGAAGACCACCCTCAAGCTGGGCAAGCCCGCCGGCTGCAAGCTCGTGATCAAGGACATGGCCCACGCCATCGAGGCGATCAACTCCGGCGTGACCGACAAGTACCGCATGGTCATCTGTGTGCAGACGATCGCCGAGGCCAAGCAGCTCATCGACGGCTGCCCGGCCATCAAGTCGCTCAACCTGGGCAACACCAAGGCGAGCGACACGACGCGCCAGGTGTCTCGCCAGATCTTCCTCGAGCCCGAGGAGGAGCAGATGCTGCGCGAGCTCGTTGACCGCGGCATTGAGGTCGAGATCCGCCCGCTCGCCGACGACCCCAAGGTCGACGTCTCAACCGTCCTGTAATGCGCGGACTTATCTAAAGATTGGAGGATATTATGCTTGTTCAGGCAATCCTCATCGGACTTATCGCCGCGCTCGGTAAGTTCGACTTCCAGGTGGGCACGCTCTACGCGTTCCGTCCCATCGTGCTGTGCCCGCTCGTGGGTCTGGTGCTCGGCGACCTGCCAACGGCGCTGACCATCGGCGCGAGCCTCGAGCTGCTGTTCATGGGCTCCATTTCCATCGGCGCCTACGTTCCGCCGGATGAGACCATCGGCGGCGTGCTCGCCTGTGCGTTCGCGATTCAGCTCGGTCAGTCCACCGAGGCAGCCATCGCGCTTGCCATGCCCATCGCCACGCTCGTGCTCGCCATCAAGAACATCATCAACGCGGTTATGCCCATCTTCGTTGACATGGCGGACAAGTACGCCGCCAAGGGCAACCTCAAGGGTATCTACGGCATGCACTGGATCATCGGCCTTGTTGGCATGGTCAACGCGTTCGTGATCTGCTCCGTCTCGTTCTATCTCGGCGCCGACGCCGTCCAGGGTGTACTCGACTGGGTTCCCGCGTTCGTCCTCAGCGGCTTTGGCGTTGCGGCCAACATCCTTCCCGCCATGGGCTTTGCCATGCTCGGCCGCCTCGTGATCACCAAGCAGCTCGTGCCCTACTACTTCCTGGGCTTCCTGCTGTGCTCCTATGCGGGCATCCCGGTTCTGGGCGTCGCCCTCATCGCCGTGATCATCGGCATCACTAAGTTCGACCTGCTCGGCGGCGGTGCTCACGTCGAGCCTGCTCTGGAGGGAGATGACGACGATGACTTCTAAGGAGACCACGGCTGTTGCCGCCGATCCCAATAAGATCACCAAGTCCGACCTCATCAAGGCCTCGGTAAACACCGGCGCCCTTGGCATGGAGTTCTCTTGGACCTACTACAAGCAGATGAACATCGCCTTCTGCCTGATGGTCGCCAAGCTGCTCAAGAAGATTTACCACGATCGTCCCGAGGATTACGCCGAGGCCCTGCATCGTCACAGCGCGTTCTTCAACATCACCGTGCAGTTCGCCCCGTTCGTCGGCGGTATCGCGGTGGCCATGGAGGAGAAGGTCGCCCGCGGCGAGATGGATCCCGAGTCCGTCAACGACGTGAAGGCCGCCCTCATGGGCCCGCTGTCGGGTATCGGCGACTCCATCTTCCTGTCCACGCTCCGCGTTATTGCCGCAGCGGTCGGTATTTCGCTGTGCCAGGCCGGCAATGCGTTCGGTCCCATCGCGTTCCTGCTCATTTACAACATCCCCGGTTTCTGGCTGCGCATTTGGGGTATCCAGAAGGGCTATGAGCTCGGCGTGGGCTTCCTTGAGCAGGCGCAGCGCAGCGGCCTGATGCAAAAGGTCATGACGGCCGTTGGCATTGTGGGCGTCATGGTCGTGGGCGCTATGTGCAAGGGTATGTTCTGGGCCTCCATGCCCATTCCGATCGGCACCGGCGAGTCCGCGCAGACGCTGCAGGACATTCTCGACGGCGTTATGCCCGGTATGCTCGGTCTGATCTCCTTCTGGATTTACTACTACTTCCTGTCCAAGAAGGTCAACCCGATGGTGCTCATCCTCTTTACGATGATCATCGGCATTATCGGCGCGTTCTTTGGCGTGCTTGCGTAGCATTGCGCATCTCGCAGCTTGCTGCACCTCCCTTGGGCTCCCGTGGACATGGTTCCGCGGGAGCCTTTGTTGTTGAGTGGCGGAGGAGTGCGGGAGAGCCCGCGTGGAGTAAGGCGAGGCGCTGTGGGTGGCGTTGATGCAGGGCACGATTGGGAAGTCCGGTGCTGGGCGTGCGCCGTGTTGTCTGCCGCGTGCTGCGTTGCTCGCCTCGCATACGCGGCACGAAAAAAGCCGCGCTTGGAGCGCGGCTCGTTTGGGGGGGTGAAGTGATAGGCGCCTGGTGTGGGATGAGCCCCGCCGTGCGCCTGGCGCGGTCCCTGTTTACAGGTGCGCCTCGATGTCGGCCTGCAGCTTGGGCTTGGGAACGGCGCCCACGGAGCGCATGACCTCGGTGCCGCCCTTGAGCATCACGACGGTGGGGATGGACATGACGCCGTACTTCATGGCGAGGTCCTGATTCTCGTCCACGTTGCACTTGGCAACGACGATCTTGCCCTCGAGCTCGTCTGCGAGTTGCTCAATCACGGGGCCGAGCGTGCGGCAGGGGCCGCACCACGGTGCCCAAAAGTCGATGACAACAGGCAGCTCATTGGCGATGAGCTCGTCAAACGTGCTGGGGGTGGCTTCGATGATGGTGGCCATAGGTCCTCCTATGTGTGGCCCGCGCGGGCGTTGCGCGCCGCCGGGTAGGTGTCATATCTCTTTCGTTATACCCATGCGCCTGCAGGAGTTACACCGGCGGAGTAGAATGTTCACCAAATGGGACTTTGCGGCGCGCATGCGCGTGGCGCGCACGAAAGGCTGGGCACGATGGCAGTTCCTACCACCGAGAAAAAAGAGGCGCTCGCCGCTGCGGTTGAGCAGGAGCTCGCGTCCTTGCAGGCACGCGGCGTGATTGCGGTGGGGAATGCGTTTTCGCCGGTGCTGCTCATTAAGGGCGCGCTGAATGAGGACGAGCTCGCCGGTGGTGCGCTGTTGGCGGGTGCCGACGGAGCTGCGTTGCGCTCGGCGCTTTCTGCCATCGGTTGGGAGCCCCAGGATTTCTGCGCGCTTTCTGCCGTTCGCTTTGCTGCTGCGGGTGCTGCGGGGGAGGAGGGGGCCGCGGGCGCGGTTGGATCGATCGGCGGTGCTGGCTCAGCTGATGGCGCGGGCGACGTCGAGGCTGCCAGCGACGCGGCTGGCGCGGCAAGTGCTGCTGCCGCCAACGATGCGGCTATTGCGGCCGGTGCCTCTGCTGATGGCGCGGCCCCGCGCGTCGAGGCGCTCTCCCCGGAGCTGTTCCGCGAGGCGGTCGAGGCGCTGGACCCTGAGGCGATCATCCTGCTCGACACCCCCGCCGCCGACGTGATGCGCGAGACCTATGCCGACGCGCTCGCGATCATCGAGGACTTCGATACCGCCATGCTCAAGCCCGGCCTGATCGCCTCGGTGCTCGGCCGTCGCGTGCTGGCGCTCGACGGCTTTGAGGCCTCGCTGGGTGTTCCGGCCGAAAAGCAGCGCATGTGGGCGTATCTCAAGCAGCTCAAGCCCCTCGGCGCGCCGTATTAGGCCTGCGGCTTTGCGGCCCGCGTGCCACCGTGCCCCCGTCGCGTAGCTTGCCGTTCTGCCCGCCGCGTCGCCCGCGTGCCGCCGCGCCACGAGCCGTGCCGCCCGCCGTTGCGTCTGCCGGGCCGCTCATCGCCCATCCGCCTGCTCACCTGCCCTTTTCCGCGTCCTCCTCTGCAAACTTTACCGTTGTCTTGTCAGCTGTCTTGTCAGTAGGCGCGCGCAGTGGGATACTTCCCCCAACGGAATCTAACGCTGGGAGGACACAATGGCAGAGGCCGCAAGCATGTCGACAGGTCGCGAGGGTTCGAGCGGGACTGCGCTCGCGCGCGCGGCGGCCGTGCCCCAGGACGTGCGTGAGCGCATCGAGCAGCTCAAGGCGGAGCGCGACGCGGTGATCCTTGCGCACTATTACGTGGAGCCCGAGGTTCAGGCGGTTGCCGATTACGTGGGCGACTCCTTCTACCTGGCAAAACTTGCAAAGTCGCTGCCGCAGCAGACCATCGTGCTATGCGGCGTTGAGTTCATGGGCGAGAGCGCCAAGCTGCTCAACCGCACCAAGACCGTGCTGCTTCCCGAGCCTGCGGCCGATTGCCCCATGGCGCACATGGTTCAACGTGCGACTATCGACGCCGCGCGTGCGGAGTACGGCGACGACCTGGCGGTTGTGTGCTACGTGAACTCGACCATGGAAATCAAGAGCTGGAGCGACGTGTGCGTGACCTCGTCCAACGCGGTCAAGATCGTGCGCGAGCTGTCCCAGCGCCATGTCCTGTTTATTCCCGACCGCAACCTGGGCCGCTTTGTGGCGGAGCAGGTGCCCGAGAAGCACGTGATTTTGAATGACGGCTGCTGCCCGCGCCATGAGGCGATCTCGTTGGCGGAACTGCAGGAGCTCAAGCGCGAGCATCCCCAGGCGCTGGTGCTCGCACATCCCGAGTGCACCGCCGCGGTGCTTGCCGAGGCGGATTACATCGGCTCGACGGCGGGCATCATCTCGTACGCCGAGGCGAGCGAGGCGCGCGAGTTCATCGTGGTGACGGTTCAGGGCGTGCTGTACGAGCTAGAGCGCCGGTGTGCCGAGCAGGGCAAGCGCTTCTTTGTGACGCATACGCCTCCTACCTGCGGCGATATGGACGGCATCACGCTTGCCAAACTCGTCCGTTGCTTGGAGACCGGGACGGGCGCTGTAAAGATCGCGGTGGATGAGCAGGCCGCCGAGCGCGCGCAGCTCACGCTCGACCGCATGCTGGAGTACGCGGCGCGCTAGGGCGAACGATGCGCGGAGGCCAGGTGGAGCGGGGCCCGGGGCGCCCCGCCGAACGCGGGCACCATGGCGCACGAAGGCTCCGCGCATAGCGAATGGGTTTGATGCAGAAAGGGGATCCGCATGGCGGCGACCCAAACAGCGATGACATGCGATGTGGTGATTGCCGGCTGCGGTGTGGCGGGACTGTACGCTGCGCTTAACCTGCCGGCGAACATGCAGGTCGTGATGCTCTCCAAGGGCAAGTTGGAGGAGTGCGATTCCATGCTCGCCCAGGGCGGCATTTGCGTGCTCCCCGAAGCCGCGGATTACGACGCGTTTTTTGAGGATACCCTGCGCGCCGGCCACTACGAGAACAGGCGCGAGAGCGTTGACATCATGATCCGCTCGAGCCGCTCGGTTATCAACGACCTGCTGGCGTTGGGCACGGAGTTCGAGCGCGTCGAAGACGGGAGCCTCGCCTTTACGCGCGAGGGTGCCCACTCGCGTCCGCGCATCGCCTTCCATGCCGACATTACGGGCAAGGAGATCACCGAAAAGCTGCTAGCCGCGGTTCGCCGCCTTCCCAACGTGCGCATTCTCGAGCACACGGCCCTCGTTGACCTGCTGGTTGAGGACGGGGCGTGTACGGGCGCCGTTGCGGTTCCCGTGGAGGAGAGCGCCTCGAGTGCGACTATCGAGGAGCTGCGCGGAAGCGCCGACGGCTCGATTGCGCGGCCCGAGGGCGTGGGTGCGCCGTTTGAGATTCGCGCGTGCAACACCCTGCTCGCAACGGGCGGCATCGGTGGCGTGTATCAGCATTCGACCAACTATCCGCAGCTTACGGGCGATGCGTGTTTTTTGGCGAACGAATACGGGCTCGAGCAGGAGCATCTCGAGTACGTGCAGATTCATCCCACCGGCCTGTATTCGGAGGAGCCCGGCAGGACGTTTTTGATTTCGGAGAGCTGCCGTGGCGAGGGCGCGGTGCTGCTCAACCACGCCGGCGAGCGGTTTACCGACGAGCTGCAGCCGCGCGACGTGGTCGCCCGCGCGATTCAAGACGAGATGCGCGACGAGGGCACGCAGTTCGAGTGGCTGAGCTTTGCCCCCGTCGACCGCGAGATTGTGCAGACCCACTTCGCCAATATTCGCGCGCATTGCTTGGAGCAGGGGCGCGACATTTTGGACGAGCCGATCCCCGTGGTTCCCACCCAGCACTACTTCATGGGCGGCGTGCACGTGGATCGCGATTCGGCAACCGCCATGCCCGGCCTGTACGTTGCGGGGGAGACCTCCTGCAACGGCGTGCACGGCCGCAACCGACTGGCAAGCAACTCGCTGCTCGAGGCCCTTGTGTTCGCCCGCCGTGCCGCGTGGCACATGGCAACGGGCGAGAGCCTGGAGGTCGAGCCCGCGGGCGAGCCCGCGCTCGACGGCATCCACCGCCCCCTCGACCCCGCCCATCCCCTCAACATCGACACCCTGGTGAAATGCGTCATTTAGGGTCAGACCCTAAATGACGCATTTTCAAGAAGGAGCTTCGCATGAATCCCATCACCATGAATCTCATTGCCGACGACATCATCCGCGCGGCGCTGCGGGAGGACATGAACGCCGGCGACCTCTCGACCGAGTCGGTGGCGCCCGAGGCCCGCGCGGCGGAGGTGCAGCTCATCGCCAAGGCGCACGGCGTGATCGCGGGCCTGGACGTGTTCGAGCGCTCCTTCACCCTGCTTGACCCGGCGACCGTGTTCGAGGCGCACGCCAAGGACGGCGACGAAGTCGAGCCCGGCCAGCTGCTCGGTGTGGTGCGCGGCGACGTACGCGTGCTGCTCTCGGGCGAGCGCGTGGCCCTGAACTTCCTGCAGCGCATGAGCGGCATCGCGAGCTACACCCGCACGATGGCGGCGGCGCTGGAGGGCACGAGGACGCGGCTTGTGGATACGCGCAAGACCACGCCGTGCCTGCGTATCTTCGAGAAGGCGGCGGTCGAGGTCGGCGGCGGCCATAACCACCGCTACAACCTCTCGCAGGCCGTTATGCTCAAGGACAACCACATCGACGCGGCCGGCGGCATCGCCGCGGCGGTTGCGGGCGCGCGCGCCCACGCGCCGTTCGTGTGCACCGTCGAGGTCGAGTGCGAGAACATGGACATGGTGCGCGAGGCCCTCGAGGCCGGCGCCGACATCATCATGCTCGACAACATGACGCACGACCAGATGGCGGAGGCGATCGCGCTCATCGACGGCCGCGCCAAGGTGGAGGCATCGGGCAACGTGGACGCGGGCAACATCCGCGCGCTCGCCGACCTGGGCGTGGACTTCATCTCCTCGGGCGCGCTCACGCACTCGGCCCCCATCCTGGATCTCTCGCTCAAGCACCTGCGCCTGCTCTAAGCGCGGCGTCTGGGTGCATGTTGGTGCGAAGGTGAGGAGGCGAATGGGATGCCGTTGATGGGACATGAGCGCAGGGGCGCGATCTTGGACAAGCTGCGGGGCTCGGACGGCCCTGTGAGCGGAACCGCCCTGGCTTCCGCCGCCGGCGTGAGCCGCCAGGTGATCGTGCAGGATATCGCCCTGCTGCGCGCCGATGGCCACGACATCGTCGCCACCAATCGCGGCTACGTCCTGCGCGAGGGCGTCGACACCTCCGACGTGCCCACGCGCCTGGTCAAGGTACGCCACGGCATCGACCAGGTTGAGGACGAGCTGCAGACGATCGTCGACTTGGGCGGCGCGGTGCAAAGCGTCATGGTGAACCATCGCGCGTACGGCAAAATCACCGCCGACCTGGACATTCGCAGCCGCAGGGGCGTGGAGCGCTACCTGGAGGACATCCGCAGCGGTAAGAGCACGCCGCTCATGACGGTGACGAGCGGGTACCACTTCCACCGCATCACCGCCGACACCGAGGCCGCGCTCGACGATATCGAGTCGGCGCTGGCGGCGAAGGGATTTTTGGCCGAGGTGCTTCCGTACGAGAAGGACGCGTTCGAGTAGGTACGGGTGCGTGCCCGGCTGGCGGTCGAGGCCCGCTCAGGGTCCGTTCGGCGAGGTGAGCCGCCCCAGCGCGCCGCCCGCTTCGCGCTCCAATGTTGCGCCCGCCCCACCTCACGCTCGCCATCCTCTCCAAGAAAAACGCCCCCAGCATTGGGGGCGTTGCTCTACCTGCCGTCGTCTTGCTGCAGGCGCGACTGCTCGTGGCGGCGGGCCTGCTTGGACAGCAGGCGCGCGGGCTTGTCCGGGTCGGGCACGGCCGCGGGCACGGGTTCGTCCACATGGCCGCCCCACCAGCCGCCCACAAAGTTGAGCGTGTGGAACACGTTGATCACGGCGCCGGGGTCGATGTCGCACACGAGCTTGATGATGTCCTGGCTCTCGTACGTGGAAACCACCGTGTGCAACAGGTACATGCGCTCGCGGCTGTAGCCGCCAATGACCTCGGCGCAGCTGATGCCGTGCTGGAAGTGGTTGACGTAGGCGGTCATGACCTCGTCGGCCAAGCGCGTGGTGATCTGCAGAGTCACGCGGTCGTAGCGATGGTAAAAGCTGTCGATCGTCTTGGTCGAAATAAACTGGAACACAATGGAATAGGCCGCTTTGTCCCAGCCGAACATCTCGCCAAAGATCGCGAGGATAAGGCAGTTAAACGCAAAGATGAAGCCCCAGATGGTCTTGCCCGTTCGGTTGGAGACCCACAGGGCGATAAAATCCGTGCCTCCCGTCGACGCGCCGGATTTGAGCGCGATGGCAATGGAGAGGCCCGAGACGAATCCGCCAAAGATGATGAGCATGATTTTGTCGCCCAAAAACGGGGCGAAGTCGAACACGTTGAGGAACAGCGACGAAAGCCCGACCTGCATCATCGAGAACAGGACGAAGCGCTTGGAGATGCCGCTCCAGCACATGAGGGCCACGGGGATGTTGAGCGCGAGCATGCCGAGCGAGGTGTCGATGCGAACGCCGCCGAGCGAGGTGATGCGGTCGACGAGGACCGCGACGCCCGTGAAGCCGCTGGGCAGCAGGTCGGCGGGCTCAACGAACGCCTGGATGAGGAAGGTTTGGATGAGGGCCGACGCAACGACGGCGACTGCCGTGATGGTGCGGCGCACGATGGTGAGGCGCGCGAGGTCAAGCGCGCGGTCGGTCAGGCGGTCAACGACGTTTGCCACGGCGGCTCCTTTTGGCGGTATATGCAGGGGTATGTCGAGCGATTGTAGCATGCCGAGGGCCCTGCAAACAAAGGCGCGCCAAGGCCGTGCATGCGACCTTGGCGCGCTGGGTGGAGGCGGGTGAGGCGCGGCCGGGAGGGCCGCTGCCCGGTGCGGTTTACTCCGCTACTCCTCTGCCGTCTGGGAGACGCCGTATGCGATGGCGGCGGCACCGGCCACGGCGGCCGCTGCGCCAAAGGCAGCGGAAACGTCGCCGGTTTGCGGCAGCGTGCCCGTGGGCTTGTTGCCCGGCTTGCCGTCGCCGTTGCCGGATGCGCTTCCGCCAGCCTTCACCAAGCCGCTGACCGCGTCGTTCAGGGCGCGAAGCGCGGCGTCGACATCGGCTTGCGTGGCGCTGCCGTTGGCAAGCGTCTTGCGAGCCTGCTCCAGGGCCGTGGTGAGGGCGGCAAAGCTCGCCGCCGTGTAGAGCTTCTTGTGGGGAAGGATGTCCTTCTCAACACGTGCAATGGCGGCTGCCAGGGCGCTCGTGTCCACGGCGGGGCGGTCGGTGACCTTGTCGTACTCGAGGCCGAAGCCGTACTGATATACAACGTTGCCGGTGTCGATGGTCGTCTTGCCGTCAACGCGCTTGATGGCGAACACGTCGACTGGGAGCTTGCCCTGCGCGGCATGGCCGCCGAAGATGACCTCGACGCCGGCGGGCACATTCGGGCCAAAGGCGGAGGTGGGGGCGAGGCCCTCCGTGGGGTCCATGCCCTTGTTTCCGTACGCGATGGCGATCGCCGGCGCATCCGGATAGGCGGCCGCGTCGTAGGGCTTGGAGATGCTCAGCACCGCGACGGGCTTGCCGGCCGCGTTCGCCGCCTGGACCACGCGGGTGGGGACGTAGGCGCTGCTGCCGCTCTTCTTATCGGGGTCGAGGTTGGCGGCGGAGCCGATCTCGGAAATAACGACGACATGGCTGGCGGCGGCGATCTTCTCGGTGATGGCGCGCACCGCCTCGTCCATATCCTCAAAGCCGTCGGCGTAGTTGATCGACTCGTACGTCACGCCCTGCTTGATGACGCCCTCGGAGAGCAGGCGGCGCATGGAGAGCTCCATGCCGGGGCGCTCGTTCGCCCAAGCCGCCACGAGCAGGATATGGTCGCCAGCCTGGGGCTTCATGGGCAGCACGCCACCGTCGTTCTTGACGACCGTGATCGCGTCGGCCGCGACCTCGCGCTCGATGGAGCGGTTCTGCTCGCTGCCCACCTGCGCGCGTGCGACCACCAGGTTCTCCTCATAGGTGCCCGCCTCGTCCTTGTATGCGAGGATGCCGCGGCGCTTCTTGAGCTCAAGGATGCGGCGCACGGAGGTGTTGAGGCGCTCGTCGGTGAGTTCCGCATCGTCCTCCAGCGCCTGTACGAGCTCCTCCAGCTTGGGAACGTCGTCCATGCTGCGCAGCGTCACGGGCATGAGCGCGATGTCGACGCCCGCCTTGAAGGTGCGCTTGACGGCGTCGATGTAGCCAAAGTTCTTGGAGATGGCGTCCATGTTGAGGGCATCGGTGACGGAGACACCGGTGAAGCCCATCTCGGTGCGCAAGATGTCGGTCATGAAGACCGGCGAAAGGGTCGCAGGCAGCTCAATCTCGCCCATGGCGGGGTCTTGCGACATGACCTTGGTGGTCTCGACCTTGGGGTACTGGATGTGGGCGGTCATGACCATGTCGACGCCGGCGTCGATGGCGGCGCGGAAGGGGATGAACTCGAGTTCCTCGAGCTGCTGTTTGGTCTTTTCGATGCGGGGCAGGCCCGTGTGGGAGTCGGTGCCGGCGTCGCCGTGGCCCGGGAAGTGCTTGGCGGCGGTGGCGATGCCGTGCTCCTGCATGCCCGCCATCATGGACGTGCCGAGCTTGGACACGAGCTCGGGGTCGCTGGAGTAGGAGCGCAGGCCGATGACCGGGTTGTTGGGGTTGTTGTTGACGTCGAACGAGGGGGCGAAGTTCACGTTGAGCTTGAGCGCGTCGAGCTCGCGGCCGATGACCTGGCCGCACTGGAGCGCGTCGTCGTCGCTGCGCGTGGCGCCGACCGCCATGCTGCCGGGAAGCGCGGTGCCGCTGCCCAGACGGTACACGATGCCGCCCTCCTGGTCGATGGTGAGCAAAAGCGGAATATCGCCCGCGGGTGCCTGGGCGGTGTTGCGCAGGGCCGCCTGCTGCATGTCCATGGCGAGCTTGAGCGTCTGGTCGGTCTGCTTGACGTTGTTCGCGAACAAGATCACGCCGCCCAGGTCGTAGGAGTCGATAACGCCGGCGATTTCCTCGTTCAGCACCGTGAGATCGCTGACCTTGCCGTTTTGCATCCACTGGCGGAAGTCGGGCATGAGCATCTGCTCGATCTTCTGCCTGCGCGTCATGGCGGCGATGAGTTCGTCGACGTTCGCGGTTGAGGTGGCAACGGCGGCGTGCGCGCGGCGGGGCAGCAGGCCGAGGCCGGCGAAGGCGGCAACGCTCGCGGCGCCTCCGACAAGGGCGCTTCGGCGCGTGACGCAACCGGTTTGCGGGGCGTTGCAGAGTTTTGCGGGGGTATGTGCGGGCATGATTCCTCCTTGTGAGTTACGCGATGCCTTCAGTGTATGGGGCGCGCTGGGCGGGGCTGAATCTCAATTCGACAAGCGGGCATAATGCTGGATTAAACGGTACGATTACAATTTGGCCATTCCGCGCGCGGGCTCGCTGCGGGATGGTGTTCTATGGGTTCACGCGCTGGTGGGGATGGAATCTTGGAGCAGCTAGAGGCACGGGAAACGCTCAAGCGGTATTACGGGTACGACGCGTTTCGGCCCGGGCAGGACCGGATGGTGTCCGCCATCCTTTCCGGGCGCGATGCGCTCGGGGTCATGCCCACGGGTGCGGGCAAGTCGATTTGCTACCAGGTGCCGGCGCTCATGCTGCCGGGCATCACGTTCGTGGTGTCGCCTTTGGTTTCGCTCATGGGCGACCAGGTGCGAGCGCTCAAAGAGGTCGGTGCGCGGCCGAGCTACCTCAACTCCTCGCTTACGCCCGCTCAGCAAAACACCGTGCTCAAGCGCGCATCCGAGGGCTGGTACCAGATTATGTACGTGGCGCCGGAGCGCTTGGCCGACCCGCGCTTCTTGGCGTTTGCGCAGGAGGCGGCCGGCCCCGACGGCATCGGCGTGCCGCTCGTGGCGGTCGACGAGGCGCATTGCGTGTCCCAGTGGGGGCAGGATTTTCGCCCCTCGTACCTGCAGATTGCCGACTTCATCGAGGCGCTGCCGCAGCGTCCGGTGGTTGCGGCCTTCACCGCCACGGCAACCGATCGCGTTCGCGAGGATATCTGCACGATGCTGCGCCTGCGCGCGCCCGAGACGGTCGTGACGGGTTTTGATCGCGTGAACCTTTCGTTTAACGTGGAGGAGCTTGGCGACAAGGCGAAGGCCGAGTGGATTTACGCGTACGCGAGCACGCATGCCGACGAAAGCGGCATCGTGTACTGCGCCACGCGCAAGGCCGTTGACGAGCTCGCGTTCGAGCTGGGGCGGCGCCTTTCGGAGCAGGGGATTCGCGTGGCGCGCTACCACGCCGGCATGAGCACGGCGGAGCGCGCGTCCGAGCAGGCGGCGTTCATTGCCGACGCAGCGCCGCTCATGGTGGCCACCAACGCCTTTGGCATGGGCATCGACAAGCCCAACGTGCGCTACGTGATTCACCACAACGTGCCCGAGAGCATCGAGGCGTACTACCAGGAGGCGGGCCGCGCCGGCCGCGACGGGGATCCGGCGGCGTGCTATTTGCTGTGGAACGGCAGCGACTTTGGCCTGCGCCGGTTCTTTATCGAGAAGGATGTCCCCGACGACGCGCTCTCGACCGAGGAGCGCGAGTTCGCCCGGCAGAACCGGTACCGGCTGCTTGCCCAGATGGAGGGCTATTGCCAGACGACCGGCTGCTTGCGCGCGTATATCCTGCGCTACTTTGGTGACGAGGGCGCGCTGGGCGTGGAGCTGGGCGCCGGGGCGGGCGCGGATAGCGGCGAGGCGCGCGCTGCGGGCGCGGGTGCCTTCGCGGGTTCCGGCGGCGATGCCGGGGAGGGCGATGGTGATGCGGCGTCTGTTGATGCAGGAGGTTTCGCTGCAATTGGGGCTGCGGGTGCTGGGGCCGATGTCGGCCCGGGCACCAGCGCTGATGCGCACGCCGTGGGCTGCGGCAACTGCTCGAACTGCCTGGGCTCCTTCGAGACCGAGGATGTGACCCAAATCGCCCGCGCGGTGCTCATTTTTGTGCGTGCGACGGGCGGCCGGTTCGGCAAGGCGCTCGTGGCGGAGGCCGTGCACGGGGCGAACAACGAGAAGGTGCGTCAGTTCCACCTGGATGCGGCTCCGGGTTACGGAGAGCTTGCCGCCGAGCCCATCAAGCGGATCCGTGATGTGATTGACCAGCTTGTGGGCCGCGGGTACCTGCAGCAGTCGCAAGGGAGGTTCCCCGTTATCGGCCTGGGTGCGCGTGCTGCCGAGGTGTTTGCGCCCGCAGCGGGCACTGGCGGGGCACCGAGCAGCGCAGACGCCGTGTGGGGCGCGGAGCCGTACGGCGAGATGGGCGAAGGCTCCGCATGCGTCAGCCCCGCCTTCACCTTCACCATCAAGCGCCGCGCCTCCCAGCGCCGCCGTGCCAAGCGCGTCCAGCGAGCCGTTGACCTGTTGCGCGAGGAGGCCGCGCTCGATGCGCGCCCGCGCGTGGGCGACGACGCCGAGCTGTTCGAGCGGCTGCGGGCCCTGCGCCGCGACCTGGCCGACGAGCACGACGTGCCCGCGTACATCATCTGCTCCGACGCCACGCTCCGCGGCCTCTGCCGTAGGCGTCCGGCAACGCGCGAGGAGCTTCTCGAGGTGACGGGTATCGGCGAGAAAAAGGCCGATGCCTACGGCGAGCAGTTCCTGCAGGAAATCGCCGACTTCGAGGACGAAGCGCGGTAGCCGCTATTGTCCCGTTGGCCTGCGCGGCGCCGGCACGCGCGTGTAATACCATAGGAGCACTGAGTCCAAAGGAGGCCCCACGTGCCTATTCGCATCCCCGACGCTCTGCCCGCAACCGCGGCGCTCGAGAGCGAGAACATCTTCGTTATGACCGAGTTCCGCGCGTTGCACCAGGACATTCGTCCGTTGCGCGTGCTCATCTTGAACCTCATGCCCACCAAGATCGCCACCGAGACGCAAATCATGCGCAAGCTCTCGAACACGCCGTTGCAGATCGAGGTCGAGCTGCTGCGCACGCGCAGCCACGAGGCGAAGAACGTCTCGCACGAGCACCTGGAGACCTTCTACCGTACGTTCGACGAGGTACGCGGCGAGCATTTCGACGGTCTGATCATCACGGGCGCCCCCGTGGAAAAGCTCGATTTCTCCGACGTCGATTACTGGGACGAGCTGGTGGACATCATGGATTGGTCCACCACGAACGTGCACTCCACGCTGCATATTTGCTGGGGCGCGCAGGCGGGGCTGTTCCATCATTACGGCATCAGCAAGCACGAGCTGCCCGCCAAGCTATCGGGCGTGTATGAGCACGCGCTCGAAAAGCCCAGCTCCCCGCTGGTGCGTGGGCTCGACGACCGCTTCTTTGCCGTGCACTCTCGCTATACCGGCGTGGACGAGGACGCCGTGCGCGCGCATCCCGAGCTCGAGGTGATCGCGAGCTCGCCCGAGGCGGGCTTGTACCTGGTAAAGAGCGTGGACAGCCGCCGCTTCTTTGTGTTTGGGCATCCGGAGTACGATGCCGATACGCTGCGGTTGGAGTACGAGCGCGACGTGCGTGCGGGCATCGAACCGGACGTCCCGGTGAATTACTTTCCGAACGACGACCCCGCGCGCGAGCCGCTGTGCTCGTGGCGCGCGCAGGCGCAGCTGCTCTATACCAACTGGTTGAACTACTACGTGTATCAAACTACGCCCTACGACGTGACCCGCGCGGGGGAGTAGCCTCCGGCGTTTTTGCGGAGTCTGATCATTGGCGCGCCGGCCTTGACCTGAATGGCCTTGCCGGCCGGGGGGGCGTCGGTGCGCCTGGCATTTGCGGGTCGGCGCGTGCCGGCGCATCTGGCCTTGCTGGGCCGTTGCGCGCCGGCGCGTCTGGCCTTGCCGGGCCGGGGCGTGCCGGCGCATCGATGGTTTTTCTGGCCCTGAGCACCTCTTGTCCGTGTAGGGCGTTGCCTTCCGCATGTAAATAACGATCGTGTAATCGACGTGGTCGAATATCTTAGCTATGGAAAGCGCCGCGACCATGCAAAGCGCCGCCTTTCGCGTGCAAATACGCAAATGCGCGGATAATTTTGGGAGCTGAAGCGTAGCGAAAAACACGCGAGCCTTTTACCTGCGGTTTTATTTTGGCGAATTGCGCCTCTACGCGGTGGCGGCAGAATTATCCGCGCATTTGCGTATTTGCACCGTTCTGAGGGGCTGGAATTGCCGCGTTCGTATCGGATGAACCCGTTCGATGAGGAGCGGAACGGGTGATGCGGCCATCCAGGAATGGAACGACGGATGTGGCAGTCCAGGAGCGGAACGACGGATGCCTCAGTCGCGGGGCGGCACCATGGATGCGGCGGCCCAGGGGCGGCGCCGCGGACGGGTTTTGTGGGGAGTGAGGCTGCGGAAAGAGCCTCTCGGTGGAGGACAACGCGCCCAAATTCACAAATGTGGGGATAAAACTCGGTACTGCCAAGTAGGGCGAAAAATACAACTCATCTACCTGCGGTTTTATTGCTGCTAAAACGTCTCTACTCGGGTGGAGGCGTTTTTATCCCCACATTTGCGAACTTGGGACACGCTTGGGGCGTACATGGGGGCGTGCCCGCTGCTTACGTGGTGGATTTGAGGGGTCGCTGTGCTGTTTGCGCGCGCACGGCGTTGTCCGCACGCCTCGGTATACTGGATTGGTTCAAAAACGGCGGCCCGCAGGCCTGCCAGCGACATGCTATGGAGATGGTACATGACTGACCAGTTGAACTTATGGGGTGCGAACCCTGCAGGTGACAGCGCGCCCGACGCCGACCTCGTGCCGCTCGATGCGTATGGGGCAGCCCTCGAGCATACCGAGGTTCCTGCCGACTATGTCCCTGTCGATTACGAGCCCTCCACGTTGACCGCCGCGGACTCTGCGCCTGAGCATTCCTTCGCTGGGACGGCGGCTGCTGGATTTGACTCGGCCCCGGCGTGGGGCGCTGCCTCTGCGGGGGCTTTCGAGCCGGTGGCCCCCGCCGCGGGCCCCGAGCCAGCTTCAGTCTCGCCCGCGCCGCACCCCGCGCCGGCGGCCCCCGCCGTGGGACCTGCGTCGTCGCCGCATCTCGCGCCCGCGCCGACGGCGCCCGCCCGCCCGCTCGTGGACATCGATACCCTAAACCCGGCCCAGCGCGAGGCGGTCCTCACCACCGAGGGCCCGCTGCTTGTGCTCGCGGGCGCCGGCTCGGGCAAGACGCGCGTTCTTACCTTCCGCATTGCGCGCATGATCGGTGACCTGGGCATTCGTCCCTGGCAGATCCTCGCCATCACGTTCACCAACAAGGCGGCCGCCGAGATGCGCGAGCGCTTGGGCGCCATGCTGCCCGACGGCGGCATGCGCGGCATGTGGGTTTGCACGTTCCACGCCATGTGCGTGCGCATCCTGCGCGAGGACGCCGACCTGCTGGGCTACACCGGTCAGTTCACCATCTACGACGACGACGATTCCCGCCGCATGGTGCGCGAGATCATGACCCACTTGGGCATCGAGCAAAAGCAGTACCCCATCAACATGATCCGCTCCAAGATCTCCACGGCCAAAAACGCCATGATCGGCCCGGAGGAGTTCATCGAGAAAGCCAGCTCCCCGCAGGAGCAAAAGGCCGGCCAGGTGTACCTGGAGCTGGAGCGCCGCCTGCGCGCCGCCAACGCCATGGACTTCGACGACCTGCTCGTGCGCACGCTCGAGCTGCTGCGCACGCGCCCCGAGGTGCTCGAAAAGTACCAGGAGCGCTTCCGCTACATCAGCGTCGACGAGTATCAGGACACCAACCACGTTCAGTACGAGATCGCCAACCTGCTGGCCGCCAAGTACCAAAACCTCATGGTCGTGGGCGACGACGATCAGTCCATTTACTCTTGGCGCGGCGCCGACATCTCGAACATCCTCGACTTCGAGGAGGACTTCCCCAAGGCTAAGGTGGTCAAGCTTGAGCAGAACTACCGTTCCACGGGCCATATCCTGGGCGCGGCGAACGCGGTGGTGCGCAACAACTCGCAGCGCAAGGACAAGCGCCTGTTCACCGACCTGGGCGACGGCGAGAAGATCCAGGCGTACCAGGCGAGCGACGAGCGCGATGAGGGCCGCTGGATCGCGGCGGAGATCGACAAGCTCAACGCGCGCGGCATGAGCTACGACGACATGGCGGTCTTTTACCGCACCAACGCGCAGTCGCGTATCTTGGAAGATATGTTCCTGCGCGCGGGCGTGCCGTACAAGATCGTGGGCGGCACGCGATTCTTCGATCGCGCCGAGATCCGCGACGTCATGGCGTATCTCAAAATGATTGTGAACCCCGCCGACGAGATGAGCGTTAAGCGTGTGATCAACACGCCGCGCCGCGGCATCGGCTCCACGTCGATTGGCAAGATCGAGGACCTGGCGCGTCAAAATGCCTGCTCGTTCTTCCAGGCGTGCGAGATCGCCACGGCGGAGACCGGCATGTTCTCTGCCAAGGTCCGCAACGCGCTGGGTGACTTTGTGAACATCGTCCGCGAGGGGCGCCGCATGGACGGCGAGCTCAAAGACGTGGTTGAGATGATCGTGGACAAGAGCGGCCTGGTGCAGGCGTTTCGCGCTGAGGCCACGATGGAGGCCGAGAGCCGCGCCGAGAACATCCAGGAATTCCTGGGCGTTGCCGCCGAATTCGAGGAGACGCACGAGGATATCGAGGGTACGCTGGAGAGTCTGGAAGAGCTGCGCGCCGCTGGTGTGGCAGGCGTGCCGGAGGCGGGTGCCGGCGTTGGTGCTGGCGCTGGCGCCAGTGCCGCCGCCGCGTTCGACCCGCGTGACGCCTCGGCGCTCGGCAACCCGCTCGATGCACTCGCGGCGCCTGTTGCCTCGCCTCAGGGCGCGCTTGCGTCCCTGGCGGGCACGGGCACGGCTGCGTCCCTGAACGATGCGATGGGTTCGGCCGTCTCGGCGCTCGGCGCCATGCTGGCGGGCACGGACCTGGCTTCCGCCCCGTCGGCCCCGAACGCCGCGTCCATTGCCGTGGCCGAGATTGAGCGCACGTACGGCCCGCTCGCCTGCAAGGCGCTGCCCGCGCTCCTCGAGTGGCTCGCGCTGCGAAGCGACCTCGACGCGCTCGCGGGCGACACGCACGCCATCACCATGATGACCGTGCACTCCGCCAAGGGTCTGGAGTTCCCCGCCGTGTTCGTGGCGGGCATGGAGGAGAGCATCTTCCCGCACGTGGCGGGCTGGTCCGACGACGACCCCGCCAAGCTGGAGGAGGAGCGCCGCCTGGCGTACGTCGCCATCACGCGCGCCCGCAAGCGCCTGTTCCTCACCTACGCCGCCACGCGCCGCACGTACGGCTCCACGCAGGCCAATCCGCGCTCGCGTTTTGTGAACGAGATTCCGTCGGAGCATATTGAGTTCTCGGGTATTGGGTCCTCGGGCTTTGAGGGCACGGGCTGGGAAAAGCGCGGCGACCGTCGCGGAACGTTCGGCTCGGGCCAGGGCTCGGACATGTACGGCGGGCGCGTGTTCGGCTCGTTTACCCGCTCCACGCCCGGCACGCAGCGCCGTACGTCCATCAGCCCCAACGCGGGGCGCGTGGGCGCGGGCACTGACGGCGGTGGCTCGTTCGGCTCCGGCTCTGGCTCGGCGTCCGGTGCGGACCGCAAGCGCGCGACCTTTGGGTCCGGTGCGCCGAGGCCCAAGAAGACGAACGTGTCCGCCACGGTCGAGCGCAAGGTCGATGCCGCGGCGGCTGCGACATCGTTCGCTCCCGGCGACCGCGTGAGCCACAAGACGTTCGGTCCCGGCACGGTCATCTCCGCCGCCGGAGACATGATCGAGGTCCAGTTCGAGCGCAACGGCCAGACCAAGAAGCTCATGAAGGGCTTTGCCCCCATTGTTAAGCTGAGTTAGGGGCGGCCTACCGGGGCTCTCGGAGTTGCCGGCTGCCCAGCGTTGCTAACGGCTCAGTGGAATCGACGGTCCGGTGGAATCGACGGCCCAACATTGCCGGCGGTTCGGCACGACCGTCGGTTTCGACACGCCATCCTGCATAAGCGGGGCACCTTACGGGGTGCCCCGCTTCAATGTGCGCAGCAAATCGCATTTTCTCTCGCACTGGTATGTTGTTTCAGATACCATACCACCGGGGCGCGTGCGTGCGCCCTTTTGTGTCGGACCCATCTAAGGGGGAATGCGTATGAACGCACAACGCATGAGGGGAGGTGCGCTTCGTAGGTTTGTGGCCGCTGCCTGTGCCTCTTTGGCGCTTTTGGCGGCACCTGCTGCGGCTTTTGCCGGGCAGACCTACCAGGTGTACCCAACCCCGCAGTCCATCGAGTACACCGAGGGCGAGGTGACCCTGCCCGAATCCGTCAACGTGGTGCTCGACCCCGGCGTCGATGCCGAGACTGAGCGCCGCCTGAACGAGACCTTGGCCTTGAAGAACATCACGGCGAACAAGGTCGACGCTCCGGGCAAGGACGCCAACGCCGTTGAGGTGCTCGTGGGCATCAACGGCTCCAAGGGCGCGGTTGACCAGCTCGTGCAGAGCGGCGCCGTGGCTCCTCAGGCCGAGCTGTTCGGCAAGCTCGATGCCAACTTTGTTGCCGTTCAGCCTAAGGGCAAAGACGCTCCTGCGCGCATCGTGGTCGTCGGTCGCGACACCGATGCGGCTTTCTATGGCCTGAGCACGCTGTATCAGGTCTTCCAGCAGGTTGAGGGCCGTTCGCTCGCTGCCTTTACGGTCAACGACTGGGCGGATGTCGAGACGCGCGGCTTCATCGAGGGCTACTACGGCAATCCGTGGACCACGGAGGACCGTGTGGAGCTCATGCGCTGGGGTGGCATGTTCAAGCAGAACGCGTACATTTACGCTCCTAAGGACGACCCCAAGCACAACGCCGAATGGCGCGCGCTGTACACGCCGGAAGAGCTGGCAAAGATCACCCAGCTCGCCCAGGCGGGCAACGCCTCCAAATGCCGCTTCGTGTATGCCCTGCACCCGTTCATGAACGACAAGATCACGTTCGGTGCCTCGTACGAGAAGGACCTTGAGACCCTCAAGGCAAAGTACCTGCAGGTCATCAATGCTGGTTGCCGCCAGATCATGCTGAGCGCCGACGACGCGCGCACCCCGGGTGCAGACAACTACAAGCGCCTGCTCACGGACCTCACGAACTGGCTGCACGATCTCCAGAAGATGGAGAATGAGGACGGTTCGCTCAAGTACCCCGGCCTCAAGGACACGATTCCGTTCGTTGAGGACAAGTACTACGATGCCGGCGCAAGCGGCTGGTGGTACAACACCCTGCCCGAGAACGTCCGCGTGATCACCACCGGTAAGCAGGTTTGGGGCAAGGCCGACAAGTCCACCATCGACACGTTCAAGTCCCGCACGGGCGTGGCTCCGTTCATGTGGATCAACTGGCCCTGCACGGACAACACGCGCGACCACCTGTCCATGGGCGGCTACGAGAACGCACTCGGTGCCGACGTGACGCCGGGTTCGCTTGTGGGCTGCGTGATCAACCCCATGCAGCAGTCCGAGCCGAGCAAGGTCGGCATCTTCCTGAACGCCGACTTCTCCTGGAACAACTGGGAGAGCTACGACCACGCCGACAAGGTGTGGAGCGATGCGTTCAGCTTTGTCGATCACAACACACCTGCCGACAACGACGCCTCCAACGCGCTGCGCACGCTGTCCGAGCACATGAAGTGGTATCAGGGCGGCGGCGCGACCTTTGAGTCTCGCGAGTCCGAGGCCGTGAAGCCCATGCTCGACGCGTTCCGCGCCAAGGTCGAGGACGGCAGCGTCAAGGTCGCCGACATCGACCAGATCGAGACTCTCTTCAAGGAGATCCAGGCTGCGACGAGCACGTATGTCCAGAACGCCGGCAACGCTTCGCTGCGCACGCAGATCGAGCCGTGGCTCGGTTTTTGGACCGACGGCATGAACGCCGGCATGCGCTATCTCGCTGCGCTCCGCGCTCACCTGAACGGCGACGAGGAAACGCTCGTTATTGAGTACACGCAGGGTAAGGAGCAGTTCGACAGCGCGCTGCTGCACAGCTTCCCCTACGTCAAGGATACGCAGTACGCCCGCGCCGGCACCCGCGCCGTCTGGCCGGTTGTCGAGGCGCTCGGCGAGTTCCTGCGCCCCGTGGTGGGCAACGCCACCGGCACCGTCGACGTGGTTGCCGAGGTGAGCCTCAAGGGCCTGGGAACGAGCGGAAACCCCGCGAATATCGTGGACGGTGACACCGAGACGTACGCACACTTCTCGGGCAGCAACCCCACGACCAACGTGAACGTGGGCGACTCGTTCACCATCACGTACGAGCCGTACCAGCGTGCCGACGCCGTTACGTTCGTCCAGTCCGTGCCCTCGAACCGTCCGCAGGACGTGCTCAAGGACGCTCTGGTTGAGTACACGACCGACGGTTCCACGTGGGTCGAGCTCGGCCATGTGAACGGTGATGCCGAGCAGACGCTCGAGCTGCCCAAGACGACCGATCTCAAGGGCCTCCGTTTTACCAACAAGCAGTACTACAACGGATATTGGCAGGTGAACGAGGTCGCCACCTCCATGGTCGCCGCCAAGCCGTTCAAGCCGTTCGCCAGCCAGGACCCAGCGCAGGGCGAGCTTTCCGCCTTTGTTGACGGTAACGCCAAGACGGGCGCGTCCTTCGACGTATCCGCCAAGGGCATGAATGCCGGCTTGAACTACGTCAAGACCACCGAGGTCGGCACGATCGAGATTGCTCAGGGTAAGCAGGCCCGTAGCGGCAAGGTCGAGGCTCTTGTTGGCGGCGTGTGGACCGAAGTCGGCACGTTCGACGCCAAGGACGCCCAGACGGTCGCGCTCGATAAGAACACGGCGGTCAACGGCGTTCGCCTGGTTATCGACGGCGAGGGCGCATGGGATCTCAACGAGATCACGGTCAAGCGCCTGCCCAGCAAGGTCGCCCCGGTCA
Source organism: Coriobacteriaceae bacterium (assembly GCA_030525945.1). GTDB lineage: Bacteria > Actinomycetota > Coriobacteriia > Coriobacteriales > Coriobacteriaceae > Collinsella. The sequence goes on along the minus strand of JAUNDT010000001.1, from coordinate 96,757 downwards.
TGAATGAGACCATGGCCGTATACCAGACCTTTACGCTGGACAAGATCGCTGACGGCAACGAGTCGAGCTACGCGCATCTCAAGAATGAGAAGGACAACAACATCCGCGCCAACGACTGGGTTGGCCTGACGTTCGAGCCCGCCGCGCGTATTGGCAAGATCACCTTTGTCCAGGATGCCGATGGCGGCGACGTCATCGTCAAGGGCAAGGTCGAGTACCAGGCGGAAGATGGCAGCTGGCACAAGGTCGGCGACGTTACCTCCGCAAAGAAGCAGACCTTTGAGTTCGCCAACGTGAACGCCAAGGCGATTCGCGTGACGAACCTCGAGAACACCGCCAAGTGGTGGAAGGTGTTTGAGCTCACCGCCGAGGAGGGCTACGAGAGCCCCGCCGGCGCCGTTGTGACCGACATCGAGGGCGCTGTGCTTGCCGGTACCGCCAGCAGCACGTCCGCGGCCATCAACACGGGCAAGGTCACGATTCCCGCCGGTTCGCATGTGGCAGTTGACTTGGCTTCCGTCCAGGCCAACGTGGCCATCGACGCCGCTTCTGCAAAGAGCGTCGCCGACGCGGGCCTTGAGCTTGTTTCCTCGGTGAACGGCCTGAGCTGGGATGCCGTTGAGGGCGAGGCCGTTGCCGCGGCTCGCTACGTGGGCGTTCGCAACGCAAGCGATCACGAGATCGCCTTCGACTTTGGCGCGCATCCGTTCAGCGTGACGTTCCCGGGCGTCTCCGGCGACTTCACGAGCGATAGCGCTCCTGTTGATGAGGCTCATGGCACCACTGCCATGCTCGATGGCCGCGTGACCACGTATTGGCGTCCGGCAAACGCTGCCGGCACGCTGACCTACCACGTGTCCGCCCCGCTCTCCGGCGAGCTGCCGCGCAACGGCGTCCGCTTTGTTTCCTGGGGTAACCCGAGCGGCGCGCAGGTGAGCGCGACGGTGTACGACAAGCCCGACTACAGCTCGACCACCGAGGTTGAGCTCGGTGCGCTCGACGGCTCCGTTCGCGATTTCGCCTTTGCCGAGGCGGCAAACGGCCGCTTCTGGGGCGTGAAGGAGATTCACGTGACGTGGTCTGAGGGCCAGGTGCCCTCGATTGCCGAGGTCTCCATGCTCGACACGACGTTCGAGCCCCAGCCGCTGCCTGAGATGCGCACGGTGACCTTCATGGTCGACGATGTGGTGTTTGCCCAGGTCGAGGTCGAGGACGGCGCCGCGGTTTCCAAGCCCGAGAACGATCCGGCCAAGGAGGGCTTCGCCTTTAACGGCTGGTATCTTGGCGAGTCGGCGTACGACTTTGCCGCTCCGGTCACGGATGACCTGACGCTGACGGCGCGCTTCACTCCCAAGGACGATCAGGGCGGCCAGGGTGAGAACCCCGCTCCCGGTCCGGACGATAAGCCGGGCACGAACCCCGGGGACAAGCCGGTGGACAAGCCCGCCGGCAGGCCCGGCGCCGGTCTGCCGCAGACCGGTGACGCGGCGATGCTCGCTGTGGCTGGCGCTTCGTGCGCGGCCACGCTCGCAATCGCCGGTGGCGTTGCGCTGAAGAAGCGCGAGCAGCAGTAACGGCGGGCTTTACGCACGTCATCCTGCATGGGCGGGGCACCTTACGGGGTGCCCCGCTTTTTGTGCGAGGGCTCTCGCGCCAACGCGGATGCTCCAGTATGCTAAAGTACATTCTTCATACGTCAGCGCCTTGGAAGCGGAGTGCCTATGTCCACCCAGAAATTGACCTCCAAGCAGTCCCTCTTTGTGGGCGTCACCCTGTTCTCGATGTTCTTCGGCGCGGGCAACCTGATCATTCCACCGCTGCTCGGCCTGCAGGCGGGCGAGGCGGTCGTCCCTGCCATGGCGGGCTTTCTCGTCACGGGCATCGGCCTGCCCATGCTCGGCATCATCGCCGTGGGTCTCACCGGCACCCTCCGCGAGCTCGCATCGCGCGTGCATCCCGTGTTCGCCACGCTCTTCGTCGCCGCGGTCTACCTGGAAATCGGCCCGTGCCTGGCAATCCCGCGCACCTCATCCACGTCGTTTGAGATGCTCGAGCCGCTGCTTCCCGCCGGCGTGTCGCTCGAGGTCGCGCGCCTGGTGTTCTCCATCGTGTTCTTTGCGGTGGCCTACCTGCTCGCCATGCACCCTAACGCGCTCACGCGCTTGCTCGGTCGCGTGACGGGCCCGGCGCTTATCGTGCTGATCGTCGCGGTGGTGTGCGGCGCCCTGCTCGACCCCGCGGCGACGACGGTGGCGGCGCAGGCGCCCTACGACAACGGCGCCGCGATGCAGGGATTCCTCACCGGATACCAGACCATGGACCTGCTCGCCTCGCTTACGTTCGGCCTGGTAATCGCGGCGAATATCCGCGAGCTCGGCGTGACGGACGAGGCCGGCCTCGTGCGCGAGGTGTCGCGCGCGGGCGTGTTCGCCGGCTTGCTCATGGGCCTGATTTACTGCGGCTTGGCGTGGGTGGGCGTTGCCTTGGCGCCCGAGCTCGCAGGTGCCACGAACGGCGCGGAGATCCTGTCGGTTTCTGCCGCGCAGCACTTCGGCATGGCGGGCACCGTGGTGGTGGCCGCGATCTTCCTGCTCGCCTGCCTCAACGTATGCATCGGTCTCATCAGCTGCTGCGGCACGTATTTTTCCGAGCAGCTGCCAAAGATCCCGTACCGCGTGTGGGCCCTGGGCTTCGCCGTGTTCTCCTGCGCGGTATCCAACGTTGGCCTGGACGCGATCCTGGCGTTTTCTGTCCCGCTTCTGAACGCCCTGTACCCGGTGGCGATCGTTCTGGTCGTCATGGGCATGCTGCATCGCGTGTTCGACCGCTATCCCGCCGTGTGGCCCTGCGTTGTGGGGCTGACGGGCGCGGTGAGCGTGGCGACCGCCGTGCGCGACGCGTTCTTTGCGGACACGTGGCTGCCCGTCGACGCACTCCCGTTTGCCGCCATGGGGCTCAACTGGGCTGTGCCCGCAGTCGTTGGCGGCCTTGCGGGGTTCGTTATTTCGCTTGTATTGCAGCGGAAGAGCGCCGCAAAGTAGGGGCGTCTTGGCGGTATAGTTGAGGCATCGGACGTTCGAAAGGAGCGGGTCATGCCCGACATCAAGCAGTATTACATCGGCATCGACGTGGGCGGCACGTCGGTCAAAGAGGGCCTGTTCGACCAGGACGGCAATCTGCTCGGCAAGGTGAGCGTGCCCACGCCGTCGCTTGCGGAGCCCGCGGGCTACGACGCGGTCATCGGCGGCATCGAGCAGCTCATGGCAGGAGTTCAGCAGCCCGTGCTCTTCGTGCGCGGCATCGGCCTGGCGGTGCCGTGCCCGGTCCCCGCGAGCGGCGTGATCACGATGGCAGCGAATATCACCATCGACGCCCCTGAGCTTAAGGCGGCGCTCGAGAAGCGCTGCCCGCATGCGGCGGTGCGCTACGTGAACGACGCGAACGCGGCCGCCATGGGCGAGCTGTGGCGCGGCAGCGCAAAGGGCCATCGCAGCATGGTGATGGTCACGATCGGCACTGGCCTGGGCGGCGGCGTGGTGGTGAACGGCGATGTGATCGACGGTGCGTTCGGCGCGGGCGGCGAGATCGGCCACATCTGCGTCAACCCCGATGAGGAGCGCCAGTGCGGATGCGGTCTGCACGGCTGTTTGGAGCAGTACGCCTCCGCCTCGGGTGTGGTGAGCAACTACCTCAAAGCCTGCGAGCGCCGCGGTGTTGAGCCGCTTGAGCTCACCTGCCCGAGCGATTCGCTCACGGTGTTCCAGGCGTATCGTGCGGGCGACGAGGCGGCCATCGAGGCCGTCGACGTGATGGTCGAGTACCTCTCCCGCGGCCTGCAGATCATCTCCGCCGTGGTTGACCCGGAGGTATACGTGCTGGGCGGCGGCACCTCCGCTTCCGGCGATTTGTTCCTCGACCAGCTACGCGCCAAGTTCGCGGAGCGGGCGCTTTCGGTGAGCGCCAAGACCCCGATTGAGATCGCCGAGCTTGGTAACGACGCGGGCATCGTCGGCGCCGCATACGTGGCGCTGCGAGCAGGCGCGCGCGAGGTGTAGCGCGCGGGGAGCGGCGCATGAGGAGCGGCTCGGGTACATTGAACGAAAAAGGCGGCGCACTCGAGTGGTGCGTCGCCTTTTTTACGGCCTAGCTTTCGGATCGCCTTGCTCCGCTCGTTTTCCTGGTGGCTCGTTCGGCCAAAAGAGCGTTCGCGCACAGCAGCGCCGCGACCATGACGGGGATGAGCGTGGCTCCTCCGGCTCCCGCCACAAGTCCGAAGACGGGCGGAACGAGCATCGAGCCCGCGTATGCGCAGGCCATCTGCAGGCTCACCAGCCCCTGGCTCGCCCGCTCGCCAAACCGCTTGGGCGTGAGCGCCACGATGCTGGGGTAAATGGGCGCGCAGCCCAGGCCCATGAGGAGAATGGACGCGCCGGCGGCAACGCTTCCGTTGAGTGCGAATAACCCCACGAGGCCGATTGCGATGAGCGCCTGGCCAATGCGAATCTGGTTCTCGCTGGTAAGCCATTGCGCGACGAAGCCCGAAATCAGGCGCCCGGCCGTGATGCCCAGGTAGAACTGCGCCACGATCGACGCGGCAGTTGCGGTGTCGATGCCGCGCGCCATGACCAGGTAACTTGCGATCCACAGGCCGATGGAGCCCTCCATGGCGCAGTAAAAGCCGAACGAGCCGATGGCGGCGCGGGCGCCGGGTAGCGCGAGCAGCTCGCGGTTGGTGAGGAAGGGCGCGGGGGAGCCGGCGTCGTGGGGGTCATCGGGGCGTTTGGTGCTGCGGGAGTCGATTCCGTCGGCGCGCTCGGCTCCGTTGGGGGATACGGCGAGGCGGGTGTCCTCACGGTCTCCGGGGTTTTCAGCGCGCTCGGCCTCTTCATCAAATGCCGCTGACTCCGCTGGATGTCCGTCTGCCCCGCCTTCACCCTGGCGCGCAGCGCCCGCTCCGGCGGACTTCCACAAGGGGAGCGAGAGCAGGAGCACGACGGTGATGACGGCCTGAATGGCGCCGACCGCGAGATAACCGGCGTGCCAGCTCAAGGGGCCGGCGAGCGCCCAGCCCATGACGAGCGGGCCCACGCTCGCGCCGATGCCCCAGCAGCAGTGCAGCCAGCTCATGTGGCGGGCGCCGTAGTTGAGCGCAACGTAATTATTGAGCGCCGAGTCGATCGCGCCCGCGCCTAGGCCGTAGGGGATGGCAATGAGGCAGAGCTGCCAAAACGCGTTCGTTGCGGAAAAGCCCAAGATCGCCCCGGCGGTGAGCGCCACGGAAAGGGCGGTGAGCTTGCCCGTGCCCAGCTTGTGTACAAGGCGGGCGGTGAGCAGCGAGGACGCGATGGTGCAGCAGCTGATGATGATGGAGATGAGGCTCTGCGCGGCTATGGGCGCGGCGAGGTCGGCGTGCATAACCGGCCATGCGGTGCCGAGCAGCGAGTCGGGCAGGCCGAGTGAAATGAACGTGAGGTAGATAACGGCGAGAAGAAGTGAGGCCATGGCAATCCAAGGGTCGGGGATACGGAAGGGCGGTACGGATGGGCGGACGGTTCGGGGAGGTGAGCCAGGTGTCGCGCCCCTGCGCCGCGAGCGGCTGGGGCTCGGCGCGCAGCGGGTGGCGGGTGCGCGGGGGGCGTGCTGTACGAAATCCGGCGCGGGGCAGCATGCGCCGTGTGTATGATACTCGACCCACGCGCGGGCCGCCTGATCGGCGTGCTTGTTCAGCCGCCAGCCTTGGGCAGCAACGCAGGAATGGGCGAGTGATCGCGCCCGCTTGACGCGCCTGCCCAGCGAGCGTGTCGTGTTGACGTTCGGCATACGTTATGACGACGGAAAGGGAGCCCATGCGCATGTGCGCCCGCGCCTGCTCCGCGCTACAATAAATGCATCCGTGCATCTGCTACAAGGGAGGAACCCCATGGCAAACGTCCTCGTGTTTGGACACCAGAACCCCGACAACGACGCCATCATGTCCGCCGTTGTTCTGTCCCAGCTGCTGAACCAGGTTGAGTACCAGGGCAACACCTACACCGCGTGCTGCCTGGGCCCGCTGCCTGCTGAGTCGGCCAAGCTCCTCGAGGACGCCGGCGTGCCGCAACCTACGCTGATCGACGCCATCGAGCCCGCCGCCGAGGGCGCCGAGCCGCAGCAGGTCGTCCTCACCGACCACAACGAGCCCGGCCAGTCCGTCGCCGGCCTCGAGAACGCCGTCATCGCCGGCGTTGTGGATCACCACCGCTTCGGCAACTTCACCACCGCCGCTCCGCTGCACATCGTGGCGCTGCCTTGGGGCTCCTCCTGCTCCATCGTGGCCAAGCTGTTCGAGGTTCTGGGCGTTGAGCCCACGGACACCCAGGCCAAGCTGCTGCTCTCGGCCATGATGACCGATACCCTCATGCTCAAGAGCCCCACTGCCACCGCCGTGGACGCCGCGATCGCCGCCAAGCTCGGCGAGCAGCTCGGCGTCGACCCGGTCAAGTTCGGCATGGAGGTCTTCCTCACCCGTCCGTCCGGCTCCTTCACCGCTGAGCAGATGGTGGGCAACGACATCAAGATGTTCGAGGTCGCCGGCAAGAGCCTGCTCATTGGCCAGTACGAGACGGTCGACAAGACCCGCGCGCTCGGCATGATCCCCGAGATTCGCGAGGCCATGCGCGCCTACCAGGCCGAGAAGGGCGCCGACGGCATCGTGCTGTGCCTGACCGACATCATGGAGGAGGGCTCCCAGGTCCTGCTCGAGGGCGACACCGCCGCCGCGCAGAAGGGCCTCGGCATTGAGGACGTGGCCGAGGGCGTGTGGATGCCCGGCGTTCTTTCCCGCAAGAAGCAGGTCGCCGCTCCGATCCTCGCTGCTGCCGAGTAGGGCGGCCCCCCTCTGTTTTGGCGTAAGATACCAATAGAGACGCGGGAGCGCGCTTATCGACTTTGGTAGAAGTCGGCGCCCTGCGGGCTGAAGCAGATTGGACCACGAGGTCCGTACTGGAGCCGTCCTGGCAGGGGCGGCTCCAGTCATTTAGGGGCTAACTTATTCGGCTAAGAAAATCTTATATAGAGACACTTAGATTCTTGTATAGAACGCCGGTAAATCGGCAACAATACCTCTCGATAGAACAACGCGCCGCCCCGTAGGGCGGCCAACCAAAATGCGTCATTTAGGGTCTGACCCTAAATGACGCATTGAGAGAGGTGATTCCATGAGAATCGACAAGCTGGCAATGACGTCGCGCGAGGCGCTGCAGGCGGCCATCAGCATCGCATCCGATGCGCAGGCCGGTGCGGTGGAGCCCATCCACCTGCTGTCTGCCCTGCTTACAAGCGGTGAGCGCAACATCTCCGTGATCATCGAGCGCATTGGCGCCGACCCGCAGCAGCTCGCTGCCGCATGCGCGCAGGCGATTGACCGCGCACCCAAGGTTGAGGGGGCCCAGCAGCAGCTCGGCAGCGACCTCACCCGTGCGCTCGACCGAGCGGAAAAGCACGCCTCCAAGATGGGCGACAACTTCGTCGTGACCGAGCACCTGCTCATGGCGCTCGCCGAGGACAAGGGCGAGGCGGGCCGCATTCTGGCCGACGCCGGCGTGACGCGCGAGCGCATCGAGGAGGTCTACCAGGAGCTTCGTGGCGATGACCGTGTGACCAGCGCCGACGCCAAGCCGGAGTTTGAGGCGCTCGAGCAATACGGCCGCAACATCTGCGACCTGGCGCGCGCCGGCAAGCTCGACCCGGTCATCGGCCGCACCGACGAGATCCGCCGCACCATCCAGGTGCTCTCCCGCCGCACCAAGAACAACCCCGTGCTCATCGGCGAGCCCGGCGTGGGCAAGACCGCCATCGTCGAGGGCATCGCCCAGCGCATCGTCGCGGGTGACGTGCCCAGCACCCTGCGCGACCGCGACCTCATCGAGCTCGACATGAGCGCGCTGGTGGCCGGCGCCAAGTACCGCGGCGAGTTCGAGGACCGCCTCAAGGCCGTGCTCAAGGAGGTCGAGCGCGCGGAGGGCCGCGTCATCCTGTTCATCGACGAGCTCCACACCATTGTGGGCGCGGGCGCAACGGAAGGCTCCATGGACGCCGGCAACATCCTCAAGCCGGCGCTCGCTCGCGGCAACCTGCACGCCATCGGCGCCACCACGCTCGACGAGTACCGCAAATACATCGAGAAGGACGCCGCGCTCGCGCGCCGCTTCCAGCAGGTGTTCGTGGGTGAGCCCAGTGTGGAGGACACGGTGTCCATCCTGCGCGGTCTCAAGGAGAAGTACGAGATCTTCCACGGCGTGCGCATCACCGACAGCGCACTCGTGGCGGCGGCGGACCTCTCCAGCCGCTACATCGCCGACCGCTTCCTGCCCGACAAGGCCATCGACCTGGTGGACGAGGCCGCAAGCCGTCTGCGCATGGAGCTCGACTCCATGCCGGTAGAGATCGACGCCATCACGCGCCAGCTCACGCAGATGCAAATCGAGGAGCAGGCGCTTATGAAGGAGACGGACGACGCCTCGCACGAGCGCCTGGACGCCCTGCGCCAGGACATCGCCGAGGTGCAGGAGCGCCTGAACGTGGCCAAGGCCGGCTGGCTCAACCAAAAGAACGCCATCGACCGCGTGCAGGAGCTCAAGTCCCAGCTGGATGAGGCCCGCGGTGAGGAGGCCCGCGCCACGCGCGCCGGCGATCTGGCCCGCGCCTCTGAGCTGCGCTTTAGCGTGATTCCTGGGCTGGAAGCTCAAGTCCGCGAGGGCGAGGAGCAGCTGGCGGCGCAAAAGGAGGCGGAGAACGCCCTCAAGGAGGAGGTGACCTCCGACGAGATCGCCGAGGTCGTAAGCGCGTGGACCGGCGTGCCCGTGGCAAAGATGATGCAGGGTGAGCTGGAAAAGCTGCAGGGCCTGGAGGATGAGCTTCACAAACGCGTGATCGGCCAGGACGAGGCAGTGCGCGCCGTGGCGTCCGCCGTGCGCCGCAGCCGTGCGGGGCTCTCCGACCCCGATCGCCCCATCGGCAGCTTCTTCTTCCTCGGCCCCACTGGCGTGGGCAAAACCGAGCTCGCCAAGGCGCTCGCGGAGTGCCTGTTCGACGACGAGCGCGCGCTCGTGCGCATCGACATGTCCGAGTACATGGAGAAGTTCAGCGTCCAACGCCTCATCGGCGCGCCTCCCGGATACGTGGGCTACGATGAGGGCGGCCAGCTTACCGAGGCCGTGCGCCGGCGCCCGTACAGCGTCATCTTGCTCGACGAGATGGAAAAGGCGCACCCGGACGTGTTCAACGTGCTGCTCCAGGTGCTCGACGACGGCCGTCTCACCGACGGTCAGGGTCGCCAGGTGAGCTTTAAGAACACGATCATCATCATGACGAGCAACGTGGGTTCGAGTGCGATTGCCGAACTTTCGGGCCGCGATGAGGCAGAGATGCGCCGTCAGGTGGACGAAGCCATGAGCCGCACATTCAGGCCCGAGTTCTTGAACCGCATCGACGACATCGTGGTGTTCCATCCGCTCGGCATGGCCCAGATCGAGAAGATCGTGGACATCCAGCTCGCCGATGTGCGCGAGCGCCTGGCCCGCGAGCGCATGACGCTCGAAATCAGTCCTGCCGCCAAGCAGATGCTCGCCGTGGGCGGTCTCGACCCCGTGTTCGGCGCGCGCCCACTCAAGCGCCTCATTCAGCGCGAGGTGGTGGACGCCATTGCGAGCGCGATCATCGACGGCCGCGTGCGCGAGGGCGACACGGTGACGATCGACGTGCGCGGTGACGAGTTCGTCGTGGCGTAAGCTGCGGTTTACAAGCTAGAGGCGAGGTCCCTTGGCGTGGGGCTGCCGCTATCCCGGACGGGGCCGCTTGTCATGGCGGCCCCGTTGCCCTATGCCATCCTCAGCCAGCCCTCTTGCGCTCCATCCCCCCTATCACTTTTCTGTTAAGGTATCCGAGGCGATTGGGCGAAGGACGCCCATTGCCGCGCGACATCTCGTAATCGACTCGGGTGCCAGGGTGTGTGCGGAGCGCCGAAAATCCTGAGAAAGGGGAATTATGATGCTGGAACGCAGGACGCTTATGCGCGGCACGTGTGCTGCCGGCTTTGCGCTGACGCTCGGGGGAGGGCTGGCTCAGAATGCTCACGCGGATGAGCCTGCCGCACAGCCCGTGGCGGGCACTTGGACAGATGTCGAGCTCGCCTCGAAGATCTGCCCGCAGGTTCACGCATACACGCAGTCCGCAACCGCGGGCATGTGGAAGCTCGAGTCCGCTTCGCGCATCGTGGTCGATGCCGCCCAGGAGCAGAACGAGCGCCTGAAGACGGTCGTCAAGCTCGTTAACGCAGAGCTCGTCGCCAAGAAGGTCGTAGCCGCTCCGCTGCAGATGGTCTGGGGTACCGCTGCCGATGCCAAGCCCGCCGACGTATTCGTTTCGCTCGCGGAGTCCGTGTCCGCTGTGAGCGATCAGGACGCCTACACCGTTGAAATCGCATCCGACCATGTCCTGGTGACGGCGGTTTCCGCAAACGCCGCCATGTATGCCCTGCGCACCATCATGGCTTACCATCTCGCTCTCGGTGGCATGCCCTTCGGCGAGATCGAGGATCACTCCGACATGGCTGAGCGTCGCCTCTTCGTCGACTGCGCGCGCAAGTACTTCAGCAAAAACTGGCTCATCGCCCAGATCAAGGATCTTTCCTATCTGCGCATGAACGCGCTGGAGCTGCACTTCTCCGAGAACCTCGGTTTCAGGCTCGAATGCGAGACCGATCCGGCAATTCTGAGTGATCAGTACCTCACCAAGGATGAGATGCGCGAGGTTTTGCAGACCGCTCGCCTGTACGGCATCGAGGTCATTCCTTCCATCGACAGCCCCGGTCACGTTACGCAGATTCTCAAGGCGCACCCCGAGTACGGCCAGATTGCCAACGACGGTACGCACTTCGAGCACGGCCTTGACATCACCAACCCCGAGGCAGTTGCCTACATGAAGTCGATCTACGCCGAGTACTGCGAGTTCTTCAAGGAATTCCCGGACATCTGCACCGACTTCAACATCGGTGGCGACGAGTACATGGAGTTCGACCGCCCGCCCTTTACCACCAAGTACCAGTCGGTTCTCGACGAGCATGCGGTGAAGACCCTCGGCGAGGGCCACGACTGGCGCGACGCCATGACGACCTACCTGAACGACATCGCCGAGTTCGTGAAGTCCAAGGGCTACCGTGTGCGCATGTATAACGACGGCATGTATTACGGCGAGAATTCGTACAGCTATAAGCCTCAGAAGGTCGCCCTGCACACCTGGATCGAGGTCGATCACTGGAGCCAGATGGGCTGGAACCCCGACATCGCCCGTCTCCAGGCCATTCTCGGCCGCGGTCATGAGACGCTGTACAACGTGAACTGCACCTTTGGCTACTACGTCCTGCGCAACGACGTCCCGCAGGACGGTCGTCCGCAGGCGTCCTTCGACCACAAGGATCCCGACAAGCACATCTTTGAGAATTGGTCTCCGGCCCAGTTCCAGGCCAACGAGAAGACGCTTACGGACGACGATCCGCGCATCAAGGGTGCTGGCATGCACATCTGGTGCGATAACCCGAACATCGTGACCGAGCAGGTCGTTGCCGAGGATATCCAGAGCCCGATGCGCGCCTTCTCCACGCGTATGTGGAAGACCGTGGGTAACTCCGAGATCAGCTTTGCCGAGTTTAAGACGGTATACGACGGCCTGGGCCATAACGCGGGTTACGACGGAACGCCGCTGCCCGCTGTCGGCGAGATCGTAAAGCCGCAGGTTCCGGGCCCCGATCCCGAGCAGCCTAAGCCCGAGCAGCCCGAACAGCCCAAGCCCGAACAGCCTGAGGTCCCGCAGAAGCCGAACAACGGTAACAAGCCTTCCAACGGCAAGCTGCCCCAGACCGGCGACTCCGCGTTTGCGAGCGTTGCCGCCGCTGCAGCTGCAGGCGCTGCGCTTACCGGTGCCGCGCTCCATATGCGCAACCAGGAGTAGGATGCCCTGACAGCTAGGGGCAAGACGCTTCCGTAGCCAAGGGTGAGGCATTCTCGGCGGTGGTTCGGTGGACTGTCGCTTTGCAATTCAAAGGCCCCGATGCGATTGGTGGACGATTCGCTCCGCCTCTCGCATCGGGGCTTTTTCGGGCCAGCTGGCATTGCTCACTTTCCGCTGCGTTCCGCCCATCAAGTGCGGTGTTGTCCCAAGATGATGCCGCGAATGTGTACACTCGCGGCGCGAAACCCCCGTTTTTGGCGTTTTGAGCTCGCGAATGTACACACTCGCGAGATTGGGCAGGCGCCCGGGACCCAGGGACACGCTCGCACCTGCATGAGCGGCGGCCGCCTCGGGAATACTCCCCATATTGGCCAAGGGAACGGAGGATCCCATGAAAAAGGTTCAGGCGGCGCGGTGGATGGTAGCCGCGGGAATGGCGACAGTGCTGGGGCTGACGGGGTGCACGGGCGCGCCCGCGCGGACGCCGGGGTCTCAGCAGGGCTCGGCACAGGCGGCGCCGGCCAAGAAGACCGCAGCTCAAAAGGCCGCGGGCCTCTACCGCGAGGTGCTCGCCAACCCCATGAAATACTTTGCCCACCTGGAGGAGTCGAGGCAGACCGAAGGCGTGGCGTTCGAATACGCGCTCGTCGAGGCCACGGGTGATGATATCCCCGAGCTGCTCGTTCGCGCCAGCGGCCCTGCGGAGACCTGGAATGGCATTTCGGACATCCTGCCTTTCACGGTCAATGAGGATGGCTCCGAGCTGATCGTCTCGCCTGTATGGCTGAATGACGGCGTTGCCGGTGTGGGTGGATTCCGCGGCTCGGTCATGGCGTCCGCGTACGGAAACGGCCTGCTTGCGAGCGAGGTGTCCTCCGGGACGGGCGAGGGGACGGTCCATCGCTATGCCTGGAATGAGGACGTTCACCCGCAGAGCACTGTGTGCGAGATGCAGGTCGGGAAGGAGTCGCCTGTCGCCGACCTCGTGCAAAGCGAGTTCGTGGACATCGAATGGGAGGCGATCCCCGCAGATGAAGCTGGGATTGATGGCCTGGAGGACCTGAGCATGCTGGCCGACGGCTCCTGGGAGCCCACAGCGTATCGTTCCGAAAAGGCGCTGGCGGACATCGCGAGCGAACTGGGTCTTGTGGTGCTTTCGGGCACGCTGCACGAGGTGAACGATCAGGGCATCGTGGACCTGCAGGGCATGCCGAGCCCGAATCCCATCACCGACGAGCTGACCATGCACGCATTGCTGCAGCTCGATAACCCGGTAACGCTTACGGCGATGAGCGGCGACGGCATGAGCTCGCGCGAGGGCGAGGCCAAGTTCGTGCTGCTCGATCGCGATGTGAGTGATCTTGATTGGGGTGCGTACCAGGGCAAACACGTGACGGTTGCGATTGATCCCAAGATGGCGTTCTGGCCGTCCGACACGAGCTTGCCTGTGGGCGAGCCTCGTCTTATGCGGGGCGGCGTCGCCGTGCTTTCGGTGGACAAGTAACGTCGCGCGCTGGCCTGCGGGTGAGTGGCGTTGCGCGCTTGTTCGCAGGTGAGCGCTTAAGGGCGCTGCGGGCATGCGCTACCATGGGTTCGAACTGCAATGACGAAGGGAGATTCATGGCGCTTGATCGTAAAGATGAGGAGCAGACTTCGCAGCACCAGGACCCGTGTATTCGGGCCGAGAACGAGGACGACGACGGGTACGATCCGTATTCCGACCGTCGCCCCGATCCCGAGCCGCTTTTCGAGCGCGATCCATGGGCATAGCCGTGGATGGGTGCGCCCGTCCGGTGATCGGTCGCTTTGCGCCCTCGCCAACTGGGCGCATGCACTTGGGCAATGTCCTCGCATCGCTTTTGGCGTGGCTTTCCGTGCGCAGCCAAGGCGGCAAGCTGGTTTTGCGCATCGAGGACCTGGACGACCGCGCGCGGTCGGGCCCATGGGACACGCTGCTCATGGATGACCTGCGCTGGCTGGGTCTTGAGTGGGATGAAGGGCCGTTCTATCAGACTGAGCGCTTGGACTGTTATGCCGCCGCTGTTGAAAAGCTCGAGGATATGGGCCTCGTGTACCCCTGTTTTTGCACGCGTGCCGAGCTTCATGCCGCGAGCGCGCCTCATGCGAGCGACGGCACGCCCGTGTACGCGGGAACGTGCCGGGGCCTTTCGGCTGCGGAGGTGGCCGAGCGCTCCCTCGTCCGCCCGCCCGCGCTGCGCCTGAGGGTGCCGGACCCTGCGGCGGTTGCGACTGCTCGGGGCACGGTTGCGGAGGCTGGGGTGCCTGCAGAGGTGGGGGCGCTTGGGCGAGGCACGACCGACCCTGGTTCAGCCGAAGCCGGCGCGTTCCACGAGGATATCTGTGCCCAGAGAGGCCGCGAATGTGTACACTCGCGACACGAATCCCTTGATTTTGGCGATTTGAGCTCGCGAGTGTGTACATTCGCGGCGTCGGGTGGCATCGAGCCCTCGGGCACAGCGTCAAAAGGCGGCGGCTCTTCAAGCGCCCCGATCGGTGCGGTTGCCTTTGCGGACCGTACGTACGGCCTGCAGCGGGAGGACTTGGCCGCTGAGTGCGGCGACTTTCTTATCCGCAGGAGCGACGGCGTGTACGCCTACCAGCTGGCCGTGGTGGTGGATGATGCGGAAATGGGCGTCACGGAGGTTGTGCGCGGATGCGACCTGCTCGGTTCCACGGCTCGCCAGATATACCTGCAGGATCTGCTCGGGTATGGGCATCCGACCTACGCGCACGTGCCGTTGCTGGTGGCGCCGGATGGGCGGCGTCTTTCCAAGCGAGACCGCGATTGCAATGTGGGCGAGCTGCGTGAGAGATTTGGCTCGCCTGAGGTCCTGCTGGGAAGGTTGGCGTTTGCCGCCGGCGTTGCCGAGGATCCGCGACCGCGTTCCGCCGAGCAGCTCATTGACGGGTTTAGCTGGGATGCCGTTCGGGCGCATCGTGCGAATATTGTTGTGGACGACGGCTTCTTCGCCTAGTTTTTGAATCTTGGGGCCGACCCTGTTCAAGACGAAGAAAGTGCGGTATCATCGTCTGGCTGTTACGGAGAGCTGACCGAGAGGCCGAAGGTGCTCGCCTGCTAAGCGAGTAAGGGCCGCAAAGCCCTTCTGGGGTTCGAATCCCCAGCTCTCCGCCAGTACAAATCTAAGAAGCGAGTCCATCTGGGCTCGCTTTTTTGTTAGCCATGCTTGGATTCGAACCCCATTAGGGGTACGGAGCTGTGGAAACGCGCAAGCGTTTTCCAGCGGAGCACGCAAGGGCCGCAAGGCCCGCAGCGGAAGGAGGGCGGCGCCGGCCGCCCGGCGAATCCCCAGCTCTCCGCCGCTCGAAATGATGTGTCTCATCCGAGTCATCCCAGGTCAGATGACGTCTCCTAAAACAAACCGCACTGTCCCGTGAAAATGGCAGCAATGGCAGCTTGTGCAAGAATGGCAATTATTTGGCAATTGATCAGACGTGGGAAAGTCCTGGGGCGTTGGCCAACAGGAATGGGCTTTTCACGAAGTAGGGCCAAAATCTGGCGCAGGCATGTCATATCGCGAGCGGTCTACGTCACATCGGGACTTCGCCCGACGAAGCTTCTGACTCATACGCTGTCAGGCGCCTCGCCCTTAGGAATTGCGCACGCGGGAGAGGGTGACGGGCGTCATGCCCAAATAGGAGGCGACATAGCGATGCGGGACCGCGTCGATCACGCCGGGATGCTCCTTGAGAAACCACAGGCACCGCTCGCGCGCCTGCTGCTGGCTCACCACGCGCTTAACATCCCAGTGCATCTGCCAGGCCTCGGACAAAAGGGCGATGTAGAGCTGCGCGAAGGGCAGGCTGGTCTGCAACAGCCCCAAAATGGCGTCGATGCGTACGGAGATGACTTCGGACTCGGTGAGGGCTTCGACCTGCGCGGGGGACGGGCTGCTCAGATCCGCGCAAGGGGCAATCACGGACCCCGGCCGCTCGATGATGCAGTCGGTCGCGTCGTGTCCGTTCACGTCGAACAGGGCGGTTCGAACAATGCCACGCGAGAGAATATAGATGCAGCGCTGCGCTTCGCCTACGTGCATGAGCACCTCACCGCGTTCAAGCTCGACCACGGCGGCGCCGGCGGTCAGGCACTCGACAACCTGCTGGTCCTGAATGCCAAGGTTGTCCCGAAGGAACTGGGCGATGTCCATAGCGCGTCATCCGATTCTCGAGGTAGTTACACGGAATTGAAACGATAGGTAACTGCGGTATGCCATTCATTAACAAATGATAAGCGGCCTCAAAGGGAGCGCCCGGCGGCGGGTTGCGCGCGTTCTGTAGGGGGGCGCCTGACGGCGGGCTGTGCACGTTCTGTAGACACGCGGCCCACATCGCGCGGGGACCTGCCGCCGTGGTCCGCGGAGGCTTACGCCCGTAGCGCCTGGAAGCGCACGCCCGTAGCCCGTAAGCGCCCGCCCGTGGCCCGCAGGCCCCGTCCACGGAATGCGGCAAGCCTCTCGTCCATATCGCGTCACGCCGCACACCCGCATCGCGCCACACGCCCGGGCAAAAAGGACGCCCCAGCTCAAAGCCGAGGCGTCCGGTCCTGGTGCCGCACTCGCGGTCGACTCACCACAGACCAGCACGTTCAGGCACTTTTTACCCTTGTTTTCACCTGAAAAGTGGCATTTCGTGCTGGCGAGTCGCAGGGCAGCATCCGTAGCCACTTTTTACCTTCGTTCTTACATGAAAAGTGGCGTTTCGTGCTGGTGGGCAACAGAGCAGCGCTTGTGGCAGCCCCGCGCCGCCCGGGCACCGCCGCCCAAACGCTACCGCTCGAGCATCGCCGCCCGAGCGCCGGCGTCCAGGCGGTTCAAAAAGCCGAGGCATCCTGTGCCGGCGCCGCACCGAGGCGCGCCTGCCCTACAGCGGCAGGGCGGTCATCTGCGTATACACGCGGCTCTGATACTCGCGATCGAGGTCGTACAGGCCCTTGGGGTCGCTGCCAAAGAGTTTCATGTTGTTGATCATGTCGCGCGCGTTGGCCTCTTCCTCGCCCTGCTCTTTCACAAAGTAGTCGAGCATCTGCATGGCGCGGATGTCGTGAGCCTCGAGCGCGACCTCGTAGCAGTGGTGGATGAGGCTCGTGACGTACTCCTCGTGCGCCAGGCCCGCCTCGAGCGGCTCAAGGTCGTTGGCAAAGGTCTTGTCTGGCTGGTCGATGGTGCGCATCTGCGGCGTGTAGTCGTTGTCGAGCAGGTAGCGGCGGATGGCCAGCGCGTGATCGGTTTCTTCCTTCACCTGGACCATGTACCAGTTGGCAAAGCCCTTCAGGCCGCGATCCTCGTAATAGTCGGCAAACGTGAGGTACAGGTACGCGGAGTAAAGCTCCTTGTTGATCTGCTCCTCGAGCACCTTGGCGACGTTCTCGTTGATGGCCATACGTCCTCCTATCTTGCAGTGCGCATACGCGCCGTTCAACATGAAGTATAGCCCGCTGGGCGGACATGCGTCCGTGAGCACGCGCCTGTCCCGCGCCTGGCGTTCCACGCTTGTCCGTTGTTCCGCTTTCCCGTATGGAGCTTCTTGCATGCCGACCGCGCGCTCGCATATTGCCCCTCGCGCGCCTCCCCGCGCGTCTGTCGTCTGTGTGACCGCAGCCGCCCCTCGGACGCCCGCCCAGTGCGCTCGCAAGCCGCCTCGCCCGCCCGCGTGCCTCGTGTGGCCCCCGTTGCCCGACCGCCGCCCCGTGCTCCCACGCCCCGCGTGACCGCATGGCGCCTCTGCGTGCCGCCCAACGCCCTGCCCGCCGCTCTCCCGCGGCATACGGAAACGACCTTCCGTGGGTACAATGGTGAAACATTCGACGTGAGAGAGGTGCACCATGAGCGCGCACATTCCCCGCGGCCACGCATCGGCCAATCCAACCCATCACTCAGGCTTCGGCATTCCCCTTATCGCGGCGTTGCTCGTTGGCCTCTGCGTCCTTGTTGCCATGCCGTCTGTGTCATGGGCGAGCGCCTTTGAGCTGCCGCGCGTTCACGTGCAGGCGCAGGTGATGGACAACGGCGACCTGTTTGTGACCGAGGCGCGCACGTTCGAGTTCACGGACGACGTCAACGGCGTGTTCTGGGATATTCCGCTGGCGCAAAACGAGCAGGGCACGGCATCGCAGGTAACCGTGCTGAGCGTGTACACGCACGCGGGCGCGGTGGAAAACGAGGCCGAGGCCCGTCGCTCGGCCCAGCCTATCCAAGAGGTCCCGAGCGCCGAGTCGGGAGCGTCGGGCGTGTATACCGTGCAGCCGGACGAGGACTCGGTCACGCTCAAGGTATTCATGCCGAGCGCGGACGGTGACGAGGCGACCGTCTGGGTGTCGTACCTGATCGAGGGCGCCGTGATGGCTTGGCAGGATGCAGCGGAGCTGTACTGGCAGTTCATTGGCTCGGAATGGGAAGAAGATGCGCAGGATGTCCGCCTGGACCTGGGCTTTGTGCTGCCCGAGGGCGCGCCTGCCGCTACGGCTGGCTCCGACGACGCGAACTTCCGCGCGTGGGGCCACGGTCCGCTCGACGGCGAGGTGGCGCTCGATGTGGAGGAGCCGCTTGATCCCAAGGTGACCTTGACGGCGCCCACCGTGGAGGCGGGTCAGTTCGCCGAGGTACGCGTGGCGTTCCCCGTTGATTGGGTGCCGGGGCTGGCGCCCGCGGGCGATGCGCGCCTGGATACGATTTTGTCCGAGGAGATGGCGTGGGCCGAGCAGGCCAACGCCCAGCGCGAGCGCGCCCGCACGATCGCCACGGCCGGTACGGCTGCCCTGACGGCGGGCCCGGCGATTCTGCTCGCCGCAACGGCGCTGTGGCGCAAGAAGCACTACGTGAGCCCCAAGCCCGTTGTTGACGAGACGTATTTCCGCGACCTGCCCTCCAACGATCACCCTGCCGTGCTTTCCGCCCTGATGAACGCCGAAGAGGTGAGCGACCGCGCGTTCGTGGCCACGCTCATGAAGCTCACGGACGACCGCGTGATCGAAATCGTGCACACCTCCCGCACCGAGGACCGTTTCCTCGGTTTGGGCGAAAAGACCGTTGAGGAGTATGAGATCAGGCTCGTGGCTCGTGAAAAGGTGACGAACGAGATCGACCGGCTCGCCCTCGAAATATACTTCGGCGCCGATGCAAGCAACGGCGATACGGTGCGCTTTGATGCGCTGAAGGACCGCGAGGACGTCGGCGAGGCGCTCGACAACTTCAAGGCCGAGGTATCTGCCGAGCTCGAGCGGCGCGGCCTCACCAACCGCGTGCCCATGGGCTTCAAGGTGACCGTCGGCGCCTTCGGCATCGCGCTCGGCGTGTTGGCCGTTGGGTTCATCATCTACACCGACGGCGTGAACCTGCCTTTCGTGCTTGCCGGTATTGCGATGTCAGTCGCGGCGGCGGCGCTGGCCGCGACGGCCAAGCTTCACTCGCAGGAGGCGGTCGAGCTGATCGACCGGTGCGACGCGCTCAAGAAGTGGCTCGAGGACTTCACCAACTTGGACGAGGCGGTTCCCGGCGACCTGATCTTGTGGAACAAGATGCTCGTGCTCGCGGTCGCCTTTGGCGTGAGCGACGAGGTGCTGCGCCAGCTGGCGGACGCCGTGCCCGAGGACCGGCGCATCGATGCCAACGGTGGCTATTATTTCCCCAGCTATTGGTGGTTCTATCGCCATGGCGGCATGCACTCGCCCATGCACGAGATGCACGACGCGTATCAGGCGACGATCGCTGAGCTGGCGTCGAGTTCCAGCAGTTCGGGCAGCGGCTTTGGCGGTGGCTTCTCCGGCGGAGGCGGCGGGGGAGTAGGCGGCGGAGGTGGCGGCAGCTTCTAATTCGGCTGCGGCGGGTGTTTGCCCTGGCACTTGGGACTGCGCCTGGGGCTGCGGGCGCCTGCCGTAGCACCTGGCGCGGCACCTCCTCATCCGCCAAACTTGGAGCACTTCTCAAACTTCGGAGCGCTTTTCGACCATCTTCCAGTGGGTAAACGGTCAAAAAGCGCTCCAAGTTTCAAAAAGCGCTCCGAGTTTCAGAAAGTGCACCGAAGTTCGGGCGCCAAAGACGGGGCGGTTGAGCCAGAACAGCGAAATGGCCAGGTCGGGTCAGCACGGGTGGCCGATTCGGGATGTCGAAGCTGCGTAGCGGGACGGCACTGCGGCCGCGCCGGGGCGCCGACTCGGGAGCCGCGCCAGAGCACGCCAGCGCAGGGCGCTTAGGCGCTCAGATCGAGCCCGTAGACGTACAGCTCCTTGGGAAGCAGGCGGCGCTCGTCGCGCGTGGAGCGGTACGTGCCCGCGCGCTTGAAGCCGCGGTGCTCGTAGAACTGCCAGGTGCAGTCGGTGTCGGTATACAGGAAGATCTTCGACGCGCCGGCCTCGGACAAAAACGAGGTCGCGGCGTCGGCAAGCACGCCGCCCAGGCCCATGCCGCGTGCGCTCTTGCTCACGGCGAGCAGCGTGATCTCGTTGGCGTCCGCAAATGCGCTGTTGGCGATCAGCTTGTCGTTCTTGGCGCCCGTGAGCTCGATGGAGCGCCAGTAGTGGGCGGCCGCCTCGGGCTCAAGCGTGCGCATGCGGCGGAAGTAATCTTTGGAGATGGTGAACCAGCGCTTGTTCTGCTGGACGCGCTTGGCCTCGGGGCGCGCGAGCACAATGCCGCGCGGAACGCCGTCAACAAGCGCTACCTGGGAGAATGAGGAAA
This sequence comes from Coriobacteriaceae bacterium, assembly GCA_030525945.1. GTDB lineage: Bacteria > Actinomycetota > Coriobacteriia > Coriobacteriales > Coriobacteriaceae > Collinsella. Next base: position 76,058 of record JAUNDT010000001.1, on the reverse strand, counting down.
TGGAGAGCGAATACGCCAGGTCGTTGCAGGCCTCGAGAAAGCCGTATTCCTCGGATGGCACCTCGGTGTGCCATGCCTCCTGCAAAATGCGGGCGATTTCTTCGAAGTCGTCCTCAATAAAGGGCCTGTACGTTACGCGCGAGACCATGCTTCCTCCCGTTGTCGTCCACCTGTTTCTACCACCTTCTTGCGCCGCACGTGTGACGCGCTCGTGAAGCCGCGCCCGCGCCAACAATATCCGCGCAACCGTCATGGTTTCTCGGCAAGTTCTACAAAATGAAAGCGGTGGCAGCGCCGCGCGTCCGCATGCTGCGGTACAGTAGAAAAATGACAAACGTGTGCTCCGGCAAAACGTGCCGGATGCGCCATCCGTGCAAAGGAGGGCCCATGGCTCCTGTTGGGAAGGTATCGCGCGCGCTGATCTCGGTGACGGACAAGACCGGTGTGGTCGAGTTCGCCCGTACGTTGGCCGAGGAGTTCGGCGTTGAGATCATCTCCACTGGCGGAACGGCAAAGGTACTGGTCGAGGCCGGTATCCCTGTCGTGCCCATCGAGGAGTACACGGGTTTCCCCGAGATGATGGACGGTCGCGTCAAGACCCTGCACCCCAAGGTCCACGGTGGCTTGCTCGCTCGCCGCGACTCCGAGCAGCACATGGCCGAGGCTGCTGAGCACGGCATCGGCATGATCGACATGGTCGTGGTGAACCTGTACGAGTTCGAGAAGACCGTGGCCAGGCCCGACGTCACCTTCATCGACGCCATCGAGCACATCGACATCGGCGGCCCCTCCATGCTGCGCTCCGCCGCCAAGAACGCCGACTCCGTGACGGTCGTCGTCGATCCGTCCGACTACGACGCGGTGCTTGCCGAGATGCGCGAGCACGACGGCGCCACCACGCTTGAGACCCGCCGCGTGCTGCAGTGCAAGGTGTACACGCGCACCGCTGCGTACGACACCGCCATCTCCACGTGGATGACCCAGCAGCTCGAGGGCGCTAAGGCCGAGGCCGCCGCGCCGTCCGACCAGTTCGAGCCCCCGGCGTCCTTCTCGCTCAAGCTCGAGAAGGCCCAGGACCTGCGCTATGGCGAGAACCCCCACCAGACGGCCGCCGTGTACCGCTTTGCCGACGACTTCGCCGAGCTCGCCTCCTCGTCCGCCCCGCTCGTGGGCGCCGAGCAGCTGCAGGGCAAGCCGCTTTCCTACAACAACTTCCTCGACGCCGAGGCCGCCTGGAACGCCGTGCGCGACCTGGAGGAGCCGGGCGTCATCATCCTCAAGCACCAGAACCCCTGCGGTTCCGCCGTGGCTGCCGATGTGACCGAGGCGTACGACCGCGCCTTCGCCTGCGACCCCAAGAGCGCCTTTGGCGGCATCGTCGCCGTGAACCGCGAGGTCCCGCTGTCGCTCGTCGAGCATTTCGCCGACCGCGACAAGCTGTTCGTCGAGGTTCTCATCGCCCCGTCCTTCACGCCCGAGGCGCTCGAGCGCCTGTCCCGCCGCCCGAACCTGCGCGTGCTCGCCACGGGTGGCGCCGAGGGCCACGCCACGATCGAGATGCGCACCGTTGACGGCGGCATGCTCGTCCAGTGCGTGGACACCGTGGACGAGGATCCTGAGACGTTCACCTGCCCGACCGACCGCAAGCCGACCGACGCCGAGATGCGCGACCTCATGTTCGCCTGGAAGGTCTGCAAGACCGTCAAGTCCAACGCGATCCTGCTTGCCAAGGACGAGATGGGTATTGGCATGGGCCCCGGCCAGCCCAACCGCGTGGACTCCGCGCTGTTGGCCTGCGAGCGCGCCGACGAGGTGTGTGAGCGCCTGGGCAAGGAGAAGGGCGGCTACGCCTGCGCCTCCGACGCGTTCTTCCCGTTCCGCGACAACGTGGACACGCTCGCGGCCCACGGCGTGACGGCCATCATCCAGCCCGGCGGCTCCGTGCGTGACGACGAGTCCATCGCCGCGTGCAATGAGCATGGCATCGCGATGCTGTTCACTGGTACCCGCCACTTCCGGCACTAAGTAGCACGGGGCTGCTGCGGAGCACCAGGGCACCTCACCTCGCCTTTCAATCGTCGGGCGCCGCACGCAAGGCGTGCGCCCTCCTCTTTCAAGGCGATCTGAGGCACCCTGGCGTTCCTCGCCGACCTGTGAGGGGGTTGACGCCGCGGTGACTTGCCGCGGCGTTTTTGGTTACGAGGGCTGGGGGAAGGGGCCGTTGGCTCCTCTCGGGGCTCTTTGTTGAAGGGGATGTGCATGTCTGATCTTGAGCCGTTTTTCAATTCGGCGGAGGAATGCGCTGCGTACGAGACGTTTTGCGCCGAGCAGGAGCGCGGGCTGGAGAAGTTCAAGCTCGCCGAGCCCGCGCTCGTGTGCCGTTGGCGCATGGCGCGCCGTGGGGTTCCGCTGCTCAATCGGCATATCCGCGCGCTGTCGCATCGCGTGGTGAACGGCGCCCCGCTCACCACCAACATGCTCTCGTGGGCAAAGCAGCACGTTGAATGGTCGCTCGCCGCAGGCGAGTACTCCGACCCCAACGGCGTGCTCATGCTCGTGATCGACGTCAACGGGGACGCGCTCATGAGCGTGGGCCCCTATGAGCCGCTGGCCGACACCTCTCGCGCGGCGCTTATCGCCCGTGCGGCGGAGGCTCGTGCCGAGCAGGCCGTTGCCGCCGTGGCGCCCGAGCTGCTTGGAGTGCTGGCCGCCGACGGGCACGTGCTGCTGGCGGCTCGCGCGGACGAGCCCCTGTGCGGCGCTGGCACGCTTGTAGAGCAGCTGGCCGCAACGCGCGGGCTTTCGGTCGAGCGCGCCCTCGCCGAGGGCGAGACGGTCGGGGACTTCGTTGCGCGCGTCGCCGATGCTCTCACTGCGGACGGCCGTGCGGTCGTGTTCCTCGTGTCCGATGAGCACGGCGTCGTGGTGGAGGAGGGCGCCGCGGCCGATACCGCTGCAGTCCAGCTCTCCGCCGACGTCCGCAAGCTCTTCTCCTAAAAATGCGTCATTTAGGGTCTGACCCTAAATGACGCATAATGGTGGGGTTGGCGCACATGACGCGGGAGGTTTTGGCATGGCGCGCATTTTCGTGGTTGAGGACGATGCCCCGATTCGCAACGAGGTCATCGAGGTGCTGGAGCGCCAGGGTTTTGAGGCTTCCTACTGCCTGACGTTCGACCATGTGGTCGAGGATATCCTCGCCGCGCATCCCGACCTGGTGCTGCTCGACCTCACCCTGCCCGGCACGGATGGCCAGCTCATCTGCCGCGAGCTGCGCCAGCAGTCCAATATCCCCGTCATCGTGCTCACGTCGCGCGTGACCGAGGTCGACGAGGTCATGAGCATGACCATGGGCGCGGACGACTTCATTCCCAAGCCGTATAGCGCCCGCGTGCTCGTGGCGCGTGTGCAGGCGCTTCTGCGCCGCACGCAGGGAGCCGCGGACGCCGGCCGCGCAATCGAGCACAACGGCGTCTCGCTCGACCTAACGCGCTCCACGGCAACCGCCACAGCGACCGGCCGCACCGTCGAGCTCACCAAAAACGAGATGCGCATCCTCTCGCTGCTTATGGGGCATGCCGGGACCATCGTGAGCCGCGAGGCCATCATGCGCGACCTGTGGGATTCCGACGCGTTCGTGGACGACAACACGCTCACCGTCAACATCAACCGCCTGCGCGCGACGCTCGAAAAAATCGGCGTCACAGGCTATCTCACCACGCATCGCGGCCGCGGCTACTCGGTGTAGGTGAGGACCATGAGCTTTTGGGCATACCTGCGCTCCGCATGGCCCACGTTCGTCCTCGCCGGCGCGGCAGCGGCGCTGTGCGCCATCGTCTTGCTGGTGAGCGGGACGAACGGCGCGGTCACGCTACTGGTGGCCTGCCTGTTCCTGCTGGCGGCGCTCGCCGCCCACTGCGTCGACTTCCTGCGCAAGCGCGCGTTCTATGGCGATCTGGCGCGCTGCGTTGAGGATGTCGAGCACCCCCTGTGGATCACCGAGATGGTCTGCGAACCCGACGACGTTGAGGGCCGCCTGGCCTACGACGCGCTCAAGGCGGTGTCGAAGGCGGCGAATGACGACGTGGCCCGCTACCGCCGTCAAACGCAGGAGTATCGCGAGTACATAGAAACGTGGGTGCACGAGGCCAAGTCCCCGCTCGCGGCCGCACATCTCATGCTGGAGAACCTCATGGAAGCGGTCCCCGCCGACGAGACGGGCGAGCGGCTCCTGGGCAAGACCGAGGCGCTGGGCGAGGAGCTCGACCGCGTTGAGGGTTACATCGAGCAGGCACTGTTCTTCGCGCGCTCCGAATCACTCGAGCGCGACTATCTCATTCGCTCGTACAACCTTCGCGACCTGGTGGGAAACGCCGTGCGTGCGAACGCACGCGTACTTTTGGGGGCGCACGTCGCCCCGTTTCGCGTGAATTTGGAGCGCGAGGTTTTCACCGACGAAAAGTGGATGACGTTCATTTTGGGCCAGCTCATCCAAAACAGCGCGAAGTACGCGCGCAGCGAAGGCGCGGAGCTCGTCTTCACCGGGCGCCTTATGGACGAAGGTATGGCGAGCGAGCGTATTGAGCTCGAAGTGCGCGACAACGGCTGTGGCGTTGCGGAGGCGGACCTGCCCCGCGTGTTCGATCGCGGCTTCACCGGGCAAAACGGGCGCACGGGCAAGCGCGCCACGGGCATCGGCCTGTATCTCGTTGGGCGACTGTGCGATAAGATGGGCCTTGGCGTGCGTGCCGATTCCCGCGCGGGTGAGTTTTTTGCCGTGACCATCAGCTTCCCCACCAATCGGATGCACTACTTCGAGTAGCGAGGAGAAGCCATGGCCACAAAGGTTACGCTGCGAGATATCGCCCGCGAGGTTGGGCTCTCCACCTCCGCGGTGTCGCTGGTTCTGAACGACCGCCCGTGCCGCATCTCAGAGGAGAACCGCGTGCGCATCAAGGAGGTCGCCGCGCGCATGCGCTACGTGCCCAACCAGATCGCCCGCAGCCTGGTAACGCAGCAGTCGCGCACCTTGGGGCTCATCGTGCCGAATATCGAGAGCCGCTTCTTCTCATCGCTCGCCCGCAATTTGGAGGTGCGCTGCCGCACGCGCGGTTACGCGCTGTTCATCATGAATTCCGATGGCAGTTCGGAAAACGACGCCGACCTGGTGCGCTTGCTGGTGAACCGCGGCGTCGACGGCCTGTTCTTGGTGGCCGCCCACGAAATCGATGCGGACGAGCAGCTGGTGGAGAGCCTGTCCTCGCTGCCGATTCCGCTGGTGATGGTCGACCGCTCCATCGAGGGCGTGCCGTGCGACCGCGTGCGTTTTGACAGCGAGCTGGGCGGCTACCTGGCCGCTCGCTACCTGCTTGAGCGTGGCCATAGGCGCATTGCGTGTTTGGTGAACACCTCGTCCAACACGGGCCGCGCGCGCTTGGCGGGATACCGGCGTGCGCTTGCCGAATACGACACCCCGCAGGACGCGGCCCTGGTGTTCGAGAGCGATTACTACATCGCCGAGGGTGCGGCGGCGGCGGAGCGCGTGCTCGCCTCCGATGCGACCGCCATTTTCGCAAGCTCCGACAACATCGCCCTGGGCGCGCTCAAGTGCCTCTACGCTCACGGCAAGCGCGTGCCACGCGACTACTCGATGGTGAGTTACGACAACTCCGCCGCAGATGCCCTGTTCGAGCCCGCGCTCACGGCGATCGAGCAAAACGTTGAGGAGTTGAGCCGCCATGCGCTCGGCATGCTGCTGAACCGCATTGAGGCGCGGAGCTCCGCCCCGTCGTTCAAGGAGCGCGTCTTGCCGCCTCGCCTGGTGGAAAACGCGAGCGTCGCCTGTCTGTAGACACTTTAAAATGCAGGAGGCCCGCCGCGGCGAGCCTCCAAAAACGGTGAACGATAGACGGACACGCAGCGCCGCGTGCCGTTTGCTACTTAACAACCAGAATATCGCAATCGGTGTTGCGCAGCAGGAACGTGGAGATCGAGCCGAGCAGCGCGTACTTGATGGAGGAGAGGCCGCGGGCGCCGCAGAGCACCAGGTCGGGCTTCACAACGTCGAGCATCTCGTCCTTGAGCGTTTCGCGAATGCGGCCGGCGCGAATCATGACCTCGACCGAGGGGATATTCGGATTTGCCTTGGCCTCATCGACCTGCGTGGCGATGGAGTTGGTAAACGCGTCCTGCAGACCCTGGATGAGGTCGGCGGGGTAGGAGCCGGCGGATTCAAGGGCGGTGGAGTCAATCACGTGGCCAATTACGAGCGCCGCGCCGTCGTTCGCGGCGACCTTGATAGCGCGCGCAAGTACGAAGTCCTGCTGCTCGGTACCGTCGAGTGAAACGAATACCTTGGAATAACCCTCGTGCATGGTAGCCTCCCTGGCCTTGCGGCGAGTTCCGTGTGACTCGCCATATGGCGCTTTGCCATGCCACAGTTATACCCAAATGGCGCGTAAATTCAGCGTCTTTGCGGTGAACGGCGCGCATTTTCGGTGCAGTGCGCGGAGGCGAGGCGATAATAGTGTGACGCACGGGCAACGGCCGCAGCGCCGCCCGCTCGCCTGAGAACCCCAAAGCATTCAGGAGGTCCTGTGGACATCATCGAACTGCTCAAATCCGCCTTCCTCGGCCTGGTCGAGGGCATCACCGAGTGGCTGCCCATCTCGTCGACCGGTCACATGATCTTGGTGGACGAGTTCATCAAGCTGAACGTGACCGAGGAATTCTGGAACATGTTCCTCGTGGTCATCCAGCTCGGCGCCATTCTGGCGGTGTGCGTGTTGTTCCTGCGCGACCTGGTGCCCTTTGGTTTTGGCAAGACGGCCGTCGAGCGCAAGAACACCTGGAACCTGTGGGGCAAGATCATCGTGGGCTGCTTGCCGGCGGCCATCATCGGCATTCCGCTGGACGACTTCATGGAGGAGCACCTCTACGGCTCCACGGTGGTTGCCACGGCGCTCATCGTGTACGGCATCGCGTTCATCGTGATCGAGCGTTGGCGTGCCAAGCAGCTCGCCGAGCGCGTTGCCGCCGACGCGATGGCGAACGCCCGTCCCGGTGGCGCGCACTTCGCCGCGCCCGCGGCGGCTGCCGAGCCCGAGCAGGGCGGCGACTTCGGCGCCATCACCTCGCTTGAGGACCTCTCCTACAAGACCGCCCTGGGCATCGGCTGCTTCCAGGTGCTCTCGCTCATCCCGGGCACCTCTCGTTCCGGCTCCACGATCATCGGTGGCCTTTTGCTGGGCACCACGCGCTCCGTTGCCGCCAAGTTCACGTTTTTCCTGGCGATTCCCGTCATGTTCGGTGCGAGCTTCCTCAAGCTCGTCAAGTTCTTCCTCAAGGGCGGCGTGTTCGACGCAAGCGGCCTGGCGATCCTGGGCGTGGGCTGCGCGGTGGCATTTGTGGTGTCGCTTGTGGCCATCAAGTGGCTCATGGGCTTTGTGCGCCGTCACGACTTCACGGCATTCGGTATCTACCGCATCGTCCTGGGCATCGCGGTGCTCGCGTACTTCTTCGTGTTCTAACACTCGGGACCGAGCTGGGATGTCCGACCGTTGCGGCGTCCCGCCTGGCTCCATCTGGGCTTCTTGTCCAGCCGTACGTTCATGGCGCGCACTCTGGCATACTGGGTGCGTGCCATTTTTGTATGCCTATCGCGTGAAGGGACGCCTGTATGACCAACGTGTACTTCAACCACGACGGCGGCGTGGACGACCTGGTGAGCCTGCTGCTCCTGCTCCAGATGCCCGAGGCCCGCGTAACGGGCGTCTCGGTGATCGACGCCGACGGCCAGCTGGAGCCCGCGCTCGAGGCCACGCGCAAGATCATCGACCTGTTCGGCGCCAAGCAGGGCGCGCTCGAGGCGGCGGCGTCCACGTCGCGCCCGCATCACCAGTTCCCCTCCGAGTGGCGCGGCGCCGCGTTCACCTTTGACGCGCTGCCCATTCTGAACGAGCACGGCGCGCCCAAGACCCCGGTAACCGAGGTGCCCGCGCACCTGGATTTGGTGAACAAGGTGATGGGGCAGGAGGGCAAGACCACCCTGCTGTTCACCGGCCCGCTCACCGACCTTGCCCGTGCGCTCGACGCCGAGCCCGCTATCGAGGATAAGATCGAGGCCCTCTACTGGATGGGCGGTTCGCTCGACGGGCACGGCAACGTGGTGGACGCGTGCTTTGACGGCACGGCGGAATGGAACGCGTTTTGGGATCCCGAGGCGGTAAAGCGCGTGTGGGATTCCTCGCTCGAGATCCATATGGTGGGCCTGGAGAGCACCGAGGAGCTGCCGCTCACGCGTGAACTCTGCCAGCACTGGGCGGAGCTGCGCCGCTACCCGGCCATCGATCTGATTGGCCAGGGCTATGCCCTCGTGCTGAACGTGGCGGCGAACAACGTGTACTACCTGTGGGACGTGCTCACCACGGTGTATTGCCTGTATAACGATATCGCCGAGGTGGAGCGCGTGCGCTGCGACGTGCGCATCGACGGCGCGGCGGCGGGCAGAACGTATCGCTGTGATGAGGGCCGCGAGGTCACGTTGGTGACACGCTCGGATGCCGAGCGGTTCTACAACTTGGTGGACGAGCTCGCCATGGCGGCCGCGCCGGAGCTGTACTAAGGGGCACGCTGTGAACATCCAGATTTTCGGAACCAAGAAGAGCTTCGACACCAAGAAGGCGCAGCGCTACTTTAAGGAGCGCCGCATCAAGGTTCAGTTCATCGACCTCAAGGAGAAGGAGATGAGCAAGGGCGAGCTCACGAGTGTGATGCGCGCCGTGGGCGGCATCGACGCCGTGATCGACCCGAACGCGAAAGATCAGGACACGGTGGCGCTCATCACCTACCTTGCGGAGAGCCAGAAGTTCGACAAGCTCCTTGAGAACCAGCAGGTGCTGCGCGAGCCCATCGTGCGCAACGGCCAAAAGGCCACGGTCGGCTACTGCCCCGACGTCTGGAAGGCCTGGGAGTAGCCGGCGTGGGCCGTATGCCCTACAGCCAGCTGAGGAAGCTCTCACCCTCGCCGTTGCCGGCAACGCCGAAGTTCTCCAGGATGGTGGCGCCAAGGTCGCTGGCAGTGCTGCGCAGGCCCAGGTCGTGCCCGGCGTGCCCGCGCGTGGCCATGGACGGGCTCCAGGCCAGCAACGGTACGAGCTCGCGGGTGTGGTCGGTGCCGCGATAGGTGGGGTCGTTGCCGTGGTCGGCGGTGATGAGCACGAGGTCGTCATCGTGCATATGCGCCATAACATCGCCCAAGCGACGGTCGAAGTCCTCGAGCGCGGTGCCGTCTCCCAGCGGGTCGCGGCGGTGCCCGTACACGGCGTCAAAGTCCACCAGGTTGGTAAAGCACAGGCCGCGCCAGTCCTGCGCCATGACCTCGTCCACGTGGTCCATGCCGTCGGAGTTGCTTTGGTTGTGGTAATGGGCGCCAAAGCCGTTGCCGCACAGCAGGTCGAAGGTTTTGCCCACGGCGATGGTGTCGAGCCCGGCATCGTGCAGGAAGTCCACCACGGTGGGGCCGGTGGGGGTGAGGCCGTAGTCGTGGCGGTTGGCAGTGCGCGTGAAGTCCGCCGCGCAGGTGCCCACATAGGGGCGCGCGATCACGCGGCCCATAGTGATCTCGGGCCCGTTGATGAGCGTGCGTGCGTACTCGCACAGGGCGTAGAGCTCCTCAAGTGGAATAACATCCTCGTGCGCGGCAATCTGCAGCACCGAGTCGCCCGAGGTGTACACGATCAGGTCGCCGGTCTTGAGCTGGTGCTCGCCATAGTCCTTGAGCACCTCGGTGCCCGAATACGGCTTGTTGCACACGATGTCGCGGCCGGAAAACGCGCGCAGCTTGTCCAGCAGGCTCTCGGGGAATCCCTGGGGGAAGTAATCGACCTCAAAGCGCGTGGGCAGGCACATCATCTCCCAGTGACCGTCGAGCGAGTCGTTGCCGCGGCTGATGATGCGCATGCGGCCAAAAGCGCCCTCGGGCGCTTCCGGCGTGGAAAGGCCGGCAAAGGGTTTGCCCGGACGGATGAGGTTAAGGCCCAGGCGCTCCATGTTCGGCAACGCGAGCGGGCGCCCCTGGTTCTCGAGCCACCATTGCGTGAGATGCCCCAGCGTGTCGGCCCCATCGGAGTTGTACGAGGCGGCATCGGGTGCGTCGCCCACGCCGATGGAGTCGATCACGATGGTGAGGATGCGCTTGTAGGTTGGTGCGGTCATAAGAGTGTCCTTTACCAGGGGAGATTTACGCGTCGAGCTCGCCCAGGATGGCGATGCTCGCGGAGACGCCCAGGCGGTTGGCGCCGGCCTCGATCATGGCCTCGGCGTCGGCGAGGGTGCGGATGCCGCCGGCCGCCTTTACGCCAAAGTCCGGGCCCACGGTCTCGCGCATGAGGCGCACGTCCTCAACGGTGGCGCCGCCGGTGGAAAAGCCCGTGGACGTCTTGACGAAGTCCGCGCCGCCCTCGACGGTGAGGCGGCTGGCGCGAACCTTCTCCTCCTCGGTGAGCAGGCAGCACTCGATGATGACCTTGAGGTGCGCACCGCCGGCGTGCGCGGCCTCGGCAACGGCTGCGATGTCGGCACGGACCATGTCGTCGTTGCCGGCCTTGAGCTCGCCGATATTGATGACCATGTCGACCTCCTGCGCGCCTGCGGCCACGACGTCGGCAGTCTCGGCGGCCTTGGCGGCGGTGGACATGGCGCCCAGCGGGAAGCCGATCACGGCACAGGTCATAACGTCGGTGCCCTCGAGGGCGCGGGCAACGCGGGGCACCCAGTAGCCGTTCACGCACACGGAGGCGGTGTTGAGCTCACGGGCCTCGGCGGCAACGCGGTCGATCTGCTCGGCAGTGGCGTCGGCCTTGAGCAGGGTGTGGTCCATGTACTTGGCGAGTTCGGATTTGGTGAGGGACATGGTCGTTCCTTTCGGTACTTCGAGCGCCTGATGCGCCCGGGGTAAACGGGTGTGCGGCGGCGCGGTGCCGCGCGGCGAAGCGGGTGTGCCTCGATGCTTTAAGCGTACACGATACCGTCTCGCGTGACCGTGGCATACAAAAGCGGTTCGGCGGCAGGGCGTTCGCTGGAATACGTGTAGGCCGAGGTGAGGCGCTTGGTCCCGATGGCGAGTTTCTCGGGGTCGTTGGCATACAGAATCGCCACGGGCTCTCCCGCGATGACCTCGTCGCCATAGTTCTTGAGCAGGGTAATGCCCGCGCCATGGTCGATGTCGTCCTCTTTGGTGAGGCGGCCCGCACCGAGCTCCGCGCTGGCGATGCCGACGGCCTCGGTGTCGATGTGGGCCACAAAGCCGTCCTGGGGCGCGGTGAGGGTGCGGGAAAGCGCAGCGCCGGGCAGTAGCGTGGGGTCATCGAGTACGCGCGTGTCCCCGCCTTGGGCGGCGACGATCTCCTTGAACGCGTTGAATGCCGAGCCGTCGGCGATGACGCGCTCGGCGCGGGCCTTCGCCTCCTCGTGCGTAAAGCGCCCGGTGAGCTCAAGCAGGTCGCTCGCAATGAGGATGACCTCGTGCTGCAGGTCTGCGGGACCGCGGCCGTGAAGCGCGTCAATGACTTCGGCGACTTCGAGCGCATTGCCGATGGCGTGGCCGAGCGGGCGGTCCATGTTGGTTACGAGCGCCTTCACACGGCGTCCCATGCCCTCGCCGATGGCAACCATGGCCTGTGCCAGCTCAACAGCCTCCGGCACGGTTTTCATAAACGCGCCCGAGCCGACTTTTACATCGAGCAGGATGCAGCTCGAACCCGCCGCGAGCTTCTTGCTCATGATCGAGCTGGCGATGAGGGGGATGCTGCTCACGGTGGCGGTCACATCGCGCAGGGCGTAGATGAGCTTGTCGGCGGGTACAAGGTTGCCCGTCTGCCCGATGATGGCGGCACCGTGCTCGCGCACGCAATCGATGAACGCGTCTTGGCTGAGCGCCGTGTTGAAGCCGGGGATGCTCTCGAGTTTGTCCACGGTTCCGCCGGTGTGGCCCAAGCCGCGGCCGGTCATCTTGGCAACAAAGGTGTGGCTGGGGTCCATGGCAGCGAGCATGGGCACTACGGCGAGCGAGGTTTTGTCGCCTACACCGCCGGTGGAGTGCTTGTCCACGGTCGCGCCCGGGATGTCGGAGAGGTCGACCACATCGCCGGAATTCATCATGTGCATGGTGAGCAGGCGTGTTTCTTCGGGTGTCATGCCCTGCAGGTAGATGGCCATGAGCAGGGCACTCGCCTGGTAGTCGGGGATGCGTCCGGCGGTGTAGCCGTCCACGAAGAACCCGATTTCGGCATCGGTGAGCTCGCGTCCATCGCGTTTCTTTTCGATGATGTCGTACATGCGCATGGCGTGCCTCGTGTTCTGTTGCTGAGAGCGCTTGCGATTGCGCGCTCTTTGGGTTGGACCTGGCCCCTTTCTGCCGGGCGTCTATGCCAGCGTGGGGCCCTGTTTGCTACTTACCCAGATTCTGAGGCCCAAAGCCGTGGGGGAGAAGTTCGGCGAGCGTGGCTTCGATGAAGGAATCCTCGCTGATGCCCATGAGGATGCGGAAAGTTGCAGGGTCGCAGAACTCGCGCATGACCTGGCGGCACACGCCGCAGGGTGCGCAGAGTTCACTGATGGGCTCGCCCTCGGGCCCGCCCACAACGGCGATGGCGGCAAAGTCGCGGTGTCCATCGAACATCGCACGGAAGATCGCGGTGCGCTCGGCGCAGTTGCCGGGCGAGTACGCTGCGTTCTCGATGTTGCAGCCGCCGTACACGGTTCCGTCGGCGCACAGCAGCGCCGCGCCAACGGCGAAGTGCGAATACGGTGCATAGGCGTTCTCACGTGCGGCAATGGCGGCGCGTACGAGTTCGATATCAGTCAAGGGAGACTCCTTTCGGTCCCGGGTGCGTTCCTCCGAAGCCCTTATTATCCTGGACTCGGGCAGTCCTGCTCGCTCGAAGAGCCCACTGGGCTCTTCGGCTCGTGCGAACTCGCCCAGAACAATAAGGGCCGGGGAGGGACAGGTGCGGGTCGACTATAGCGGGTGGACAGTTCAACAAGCGACGGGAGAAGTGGCGCAGATCGCGGCATTGTCGACGGGCATCTCGCCGCTCGTGATGTAAGACGAGTCGGTTGCGAAGCGAACCATGAGCGAGGCGCCCCAGGCTTCTCGCCCTTTTATTGTAAACGGCTGCCAATGCGCGGGGCGCAATCTGTTGATCTTCGTCATGGGTTCCAGATGCAAAGGCAACGTTCTTGCTGCTAGTGCGACGACTGCAAGTACATCTGGTAAATGGCCCTCTGATTCGCTGTGCTGTCATGAGCGCGTTGTACGCGAGGTGTGCCCATCGCCCTCATCCATACAGGAAGGGGGTGGTCGATATGTCAGAAGTGATTTTTCTTCTAGCCACCCAGCGTAAATGGTCCCTTTGCGCTGCTCTCCAGCACGCCAGCACGATTCGCCACTTTTCACCCCTAAAAAGGGCAGAAAAGTGGCCGAACGTGCTGCTCAGCTGCAGACCAGCACATCGGGCCACTTTTAGACGAAGCCAACGGGTTTGCAGCGCAGGCCAGCCAGGTGACAAGAGCTTGCCGCTGTGATCCCGGCAGTGCAAACGGCCGCTTTGCGCTGCTCACCAGCACACCAGCACAAACTGCCACTTTTCGCGTTGAAAAAGGGTAGAAAAGTGGCCCAACGTGCTGGCGTGTTGCAGGCCAGCACGTTGGGCCACACTTAGACGAGAGGCACCGCACCCAAGGGCGCGTCGCCCTCACCGACGCAGGCAAAACCTACTTGCGCGTTACCTTGGCGACGACGGAACCGGCCTCGACGCGCGCCTCGCTCTTGACGGCAAACTCGACGTCGGCGAACTCGGCGCTGTTGGAAACGGCGACGACAACGCAATCCTTGTAGCCGGCCTCCGCGATCACGGAGCGGTCCATCGAAAGGATGGGCTGGCCGGCCGCGACCTGGTCGCCCTGGGAAACGTACCCGGTGGACCATCCGTGCGAGCAGGACTGTTTGAGTAGCGGGAGACACATGCCCGCCTCCCTGGACAGGCTGAGTCGGCGAGCCTCCCGATGGGATCAATTACCCGCGCGAACCCTTCTCGTAAGGCACGCCGTCTGCCTTGGGCGCAACGGAGCGACCCACGAACAGGACGAGCACCACGAGGGTGAGAATGTAAGGCATGCAGGCGAGGATCTCGGAGGGGATCGGCACCACGCCGCCGCCGAGGATGATCACGAGGGCCTGCGCCATGCCGAACAGCAGGCAGGCGCCGAACGCGCCGTGCGGCGTCCACTTGCCAAAGATGACCGCGGCGAGCGCGATGAAGCCCTGACCGGCAACGGCGGTCTGCGTGAACTGCGGAATGATGGCGAGCGTGATGGAGGCGCCGCCAAAACCGGCCATCATGCCGGAGAGCACCACGCAGATGAAGCGGATGCGGCTCACGTTGATGCCCAGGGTGTCTGCGGCCGCCGGGTGCTCACCCACGGCGCGCACGCGCAGGCCCCACTTGGTCTTGTAGAGCACGAACCACACCACAATGGTGGCCAGGATGCCCAGCACCACGGTGATGTCGACGTTGAAGTTGGCCAGCGGGCTGCCGGCAAAGGCGCCGCTGCCAAAGATCTTGGGCAGGGTCTCGATGATCGGGCTCTGCGTACCGCCGTCCCAAATCAGGCGGGCGACGAACAGCGCGATGCCAGGTCCCAGCAGGTTGAGGGCAATGCCCGAGACATTTTGGTCGGCCTTGAAGGTGACGGCAGCCACGGCGTGCAGCAGGGCGAAGGCGCCACCCGCCAGGCCGGCGACCAAAAAGCCGAGCCAGGCGTTACCGGTAAAGAACGAGACGGCGGCACCGGAGAGGGCGCCGATGGTCATCATGCCCTCAATACCGATGTTCACCACGCCGGAGCGCTCGGAAATCACGCCGCCCAACGCGCCGAACACGAGCGGGGTGGCGTACATGAGGGTGATGCCAATGAGCAGGCAGATGTTGTTAAGCATGGGATTCCTCCTGCCCCTTGGCCTGCGCGGATGCGGGGGCACCAACTTCGGCGCAGGCGCCGCCGGAGCCGTTCGCCTTCTCGGCGGAGCGCTTCTCGAGATGCTGGGCAATGAGCGTGACCACGCGGGCGAGCGCCACGAAGAACACGATCGTGCCGATCATGATGTTGATGATGTCGGTGGGGGCGCCCACGGCCATCTGCACCGAGGTGCCGCCGTAGAGCAGACCGCCGAACAGCAGACCGGCGAAGATGCAGCCGATAGGCGAGGAGCCGGCGATGAGCGCAACGGAGAAGCCGTTGAAGCCGTAGTTCTCAAAGCCCGCGAGGGTGGAGATGCAGTGCGGGGCGATGCCCGTGATCATAAGGGCGCCCGCCAGGCCGGAGATGCCGCCGGCAATGGTCATGGCGAGCACGGTGTTGCGCTCGACCGGCATACCGGCGAACTCGGCGGCGTCGCGGTTGAAGCCCACGGCGCGCAGCTCAAAGCCGAGCTTGGAGCGGTAGAGCACGAACCAAATGAGGATGGCGACCAGAATGGCGACCAAAAACGCAATGTTCACGTCGCTCTTAACGAGGAAGTCGTACAGCCACGGCACGTTGCGCAGCGTCTCGAGGCCCTGGTCGGAGAGCTTCCACTCGGGCAAGATCATGGTAAAGCTCGAGTCGTTGACCGGGATCGACGAGGTTGAGCTGGGGCGATGGAACATTGCGGAGTTCACCACGAAGTTGTTGAGGTAAAGCATCGTCCAGTTGAGCATGATGGCGGTGATGACCTCGTGGATGCCAAAGCGCGCCTTCAAAAAGCCCGTGATTGAGCCAATGAGCGCGCCGCCGGCAACGCCCGCGAGCACAACGGCGGGAATCTGCAGGAACATGGGCAGATCGAGGGTAGAGCCCACAATCACCGCGCACACGGTGCCGGCCACGTACTGGCCCTCGGCGCCGATGTTGAACATGCCCGTCTTAAAGGCGAACGCCACGGAGATGCCCGTGAGGATGATGGGCGCCGCCTTGATGATGGTGTTGGAGATGTACTTGGGCTTGGAGAATACACCCTCGAACAGCGCGGTGAACGACGCGATGGGGTCGTAGCCCGCGGCTGCCAGCAGGATGGCCGCCACCACAAAGCCCAGGAAGATGGCGATGAACGTCGCCGTAATGGGCTTCTTTAGGATGCGTTGCAGCAGGCTGTCCTGCGAGGCCTTGCCCTTGGGGGCGATAGCGGATGCAGATGCCATGATTTACGCTTCACCTCCCGCCATGAGCAGGCCGAGCTTGTTCTCGTCGACCTCTCCTTGCTTGAACGTGCCGGCGATCGCGCCGTCGTAGATAACGCTGATGGTGTCCGAGACGCTCATGACCTCGTCGAGCTCGAGGGAGATGAGCAGAATCGCGGTGCCGCGGTCGCGCTCGGCTACGAGCGCCTTGTGGACGTACTCGATGGCGCCCACGTCCAGGCCGCGCGTGGGCTGGACGGCGATGAGCACGTCGGGGTCGTTGGACACCTCGCGCGCGATGATGACCTTTTGCTGGTTGCCGCCGGAAAGGCCGCCCGCGGTCTTGGTCGCGCAGTCGGCGGGGCGGATGTCGTAGTCGGCGATGAGCTGCTCGGTGAACTCGTGCATCTTGGCGCGGTCGAGCACGCCACGCGCGCCGAACTCGGGCGTGCGGTACTTCTCGAGTACGGCGTTCTCCGCCACGGTGAACGGCAGCACCAGGCCGCGCTTCTGGCGGTCCTCGTGGATGGTCGAAACCTTATGGTCGATCACGTTGCGGGGGCTGGTGTTTTGAATCTCGGCCCCGCGGACCATGACCTTGCCACCGGTTGCCTTGGCCAGGCAGGTGATGGCCTCGACGAGCTCCTTTTGGCCGTTGCCGTCGATGCCCGCCAGGCCCACGATCTCGCCGGCGTGCACGGTGAGGTTGAGGCCCTTGACCGCCTCGATGCCGCGCTCGTCCTTAACGTGCAGGTCGCGAATCTCAAAAATCGCCTCGCCGGGCTGGGCGGGCGTCTTGTCCACCGTCAGGTTCACGTGGTGGCCCACCATCATGTCGGCGAGCTCCTCCTCGGTGACCTTGGCCACCTCGACCTCGCCCACGTAGCAGCCGCGGCGAATGATGGTGCAGGTGTCCGCGGAGGCCTTGATCTCCTTGAGCTTGTGGGTGATGACGATGATCGTCTTGCCCGCGGCGGTGAGGTCGCGCATGATCTGGATCAGGCGCTCGATCTCCTGCGGGGTGAGCACGGCGGTGGGCTCGTCCAAAATGAGGACGTCGGCGCCGCGGTACAGCGCCTTCAAGATCTCGACGCGCTGCTGCATGCCCACCGAGATGTCCTCGATCTTGGCGTCCGGGTCGACCTCCAGGCCGTACTGCTCGATGATCTGGCATACGCGCTCGCGCGCCTTCTTCATGTCGAGGATGCCCGCGCCCTTGCAGGTCTCGTCGCCCAGGATGATGTTCTGGGTGACGGTGAAGTTGTCCACGAGCATGAAGTGCTGGTGGACCATGCCGATGCCATGGGCGATGGCCTGGGTGGGGTTGTTGATGCTCGCGGGCTCGCCGTTGAGGAAGACCTGCCCCTCATCGGCCTGGTACAGGCCGTATAGCACGTTCATGAGCGTGCTCTTGCCCGCGCCGTTCTCTCCCAAAACCGCATGGACCGTGCCCTTGCGCACCGTGAGGTCCACATGGTCCAGAGCGGTGAACGTGCCGAACGTCTTAACGATGCCGCTCATCTGCACCGCGTAGCGCGCGTCTGGCTCCATAGGCCGCTTCTCCTTCCTGTGGTGTAGCCGCTCATCTGCGGCTGCCGAGGTGGTCTGCTCGGCTCAAATCGGGTGTTCGCCCCGTGTTGGGAGCGTCTGGGAACTCAGGTTCCGAGGGCGCCCCCAACACGGGGCGGCTCGCCTGCTCGCGCGAGCCGCGTACGTGGCGCAAGGGAGAGCCCGCATGCGCCGGCTCTCCCCAAACATCAATCCTTAGAGGGACTCAACGTAGGCGTTGAAATCCTTCTCGGTGCCAGGAGGCGTGATCTTGCCGTCCTTGATCTGCTTGAACAGATCCTGGGCCTTCTCGTACACGGCGTCCTCCATGAGGTCGTGGTGCTCGGAGATGGCAACGGCGCCGTCCTTGGCGGAGAGCTCGATGTTCTTGCCACCGACCTCCTCGCCGTCGGCAGCCTGCTTGGAGACCTCGATGACAGCCTGGTCAACGTTCTTCATAACGGAGGTCAGCATGTTCTCGGGAGCCAGATCGTACTGGTCCTTGTCGACGCCGATGACCATCTTGTTGGCCTCGGTGGCGGACTCGATCACGCCGTTGCCAGCGTTGCCGGCGCAGGCGAACACGATGTCGCAGCCGTCGGAGTACATCTTCTGACCAGCGGCCTTGCCCTTGGCGGCGTCGGTGAAGGTCTCGATGTACTGGGACACGACCTTGACGTCCTTGCCCTCGGTGGCGTTAGCGTAGGCAACGCCGGCCTGGAAGCCCCAGTTGAAGGTCTCAAGAACATCGGACTTCATGCCGCCGATGAAACCGACCTTGCCGGTCTGGGTGGTCATGGCCGCGATGTAGCCGGCCACGAAGGAAGGCTCCTGGGTCTTGAAGGTCACGCCGGTGAGGTTGTCGAGGAGCGCGTCCTCGGGATAGGCGTTGTCGATGATGGCGAAGTGCACATCGGGGTTGGACTTGGCGGCAGTCTGGATGGCGTCAGCCATGGCGAAGCCGATGCCCCACACGGTGTTGGAGCCGGCGTCAACGGCCTTGTCCAGGTTGGTGGCGTAGTCGGCCTCCTGCTTGGACTCGGTGTAGTTCACCGGGATGCCGGTCTCGTCCTCGAGCTGCTGCAGGCCCTCCCAGGCGAGCTGGTTGAACGACTGGTCGTTCACGCCGCCCATGTCGGTGACCATCTGGACCTTGTAATCGGCCTCGGCGGAGGCGGACTTGTCCTCGGAGCCGGCGGGAGCGGCCTGGCCGCCGCAGCCGGCAACGGTCAGCGCAACGGCGCCGGCCAAGGCAAGACCCATGAGACGATTCTTCTTCATGCTCTTCCTTTCTTGCGATGTGGAATACCTATATAAGAGGGAGCCTGAAGGCGCCCTCATCTTCTGCCGCGCCTGAGCAAGGGCGCGGCGAAAGACCATGCGGGCCGTCGCTGGTATGCGGGGTCGTTCAACGCCCGCGCGCACGACGGATACAGCAAAGCCCGGGCCCCGCGCTTGGAGCGGGTCCGGGCCGTAGGGGAACGCGCTACGCGGGGAGCGCGAGGGACAGCGCGATCTCCATCATCTGGGTGAAGCTCGACTGGCGCTCGTCTGCGGGGAGAGACTCGCCCGTAAGCGGCAGGTCGGAGACGGTGAGCAGGCACAGGGCCTTCTTGCCGGCGCGGGCGGCGTTCATGTAGAGCGCGGCGGCCTCCATCTCGACGGCGAGGACGCCCATCTTCTGCCACGTGGCGGTGGCGTTCGGGTCGTCCTGGTAGAAATGGTCGGAGGAGAGCACGTTGCCCACTTTGACCTCGACGCCCTGCGCGCGGCCGGCGGCCACGGCGCGCTCGAGCAGGTCGTAGCTGGCGATGGGCGCGAACGTTCCGGGCAGGCGGTACTGCGCGGCAAAGTTCGAGTCGGTGCAGGCGCCCATGCCGGCAACGACGTCGCGCACGCGCACGGACGGGTCAATGCCGCCGGCGGAGCCCACGCGGATGATGGACTCGACGCCGTAGAACTCGTAGAGCTCGTAGGAGTAGATGCCGATCGAGGGCATGCCCATGCCGCCGCCCATGACCGAGACGGGGTGTCCCTTATAGGTGCCGGTGTAGCCCAGCATGTTGCGGACTTCGTTGAAGCAGCGAACGTCCTCGAGATAGTTGTCGGCGATGTATTTGGCGCGCAGCGGATCGCCGGGCATGAGGACCGTTTTGGCGATGTCGCCGAGCTTGGCCCCGTTGTGGGGCGTTGGGGTGCTTTCCATAATGGGACGAGGCCTCCTTGCGTCGTAGATACCTTAGAGTACACTTTCTCACGATTATAGGGGGCTTTGCGTCTCAAATCGGTCGCTGGCGCGTATTTCTGCGAACGGCTTCGCAGGTCAGGGGCTTTATTTGGCTAAAGCAACCGGGTCTGTCGACGAAAAATGAATGAGAAAAAGTCTCAATTACGTAATCGTGAAGCATAGGTCGCTATGGTAAACTTCTATGCGTGAATAAATCTTCGGTCAACGGCAGGTTATTCGGCATGGACGTGCTCAATTTTTCGGTGAGCGGTCGAACGTGCCCCAAAGGCCTTGCGGTCGGAGCGGGGATACCAAGGAGCGGGACAACGGGTCCCGCCGGGCACGACGAGGAGCGTGGTCACGCAATGCAGCAGGCATGGGAAGGCTTCGAGGACGGCAATTGGACCAAAGAGGTCGACGTCCGCGACTTCATCCAGAAGAACTACACCCCCTACGAGGGCGACGATTCGTTCCTCGTGGGCCCCACCGAGCGCACCACTAAGCTGTGGGACGACGTCATGGCTCTGATGCTCAAGGAGCGCGAGCAGGGTGGCGTTTTGGACATGGACACCAAGGTTGTCACCGGCATCCTGTCTCACCCGGCCGGCTACATTGACGCCGAGCACCCCGAGCGCGAGACCATCGTCGGCCTGCAGACCGACAAGCCGCTCAAGCGCGCCCTGCACGTCAACGGCGGTATCCGCATCGCCTGCCAGGCCGCTTCCCAGCACGGCTACGAGGTCGATCCCGAGGTCGTCGACTTCTACACCAACAAGCGCAAGACGCACAACGCCGGCGTCTTCGACGTGTACAAGCCCGAGATGCGCGCTTGCCGTTCCGCCCACATCATCACCGGTCTGCCGGATGGCTACGGCCGCGGCCGCATCATCGGCGACTACCGCCGCGTGGCCCTGTACGGCGTTGACGCGCTGATCAAGGACAAGCAGGCTCAGAAGTCCTCCACTCCTTCCGTTATGAACGAGGACAACATCCGCCTGCGCGAGGAGCTCTCCGAGCAGATCCGCTCCCTGCAGCAGCTCATCGAGCTCGGTAAGCTCTACGGTTTCGATATCGCCCGTCCTGCCGAGAACACGCAGGAGGCCATCCAGTGGATGTACCTCGCCTACCTGGCCGCCGTTAAGGACCAGAACGGCGCTGCCATGTCCATCGGCCGTACCTCCACGTTCATCGACATCTACGCTGAGCGCGACCTCAAGAACGGCACCTTCACCGAGGAGCAGATCCAGGAGTTCGTCGACCACTTCATCATGAAGCTGCGTATGGTCAAGTTCGCCCGTACCCCCGAGTACCAGAACCTGTTCTCCGGCGACCCGCAGTGGGTCACCGAGTCCATCGGCGGCATGGGCGTGGACGGCCGTACCCTCGTCACCAAGATGAGCTACCGCTACCTCCACACCCTCGAGACCATGGGCACCTCCCCGGAGCCGAACCTGACCGTTCTGTGGTCCACCAAGCTCCCGCAGGCCTTCAAGGAGTTCTGCGCCAAGACCTCCATCGCCTCCTCGTCCATCCAGTACGAGAACGACGACGTCATGCGCGTGTACCACGGTGACGACTACGCCATCGCCTGCTGCGTGTCCTCCATGCGCGTGGGCAAGGAGATGCAGTTCTTCGGCGCTCGCGCCAACCTCGCCAAGTGCCTCCTGTACGCACTCAACGGCGGTGTGGACGAGGTCTCCAAGAAGCAGATCGGCCCCAAGTACCGTCCGGTCGAGGGCGACACGCTCGACTTCGACGACGTCATGGACAAGTACAAGGACATGATGAAGTGGCTGGCCGGCGTGTACGTGAACACGCTGAACATCATTCACTACATGCACGACAAGTACTGCTACGAGGCCATCCAGATGGCCCTGCACGACAAGGACGTCCACCGCTGGTTCGCCACCGGTATCGCCGGCCTCTCCGTTGTGGCCGACTCCCTGTCCGCCATCAAGTACGCCAAGGTTCACCCCGTCCGTGACGAGAACGGCGTGATCGTCGACTTCGACATCGAGGGCGACTTCCCCAAGTACGGCAACGACGACGACCGCGTCGACTCCATCGCCCACGACATCGTGCACGAGTTCATGGAGTGCATCCGTCGCCACGAGACCTACCGCAACTCCGTGCCCACGACCTCCGTTCTCACCATCACTTCCAACGTGGTGTACGGCAAGAACACCGGCGCTACGCCCGACGGCCGCAAGGCTGGCGTGCCGTTCGCCCCGGGTGCTAACCCCATGCACCAGCGCGACACTCACGGCGCCATCGCTTCGCTGAGCTCCGTGTCCAAGCTTCCGTTCCGCGACGCTCAGGACGGCATCTCCAACACCTTCTCCATCGTGCCGGGCGCTCTCGGCAAGGATGACCAGGTCATGTTCGGTGATCTCGACCTCGGCGATATCGAGTTCGAGAACCCGGTTGCCTGCTGCGACTGCACCGACTCCTCCGCGCCCGAGGGTGCCGAGGACCGCTAAGGTCTGCTGAGTAACGGCTCCGCCCGCAACGTTATAGGCGAGCGGGCGGAGCCTTTGTAAAGACTGTCGCGCAAGTAACATTTACACTTGCCGAGGGTCTTTCTACTGATATAATTTCAGTAACAATTCCTACTACGACGCTTCGGCGCCAATGTATGAAAAGGAGCGCACCATGAAGGTTGCTGACATCCCCCAGGCTCAGGCCGATAACCTCGTGAGCATGATCGACGCCTACGCTGAGAAGGGTGGCCACCACCTGAACGTCAACGTGTTCAACCGCGACACGCTGCTCGACGCCCAGGCTCACCCCGAGAAGTACCCGCAGCTGACCGTTCGCGTGTCCGGCTACGCCGTGAACTTCCACAACCTCACCAAGGATCAGCAGGACGAGGTCATCTCCCGCACCTTCCACGAGGGCTTCTAATTCTCTGATTCAGAGTCTCTCGCCTGTCAAGGCTTTTCTGGCCGCCCATCGGATGTTTTCCGGTGGGCGGCTTTTTGTTTTGGAAAAGAGGAGAGGTGCGTGAACGGAGGGGTGCTGGCTTCGGGCGCACAAGCAGCGCTGGTTCGGGGCGCGCGAGGGGTGTTGGCTCGGAGTGCGTGGGTGCGGATGCATGCCCGAGCGGGGCGTCCAAAATTCCTACTCAAAAGTGCGAATACTTAGGCATAATTACTCAGGATGGGGGAGCGACCCTCCCCACTGGATAAGCGCGTAGAAAGGAGAACCAATGAACGCGCACGTACGGAAGGTTTGGAAGGGGGTAGCTGCGTGCCTCGCTCTGTTCGGCGTGATGTTCCTCGCGTGCATGCCAACGGCGGCTCAGGCGGTCAAGGCGTCTGGCACCGACGTGGTCATTGACGATACGGACGCCCGCTGGTCGTATTCGGACGGCGATGCGAACCATGGCGGCTGGACCGCGGGCGGCTCCGGCTCACCCGAGTCGACCGAGCATTGGGCCAATAACGTTGGCGCTACCGTTGACATCAGCTTTGAGGGCACGGGCCTCGAGCTCTACGGCATCAAGGCCCCCAACCATCGCTACATGAGCGTGCAGATCGACGACGGCAAGACGACCGAGGTCGATTGCTACGCGGCTCAGCGCGCGGGCAACCAGAAGCTCTTCGCAGTGGACGGGCTTACCCAGGGCGCGCACGTTGCCCATGTGAAGGTGCTGGACAAGGCTAACCCGAGTGCCGCAAGCGTGCTCGGCGTGTCCCTCCAGTACGCCGTTGCCAAGGGCTACGAGTCCACGGATCCGGTTAAGGACTTCAACGCCTTCGTGGGCGACGAGAAGCTCCTCGACATTCCGGACAACGCCTACAACGAGGCAAAGACCAACACGACCGCTGAGTGGCGCGACGCGGCATGGCTGGGTGATACCCGCCTGTCCAAGATCGGCGTGGCCACGCGCGATCACGAGATCAAGGACGTGATGGTCGAGGTCGGCGACTTCGTGAACGAGGGCGGCGCGGTGATCGACTCCGCCAACGTTGACGTGAACTGGCTGCGCGAGGTCGCGGCCGACGCGAACCGCGGCATGTCGGGCAAGAAGGTCAACTACCCGGATGTCATCTACTATCCGAACAACGGCTTCGACATCCCGGCCGAGACGCTGGCCTTTGCGTGGCTGAACATCAACGTCCCCACGGACGCGGCGCCCGGCGTGTACACCTCGACCATCACGGTCAAGGCGGGCGAGACCTCTTACGAGTTCACCTACACCCTTGAGGTCATCAACCTGCTCCAGCCCACGGCGCAGGAGGTCGGCTACAGCGTCCAGCTGTGGCAGCACCCCTTCTCCGCCACCGGCTACTACTTTGGCAAGAGCGACATCTGGGGCGGCCAGGGCGGTAACGGCCTGTGGGGCGCCACCGTGGGTAAGGACGCTCCCCTTGAGAAGTTCCTGGACGAGGACTTCCGCCAGTACTACAAGGGCATTCTGACCGACTACGCCGCTATGGGTGGCGACGACTTCGTGGCCAACATCGTCGACGAGGCCTGGGGTCACCAGTGCTACTACTCCGACGAGGGCATGGTCACGTGGACCAAGACCGCGGACGGCTGGGAGTACGACTACACGCTGTTCGACCAGTGGGTCGAGTTCGGCATCGAGTGCGGCGTCATCGACCCCGCAACCGACCACGGCAAGATCAAGTGCTACTCCATGATCCCGTGGAACAACCGCGTGACGTACACCGACGCCACCACGGGCGAGATCGTGAAGAAGGACCTCAAGCCGCTCTCCAAGGAGTGGAAGGAGATCTGGACGCCATTCCTCGAGGACTTCATCAAGCACCTCGAGAAGAAGGGCTGGTTCGACATCACCTACATCGCCTTTGACGAGCGCCCCGCCATCGACGGCGTGTGCAAGTTCATCAAGGAGCACAAGAACTCCGAGGGCAAGGCCCTCAAGACGGCCGCGGCCATCAACTACGCCCCCGACCAGGTGGGCGAGGACCAGTACCTCGACGACATTTCCGTTGGCCAGAAGCACGTGCTGAGCAAGTGGGATATGAACCAGTGGTACGCCTTCGTCGACGCCCGTCGCGAAAAGGGCCTCGAGACCACCATGTACACTTGCACGGGCGACTACCCCAACAGCTCGCAGCAGGCCGACCCGGGCGACACCTACTGGTCGGCGCTCTACTCGCAGACGCTTCACACCGACGGTTATCTGCGTTGGGCGCTTGATGCCTGGACCAACGACATGTACGGCGACACCACGTTCAACAACTGGGAGCCGGGCGACCCGTGGTTCATTTACCCGCTTGAGCTGGGCAAGGACGGCGTGTACGACCCCGCCAAGCTCGCCGAGAACCCCAAGGGCTACTACAGCTCGCCGCGTTACGAAATGTTCAAGCAGGGCATTCGCGACGTGTGCAAGGCGCGCTTCCTGGTTGCCCAGGGCGGCGACATGGCGGCCCAGGTGACGGCGCTGTTTGACGGCATGAAGTTCCCGAACGGCTCGAACAACATCCCGAGCAGCGAGGCGGACCGCATGCTGACGCATTCCGAGTCCGATCGCGTGTACACCGGTCTGACCGAGATCTCGCGCGCGGCAGCCCCTGAGGTGCCCGAGCCCGAGCCGGAGCCCGTGATGCACACGGTGACGTTCGACGACCTGATCAAGCAGACGGAGAACGTGACGGTTGAGGTGGAGGAGGGCACCGCCATTGACGCGAACCTCGTGCCTCAGCCGACGTGCAAGGGCTACACGTTCGAGGGCTGGTTCCTCGATGCCGGTTACACCAAGGCATTCGATCCCACGGCGCCGGTAATGGACGACATGACCGTCATTGCCAAGTGGACGAAGAACGAGGTGCCCGTCGATCCGGATCCGGAGAAGCCGGGCGACAAGCCCGCTGAGAAGCCTGGCGACAAGCCGGGTGACGAGATGAGCGAGGGCGGCCTTGCCCAGACCGGCGACCCGGCCAGCATGCTCGCATTTGCGGCTGCTGCGGGCGCGGTCCTTACGGGCATGGGCGTCACGCAGGCCAAGCGTCGCAAGTAGCGTTTGCGGCTCGATACGAGCTCGGTAATGCGTTCGCGTGAAGGGTGGCTTCGGGGAAACCCGGGGCCGCCCTTTTGCGTGCGGGGTGCTGCACCGGGGTGTGCGTGCGGAGGCGCTTGCCGGGGCGTGCAGCGCCGTGTGCAGCTCCGAAGAGCACACGGCTATTCGGCCACAATCGGGGTATCATATCGTGAGCAAAGATGGCCGTGTGGCTGCACGGCATGGAGGGAGCAGGTTATGGCACGAGTTCAGCTTGAGAACGCATCGGGCGGGGATTCCGCGTACGCGCTGGGTCGCATTCACTCGATTGAGAGCATGGGTACGGTGGATGGGCCGGGTGTGCGCTTTGTGGTGTTCACCCAGGGCTGCCCCATGCGCTGCGCGTATTGCCATAACCCGGATACCTGGGCTGTGGGCAAGGACGTGGGCACGAGCGTTTCGGTCGAGAAGATCCTCGAGGAGTTCGAGAGCAACCGGCCCTTCTACCGCACGGGCGGCATCACCGTTACGGGTGGCGAGCCGCTGCTGCAGCCAGAGTTTGTGGGCGACCTGTTCGCCGCCATGCACGACAACCCCAACGGGCGCGTGCACACCTGCCTCGATAGCTGCGGCTACGCGTATAACCCCAAGCGCGCGGAGCGTTTTGAGAAGGTGCTCGACCATACGGACTTGGTTCTGCTCGACATCAAGCACAGCGACCCGGAGGGGCACAAGGCGCTGACCCGCTGCGCTCCCGACAACATCCTGGCGTTCGGCGATGAGCTCGCCCGCCGAGGTATCAAGGTGATTATTCGCCATGTGATCGTACCTGGCATCACCGATACCGAGGAGGAGTGCGAGGCGCTGGGCCGCCTGATCGCCCCGTGGCGCAACGTCGTCGGCCTGGAAATGCTGCCGTATCACACCATGGGCATCGTGAAGTACGAGCAGCTCGGGCTCGAGTACCCGCTCAAAGACGTGCCCGCCATGGACAAGGCGCGCATTCCGGCTCTGCGTGAGGCGGTTATGCGGGGCTTGCGCGCAGGTCGCGCCGAGCAGCGTCACTGCGAGGCGTAACTAATCGATAGACGCAAAAAGGCGGCGATGGGGAAGGCCATCGCCGCCTTTTTGAGGGGTGGAATACTTGCTATATACCCCTCAGGCGTATCGGTATAAGGGCGCGCGGGCGATTCACACGTCCGACACAACAGGGCTCTACAGGTACTCGATTTGCGCGCCCTGCGTATCGCAGGTGAGGATGTGCGTCTCGCACTCGGGAAACCGCTCGCGCAGACGGACCTGCAGGAATTTGGCAACGATGGTGTCGTCGGTGACGGCCATGAGGGTGGAGCCGGAGCCGGAGATCCACAGCGTGCCGGCGCCGCCGTCAAGGCAAGTGGCGCGAATGGCGGCATAGTCGGGGATGAGCGCACGGCGGTATGGCTCCTGCAGGCGGTCGTCGTTGGCGGCGGAGATGAGTTCCAGGTTGCCGGTCTCCAGGCCGCGGGTCATGCCGGCGATGCGGCCCATTTGCCATACGGCGTCGGCGAGCGGCACGCTTTGCGGAACGACCTTGCGGGCCTCACTGGTGTGCACCTCATACGGCGGAATAACCGTGATGAACCGCAGGCTGGGGTGCACGTCGTAGCGCAGGCACTGGGGAAGCCCGCCCGTGGGCGTGAACGAGCACACGGCGCCGCCTAGGATGGCGGGCGCCACGTTGTCGGGGTGGCCCTCCACCGCCGTAGCAAGGCGCACGAGCTCCGAGCGGTCGACGGTGTGGCCGGTCAGGGCCGCTGCGGCCATGATGCCGGCGACGACGCAGGTGGAGCTGGAACCTAGGCCGCGCGCGACGGGCACGTCCGTGTCGATGTGCAGGCGCACGGGGAAGGGCTCTTCGCCCCAGGCGCGCAACGCGTCGGCAAACGATGCGTATACCAGGTTGTTCTCGTTTTGGAACTCCGCCGGGCAGCCGGTGATTTTGAGCTCGTCGGCGCGCTCAAACGTGAAGTGCGAGTACAGGGACACCGCCATGCCGAGCGTGTCATAGCCAATCCCAAGATTGGCGCTGGTAGCAGGCACAGAAATCTTGATCATAAATGCAACTCCTCAAAAATGCGTCATTTAGGGTCTGACCCTAAATGACGCATTTTGGTTACAGGGCCAGGGCGGCGGCTTCCACGTGGGCGGCCATGCCGTCCACATCGACTACGTCCGTGTGCAGGATGGGCTTGTCCTGCAGCGTGGCGAGCTGCTCGGGCGCCTCGGTGCCGGTGGCATCGGAGAGCACCTCCATGCAGGCGAAGTCGTCCTCGGGGCACGCGAGGCCGAGCGCATCGGCCACGGCGCGGGGGAATTTGTACGGGTTGGCGGTGGAGAGCAGCACGCGCGCCTTGGCATCCGGTGCGGGCGCAAGCTCGCCCAGCACGTGGTAGCCGCAGGCGGTGTGCGGGTCGATGAGATAGTCGTTGAGGTCCCAGCAGGTGGCAATAGCATCCGCTACCTGGTCCTCGTCTGCCCAGCCGCAGCCGAAGAGCTCCTGAATCCGCGCCAGAAGATCGGCGGGCAACGTGTAGGAGCCGGACGCGGCGAGCTCGTCCATGAGCTGCGCCACGAGCTCGCAATCGCCGTCGCTCAGGTAGTACAGCATGCGCTCGAGGTTGCTGGAAATGAGGATGTCCATGCTCGGCGACGTTGTGGTGAAGAACGGGCGGTTGCGGTCATAGGTGCCGGTGGTGAGGAAGTCGCAGAGCACGTTGTTCTTGTCGCTCGCCACAATGAGCTTGGCCACGGGAAGGCCCAGGCGCTTGGCGTAGTAGCCGGCAAGGATGTCGCCGAAGTTGCCGGTCGGCACGCAGAATTCAACGGCGTCACCGGGCTGGATGCGCTCGGCGCGCAGCAGCTGTGCATAGGCGGCGAAGTAGTACGCCACCTGCGGAACCAGGCGCCCCACGTTGATCGAGTTGGCGCTCGAGAGGCGAACGCCCTGCTCGCCCAGGCGCTCGGCAAGCTCCTTGTTCGCGAAGATCTGCTTCACCGCGCTTTGGGCGTCGTCGAAGTTGCCGCGAATGCCGCACACGTGGACGTTGCCGCCCTCCTGCGTGCTCATCTGAAGCTCCTGCACGCGCGAGACCTTGCCTTCGGGGTAAAAGACGGTGATGCCCGTACCCGGCGCGTCTGAAAAGCCGGCGAGGGCGGCCTTGCCCGTGTCGCCCGAGGTGGCGGTGACGATCATGATCTTCTCGTCCGCCGCAGCGCACGGGTTGGCCGCCGCGCCGCACGGGCTCGACGCGTCAGCGCTGCACGCGCCATCGTTCGCGGTGCGGGCCATCAGGCGGGGGAGCATCTGCAGCGCCACGTCCTTAAAGGCGCTCGTGGGGCCGTGCCACAGCTCGAGCACGTACGTCGCGGGGCCGGCGTCCCCGCAGGTCTCGCAGTCTTCACCCAGCTCGCCGGCAAGCTCGACCAGCGGCGTGACTTCGCCCGAAGCAAATGTGTCGCCGTATGCCTCCTCGACGCACGCGGCGATTTCGGCGGCGGAATAGTCGGTGAGCAAGGTACCCAGAACGT
The DNA here is from genome assembly GCA_030525945.1 of Coriobacteriaceae bacterium. Lineage (GTDB taxonomy): Bacteria > Actinomycetota > Coriobacteriia > Coriobacteriales > Coriobacteriaceae > Collinsella. Next base: position 46,525 of record JAUNDT010000001.1, on the reverse strand, counting down.
CGCGGGCGATATCCGCGTAGCTCTTGCTCGCGAGCTCGGACAGGTCGAGGGTCGCGGTGCCCAAGTCATCGCAAACGCACAGGCCGCCGTCGGGGGCGATTCCCGTGCGAATGGCCTGCTTGGAATTGAGCGCGGGCTCCTGGGATCGGGTGCTGTGGTACATCGCCATGGCGGACTCCTCACGGGCGCGTGTTGTTCGTGAGCCCATGGTATCAGAGCTCGTGCTCCCGCAGGATAAAGCGCAGGCGCGCGCTCGGCTTTCCAGCGCTGCTACACAGGGCGTGCTTTCTTTGCAGCATGGGGCGCAACATGCAGGTTGGGCGCTTGCGGGCCACTTGCACGTGATAAAGTGTGCGTACATGTTCAAGCGCTGCGGCGAGACGCCTCGCAGGAGGGGTTCGCGCGGTGCGGGGGAAGGTTCACGCGCGTCATGATCAAAATCACCAAGTTCGGCGGCTCGTCCGTCGCCGATGCGGAGCATTTCCGCAAAATCAAGGCCATTATCGACTCCGATCCGGGGCGGCGTTTTGTGGTGGTGAGCGCGTGCGGCCGCCGCTCAAAGACGGACACCAAGGTCACGGACCTGCTGTACCTGGTCGACGCGCACGTGAACTACCACGTGTCGTGCGACGACCTGCTCTCCGACATCGGCCAACGCTATTTCGACATCGCCGATGATCTGGGGCTCTCCTATCCCATTCGCGAGGAGTTCGCCGCGTTTGCCGAGCGCGCCCGCAGCGGCGGTTACCGCACCGAGGAGCTCGTGAGCCGCGGCGAGTACTTTACCGCGCAGCTTATGGCCGAGTACCTGGGCCTGCCGTTCATCGACGCCACCGACATGGTCGCGTTCCACCACGACGGCACCCTGTCCATGAAGCGCACCGCCGAGCTCGTGAAGGAGCACGCGTGCGAGGGCGGCTTTGTGATGCCTGGCTTTTACGGCGCCACCAAGGAGGGCAAGATCTGCCTGCTCGACCGCGGCGGCGGAGACATCTCGGGCTCCATTCTGGCCCAGTGCCTGGAGGCCGACCTGTACGAGAACTGGACGGACGTCTCGGGCTTTTTGTCCGCCGATCCGCGCATCGTGGCGCACGCGCAGCCGATTCCACGTATTACCTACGAGGAGCTGCGCGAGCTCTCCTACATGGGCGCGAGCGTCCTGCACGAGGAGGCGGTGTTCCCTGTGCGCGACGCGGGCATTCCGCTGGTGATTAAGAACACGAACGCGCCCGAGGACCCGGGTACCATCATTTCCGAGACCGCCAAAGAGGGCGATTCCGAGCCCATCATCACGGGCATTGCCGGCAAGCGCGGCTTCGTGGCCATCAACGTGGCACGCGACCGCACCAAGAGCCGCATCGGCTTCATGCGCCGCGCCCTTTCGGTGTTCGAGCGCTACGGCGTGTCGGTTGAGCACATGCCCACGGGCGTGGACCAGTTCGCCGCCGTGGTGCAGGGTTCGGACGTGAAGGACTCGCTGTACTCGCTCATCAGCGATATTCACGAGGAAGTCGAGCCGCTGGAGATCGAGGTTGTGGAGAATCTGGCGCTCATCGCCACCGTGGGTCGCAACCTGCGCGGTCGTGCGGGCATCTCGGGCCACTTGTTCGGCAAGTTGGGCGAGGCCGGCGTGAGCGTGCGCATGATCACGCAGGGCTGCGACGAGATCAACATCATCGTGGGTGTGGAAGAGAAGGACTTCGAGCTCGCGATTAAGACCATTTACGAGGCGTTTTCCGACGAGAACGGCATTGTGAAGACGGCCGATCTCGAGGGCTAATGCGTCAAAGAGGGACGGACCCTCTTTGACGCATGCGCGCCGTGCGGAGGCGCTGGCGTTTACACCACAGAAAAGGGGAACACCATGAAGACATACTCAGTCGCTATCGTTGGGGCCACCGGTGCGGTGGGAACTCAGATGCTCACGTGCCTGGCCGAGCAGGCGTTCCCCGTCGGTTCGCTCAAGCTGCTGGCGAGCCCGCGCTCGGCGGGAAAGGTGGTCGAGACGCCGTGGGGCAACGTGACGGTTGAGGCCGCAGCGCCCGAGGCGTTCGACGGCGTGGATATTGTGCTCGGCGCGGCTGAGGACGATGTTGCGCGAGCGTTGTACCCGGAGGCGGTCGCCCGCGGCGCCGTGGTGGTGGACAACTCGCATGCGTTCCGCCTCGACGCGAATGTGCCGCTCGTGGTGCCCGAGGTCAACGCCGCGGATATCGCCTCGCACGAGGGCATCATCGCCAACCCCAACTGCGCCACCATCATCGGGCTGGTGCCCACGTGGCCGTTGCACCAGCTCGCGGGCGTGACCCGCATGATCGTGTCGACGTATCAGGCGGCGAGCGGCGCGGGCGTGCCCGGCATGCGCGAGCTCGAGGAGCAGCTCGCGGCGTTGGGCCGCGGGGAGGAGCTGCCGGAGCCGCGCGCGTTTGCGGCGCAGCTGGCGAGCAACCTGATTCCGCAGATCGGCGGTTTTGACGGCGAGGGCTTCACCTCTGAGGAGATGAAGCTGCAAAATGAGGGCCGCAAGATCATGCATTTGCCCGAGCTGCGCGTGAACTGCACCTGCGTGCGCGTGCCGGTGCTGCGCTCCCACTCCGAGAGCATCACGCTGGAGTTCGAGCGCGAGGTCACGCTTGACGAGGTGCGCGAGGCGCTGGCGGCGGCCCCGGGCGTCAAGCTCGTCGACGATCGCGAGGCCGAGAGCGCGCACGACCGCTGGCCCATGCCGCTCGATACCACCGACCAGGATCTCATCTACGTGGGCCGCATCCGCCGCGACATTTCCAATCCCAATCCGGCGCGCGGCGTGACGTTCTGGTGCTGTGGCGACCAGATCCGCAAGGGCGCCGCGACAAACGCCGTGCAGATCGCCAAGCTGCTTACGGAGTAGAGCAAGGGCGGCGCTCCACCTGTCCTGCACTGCCACTCACAGGAAAATGCGACCGCTGAGCGAGATAAGTTACATGCTCGCCCAAAGTGTGTAGAATCGTAGAGCGTATACGATTGGAATTCGAACGCGCCGCCGTCGGTACAACCGCTGGCGGCGCGTTCATACATGGCGCAGCGATGCAGATGGGTCGTGATCGGTGTGGGCAAATACGTGATTGTGGTCGAATCCGGGGCGGACGTTACCCCTGAGCTGCGTGACCGCTACGGCATCGTGACGGTGCCCATGCATGTGACCATCGGTGACGAGACCGTTGACGACGGCGAGATTTCCCCGCTCGAGATTTACGGCCGCTGCCGCGAGATGGGCGTGATGCCCAAGACGAGTGGCTGCTCACCCGCCGACTTCGCCACGGTGTACGATCGCATCCACGCCGAGCAACCGGACGCGACCATCCTGCATCTCGCCTATTCCGAGGTCACCACCTGCTCGCACCAGTCCTCCAAGATCGCCGCCGAGGGCCGCGACTACGTGCGCTCCATGGACACGCGTTTCGTGTCGGTAGGTCAGTCGTTGGTGGCCGTCGAGACCGCCAAGTTCATCGAGTCGAACCCCGAGGCATCCGTCGAGGAGATCTTCTCCTTTGCCGAGAGCGTGATGGACCGCGTGCTGCTGGGTTTCGTCCCCACCGACCTGCAGTTCCTCAAAGCCGGTGGCCGCCTGTCCAACGTGGCGTTCCTCGGTGCGCACTTGCTCAAGATCAAGCCGTGCATCGAGGTGACTGAGGGCAAGTTCGTGGCCACGAAGAAGTTCCGCGGCTCCATGCTCAAGGCGTCCCGTGCGTTCCTCGATCACATGGTGTCCCAGGGCGATATCGACTTTTCGCACATTGGCCTCGCGTATTCGATGGGCCTTTCGGAGGAACTTCGCGACGACATGGAGGCCTATGCACGAGAGCTCGGCTTCGAGTCCGTTTCCTGGACGCAGGTCGGCGGCGTGATTTCGTGCCACTGCGGCCCCACCGCCTTCGGCGCCGTCCTGCTCAAGAAGTAGGGCGGGGTTTCTAGCTAGAGTACGGTTTCTGGCTAGAGTACGGTATCTGGCTAGAGTACGGTATCTGACCAGGAGCAGCGTCCGGGATCCAGCCGTTTCCCTGTCTGTTGCGAAACCACCCCCGTATTGGGGGTGGTTTCGCATGTCCGCCGGAAAACCTCCCCTATATTGGGGGTGGTTTGCGGCTCTTTTTGATCTCACTCGTCAAAACGCCCTTTGATCAACTGGGGTTTTGTTGGCCGCTTCTTGGGATGAGGCTCTGAGATGGGCAAAACCTCCCCCAATATAGGGGACTTTTTTCTGAGAGGTGCCCAAACCACCCCCAATGCAGGGGAGGTTTCGCAGCGCCGCGTTAAAGCCGGTCGCCACGCGGGCGGATTGGGGAGGCAACGCGGCGTTAAATCCGCTCTCCACACAGGCAGATTGCGGGGAGCGACACGACGTTAAGCCACTCGTCACACAGGCAGACTGCGAAGTACCTCCAAAGCAACGCCTTCACGGGTGGCGTCTAGACGTGAATGCATGAGCCCTATACTTGTGGGTAGATAACTTTAAAACGCAAAAACGCAGCAATGGGGGCATCGCGCATGGCTTACATCGAGTTCAGCGACGTCATGAAGGTATACGGCTCGGGCGGGTCGGAGGTCCATGCCCTCGACGGCGCGAGCTTTGAGGTCGAGCGGGGCGAGCTCGCCGTTATCCTAGGCGCATCGGGCGCGGGCAAGACCACGGCCCTCAATATCCTGGGCGGCATGGACGCCGCCACGAGCGGTCGCGTGATCGTGGACGGCCGCGACGTGAGCCAGGCAAGCGAGGACGACCTTGTGGAGTACCGCCGCGCCGACGTGGGCTTTGTGTTTCAGTTCTATAACCTCGTGCCCAACCTCACGGCGCTCGAGAACGTTGAGCTCGCCTCGCAAATCTGCCCCGACTCGCTCGACGCCGCCGACTGCCTGCGAAAAGTCGGCCTAGGCGAGCGCATGGCGAACTTCCCCGCGCAGCTTTCCGGTGGCGAGCAGCAGCGCGTGTCCATCGCGCGCGCCATCGCCAAGAACCCCAAGCTGCTCCTATGCGACGAGCCCACCGGCGCCCTCGACTACCAAACCGGCAAGCAGGTCCTCCAGCTGCTGCAGGACACGTGCCGCCGCGACGGCATCACCGTGCTCATCATCACGCACAACTCCGCGCTAGCGCCCATGGCCGACCGCCTCATCCGCTTCAAAAGCGGCCGCGTCACCGATATGCAGGTCAACGCAAATCCCGTGCCCATCGCGGATATCGAGTGGTAGGCGAGTGTGAGGATGAGTAAGGAGAAGGAAGAGCAGAAGCGTCGTGCGCGCCTTTCGGCGCCGTGCGTGCCTGCCCAAAAGGAGGCGCGCGGTGGGTCCCATGCGCGTCGCGTGGGCCGTGGCGGACACAGACCTAAGGGGAGCCCCGCGCGCCCCAACGCATTCGCCACGGACGTGCGGCGCACCATCACGGGCAATCTTAAAAAGTTCGTATCGCTCGCGGTGATCACGGCGCTTGGCGCAACGCTGCTCGTGGGCCTCAAGGCCGCCTGCGATGACCTGCGGTTCACGGCCGATAGCTACTACGATGCGCAGCGCCTGTTCGACATTTCCATCCAGTCCACGCTCGGCTTGAACGGCGACGACATCAAGGCGCTGGGCAAGCTCGAGGGCGTCGACGTCGCGGAGGGCGGGTATTCCGAGACCGCGTACACGACGGTGGACGGTGCAAGTCAAAAAGTCGATGTCAAAGCGCTTTCGCCGGCGGGCCTGAACGAACCGCGCGTGCTCGAGGGCCGCTTACCGCGCGACACGAACGAGGTCGCGGTCACGCAGAAGTACCTGGATGCAAGCGGCAAGAAGATCGGCGATGAGGTCACGTTCGAGGGACTCGACGAGGACGAGGCGGGCGCTGCGGGCGCCGCACGGAACGCTGATGCGGCAGTCGAGGCCTCGGCAGAGGCCGAAGGCGACGCCGCCGCTAGCCCAACCGGCGACCAGGCCGCCAGCACCGAGCAGTCGTCCGCGATATTCAAACGCCGCGCGTACACCATCACCGGCGCGGTGCTCGACCCCATGGATGTGAACGCGGGCAGCAAGACCATGTCCTTCCGCAGTACGGGCGGCGCGCAGTACGCGTTCTTCCTCACGCCGGGTGCCGTGGCGGACCGCGACACCTTCACCATTGCGTACCTCACCGTGAACGGCGCCACGGACCTCATGACGTACTCCGACGAGTACAAAGCGCTCATCGACGACGTCAAGCAGCGCGCGGAGGGAATCCGTGAGCAGCGCGAGATCGCCCGCACCGACGGCCTCAAAGCGGACGCGAACGACGCCATCGACGCGCGCCAGGAAGAGGCGAACGAGCAGCTCAAGAGCGCTCAGGGCAAAATCGACGACGCTTTGGCGCAGATCGAGTCGGGCAAAGCCGAGCTGAGCTCGCAGGGCGCCTCCGCTCAAGCGCAGCTCGACGCGGCGCAGCGGCAGTTCGACGCCTCTCGGGCACAGATCGACTCGGCTCTGGCAAGCACGGATATGATCGCATCCGTTATGGGGGACGCCTGGCCCGCATCTGCCTGGCAGCGCCTGCAAAACGGCGATTCGTCGGCGCGCGCGGAGTTTGTTTCCGCCGTTGAGGCGTATGCACAGGGTATTGCGGCAAAGGTGCAGCAGGGTACCGCGCTGTGCGATGCGCTCATCGATGCGGTGGGCAAGCTGCCGGCGGGCGACCCCGCTAACAAGCAGCGCGCGATTGAGCTGGTGGGGCAGCTCGAGTTGGCGGGGCATATCTCCGCTGAGCAGGCGAGCGCGCTCGTCAGCCTCATCAATGCATATCCGGAAAACGATGCGGACATCACGCGGATTCAAAACGAGATCGCGGGTATCAAGCAAGGCATCGAGCAGCTGGGGGCCAAGCTGCCGGCGAACATGTCCGGCATGGCCTCTATGCTGGCAGACGGCGCTCTGAGTAAGCCGATGCTCGCGGCCGCCCAAGCCGAGCTCGATCGCCAGCGCGCCGAGCTCGCCCAGCGCTTGGCGGAGGGCAAAGACCAGCTCGCCATCGGTGCCGGCCAGGCGGCCGAGGGCCAGGCCGAGCTCGACCGCCAGCGCGCCGACGCCGAGGCCAGGTTCGCCGACGCCCGCTCCGAGGTGGACGGCATCGAGCGGGCAACCTGGTATATCCAGGACCGCACGTCGCTGCCTAGTTACGCGAGCATCGAGTCCGACGCGAGCTCCATCGAGTCCATCGCCACGGTGTTCCCGCTCATCTTCTTTACGGTGGCCGTGCTCATCAGCCTCACCACGGTGACGCGCATGGTGGAGGAGGACCGCGGGCTCATCGGCGTGTACAAGGCGCTGGGGTACAGCCGCGGGCGCATCCTGTCCAAATATCTTATCTACGCATTCGCGTCGTGCCTGGTAGGCGGCTTTGTGGGTGACGCCTTGGGCTTTATCGTGCTGCCCGAGATCATCTTTACGATTTTCAAGACCATGTACGCGCTGCCGCCGTTCCAGCTGCATTTCAACGTGTTCACGGCGGTGCTCGGCATCGCGTTGTTCGCGATCGGCATCGTGGGTGCCACGTTCCTCGCGTGCCGTCATGTGCTCAAGGAGACGCCCGCGTCGCTCATGCGCCCCAAAGCTCCACGCGCGGGCAAGCGCATTTTGCTGGAGCGCATCACTCCCCTGTGGCGCCGCCTCTCCTTCTTGAACAAGGTGAGCGCGCGCAACCTGTTCCGCTATAAAAAGCGCTTCCTCATGACCGTGTTCGGCATCGCGGGATGCACCGCGCTCATGATCTGCGGCCTGGGCATTCGCGACACGGTGATCTCGCTCAAGCCGCGCCAGTACGGCGACCAGGGCGTGGTGCGCTACGACCTGCTGGCCGTGGCCACCGACGACGATTTCGCTCAGGGCGAGCGCGAGCTGCGAGCCACCGGTGCCGTGGACACGATGCTCGAGGCCCGCGTGGATTCCGTGACGGTTGAGCTCAACGGCGCCAAGGAGAGCGTGCAGCTCGTGGTCGTGCCCAACGGCGCGGACCTCTCCGCATACATGCGCACCGAGGACGGCTCCAACACCACGTTCTTCGCTCCCGCCATTGGGGGCGAGAACCTCGAGCTGCCGCGTGAGGGGGCGGGCGCGCTCGTGACCAAGAACATCGAGCAGGTCCTGGGCCTACAGGTGGGTGACGAGCTCCAACTGCAGGACACCACGCTGCGCACGGGCACGGTCCGCGCCGAGGGCATTACGGTGAGTTTCCTAGGCAACTTCGTCTTTATGACCGAGGATGCCTACGAGCAGGCCTTTGGCGAGCAGTGCGTTCCCAATGCGTTCTTCGCGAACTTGACCGGCTCGAATGCCGAGAAGATCGAGCTCGCCGATGAGCTCTCCGCGGGCGACACGTTTGTGAGCGTGTCGAGCTCCGCCAAGATCGCCGACAGCTTTGGCGACAGCTTCAAGATCATCGACGTGGTGGTGTACGTGGTGACGGTTATGGCCGGCGCGCTGGCATTCGCCGTGGTGTTTACGCTGTCGAACACGAACATCTCCGAGCGCGAACGCGAGCTCGCCACCATCAAGGTGCTGGGCTTCCGCCGGCGTGAGGTGTATCGCTACATCAACAAGGAGACGATCATCCTCACGCTCATCGGCATCGTGGCGGGTTGGCCGCTCGGGTACTTCATCACGCGGTTCCTCACGTACGTGCTGCGCATGCCGTCGCTGTTCTTCGACACGATCGTTGAGCCGCAAACGTACCTGTTCGCCTCGGTGATGTCGCTCGTGTTCACGCTCATCATCAACCGGTTCACCAACCGCAGCTTGGACAAGATCGACATGGTGGGCGCCCTTAAATCTGCCGAGTAATCCACCTGGTACGCGCTCGGCCTTATATACGCTCCGAGGTGTGGTCCCGCTCCATAGAACGCCTCTCGGGTGTATAAGACCAAGCACGGCGTTTAGTTGTATTGAGTTCGACATCGAGTGTCTCCGGGCGCCCATATATACGCTCCGGAGCGTGGCTCCGCTTCGCTTCACAAAAACGCTCCTACGGTATATATGGGCGCCCCGCAGGTGGAGAAGTTCAAGCGCTGGGTTGTGCCATGGCGGGCTTTGCGGAGCGAGGCGGAACTACACTGCAGGGCGCATATAGGGGCGCGCGGAGCCTCAGGTGGATTCGCGGTACAATGGGCGGACTGTACGCAAGGGGAGGCCTGCCCATGGTTACCACAACGTATCATTCGCCGCTGGGCGATATCGTGCTTGCCGCCGACGAGCGCGGGCTGACGGGCTTGTGGTTTGCGGGGCAGAAGCACTTCGGTGCAGCGCTTTGCGATGATGCGCTGCCCTTTGACATGCATACGGGTGCATTTACGGCTGCGGAGGCGGCTGGAGCCCAGGGTTCTCCTGAGGACATTGCGGACGCAGCTGGGTCTGCCGAGGACGCCATTGGGGGCGCCGTGAGCGACGACTCCGCTGAGGGGCTCGAGGGCTGTCCCGACGCCAGGGGCAATTCCGCTGAAAAAACGAACGGGGCCGGTAACTCGATTGTTCAGGATGCCGGCCTTCCGTCCGAACACATTGCGGGTTCCGACGCACTGTCCGGGTCGTTCGGCATGACCGCCGAGGACGCGCGCAACGCCACGGCCGTGCGCGTCCTCGAGCGCGCGTGGGGATGGCTGAACGCCTACTTTGCCGGCCAAGAGCCCCGCTGGATTCCGCCGCTTCACTTGGAGGGCACTGAGCTCCAGCATGCCGTGTGGGTCGCGCTGCTTGAGATTCCGTATGGCCAGACGATCGCGTACGACGAGCTTGTACATAAGCTTGAACGGCGCCGAGGCTCGGTGATTTCTCATGAGTGTGATTCTGTCGATGCCGCGGTTGCGTGCAATCCTGTTTCCATTATCGTCCCGGGTCATCGCGTGGTAGGTGCCGGCGGTGCGCCTATGAGGTATGCGGGCGGCCTCGATCGCCAGCGCGCTCTTTTGGAGCTCGAGTCTGCCTGCGAGTCCGTTTCCTAGCGCTTGGGCAACCTGCCCGATCCTTCGCCGGGCCTCGGTGGCTGCTTTTTGCTGTGCCCCTGGTTTTGCTGTGAAGCGCCCAACCGCCCGTGGAAACGCGCACCGCCTTCGTGGTACAAAAATAGCAACGAACCGAAGCGGGTTCCCAGCTCAAGCTGCTATGAGGTGGGAACCCGCTCTTTTTGTGGGAAGGAAGCGTATGAATCAACCTGCCGATGCCGTAAAGACAACGAACAAGTGGGCAATCCTGTTCACGGTTCTCATCATGACGTTCATGGCCACCCTCGACTCGAGCATCGTCAACGTGGCGCTTCCGGTCATGCAAAAGGCACTCGATGCCGGTCTCGACCAAATCCAGTGGGTTTCCTCGGTATACCTGCTTACTATGTGCGCGTTCTTGCTGGTATTTGGCCGCCTGGGAGACCTGCACGGCAAGGTGCGCTACTTCGAGGTGGGCGTTGTGATCTTCAGCATCGGCTCACTCATGTGCGGGCTGTCCACCACGCTGCCGGCGCTGGTGGTCTCGCGCGCGGTCCAGGGCCTCGGAGGCGCCGCGGCCATGGCGAACAACATGGGCATCATCACCGAGGCGTTTCCCGCCCGCGAACGCGGCCGTGCCCTCGGTCTGCTTGCGAGCTTTGTGGCCCTCGGCATGATGTGCGGCCCGGTGCTGGGCGGCTTTATCGTGGCGGTACTCCCGTGGGAATACATCTTCCTCATCAATGTGCCCGTGGGTGTGATCTCCCTGGTCATCGGCCATTTCACGCTGCCGCGCTCCATGCACGACCACAAACCCGGTCGAATGGATGTCCTCGGTGCCGTGCTGGTGGTGCCGGGCATGCTGCTCACCTTCCTCTCCATCACCATGCTGCAGAGCAATGTCGGCCCGCTCGTTGTGGCCGCGCTTGCCGCGGGCGTCGTGCTACTCGTGCTCTTCGTGCGCCACGAGCGCGCCTGCGCCGAGCCGCTCATCGACCTCAAGCTCTTCCGCGACAGGCGCTTCATGGTGAACCTCACCTGCCTGTTCATCAGCTTTGTGGCCATTGGCGTCTACGAGCTCATGACCCCGTTTTACCTGCAGGATGCGCGCGGGTTCGACCCCGGTCTTTCGGGACTGATCTTCTGCATCATTCCGCTGGTCAACGCTGTTGCGGGGCCCATTTCGGGCGCCATCTCCGACCGTGTGGGCTGCGAGCTGCTCACCTGTCTGGGTCTGGCGACCTTCGCGTCCGGACTGTTCCTCATCGGTACGCTTGGCATGGGCGAGGGCATTCCGCAGATCCTGCTGTTCCTGGGCTTGGCGTCGCTCGGCACCTCCATTTTCCAGGCGCCGAACAACTCGCTCATTATGGGCGCGGTGTCCACGGAGCTGCTGGGTTTTGCCGGAAGCGTGAGTGCGCTCGCGCGGTACCTGGGCATGGCGGTGGGCATTTCCGGCTCAACGTCGCTGTTGTACGGCCAGATGAGCGTGGCGGCGGGCCATCCGGTGACGGCGTTCGTCGAGGGTCGCCCCGACATTTTCCTGTACGGCCATCACATGGTGTACGTGGTGACGGCGGCGCTGGTGGCGGTCGGTTTTGCGCTCACCGTTGCGCGCGTGGTCAAGAAGCGCCGTGCGCGCGGTTAGGGAGCGCCGTGCGCGGTTAAGGAGCACCGCGTGCGGTAGCCTCACTTTTTCGCCATTCGAGTGTGGGAAACTGGTACTCTTGAGAGGAACGTTTGACGCCCCGCGGGGCGCCTGAGGGCTGGAGGTTCGCCGCGCGTATGCTGCTGGAACGCATTACATCGCCGCAAGATGTCAAGGCTTTGGATCCTTCCAGCTTACCCCAGCTCTGTACCGAAATTCGCCGTGCCATTCTGATGAGCTCTGCTTCGGTGGGCGGACACATTGGTTCCAACCTCGGTGTCGTTGAGCTGACGGTGGCGCTGCATCGCGTGTTCGATTCGCCAACCGATAAACTGATCTTTGACGTCTCGCATCAAACCTATACGCACAAGATGCTCACGGGCCGTGCGAGCAACTACCTCGATCCCGCGTGCTACGGGCAGCTTTCGGGGTTTTCCAATCCGCTGGAATCCGAGCACGACCTGTTCTCCATGGGGCATACTTCAACATCGGTGAGCTTGGCGTGCGGTATGGCAAAGGCGCGCGACCTGGCGGGGGAGATGCATCAGGTTGTTGCCGTGATCGGTGACGGGTCGCTTTCAGGCGGCCTGGCGCTTGAGGGGCTCGATAGCCTGGCCGAGCTTGGCTCGGGCGTTATCGTGGTTGTGAATGACAACGGTTGGTCCATCGCGGAGAACCACGGCGGGCTGTATCGCAACCTTGCCGAGCTGCGCGAGAGCGCCGGCGGGGCCCCCTGCAACCTGTTCCGCGCGTTCGGCCTGGATTATCGCTTTGTGGCAAATGGCAACGACGAGGCGGAGCTTGAGCGGGTCTTCACTGAACTTCGAAACGTGGATCATCCGGTGGTCGTGCATGTGTGCACAACCAAGGGCGCGGGCTATGAGCCCGCAACGGCCGACTCGGAGAACTGGCATCATGTGGGGCCCTTTGACGTGGAGTCGGGCACATACGATGTGTTTCCGCGCAATCGTTGCGAGGATGCCGAGACATACGCAGGGATTACCGGATCCTACCTGCTCGACCGCATGAAGTCCGACGCGAGCGTGGTTGCGATTTCGGCCGCAACGCCGTACATCATGGGGTTTACGCCCCAGCGCCGCGCTCAGGCCGGCGAGCAATTCGTGGATGTGGGCATTGCCGAGGAGCATGCCGCCACGTACGCCGCGGGTCTTGCCCGGGCGGGCGCCAAGCCGGTGCTCGGTCTGTATGGTGTGTTCATGCAGCGCGCGTACGATGAGTTTTGGCATGATATCTGCCTCAACAACCTTCCCGTGGTGATTCTTGATTTTGGCTCGTCGGTGTATGGGACTGCGGACGCGACTCACCTGAGCTTTTTCGATCTGGCGCTTATGGGAGGGCTGCCCAATCTGCGCTGCTTGGCGCCCGTGTGCCGCGAGGAGTACGTTGCGATGCTCGATTGGGCGCTTGCCCAAAACGAGCGTCCGGTGGTGATCCGCGTTCCCGGCAATGGCGTGGTGTCCCGGCCCGATTTGATGACGGATTCGGATGCCGCCTCCGTTCCCGTGTCTGGTGTGATTGCGCCCCTTGCTTCTGCGCCTAGCGTGGCTGCCAATGGTGCCGCATGCTTTGATACACCGCGCTATCAGGTTGTTCGTCCTGGTAGCGAGGTTGCTGTTCTGGCGCTCGGCAGCTTCTTTGCGCTGGGTGAGCGGGTGTGCGATGCACTTTCTTCCGAGGGCCTGAATCCGACGCTCGTGAACCCGCGCTTTGCCACCGAGCTCGATACGGCAACGCTTGATGCGCTTGCTGCAACGCATCGAGTGATCGTGACCCTCGAGGACGGCGTTCTCGAAGGGGGCTGGGGTGAGCAGGTCGCTCGCTACCTGGGCGATCGCGATGTGCGTGTGCTTTGCCGCGGCGTCCACAAGGATTTCCCCGATCGCTTCGATGCCGCCGAGCTGTTGGCTCAAAACGGAACGACCGTTGAGGCGATTGTGCGAGATGTCCATCGAGTGCTGAAATAAACCCTTCCGGATGCAGAAAAGCGCCTTATTATGTTCGCTTGTTCTGCAAGGCGCTTTTTTAGCGATGTGGTGAGGGTAAAACCGCAGGTAATATCGGGGCCGTTTGGCCCCGATTTCTTGCCGAAAGAAAAATGGACCATAATAAGGCGCTTTTCTGCATCTTTGAGCCGGTTTTTCCGCACTAGCCTGCGGCGCGAGCATTTGCATGCTTCAGAGCAGCCCCCCTGGTGCGCTATGACGACTTCCGAACGTGAAGGATGCATCCAAAATATGTGAAGGGCGCGTCCAAGAAGGATGTGCTCAAGAAGGACACGCTCAAGAAGGGTGTGCACAAGGTATAAGGGCGCGTCTATTTGGGCATAACGTATCTGTTCTAAACGCTACGCTCTTTGTAGGAATACTGTAGTAAACTAAAGCGATATTTCTTAGATGAGAGGATACCCATGAGCAACACCACTCGTTCGTTCATGTTCAACCGCCGTCAGGTGCTCGGCGCCGCTGCTGCCGGCGTTGCCGCCCTTGGCCTGACTGCCTGCGGTTCTGAACCCGCCCCCGTTCCGGCTGGCTCCGGCTCGGATTCCGCTGCCAAGGATCAGGAGCCCGTGGCGCTCGATGCAAAGGCGTATGACAAGCTCATTGCCGCCGGCGCCGTTGCCGATGACGCAACTATTTCCGCCTGCAAGTGGGCATCCAAGATTCGAGACGCGGGGACCATGCGCTTGGGCGTCGTGCAGACTTCGATGTTGTTTAGCCTGCTCAACGAGAAGGACGGCAAGCTTCGCGGCTTCGATGCGGGTCTGTCCCAGCTGCTCGTGCGCTACATCTTGGGCGATGAATCCAAGTTCGAGTCCACGCAGGTGACGTCCGACACGCGCGAGTCCGTCCTGCAGAATGACCAGGTAGACGCCGTGTTCGCCACCTATTCCATCACTGAGGACCGCAAGAAGCTCATCTCCTTTGCCGGCCCGTATTACAGCACGCAGCAGTCGATTCTCGTTCTTGCGGATAACGACAGCATCGAGGGTATCGATGACCTTGCCGGCAAGAACGTTGCCGCTCAGTCTGGCTCTACGGGCCCGAGCATTATGGAGGAGCTCTGCCCCGACGCCAAGCTCCAGGAGTTCAAGACGGACGAGGAGGCCCGCTCCGCCCTCGCTCAAAAGCGCGTTGACGCATACGTGATTGACCGCAACATGCTGTTCTCCGACATGATGAAGCAGCCCGGCAAGTACAAGATGGCCGGTGAGCCTTTTGGCCCAGAGGATCTCTACGGCATCGGCCTGCCGCTCGATTCCGACGGCGTGGCGTTCGTGAACGACTTCCTTGCGAAAATCGAGGAGGATGGCACCTGGGAGGAGCTGTGGAAGCTCTGCATTGGTGACCGTGCGGAGATTGATGAGGTGCCGCAGCCGCCCGCGATTGGCAAACTGTAAGCTCGTTGCGCCTGCTTGCGCAAGGTCAGGTGTGGCGGCGTATAGCAGTTGATAAGGCGGGGGCGCTCGCGTTTGCTCGGCGCGTGTCGTGCGGGCAGGCGGGCGCCTCCGCTATTATTTTTGCAGGTAACGATTGAACTGGGGGAGGAGAGGCCTGTGAGTCTGTCTGAGCTGCTCTCCACATACGGGCAAAACTACCTGGATGCCTTGCTTTCGACATGGGGCATGACCGCCCTGTGTTTTGCGCTGGTGATGGTGCTCGCCGTGTGCATCACGGTGCTGCGCGTGTGCCCGTTCAAGCCGCTGCGCTGGTTGGGCGATGGCTATGTGCAGGTATTTCGCAACATTCCGGGCGTGTCGCTGCTGATCATCATTGTGTACGCGCTGCCCAACTTGAACCTGGTGTTGCCATATCGTACCTGCGTGATTCTTACGGTGGTGCTGGTGGCTTCGGCGTTTGGCTCTGAGAACTTTATGAGCGGCATTAACACCATTGGCTTGGGACAGATCGAGGCGGCGCGGTCGCTGGGCCTTTCCTTTGGGCAAATGCTGCGCCGCATCGTGATTCCGCAGGCACTGCGAACCACGGTGCTGCCCATGACCAACCTGCTCATTGCGGTCATGCTTACCACCTCGCTCGGCTCGCAGGTGCCGCTCGATCCGGCGGAGCTCACGGGTGTGGTGTCCTACATTAACACGCGCGCTACCGGCGGAATCCTGGCGTTCGCGGTTTCTGCCGCGGGATACGCGCTCACGGCGGTGGCCATTGCGTTTGCGGGCAACCGCATTGACCGGAAAGTGAGGATCGCGCGATGAGCATGCAGGCCAAAGCAGCTACTCGGGCCAACGGTCCGCTCAGCATTCGCGACGCCCTCTACGAGGAGCCCGGCCCCAAAACCCGCGCGAAGATCCGCATCGGCACGGCCATCTCGGCGGTGCTGGTGGCCTTGCTGTTGGGGTTTGTGGTCTATCAGTTTTGGGCGACGGGCCAGCTCGACCCCCGGTACTGGGAGTTCTTCACTTGGGGTAGCACCTGGGCCTATCTGTTTGCGGGCCTGCGCGGCACGCTTGCGGTAGCCCTCACTGCGGGCGCGATTGCGCTGGTGCTGGGGCTCGCGCTTATGCTGGGGCGCACGAGTGGGGTGCGTTGGCTTTCGGCGCTTTGCCGCGTGGTGACTGACTTTTTCCGTGGTGTGCCGAGCCTGCTGCTCATTTACTTCTTCTTTTTGGTGGTTCCGCAGTACGGCATTCGGATGTCCTCGTTTTGGATGATCACGTTGCCCGTGGCGCTTGCGGCCTCGGGCGTGCTCGCCGAAGTGCTCCGCGCGGGCGTGAACGCTGTGCCGCGCGGCCAAGCCGAGGCGGCGCTCGCTCTCGGCATGCGCCCCTTCCGCGTCAAGCTCAAGATCGTGCTGCCGCAGGCCATTCGCTACGTGATCCCCTCGCTTATTTCGCAGCTCGTCGTGGTGGTCAAGGACACCACGGTTGCGTATGTGGTGAGCTACCCGGATATGCTGCAGAACGCGCGCGTGCTCATTACCAACTATGACGCGCTGGTGAGCACCTATTTGGTGGTGGCGCTGATTTACATTCTGCTGAATTACGCCATCAACCAGCTGTCCGTGTATGTGGCTCGCCGTAGCGGCACCCGAGTGGTGAGCAAGTACAACATCAACCCCGCGTAGGCGCGCTCCGCGGGCGACGGCCCTGAGATTCTTCCAAAGATTGGATTTGCCATGACAGATACGCAGCCCATCATCGAATTGCGTCACGTGGATAAGCATTACGGCGACCTACATGTCCTCAAGGACGTGAACCTCTCGGTGCGTCGCGGCGAGGTCGTGGTGGTGATTGGTCCTTCGGGTTCTGGTAAGTCGACCCTGTGCCGCGCCATCAATCGACTGGAGACCATCGACTCCGGCGAGATCCTCATCGAGGGTAAGCCGTTGCCGCAGGAGGGTCGCGAGCTCGCTGCCATGCGCGCCGAGCTGGGCATGGTGTTCCAGAGCTTTAACCTGTTCGCCCACATGAGCATCTTGCAGAACGTGACGCTCGGCCCCACCGAGGTGCTCGGTCTGCCCAAGGCCGAGGCGGAGGCGCGTGCCATGGAGCTGCTCGAGCGCGTGGGTGTGGCATCGCAGGCCCACAAGGTGCCTGCGCAGCTCTCGGGTGGCCAGCAGCAGCGTGTGGCCATCGCTCGCTCGCTCGCCATGCATCCCAAGGCGATGCTCTTCGATGAGCCCACCTCCGCGCTCGACCCCGAAATGATCAACGAGGTGCTCGACGTCATGGTTGACCTTGCGCGTCAGGGCATGACCATGATTGTGGTCACGCACGAGATGAACTTTGCGCGACGCGTGGCAGACCGCGTGGTGTTCATGGCCGACGGCGCCATCGTGGAGGAGGGCGCTCCGGACGAGTTCTTCGATCATCCCACGTCGGAGCGCGCCCGTGATTTTCTCAACTCGATCAAGGGGCATTAGCCATGGCAGAGGCTCAAGCTTTCGACCGTCCGTTGATCCTGATCGCTCCGCGCCTCACGCAGAGTCCGCCCTGTCTGACCATGCCCGAACGTCTGGCTCCAGAGGAGTCGAGCGCCACGGTGTTCCTCGATGCCGTGCTCGCCGCGGGTGGTCTGCCGCTCATGATGGCGCTAACCGAGGACGATGCGGTGATCGAGCATTACGTGCAGATGGCGGATGGCGTGGCTATTCCCGGTGGCCAGGACGTTGACCCGGCGCTTTGGGGCGTTCATGAGCCCTATGACGAGCGTCTTTTGTGCCCAGAGCGCGATGCCTTCGAGCTCAAGCTCATCCGCGCGGCGCTCTCGGCGCATAAGCCGCTGTTCGCTACGTGCCGTGGAATGCAGATTCTGAACGTGGCATTGGGTGGAACCCTGTGCATGGACGTGCCGAGTCTGCCCGTTCCTCCGGGCAAGGTGCATTGGAGGCATCTGCCCATTCTGCACGATCCCGCGCATCCGGTCGCGGTCGAGGACGGTTCTTTGCTCGCTCGCATTCTCGAGTGGCCGGATGAGGTTCAGGTCAATTCGAGCCACCACTGCTGCGTGGAAAAGCTTGGGGAGGGCGTGCGCCTTACTGCCGTCGCGACCGACGGGGTGCCCGAGGCGATCGAGGTTGAGGGCGAGCGGTTCTGCTTGGGCGTCCAGTGGCATCCCGAGTACACGTGGCGTACGCTCGAGACGGATTTCAAGCTCTGGCGTGCCTTCGTGAAGGCAGCACGGGGATAGAGGGCGGCCGTAATCGCTCACGTGCAGGGCGCTGCGACCGCGTGCTTGTAGGTCTACTCGCGACCAGGGTTGACGCAACCGCCTGCACTTTCATGAGCGCGGGGCGCAGTGTGGGTCGGCACGTCGTTCATGCGCCCACTCGCCTCAGGGTGCTGTGTTGATCAAGAGCGGAACCAGTCTGGCGAGAGGCAATGCCTATCCGGTTGGAGGCGCGTCTGTTTGGCGGGAGGCGGCGTCTGTTCAGTTGAAGGCGCCGTCGAGGAGTTGAGGGATGGCGTCCACCCAGATAGGTGCGGCGCACTTCCTTTCTATCGAATGAAATTCGTGAACTCCATGTTCGGGTCCGTTGCCGGTGGTTCGATACCGGCAGCGCGGCCCGCCTCGATGCTCCGCAGCATCCAGGCCATGTTGCGTGCGAGCATGCGCATGGTGGCGAGCCCCTCTTTGTCCTGCTCGACATCCTCGGCGGAAGTGCCGTGCACCATGTTCCAGTACCGCGAGCTCACGACGGGCATTTGAGTGATGGTGAAGAACTTGTTGATGTCCTCAAAGGCCGCGGTCGTTCCTGCGCGACGCGCGCTCACAATGGCGGCGGCGGGTTTAAAGGCAAATGAACTGGGTTTGCCCGTCCGGAAGTCGGAGTAAAAGAGGCGGTCCATAAACCCGAGCAAAGAAGAATTGGCATGGGCGTAGTGCACGGGACCGCCAAAAACAAAGCCGTCCGCCTCCTGTGCAAGCGCACGGAATTCGTTGACTTTGTCATCGAACGCGCAGCGGCCGAGCTTGGTGCAGCCCATGCATGCCGTGCAGCCACCGATGGGCTTGGCGCCGATCCAAAAGATCTCGGAGTCCACCCCCTCTTCGGCAAGCGTGCGCGCGATCTCTTCCAGCGCTCGGTTAGTGCAGCCGTGCTTATGAGGGCTGCCGTTGACGAGCATAACTTTCATGTCGAGTCCTTCCTCTTTGGGACACGCTTCATGTGAATATGCGAGAGCGTGCCCGGATGTATATGCAAAGCCCACCTCATGAGCCAGTTGGTCTCGCTGAGCGAGTCTTACAGAGCTTTGGCTATGACGCACGCCCTTCTGTGATCGCCGCCTTTTGCAGGGAGATTAATTCGTCGTAGTGGGCGATCTTGTAGTCAAGGCGATCGAGCCCTGCTTGAACGCGCGCGAGGCGCTCGCGTGCGGCGTCGCGCTGCTCAATGAGGATTTGCTTGCGAGCCTCAAGCGTTGCATCGCCTTCGTCAAAAAGCCGCATGTACTCGATGAGCGCTTCAATCGAGACGTTGGCGCCTCGCATGCACTTGACGAACCCAATGCGGGCGCAGTCCTCTTCGCTGTAGTCGCGCACACCGTTCGCGTTGCGCTGAACTGGACGCAACAGGCCAATGCGTTCGTAATACCGCAACGTATCGGCGCTTATATCGAATTGCTTCGCAACCTCCGCTATTCGCATTAAAGCTCCTCTCCACTGACCTTTGGTGGAAATCTTAGTACTTGAAGCTCGCTCTAAGGCAAGGGGAATCTCAAAGTGTTTCGGGTTGAAATTCCGGAAATCGACGCTTGCCTTGGAGTGAACTCCAGGTAATAGAATCGCCAGCTATAGAGACGTGTATAAGCGGCCTGGCTGTTTCCAGGGCAGAAGATTCCCGCTTAGGGGCTTGCCTTTCGCAAAGCCCACAGGGACTGCCTGGAAGCATGTGTCGTGCTGCAGCGTCTTTGGTTATGCGAGGAAGTTCATCACGAGGGCAATCATCGATTCCTTCTCCTCCGGTCGTGATTCGGCAATCATGAGGGCGACTGCAACGAGGGTGTCATCGGCGATGCGCTTATCGAGTCCACGGAACAGGATGCCATTCCGGTCGAGGAAATAGAGGAAAAGGCTGCAGGCAATACGCTTGTTGCCATCGGAGAACGAATGGTTCTTGATGATGAGGTAAAGCAGGTTGGCGGCCTTCTCCTCGGCGCTGGGATAGAGATCTTGCCCGCCGAAGGATTGGTAAATGACGGCGATGCTGCTTCGGAATGAATCGTCTTTCTCACGGCCGAACAAGTCGCTATGGAAGCGTCCTCTCATCTGCCTGATTAAGCTCATGCATTCATCGTAGTCCAGCTCGAATGTGCTGCTGGTACCCGTCGGGCGCTTGATAGATTCGCGGTCATAGGCATCGAGGAGCTCAAAAACGTTGGTGTAACTCTCTACGATATCGAGAAGCTCGCGCGAGCCTACATCGCCAGGGATGCGTTCAATGACATCCACTACCGTGCCGAGCTGCCGAAGTCGCTGTTCACTCTCGACATGCCCACGTAAGATGAACTGCCGAAGCACGCCGGTAGCCCAGCGGCGGAACTCGACGCCTCGCTGTGATTTGACGCGGTAGCCGACAGAGATGATGACATCGAGATTGTAATGGTCCACTCGATAGCATTTTCCATCCGATGCAGTTGTCGCAAAATTTGCGACAACTGCATCACGACAGTCCGAGAGCTCCTCGCTCAGCGCGTTATTGATATGCTTGCCAATTGTCTTGACGTCTCGATCAAAAAGCATCGACATGTCGTTGCGTGTGAGCCAAATGGTCTCTTCGGTTGCGTCGATAGTGACCGGAAGGGAAATCTCCCCATCAGAAGAAGTAAACAAAACGATCTCATTGGTATTTGCCATAAGGCATCGCCCCGTTCCTACGGCTTTAAAGACCTCTGTTGTGCTGGATGCCGATCTTTGCGGGTGCCGGCGAACAGGGGCGCGTGCCTGTCTGAGGTGAGTCAGCGGAGTGGCCTCTTTGTGTCGAGCGGCCGTTGCGCTCGACGGTATCCACTACTTCCCGCCCATGCGTACCATTGGGGGCCTCCGCATGGATTCTCACTCGCCCTCATACCTTGAAGTGATTGTAGCACAATACGAACTAATGTTCTATAATTATTTAAAAAAGAAAGCCGAACGCGGCGGAGCGTCTGGCTTTCCTTTTTACACGGTTAAGCTGTTGCGCGGAAGTGTTGTTGTATGGCGACAGGACCGCCATCGCCGGCGTTGCATATTGCGCTGCGGCCAAGCTGTTGCGCAGCGCCGCATATTGAGTAGAGACGCTATCTCGTGGCGGCGGGACCACTCCCGCGCAGCGGCGGGGCTGTTGTGCGGGCGGTCCCACGCTGTGGATGAACTGTCGCGCGACACCGCCGCGAGGCACCTCCTCGCGCCGCTACTGCGCGTCCTGTTCGGCCACGGCCTGCATGGCCACGGCGCCGATGAAGTTCACCGGCTGGCAGAAGTTGGGCTGGAAGAACAGGTCAACACCTGCGAGTTGGTCGATGGTGAAGCGCGCCTGAATGGCGATGGAGATCGCATTGGCAGCTTCGGCTACGTCATGACGGCACAGGAACTGGGCGCCCAGCACACGACGGGTCTCAGGATCCCAGGTAAGAGTGCAGGTCACAGGCGTGGTGGTGAGCATGAAGTCTGGGCGGTAATCCTGCACGAGCGTGGTGGAACGCGCCGCTACCCCGCGAGCATCGGCGCCCGCCTGGGTCAGGCCGCTCGCCGCGAGCGACAGGTCGTAGAGCTGAACGGCGCTCGTGGCCTGCGTGCCCATGTACTTCTGCACGGGCTCCTCCACGTTCGCCGCAACGAGGAGCGCCTGACGTACGGCGTTGGTGGCCAGCGGGATGTAATCGTAGGTACCCGTGGGGTTATACAGCACGGTGCAGGAGTCGCCGGCTGCCAGAACATCGGCGCAGGCCTCGTCCTCGCCCGCGAGGAACGCACGCATGTACTCGTCGGTCTTGATGGCGCCGTTGGGCAGCATTTCGAGTTGGCCGTCGAGCAGGTCGGTGCGCGGCAGGAAGCCG
This sequence comes from Coriobacteriaceae bacterium, assembly GCA_030525945.1. Lineage (GTDB taxonomy): Bacteria > Actinomycetota > Coriobacteriia > Coriobacteriales > Coriobacteriaceae > Collinsella. The sequence goes on along the minus strand of JAUNDT010000001.1, from coordinate 24,408 downwards.
GCGCCCATGATGGCGTAGTCGACCTCGTACTCACCGGCGGTTGTAACCACGGTCACACCGGTGCCGCTCTCGGAAAGGCGGAACTCGGTCACCATCTGGCCCAGCGCCAGGGTGACGCCGTGCTCCGCGAAGGCGCGCTCGACCTCGGCGGTAATGGGTTCGTCGAAGTTCTTGGCAAGCGCGCGGTCCAGGCCGTCGATGAGCGTGGCGGACACGCCGGCCTCGCTGAACTGCTCGACCAGCTCAGCACCAATGTAGCCGGCGCCGATAACGGCTACGGACTTCGCCTTCATGGCGTGGTCCTTGATCGCCTTGCCGTGATCCCAGTTCTTGCACAGCATCACGCGGCCGTCCTCAAGGCCCTCCGCCAGGCCGGGGATCGGCGGCATCACGGGCTTGGAGCCGGTGGTGACCACGAGCTTGTCAAAGGTGTAGCCAGTCTCCTCGCCCGTCTTGAGGTCGCGCGCCACAAGCGACTTGCCGGCAACGTCCACGGAGAGCACGTCGGTCTCCATGTGCATCTGCGCGCCCAGCTCGGCGAGCGCGGCGGGGGAGGAGTAGAACATGCGGTTGGGATCGCTCACGTGGCCACCGACCCACAGCGCGATGCCGCAGGAGAGGAACGAGAGCGTGTCGTTGCGCTCGAACACGTGGACCGTCCAGTCGGGGTGGGCGGTGAGGATGGACTGCGCGGCAAAGGTGCCGGCATGCGTGCAACCAACAACGGCAACGGTTTTGGGCGAGATGGAGCTGGTCATGAGATCTCCTTGCGTATGTTTCAAAAGGTAACTAAATGATACAAAAGTTAGGACATTTATCAAGAACGGGGCGGTGAGCGGTTGGAAAGTCGCGGCTGAATGGTTAATCAGAGCGTGCAGGCCAGGTCCTCGCTGCAAAACTCAGTAGAATGACGTTGAAACACATGCCAACACAACGATAGGAGCCGCTATGGCCGTCTTGAAATTACGCAGGAACGCCGAGGAGGCGCTGTCCCCCACGGAGGACATGCTCGAGTTCATTCACAACAGCCCCACCATGTTCCACGCCGCGGCGACGATCTGCGAGCGCTTGGAGCAAGAGGGTTTTGAGTACGTCCCCGAGCAGGCGCAGTGGGATATTCAGCCGGGCGGCGCGTACTATACGCAGCGCAACGGGTCGAGCGTGGTGGCATGGCGTGTGGGTGCCGAGGTGGCGCGCGGCGACCGCTCTGCGAGCGCCGTTGGCGAAGCGGAAGCGAATGACGCCGAGGAATGGCCCTATGACGCCCGTCCCGCCGCAGGCGCTCGTGCTGGCGCGGCGGATGCCCCGCGCGCTCGCGAAACGGCCCCTTATCACTTCCAGATGACCGCCTCGCACTCCGATTCGCCGTGCTTCAAGGTTAAATCATCTGCCGAGGTGGAGGGTCCGGCGGAGTATCTGCGCCTGAACACCGAGGCATACGGCGGCATGATGGATTACACCTGGTTCGACCGCCCGCTGTCCCTCGCCGGCCGCGTGCTCGTGCGTGAGGGCTCGCGTATTGAGAGCCGACTGGTGTCGCTCAACCGCGACGTCGCGCTCATCCCCAGCCTGGCCATTCATATGAATCACGACGTGAACAAGGCGTTCTCGCCCAATCGTGCAAGTGATTTGTATCCGCTCGTATCGTGCGGCGACCTGGCCGCCGGCTCGTTCGACCAGCTCATCGCCGACGCGCTCGAGGTGGAGCCCTCGCAACTGGTGGCGCGTGACCTGTTCCTCGTGAACCGCGAGAAGGGCCGCGTGTGGGGCGCCACGGATGAGTTCGTGTCCTCGCCGCGCCTGGACGACCTCATGTGCGCATACACGTCGCTTGCCGCTTTTGTGCAGGCGCGCAACGAACGTGCGATCAACGTCTACGCGTGTTTTGACAACGAGGAGGTTGGCTCCGAGACCAAACAAGGCGCGGCATCCACGCTGCTCGCCGACACGCTTTCGCGCGTCAACACGGCGCTCGGCTACGCCCCGGATGACTTGGTTCGCGCGCTGTCCGCATCGATGCTCGTGAGCTGCGACAACGCCCATGCTCAGCACCCGGCGCACCACGAGCTCGCCGATGCGCTCAACGCTCCGCAGCTGAACCTGGGCATTGCGGTCAAGGAGGCCGCAAACCAGCATTACTGCACCGACGCGTTCAGCCGCGCGGCGTTTGAGGCGATTCTGGACGATGCGCAAGTGCCGTACCAGGGGTATGCCAACCGTTCGGATATGGCGGGCGGCTCAACGCTCGGCAACATCTCGAACATGCAGGTGAGCGTGCACGCCGTTGACGTGGGATGCGCGCAGCTCGCCATGCACTCCTGCGTGGAGACCGCAGGCGCGCGCGATGTGGAGCTCGCCATCGATGCGATTGCGGCGTTCTACAGCACGGACATTCGCATCAGCGGCGCCGAGGCGATCGAGTTTGCACGTTAAGCGTTTACCCGCCTGATCGCTGCGCGACCGCGGCGTTACGGTATGATGCTGCAGATATGCCAAATGGCCTGGCAGATGGTACGGAGACGTACGACGGCCCCGCTGGCGCATTGCGCGGTGGGGCCGTTTGGGGAATCGGGGTGAAAAGCCCCGGCTATACCAGTAACCGTGAATCCGTGTTGCGCGGGGACGCGTCGCAGATCGGACGACGCGCGTGCAGCGGTAAGGATGAGTCGGATCGCCGCTCTGCCGATATTCGCCTGCGTGGGCAGGCGGGGCCCTGGAAGAAAGGAACACGCATGCTCAAAATGCATGCATCGGGTCGCGGCACGCGTCGTGGCCTTGTGAAGCGCGTAGTGGCGGCTTGCTCGCTGCTCGCGGTGCTGTTTGCACAAAACCCGCAGGTGGCGCTTGCTGCTCAGCAGGGGATTGAAAGCTCATGGCCCGGATACGGGGTGGCCGCTAACACAACGGCGCCGACTCCTACGGGCGATGCCGAGGGGCTTTGGACGCTTCCGCTCAAAGATCCGAGCGACTGGAAGACCCAGATCTCCGACCCGATTTGCGCTGGCGATAGCGTGTATGCAGCTACTGGCGCGCGTCTGCTCAAGATCGATCCTGCAACCGGCGCAATTGCAGGCGAGGCCGCGCTTGCCGCCCCCATCAACTCGATTGCGCGCATGCTCTACGCCGAAGGCCTGGTTATCGTCCCGCTGGAGGGTGGGCGACTGCAGGCCTTTGAAGCCGGGACCCTGGCGCCCGCATGGCAGACGCCCGAGCTTCCTGCGCATGCCACGGGCGGCCCTCAGCAGAGTCTGTCGACGCTGACGTACAAGGACGGATCCGTGTACTTTGGCACGGCGTCTGCTGACTGGTCCACGTCGTATAACGGGTACCTGGCACGTGTTACCGTCGCGACGGGTGAGACGGTTTGGGCACAGGAGAACACGACGGCCGGCTACTACTGGGCGGGTGCCGCCTGGGCGGGCTCGTACCTGGTCATAGGCGACGATGCGGGCGTTGTGCACGTGGTTGATCCCGCAACGGGAGCCGATGTGGCAACCGTGCAGGTTGAGGGCAAGTTCCGCACCACCATGGTGGCGGGCGAGGACGGCTCAACGGTCTTTGGCGTGACGAGCGACGGCGTGCTGCATCGCTTTGCGGTGGCGCAAAACGGGGCTATTTCCGAGACCGGCAGCGTGAAGTTCGCCCAGAGCTCCACCAGCACGCCCACGGTGTTCGGCAACTCCCTGGCCGTTGGCGGCATGTCCGAAAAGGGCGACAAGGTCAACCAGTACGTGACCGCGTACTACGGCATGCTTTCCATCATCGATATCCAGTCCATGCAGATTACCGAGACGGTTACCACGGCCGACGGAGCCCCCATTCACGGCGGCACGTCGTCGGGCGACGTGAAGAGCGCCCCGGTGGTGTCCGTGCGCGAATCTGGCACGTACGTGTACTTTACGTCGAATAACAAGCCCGGCGGTGTGTACCGCTACCAGCTGGGTTCCGGTGATGCGCACCTGATGTTTATGCCCGATGAGGCGCACCAGAACTTCTGCATGGCCTCCATTGCGGTCGGCCCCGATGGCGCTCTGTACTACACGAACGATTCGGGCGCATTGTTTGCCATTGCCGGCGATCCGGTGACGGGCGGCGGCGATGGCGAGGATGGCGGTCAGCAGGGCGGCGGCGACTCCGGCCAGGGTGGCGATACCGATCCGGATACCAAGCCCGACGGCGGCCAGGGTGGCAACGGCTCTGATCAGGGTGGGGACAACTCCGGCCAGGACGGAAAGCCCGGTGCGGGCACTCAGCCCGGCAGCGGGCAGGGCGGTTCCGTGACCGTGCCGAACGGCGGGACGGGTGGCGTTGCTGGCCCTGCAGGTTCCGCGTCTGCCGGCTCCTCCTCGAAGAAGACGGCGTCGACGACCGAGAAGAAGTCTTCGAAAAGGGACGACGCTGAGGACGGGGACGAGGGCGCATCCGGCTCCAAGGCTGATGCTAAAGACGGGGCCGCGAAGCAGGGTGCCGACCGCAGTGGGGCCGACGAGCGCGCGGCGAGCAACTCCGGTGCGGTGAGCATTATCCTTCCCGTTGTGGGTATTGCGATTGGCGTTGCCGGTCTTATTGCCATTGTCGTGTGGTTCGTTCGTCAGCGCGGGATGTGAGGTTCAGCATGATTGACGAACCCGAAAAGACGAAGGTCATCGATCAAGAAGGTTCCGCCGCGTCGACGAGCGAGCCGAGCCATGAGGGCACCGCATCGACGGGAGAGTCCACGAAGGAGGCCTCGACAGAGGCTATGCCTGGCTCTGACGAGGAGCCCTGCGTGAACGCCGTGTCCGGGTCTGCTCAGGAGGGCATGCGCCGCAAGCAGCATATCCTTATGGCAACAGCGGCAATCCTGTGTGTGCTGCTGATTGGCGTCTCGTCGTGGGCGCTCCTCGGTGGGTCGAATGGGGCGCTCGGCGCTGATCCCCAGCAGGTTGTGCGTGCGGGCTCCGCGGCTGCCGAGGATGCTGGCGCTTCCAAGGCGGACGGCAAAAACGAGGCGGAATCCGGCTCCAAAAAGGACGGCGGCAACTCGAGTGCGAGCTCCTCTAAAAACGGCAAAGAGAGTTCAGCAAATAGCGGCGCGGACGCTGAAAATGCGGCCGGTGAAGAGAGCGGACAATCCGCCAGCGCACCTGCGGGCAACACCGGTGGCGGCGCTGATGCCGGACAAGACGGGGGCCAGCAAGCACCCCAGCAGCCTGCGCCTGAACCCACGCCCGAGCCGAGCACCGTTACGGTCAGCATTTCTTGCGACGGCAGTGTGGGAGGCGGTGGATACTCCGGTCCGGTGAGCATCACGTTGAACAAGGGGGCAACGGTTTACGACGCCCTGGTGAGTGCCGGTTGGTCCGTGGGCTCGGAGTCGAGTGCGATGGGCATGTACGTGACCTCGATTAACGGAGTCACCGCTGGTCCCAAGACGGGCTGGACCTATACCGTGAACGGCGAGCGCCCCAACTACGCATGCAGCTCGTATGAGGTGCACGAGGGCGACGTTATCGTGTGGACGTTTGTCGAGGTCTACTAGGGGCGCATAGGGCCCTGTAGGTCGAGGTGCGGCGCAATCTGGTATAGTCTCCGCAGGAAATGTGAGATATCCAACTGCCTCCGCGTGCGGGGCAGCGCGAAAGGACCGCTCATGATCAAAGAGCTTGTGAAGGACGAGGCCATTCTCTCCACGCCGTGTGAGCCCGCTACCGCCGAGGATGCGGCTATTGCTCAGGACCTGGTGGATACGCTGCTGTCCATGGACGACGCCGCGTGCCTTGCCGCCAATCAGATCGGCGTGACTAAGGCTATCGTCGCGCTCGCAGACGACGAGGGCAACGCGTTCGTCATGTACAACCCCAAGGTCTTGTTTGGCATGGGCGCCTTCAAGGCGGAGGAGAGCTGCTTAACGCGCGACGAGCCCACCAAGGCCACGCGCTTCATGAAGATCAAGGTCTCCTACGATGAGCTCGTTGACGGCGAGCTCAAGGCCCGTAAGCGCGACTTTGTGGACTACGCCGCGCAGCTCATCCAGCACATGTGCGATCACTGCAAGGGCAAGCTGGTTTAATCTCTTTTCCCAGCAATGGTGCTTGCTGAGCGCATGGGAAACGGGACACGCATTGTGCGTCAAACGAGGTGCGACAAAAACGGGCGGCAACCCAGAAGGGTTGCCGCCCGTTTCTTAGGTATGGAAATAGAAGTCCGAGAAAGAGGAGGCTTTCTTATACCTGTTGACCTACGGTGCAAGCACGACCGATCACCCAGAGAGCGAGCCACCGAGATGTTCGCCCAAGAGCATGGCTACGAATCGGCAGCCAGAGAGCTTGGCATCCCCACCATGGCAGTGGGAAACTGGCGGTAGGCGCACCGGGCCGTCGGGGACGCTCTGCCGAACATGGGAAAGAGGTATGCGAAAAACGACCTCGAGACCAGGGTCGCCAGCTTCGAGGGCAGAGCGATTGGGTCTGCCAGCCCTACGCCTTCCTGCGAACGCGGACCGCAGTGCCGGTGGCGCAGGTCATGATCATCTCGGCGAATGTTTCATAGCCCACCGATACGCCAATGACGGCATTGGCGCCCATGCTTTCCGCACGTGCGGACATCTCCGAAAGCACTTCCTCACGGGCCTGCTGCATCTCGTCCTCATAGCCGGCAGAGCGCCCGCCAAAAACGTTGCGGAACCCAGCGCCAATATCGCGGAACATGTTGATGCCGCTCACGGCTTCTCCCGTTACGATGCCGAGGTACTCAACAACCTCATAGCCATCAAGGTTGTTCGTGGTGGTAATGGTAAGCATCGCGACTCCTTCCTCGCCGGCGCCCGGGCCGACGCGTTTGCAAGGCCATTCCATCTGCGTCAAAGCAATCTCATCTGCAGATTTCTTATACCCACTCATTCAATTCCCGGACTGTGGTCAAAATACCCGAATATTGCGCTGTAATCGAGCTGAGATGAAATGATGCATATTCCCAGTCGAGCCAAATTCGCAGATAATCGGCTGATAGCGTATGGCGGGTGGCGATACGGAGCCGGGTTTGACATTCTCACATCCCTTGAACGGCTCAAGCTGCTTGATTTCGAAGCTGCGAGAGTCAGCGCCGAGCGCAATACTTGGGTATTTTGACCACATCAGTGAAACCGAACGAAGAAAGGCGAAAATCATATGCAATTTGATGCCAACTTTATGCAGTCAATAACATGGGCGGCTCTTGGTTGCGGCTTCACGTGGCTCATGACCACGGCAGGCTCTGCGGTCGTCTTCTTTTTTCGCAAGGACCGCGCTGTAACCCACCGCATTTTCCTGGGTTTTGCCGCCGGCGTTATGATCGCCGCAAGCGTTTGGTCGTTGCTTAACCCGGCTATCGAGCAGGCGGAGGAGCTCGGCCAGATTGGCTGGATTCCCGCGGCGGGTGGCTTCCTCCTTGGCGTTGCGTTTCTGTTTGCCCTCGATACGTTTCTACCGCACCTTCATGCCGAGGGCGACGAGCCCGAGGGTATCCAAACGAGCTGGAAGCGTACGACTCTGCTGGTATCTGCAGTCACCCTGCATAACATCCCCGAGGGCATGAGCGTCGGCTTGTTGTTCGCAATGGCAGGCCAGGCGACGGGAGCGGAGTCCACGGCGTATCTCGGAATGGCAACGGCGCTCGCTATCGGCATGGGCCTGCAGAACTTCCCCGAGGGCGCTGCTATCTCGCTGCCGCTTCGTCGCGAGGGCATGAGCCGCGGCCGGGCGTTTGTGCTCGGCAGCCTTTCCGGCATCGTTGAGCCGATCTTTGGCATCCTTGTGGTGCTGGTGAGCGGCTTCATTACGCCGTTCATGCCGTGGATGCTCGCGTTTGCGGCGGGAGCCATGATTTACGTGGTCGTTGAGGAGCTTATCCCCGAAGCTCACCTGGGCGAACACTCGAATATCGGCACGCTCGGTGTCATTGCGGGCTTTGTGCTCATGATGGTTTTGGACGTGGCTCTGGGCTAGCGATGCGCCCGCTTCGGGCGCGGAAGTCGCGCCCGAAGCTACTCGGCCAAGAAGTCGATGGCGTACTGCGCCGCGACGGCCGAACCCTTCGCAAGCACGCTCTCGTCAACCTTGAAGTAGCAGGAGTGCATGGCAAACGTTGCCCCCATCTGGGGGTTGCGGCACCCAACAAAGGCGAGCATGCCCGGCACATGCTGGAGATACTCGGAAAAATCCTCGCCAGAGAGCGTGCCGCGATAGGATCCCACGCCCTCTTCGCCGAGCGTTTTGACGATTGCGGCGCGGCAGCGCTCGCTCGAGCGCGGATGATTGACCACGGCATCGTGGGCCACGGTGTATTCAGAGAGCTCGGCCTCCGCGCCATGCGCGCGGGCGATGTGCACGGCGATCCGGCTGATGAGCTCGGGCATGATGTCGTGTGTGGCGCGCGAATAGGTGCGCACCGTGCCCGCCATGTGGGCTTCTCCGGCAATGACGTTCGGCGCGGTACCCGCATGAAGCTGCCCGACCGTTACCACCGCCGGCTCGTAGGGTGAAAGCTCGCGGCTCACGATGGTCTGCAGTGCGTTGACGATCTCGGCGGCAACCATGACCGCGTCGCTGCCGCGCTGCGGCATGGCCCCGTGACACGAAGTCCCGTGTACGTCGATGCGGAACCAGTCGGTATTCGCCATGCGCGGCCCCGGCTCGCACGAGATGGTGCCCGCGTCCACCTCGCTCCAAATATGCATGGCAAACGCGCCATCCACGCCGTCGCACACGCCCGCGTCGCACATCATTCGCGCGCCGGTGCCGTTTTCCTCGGAAGGCTGGAAAACCACGCGAATCTCTCCGTGCAGGTCATCGGTCATGTGGCGCAGAATCTGCAGCGTTCCGAGCATCATGGCGATGTGGCAGTCGTGGCCGCATGCATGCATGTATCCCTCGTTGACGCTCGCGAACTCGTCGCCGGTGCGCTCGGTGACGGGCAGCGCGTCGATGTCGGCGCGCAGCAGCAGGCGACGGCGCGGGGTGCCGTCCACGCGATAGGCGTCGGGGGCGGTTCCGCGCAGCGTCGCCACCAGGCCTGTTGCCAGCGGTCGCTCATACGGAATGTTCATCGCGTCAAGCTGCCCGGCAATGTCGGAGGTGGTGCGGATTTCCTCGAGGCTCGGTTCGGGATGCTTGTGGAAGTGCCTGCGCTGACGAATGATATAAGGCTCGAATTCCTCTGCGATCGCCAGGATCGCCTCGGTAATGTCTTCGGATGAACGCTCGACGTCGCTGGCCATGATCTGCTGAGCCTTCGTCTGTGCCATGAATCTCACTCCACTCGCATATATAAACTGGCACCCCTAGGGTACTCCTAGAGGTGCCAGATGTGCGCATTAAAGTGCGGAGCTGTCTGCTTGCGGCTATTTCCGTGCTACTGAGGTCGGTTCCTCGGAATCAGTACGGGCTGAGGTATCCACCTCGTCGGCGTCATCGGCCGGCTTCTCGAACTTCTTGGCGATCTTCTTGGCGCTGCGCTTGATGTTCATCATGAGGCCGCCGGCGGGGTGGGCGGCGTCCCAGGCGTCACGACGGTCGCGCTTTTTGCGCTCGTCGATGAAAATCTGACCGTAATCTTCGACGATGCGGTCGTAGAACTCAACGGCCCCGTCGATGTCCTCCTGGTTGGGGCGGTCCTTGTTCACGCCTCCGACCAGCTTAAACGGTCCCCAGGTATCGAATCCCACACACCCGTAGATGCTCACCAGGGTGGCTCGCTTAACGCGGCAGATACCGTCAAGGTCACGGCCGTTCTGCTTGTCGGTACCGCCGTAGGTCATAAAGCCGATGACGTTGTCGCCATCGCGGAGGCATTCCTGGGCAACGCGGCGCAGGTCCTTATCGAAGCCGCCGTAATAAATGCCGGAGGCAAAGCCGATGATGTGGTAGCTGGAAAGATCGGGATACTCGTATTTACCAAGCGTCGCGACATCGATGAGGTCAATCTCAGGGTGCGCCGCAACAACGGCGTCGATAAGCTTCTTCGTGTTGCCATGATGCTTGGAGCGGTACAGGATAACGGTGCGCAAATCCATGAGGAGGACCTTTCGGTAGATATAAGAGGCGCATGGCGCAACAGTGAGGGCCATGGCGCAACCAATAGGGTATTACTATATAGATAGCGAGTGCGCGATGGGTCAACCCTTGCCGGAATTTAAGACCAGTTGGCGTTCCTTCACATTTCGCTTTGGCGAGCGTGCGCAAGAAGCCCAGCTCAGACAGCGAGCGGCCAGAAAAGGCTCGTGGGCACAATGGGCTGATTTGTTCACTAATTCCCAGAAATCTTATCGAAAGACAGATGAATTTCGATAAACGGGTGAACGGTAGGTTTTTGCCGGTGAACGGTCAAAGTGAATTAGAATGCGAAAAACGGCTGACAGAACATTCACAACTGCTAGAATATGGAAGACTTGTTACGTGGTTATAACCAGTCCCGCAGATGAATGCGGGAACGAACAGAGAAAGAGGGATTGATGGTCGGCTTCATTCTGACTGGTCACGGGCAGTTTGCGAACGGTATCAAGAGCGCGTTGGACATGGTGGCAGGTGATCAGGAGGCCTTCGAGATCGTTCCCTTCGAGGGTTCTCAGGCTGCCACGTACGGCGATGAGCTCCGTGCTGCCATCACCGACATGCGCGCCAAGTGCGAGGAGGGCGTTATCGTCTTCGTCGACCTGCTCGGCGGCACCCCCTTCAACCAGTCCATGATGATCGCTGCTGACGTCGACAAGATGGAGATCGTCACCGGCTCCAACCTGCCGATGATCATCGAGCTCCTGTTCGCCCGCAATGGCGCCACCGATGTGACCGCCCTTGCCGAGCAGGCCGTCACCGTTGGCCAGCAGGCCGTTACCCGTCAGTCCCTGGCAGCCGTCATGGGCGAGTCCGATGAGGACTTCGCCGAGGACGGCATCTAATGGAGAATTTCGGCGCGAACGTTCTCGCCTCCTCCGTTGCCCTGCTGCTCATCATGGCGGTTATGGGCGTCGTCTACTTCTTCTGGTCCAAGGCCAACATGAAGAAGAAGATGAAGTACTTCGAGCACATCCACACCGACCTTGCCCCCGGTCAGCGCATTATGTTCGGCGGCGGCATCTTCGGCGAAGTGAAGAGCGTCAAGGGTGATGTTGTCGAGGTTAAGGTGCTTTCGGGTGCAATCCTCGAGGTTTCCCGTTACGCAATTCAGGAGATCAGCAAGTAATTATCTAGGCATTTTTGAGAACCCGAGCTTTGCGAGAGATTCTCATGTGCATAGGCCAGTAAGCGAACACGAAAGGAACGGATCGCAATGGCAGAGCCTAATATCCTTCTTACCCGTATCGACAACCGCCTGATCCACGGCCAGGTTGCCACCCAGTGGAACTCCACCCTGGGCTCCAACCTGATCCTCGTTGCCAACGACGAGGTCTCCACCAACACCATGCGCCAGAACCTCATGAAGATGGCCGCTCCCACCGGTGTTGCCACTCGTTTCTTCTCCATCCAGAAGACCATCGAGATCATCCACAAGGCCAGCCCTTCGCAGAAGATCTTCATCGTTCTGGATTCTCCGCAGGACGCGCTCAAGCTCGTCGAGGGCGGCGTGCCGATCAAGAAGCTCAACATCGGCAACATGCACATGGCCGAGGGCAAGCGTCAGGTCGCTACCACCGTCGCCGTCAACGATGACGACGTTGCTTGCTTCCGTAAGCTCCAGGAGCACGGTGTCGAGCTTTCCATCCAGCGTGTTCCCAGCACGCCCGTTGAGGATACCAACAAGCTGTTCGCGTAATTTGGGGGGATTGCGCCAGTTTGTTTGTATACGGGGCGAATAATCGCTCCGGTCGTAACACTTTGTACGAGAAAGTTTTTTGTGAAAGGAGGAGCATAAGATGGACGTGAATTTCCTTCAGGTTGCTTTGGTCTTCATCGTGACCTTCGTGGCCGCTATCGACCAGTTCGACTTCACTGAGTCCCTGTATCAGCCCATCGTCACCGGCCCGATCATCGGCGCTATCCTCGGCGATGTGCAGACCGGCCTCGTCGTTGGTGGTACTTACCAGCTGATGACCATCGGTAACATGCCGATTGGTGGTGCTCAGCCGCCGAACGCTGTTATTGGTGGCATCATGGCCGCCGTCTTTGCCTGCACCCTCGACATGGATCCCAACGTTGCTGTTGCAACCGCGATTCCGTTCGCTCTGCTTGGCCAGTACGGCGTCACCCTGTTCTTCACCCTTCGTGCCCCGATGATGGAGTCCTTCCGTGCCGCTGCCGTTAAGGCCGACACGAAGGCCATCACCAAGCTGACCGTCGTGTCCGAGATCATCCTCGGCCTCATCTTCGCCGCCATCGTCACCCTGTTCTTCGTGGGTGGCCTCACCGCTGGCCAGGCTGTCGTCGACGCCATTCCTGAGTGGCTCAACGCTGGTCTGTCCGCTGCCGGTGGCATGATGAAGTTCGTCGGCTTCGCGATCCTGCTGAAGATCATGATGTCCCGCGACATGTGGGCCTTCTTCCTGCTCGGCTTTGGTCTGACGACCATCGTGCACGGCATCCCCGCGCTTGCCAAGCCTGAGCTCCTGATCATGGCCATCATCGGCTTCGGTCTCGCCTTCTGGGACTTCCAGCAGCAGACCGAGCTCAAGGGCGCTTCTTTTGACGGAGGTGATATGAGCGATGGCATCTAATGAGTTCGTTGTCCCCGAGCGCTATGAGGATCTGACTCCTGCGCCGAACGTCGATAAGAAGACGCTCAACCGCATGGTCTGGCGTTCCTACTGGCTCCAGTCCTCGTTCAACTACGAGACCATGCAGTCCGGTGGCTGGCTCTTCGCCATGGTTCCGGGCCTCGAGAAGGTTCACACCAACAAGAACGACCTTGCTGCGTCGATGTACCACAACCTGGACTTCATCAACACGCACCCGTTCCTGGTTACCTTCGTTATGGGTATCGTTCTCTCCCTCGAGCAGAACAAGGTTGATACCCAGACCATCCGCTCCGTGCGTATTTCCGCTGCTTCCCCGCTGGGCGGCATCGGCGACGCCCTGTTCTGGCTGACGCTCGTGCCGATCACGGCCGGCATCACCTCGAACATGGCCATCGAGGGCAACATCATTGCCCCGCTCATCTTCCTCGTGGTCTTCCACGCCGCTCTGTTCGCTTGCCGCTTTGGCCTGATGAACTGGGCTTACAAGATGGGCACCTCCGCCATCGACTCCCTGACCGCTAACATGCAGGCCTTCACCCGCGCTGCCGCCATCATGGGCTGCTTCGTGGTTGGCGCCCTGACGGTCAACATGGGTGGCACCCAGATCAACCTCAACATCCCGAACGGCACCACCCGTGGCGTTGCCGCTCACACCGTTGTGGTTTCCAACGAGGAGGCCGAGAACTTCGCCGACCTCGCGATCGACACCGAGACCGCTGAGGCTGGTACCCTCGGCATGACCAACGAGGCTGGCGATCCTCTGACCGCCGCCGACGCTGACGGCAACGCTGTCGAGACCGGCATTGTCGACCTCGGCAACGGCATGAGCTCCGTCACCTACGGTGAGGTTACCGAGACTCCGGTTTCCTTCTCCGTGGCCGACACGCTCGACACCGTTATGCCTAAGCTTGTCCCGCTCGCGCTGGTCATGCTCCTGTACTTCCTGTTCGCCAAGAAGAACTTCACCCCGATCAAGGGTATCGTTCTCATGCTCGTCATCGGCATCCTTGGCGCCCTGCCTCTCAACGAGTGGCTCGGCATCACCTGGTGGACGGGTCTCTGGTAATTCCAGTTGCCTGTTGAGGGCTTATCTCCCCCAGATGCGCCTTCATACCCGGCGTGGGACTCGCGCCCACGCCGGGTTTTTCTATATCTATGCATTCATTGCCGCCCCCATTTCGCATGCGGACGGCGAAATGTGAACCCTGTCGGAGGCATTGACCCATGGCGATCGCAGCGCGCAAACAGCCCCTGTATGATCAGCTTGTCGATATTTTGGCCGAGAAGATCGAGCACGAGTATCATGCCGGCGATATGATTTCGTCCGAACGTGAGCTCTCTGAACGATATGGCCTCTCGCGCACCACGGTGCGCCTTGCCCTGCAGGAGCTCGAGCGTCTCGGCTTGGTCGTACGTCAGCACGGCCGAGGCACATTCGTTGCCGACCGTTCAGCGCAGACGACGAACCTCATGCAGTCGTACAGCTTTACCGAGCAGATGCGCTCGATGGGGCGCGACCCGCTCACGACCATTCTTGAGTTCAGCGATCTTGAAGCCGATAAAAACCTGGCAGAGCATATGGGCGTTCGTCTTGGAGAGAAGCTCTTTAAGATCAAACGCCTGAGGGCTGCCGACGGTCTGCCCATGATGGTGGAGCGCTCGTATTTGCCGGTGCGCAAGTTCTTAACGCTCAAACGCCCGCAGCTTGAATCCATGCCGTTGTACGACATCATCGAAAAGGAATTTAGGGAGAAGATCTCCCGGGCAGAAGAGGAGTTCTTCGCCAGTATCGCCCGTCCTGCCGACGCCCATCTTTTGGGAATCTCCGAAGGAGCGCCGGTTCTCGATCTGGTTCGTACCACCTATAACAGCTCGAATGAAGTTGTTGAGTACACGTTATCCGTCGCGCGTGCCGACCAGTTCAAATACCGGATCACGCATCGACGCTCAGTAGACGCCTAAGCCCAATACGAATTGTGTCCAAGGCGTGAAAATGCAAACAACTGGTTATAACCAGATAGCCATTTTATAATTAAACCAGCTTATAAAACCACAAATAAGAAGGAGTGGTATTAATGTTCGAGAAGACGACCGACGAGCTCAACGAGATGGGTGCCTACAACACCACCGTTGAGATCAAGCAGCAGCCTGAGCTGTGGCTCGACACGCTGAACATCTACAAGGAGAACCTCGAGGCCATCGAGTCCTTCCTGGCCGACGCCCGCGCCATGGGCGAGGGTCGCCTGTCGGTGGTCTTCACCGGCGCCGGCACCTCCGACTACGTGGGCGACACCTGCGCTCCCTACCTGCGTCACGCGGGCGACACCAAGCTCTACGACTTCAAGCCGATCGCCACGACCGACATCGTGTCCGCTCCTCGCGACTTCCTGAACCCCGACGAGCCCACGGTTCTCGTGTCCTTCGCTCGCTCCGGTAACAGCCCTGAGTCCCTGGCTGCCGTTCAGGTTGCCAAGACCTTCGTGAAGAACGTCAAGTTCATCAACATCACCTGCGCTCCCGAGGGCAAGCTCGCCGTTGAGTCCGAGGGCGACGCCGACCAGCTCACGCTGCTCATCCCGCGCGCCAACGACAAGGGCTTCGCCATGACCGGCTCCTACAGCTGCATGACGCTGCTCTCCACCCTCATCTTCGACACCGCTTCCCTCGAGCAGAAGACCGCTTGGGTCGAGGCTATGGCCAAGCTCGGCGAGGACGTCATCGCTCGCGAGGGCGAGATCGCCGAGTTCCTGTCCGGCGACTTCAACCGTGTGACCTATCTGGGCTCCGGCTCCTTCGGCGGTCTTGCTCAGGAGGCTCAGCTCAAGATCCTCGAGCTCGCTCACGGTCTCGTTGCCACGTCCTACGACACCTCCATGGGCTACCGTCACGGACCGAAGTCCTTCGTTGACGACAAGACCCTCGTGTTCGTGTTCGTGAACAACGACGAGTACACCCGTCAGTACGACCTCGACATCCTGAACGAGATCAATGGCGACCAGATCGCTGCCAAGACCATCGCCATCCAGCAGGACGGTGCCACCAAGTTCGACGGCGCTTCCTTCACCCTCGCTGGCGAGGCTCTGCCCGAGGCCTACCTCGCCCTGCCGTTCGTGATGGTCGGCCAGGTCGTGTCCCTGCTCAACTCCGTGCGCGTTGGCAACACCCCGGACACCCCCTCTCCCTCCGGCACAGTGAACCGCGTGGTCAAGGGTGTGACCATTCACCCCTTCGAGGCCTAAGTTCGCCTCTTTGTGCGCATGAGGGGTAAGCCCTCCTGCGCACGTCGCTGAATTTCGAGGCGCCCGCCCTGTCCTTGGACGGAGCGGGCGCCTCTTTGCTTTGTCCTCAGCGATGCTCCCTGCGGCTCCGGCGCATGCATGCGTTGCCAGTAGGGGAGTGGACGAAGCATTGTCTAAATGGGTACAAAGGCAGTATGTGCATCAATACCGTGTGAGGAGAACACCATGAGCACCTATGCAATTAAGGCCGACGCTTTTTATCTGCCCACCCGCGTTGCGCGTGGCGGCTACCTGATGGTCGAGGACGGCGTGTTCGGAGAGCACGTCACCGAGGAGCCGAGCTGCGAGATCCGCGATTACTCCGGCTACGAGATCGCCCCTGGCTATGTTGACACCCACATCCACGGCTTTGACGGCTGCGACATCATGGACTGCAAGGTCGAGAGCGTGGCCGCCGTGTCCCGCGGTATCCTGCGCAATGGCGTGACGAGCTATCTGCCCACCACGCTCACCGCTGGTACCGAGCAGCTCGTGGACGCTTGCGCTCGCGTTGCCGAGTATGTTGAGGCCGGCGACGATACGCCCCACGCTCGCATTCAGGGTATCTTCCTGGAGGGCCCGTTCTTCACCGAGAAGTACAAGGGCGCTCAGAACCCCGCGTACCTCTGCGCTCCCACCATGGAGAAGCTCAACGCGTGGCAGGAGGCCGCCCACGGCCTGGTCAAGAAGGTCGCCGTCGCTCCTGAACACGAGGGCGCTGCCGCCTTCACCGCTGAGGCCGTTGCCTCCGGCGTCGTTGTGGCGCTCGGTCACTCCGCCGCCACGTGCGACGAGGCCAAGGCCTGCCTCGACGCCGGCGCCAAGGTGTTCGTCCACACCTACAACGGCATGAGCGGCCTGCACCACCGCGAGCCCGGCATGGTCGGCGCTGCGCTTTCCAGCCAGGACAAGTCCTACTCCGAGCTCATCTGCGACGGTCATCACGTGAACCCCACCTCTGCGGGCATTGTGATGCACGCCAAGGGTCACGAGCATGTCGCGCTCATCACCGACTGCATGTGCGCCGGTGGCTGCCCCGATGGTGACTACTTCCTGGGCGAGCTGCCCGTGGTCGTGGCCGAGGGCACCGCTCGCCTGAAGGACGGCGGTTCGCTCGCGGGCTCCATCCTCAACATGAAGGACGCCGTGAAGAACGTCGCCGACTGGGGCGTGGCCACCAAGGCCGAGGCCGTGTACATGGCCACCCAGGCTCCTGCTGAGGCAAACGATATCGCCGACGTCTGCGGTTCCATCCGTCCTGGCCGTCACGCCGATTTCGTCGTGCTGAACCCCGACCTCACGCTCGTCGAGACCTACCTCGGCGGCGAGAGCGTCTACAAGGCGTAGAGCTTGCTCGTAATCGAAACCATCGATTCGCGTTTGATTGGGAAAGGAACCCCAATGATTCTGACTGTGACCATGAACCCGGCGATTGACACCGCCTATCAGCTGGATAAGCTCGTCATCGACGACGTCAATCGCGTGATGCCTAAGAAGACCGCGGGCGGCAAGGGCCTGAACGTGAGCCGCGTGCTGTGCCAGCTGGGCGACGACGTGGTGGCGACCGGCCTGCTTGGCGGTCACATGGGCGCCTACATGGGCTCTCTTATGGATGCCGACGGCATCAAGCACGACTTCACGCTCATCGCCGGTGAGACCCGCATCTGCCTGAACATCCTGCATGAGGGCAACCAGACCGAGCTGCTCGAGAGTGGCCCCACCGTGTCTGAGGAGGAGCTCGCGGCCTTCACCGCCAAGTTCACCGAACTCGCCGCCAAGGCTGACTGCGTGACGATTTCCGGTTCCCTCCCCAAGGGCGTGCCCGCTTCGTACTATGCCGAGCTTCTGGAGCTTTGCGTGGAGAAGATCGGCGTCAAGGTCCTGCTCGACACCTCCGGCGCCGCGCTCGACGCCGCGCTCGAGTGCCCGTGGGCTCCGACGCTGCTCAAGCCCAACCTCACCGAGATTAACGCGCTGCTGGGCACGAGCTATACGCCCGAGCAGGTGAACGAGCTCGCCGCCGCCCTCAAGGCTGACGACCGTTTTGCCGGCATCGAGTGGGTCGTGGTGTCCATGGGCGCTGCCGGCTCCTTCGCGTTCCACGGCGACAAGATTTACCGCGCCAAGACGCCTGACATCCCGGCTGTGAACGCAACGGGTTCGGGCGACTCCACAATCGCGGGCTTTGCCCACGCGATCGCGGCGGATGCGGACGATGTGACCGTGCTCAAGACCGGCAACACCTGCGGCAAGCTCAACGCTATGGATCCTCAGACCGGCCATCTGGTTATTGAGCGCTGGGACGAGGTCTACAACGCCGTTGAGGTCACCGAGCTCTAGCTGCTTTCAACGGTTCTCGAGGTCGCCGCGCAATCGCGGGGGTGCAGCTTGCTCGCATGCGCCCTCAACTTTCGCGGTGACCTCGGGCGCTGCTAAACCCCGTTGATTGAGATGGGGTACCTGGAAAAGTCTTAGATTATTCAGGCTTTGGTCCATTCGTGCGATACTAGTGTTTCAACCGCCACAAGGCGGAGAGAGAGGAGAAATAATGCTCGTAACCACCAAGGAGATGCTGCTCGACGCGCAGAAGAACCACTACGCTGTTGGCGCCTTCAACGTCGAGAACCTTGAGTTCGTCATGGCCGTTCTGGCTGCTGCCGAGGAGACCAAGTCCCCCGTCATCATGCAGACCACCTCTGGCACCATCAAGAAGACCGGCCTGGACTACTTCTACGGCATGGTTAAGGCTGCTGCCGAGCGCGCTTCCGTGCCCGTGGCCCTGCACCTCGACCATGGCGATGGCTACGATCGCTGCATGAAGGCCCTTCGCACCGGCTACACCTCTGTCATGATCGACGGTTCTCACGAGACCTTCGAGGACAACATCGCCCTCACCAAGCTCGTTGCCGACGCTGGCGCCGCTATGGGCATCCCGGTTGAGGCCGAGCTCGGCAAGGTTGGCGGCAAGGAAGACGACGTCGAGGTCGAGGGCGAGTCCCCCTACACCGATCCGGTGGAGGCCAAGGAGTTCGTCGAGCGCACCGGCTGCACCTCCCTCGCCATTGGCGTGGGTACCGCTCATGGCGTGTACACCGAGGAGCCCCACATCGACCAGGACGTCGTGAAGGCCATCCGCGCCGCTGTTGACGTGCCGCTGGTTCTGCACGGCACCTCCGGTGTGCCGGACGAGCAGGTCGCCGAGGCCGTCAAGAACGGCATCTGCAAGGTGAACTACGCCACCGAGCTGCGTCAGGCCTATACCAAGGGCTACATGGCCTACATGGCTGAGAACCCGAACAACTTCGACCCGAAGAACCCGGGCAAGGCCGGCGCCGACGAGATCACCAAGATCGTCAAGGTTCGCATGGAGAACCTCGGCTCCGTGGGTCGCGCGTAAGCCACTCGCGAACAACGCGCATGTGAGGGGGACGGTTCCGCACTGTCCCCCTTTTTTGTGGCGCGTGGGGCTCCGCACGCAACAGGTACCGTGGTAACAGGCGCCGTGGCTCAAGCGCCGTAGCAAGCAGGTGCCGTAGGGGTGCTACCCGCGTAACAGATGCCGTAGACCTGTTACGCGCGGCAGGGTGTCGGGGGCTAACAGGTACCGACGGGGCGGTACCTCTGGAGCTGTGCCTTACTCCACCGTCCCGTAGGTGGCGGCCCAGCCGTGCGCGGCGAGGGCGGAGTTTATCTGGTCGCACAGGCGCTGGCGATCGTACGTCCCGGGCGGAACAAGGGTCACGATCTCAATCAAATCGGGGGCAAGGTCCATAATCTCCGCCTGAACAATGAGGTCAAGTCGCTCGATGGTTTCGCGGCCGGTAAAGAGCCCGTCAACGAGGCGCTGCAAGTCTCCGAACTCTTCCGCTTGAAAAGCACTGATATGCATGGGCTTCCTTTCTTCTACGCGTCCGCGCCGCGGGACCGCTGGTCCTGGGACTGCAGCTTCGCCTGGGCCTGCGCGAGCCGTTCAGCCTCACGGAGCGCTTTGCGCCGCTCCGCCTCGGCATCGCGCTCACGCGTCACGGAGCGAATCTCCTCAATAACGCGATCCATGGTCTCGTCGACGCGAGCGCGCTTGAGCTCGCATTCCCAAATGGTAATGGCATGCCAGCCGAGCGCCTCTAGCTCGGCCAGAGCCTCGCGATCGCGCTCGATGTTGCGGCGAAACTTTGCCTGCCAGTATTCAACATTTTTGCGAGGCTCGCTCGGGTTGCAGTGCGGGCAGCGGTGCCAATAGCACCCGTTCACAAAGATGGCGATTCTGCGCCCGGGGAAGGCGATGTCGGGCCGCCCGGGCGCTTTGGCCCAGTCTAGGCGATACCCGGTGAGACTCGCCGCACGCAGGCGCTGGCGCACCAGCAGCTCAGGCTTGGTGTCTCTGCGCTTGTTGCCCTGCATCGACTTGCGAATAGCGGCGCGCCGGCGAACAAGGGCATCGTCCTCATCAACACCGCTCAGAGCGGCGATAAGCTCGGCATTGGCGGGCATCCATTCGAGCGTGGCGAGCGTCTCGCGCCTCACCCACTTAAGCTGCTTTTGCCCGTCGCGCGGCTCGGGGATGTCTTCGCCCTCGGCAAGCGAGCACGAAAAGCACTTCATGGACAGATGGAACTCGGGGTAGTCGTACTCGAGCGTGTAGAAGTCCTGCACGTTGCTCACGCGTACGTTCAGCTCCTCCGCAAGCTCGCGCTCGCATGCCTCGGCCGCGGTCTCGCCATGCTCGATTTTGCCGCCGGGAAACTCCCAGTAGCCCTCCATGGAGCCGTGCCCGCGCTGCGCAACGAGAAACTCGTGCTCGCCATCCTCGCCCACGCGCTGAATGATGCCCGCTGCCACCTGCTTGGTATGTGCCATGCCCACCGCCTTAAGCATTCGTTGAGTAACCTTACGAGAGCGTAATAGTACTGTAAGGCAAATCGATGGTTGCGCAGACGAGGTCCTGCGAGTATAGGGGTCGAGGAAATCCAAGGCCGTGCGCGGCCGTTCGACTCCAGGAAGGGAGCTCGTCATGAAGAACGCAGTGGACGACAAGGTTGTGCAGGCAAGCATGAGTCAGGTCGAGATGACGCTGTGGCTGGGCGTCATGGCGGTGCTCGCTTGCGGGATGCTCGCGATCCTCGCCGTTGTTTCTCAGTAGAAAGGAGCTGTTCTTATGAAGCAGACGATATCTGGGCTTGGCGCCACCGCCCCCGTTTTGTCCGTTCAGCATGTCGAGAAGGTGTACGGCAGCCGCGGCAGCGTTACGCGTGCGCTCGCCGACGTGTCGTTCACGGTGGAGAAGGGCGAGTTCGTGGGCATCATGGGCGCCTCGGGCTCCGGTAAGTCCACGCTGCTCAACTGCGTGTCCACCATCGACTCGGTGACGAGCGGCAGTGTGCTCATTGGCGGCGTGGACGTGACGCGTATGAAGTCCGATAAGCTCACGCGCTTCCGCCGGGAACAGCTGGGCTTTATCTTCCAGGATTCGAACCTGCTCGACACGCTGACCGCGCGCGAGAACATCGCACTGCCGCTCACGATCGCGCGCACGCCCGCCAAGGAAACGATGGCGCGCGTGGAGCAGGTGGCGCAGCGTCTGGACATTGCCGCGGTGCTCGACAAGTACCCCTACCAGATGTCCGGCGGCCAGCAGCAGCGCGTTGCCGCAGCTCGCGCCCTCGTGACCGACCCGGCGATCATTCTGGCCGACGAGCCCACGGGCGCCTTGGACTCCAAGAACGCCCGCCTGCTGCTCGAGAGCTTTGAGAGCATGAACCGCCAGTACCAGGCGACCGTGCTCATGGTCACGCACGACAGCTTTGCCGCGAGCTACACCAACCGCGTGCTGTTCATCCGCGACGGCCGCGTGTTCACCGAGCTCCGCCGTGGGGACAGCCCGCGCCGCGAGTTCTTCGACCGTATCATGGAAGTCGTGGCCATGATGGGTGGGGAGGGCTCCGATGCTCTGTAAGCTCGCTTGGGGCAACGTGCGCCGCGCGAGCCGGGACTACCTGGTGTACCTGCTCACGCTTACGCTGTCCGTCACCGTGTTTTACGCGTTCAACACCATCTCCATCCAGGTTGATTTTGTCACCATGGAGGAGGGCCTTTCCGAGCTGCTGGGCGGCATCATTAGCGGCTTGACCATGTTCCTGGCGTTCGTCATGGGCTTTTTGATGGTGTACGCGAACAACTTCATCATGAAGCGGCGCAAGAAGGAATTAGGCCTGTACCAGGTGCTCGGCATGAGCCGTGGGCAGGTGTCGCGCATCATGGCGCTCGAGACCGCCATCGTATCCGGCGCGGCGTTTGTGCTGGGCATCGCATGCGGCGTGGGACTTTCGCAGGTCATGACGTTCTTTACAGCCTCGCTGTTCAAAACGCAGATCGCCGACTTCCACTTTTTCTTCTCCTGGACGGCGCTGTTCTACACGGCGCTGTGCCTGCTGGCGATCTTTGCGGTCACGCTGCTGTTCAACCTGCGCGTGGTGCGCCGCGCCAAGGTGATCGACCTCATGAGCGCCGATCGCCGCAGCGAGTCGATCAAGGTACGTAACCCCTGGGCATCTGCCGCGCTGTTCGTGGTGGGCTGCGCGCTCATTGGCGTGGCGTACCTCCGCCTGCTGCGCGACGGCTTGCCCATCGATGCCGCGCCGAGCGACATGGACGCCGCGATGGGGCAGTTCGGCCTCACCACGGGCATGGTCACCGCCGGCACCATTCTGTTCTTCTTTGGCTTCTCGGGCTTTATGCTCAAGGTGCTGCAGGGCGCGCGCGGGCTGTACTGGCGCGGGCTCAACATGTTCACCATGCGCCAGCTCTCGGCCAAGGTGAACACCGTGAGCTTTTCGATGGCTATCATCTCGATGATCCTGTTTTTGGCCATTACCAGCGTTACCGGCGGCATGAGCATCGCCGACGTGATGAACACCACCGTGGAGCGCGTCACGCCCGCGGATTATTCGCGCACCGTGATGTACTACACGCCGATGACGCTTGAGATGAGCAGCGATGCCGCTATCGAGGATGGCGAGCCCCGGATGGCGCTGCCCGACGGCCCCGTGGACATCATCAAGGCGGGCGAGCAGAATGTCATGGCCGAGACGGGCGAGCACTTTGACCTGGCGCGCATCGCCGGCGACCACGTGCAGACGCAGCTCTACGAGTCCATTCCGCGCGGCGGGCAGGAGAACGTGGTGAACCTGGGCGCCCTGTGCGACGCCGTGAACATGCCGATTCCCAAGGGCATGGGCAGCGCCGACACCAACGTTATGGGCCTCTACCTCATGCCTGAGAGCGAGTACAACGATTACCTGCGTTTCCGCGGCATGGACGAGATCGAGCTGGGAAGCGACGGATACCTGATCACCAGCGATATGGGCAGCACCGTCAACGATGTATATAACGCCGTGTTGAGCAAGGGGGTTGAGCTCGAGATCGCCGGTCACACGCTGACCCCCGTTGTCGATCGCGTGAACGAGGACGCGAGCGCATTTGTGGACTCGACCATGGGCAGCAACCCCGGCACGGTCATCGTCCCCGACGAGGTGATTGAGCAGGGCGGGTTCCCGGTGTATGCGAGTAACGTGCTCGTGAACTACAAGGACGGCCTGTCGTACGAGGAAACCGAGGGGTACGTGCGCCAGCAGCGCAGCTACGGCCAGCTGCTGAACGACACGGGTAACGAGTGCGGCATTTGGGGCATGGAGATGACGCGCGTGCAGTCGTACGAGTCTACGAACACTATGAACGGCCTCATTAGCTACCTGGCGATTTACATCGGCTTTGTGCTCGTGGTGGCATGCGCGGCGATCCTTACGATCCAGCAGCTGTCGAACGTGGCTGATTCCGGCAAGAGCTGCCGCATCCTGTCCGAGCTGGGCACCTCGCACGCCGAGATCATGCGCTCGGTGCTGGTGCAGCAGGCGGTGTTCTTCGTATTTCCGCTGGTTATCGCTGTGGCGCACTCGTTTGTGGCCCTTGATGTGGTCATTGAGATCGTGGAGCTGTTCGGCGGCATGTCGATTGGCGGCATGGTGGGCGTGACCTGTGGGATCTTCCTGCTGTGCTACGGCGGCTACTTTGTGGTGACCTACGTTATGAGCAGGGGTATCGTGCGCGATTCGATTCGCCTGCGGCACGCGCATTAGCTGGGTGCGCCCGTGAAGCTTTAGGGTTAAGGGAGGTTTGCAAGCAAACCTCCCTTTTCATTGGGAGTTGGACGGCTTGCCGGGAAACCCTCATGCATTGGGGTGGTTTGGCAGGTCGGCATGGAGACCTCCCTCGCGGTAGGGGCGTGCGGCTTGTTGCGAAACTCTCTCACATTGGGGACGGCTTGGGCTGCCCGCCGGGAAATCTTTCTTGTGTTGGGGTGGTTTGGGTGACTGGCCGGGAAACCTATCCCTTGCTGGGGGGTGTCTCTATGGTTTTGTCAACCTGGTATCCCCCTGTTTTTCGGCATGA
>JAUNDT010000013.1 GCA_030525945.1 Coriobacteriaceae bacterium | reverse complement strand
CGTGGGAGAGCAGGGCGCCGCTGACCGGTGGACGGCTCCCGCCCGAGCTCGTTACATAGGGCGGATTTAGGAGAGGGGGCGCTTCGGCGCCCCCTTTTTATGTTCGTCGCCCCCGCCGCGCCGCCGCCGTTCGCGGGCGCGCTCTGTCGCTCGATGTCTCGCGATCTTTGGAGGCCGTGGTCGGTAATGGTTGCTGCCCCATTTCTTTATGTATGGCCTTTGAGGTGCTTGGCATAAGTCGATACAATAAAAAAGTTATGTACTCACCTATGCAATATGGGGGTCAGGTGGCGCAGGCTGGTATCGGCGTAGACATCGTGAAGGTCTCTCAAATGGAACGCGTTATGCGTGTTACCCCGAGCTTTATCCTTCGTATGTTTACCGAAGAGGAGCGTATGTACTGCGAGGCGTCTACGCGTCCTGCCGCTCATTATGCATGTCGGTTTGCTGCCCGTGAAGCTGTTCTTAAAGCCCTGGGCGCTGGTTTTGGACAAGAGGGCGTTGGACGACGTGACGTCTCGGTTTCTCGAGATGCAAACGGTAAGCCGATCGCCGTTTTAACCGGAGGAGCCGCATCGGTCGCAGAGCGCCTGGGAGTTCAGGAGGTTGCGCTCTCGTTATCGTTTACGGGGGAGCTCGCCGTCGCCAACGCCATGGCGATAACCGAGGCTTCTCGTCCAAAGCCAAAAGAGGAAAAAGTCTCAGAGCGCCAGCTTCTGGCGCAGTCGTTTCGCGATGCTCGGTCTGTTTTGGATGATCTAGAGCGTCTTCAGGAATTGGAAGTACTTGAGGTGACTGGTGAGGAGCCGGTTTCCGTTGAAGGGGATGTGGCATGAGGCCCGTATTGAATACTGACGAGACGCGTCGTCTGGAAGATCTTATTGAGCGTTCAGGCACCTCGAAGGCGGCTCTGATGGAGTACGCTGGCGAGTTTGCCGCGAGCGTCGTCGAGAGATACGCGCCGAACCATGTTGTGGTTCTGACCGGGTTTGGCAACAACGGCGGCGATGGTTGGGTGGCTGCGGACATCCTCCGCCATAAGGGCGTTGAGGTCGACGTTGTCTCTCCTATTGAGCCTGATGAGATCAAGAGTCCGATTTCGCGGCATGTTGCGCGTCGTACAGCGGGCAGGGATGTAAATGTTATCGTCGGCCCCTCGAGGGATGAGCTGCTGGAAATCCTGTCAAAGGCAGATGTTGTCCTCGATGCCATTTTGGGCATTGGCTTCTCTGGTGCAGTTAGGGCGCCGTTCTCCATCTGGATCCCCACGCTTAACGACCTGGATGTGACGGTCGTCTCCATCGACGTTCCTTCCGGCCTTGATGCGGAGAGCGGTATGGCCGAGGGCCCTTGCGTTCGAGCGGATGCCACCGCAACGATGCTCACGCCCAAAATCGGCCTGTATAGTGGTGCCGGTCCCGAGCATGCGGGCAAGGTTTTTTGCGGTGAGTTGTATGATCGCCTCGATGAGGTCATTGATGATGTCGATCACGCGGCTGATATCGTGGAGCCCGCTGATCTGCTCGATTACTTCCCCGAGCTGCCTGCAAACGTGAATAAGTACAGCCGTGGGTCTGTCCTGGTGGTTGCCGGTTCTTCCACCTATCCGGGAGCCGCTATTCTCGCTGCCAAGGCTGCCGCTCGCGCGGGGGCTGGGTATGTGACCGTTGCAACTCCCGAGCCTTGTGCCAATTTGATTCGCATGGCGCTTCCGTGCGTGCCGGTCGTTTCCGTTCCTGCGGATTCACGCGGCGCATTTGGCGCTGCGGCACCCTCGGCAATCAAGGTGATCGCTCCTAAGTATGACTGCGTTTTGTGCGGGCCGGGCATGACCGTAACTTCCGGCGGCATGCAGGTGGTTAACGAGCTGTTGTCGCTCGATGTGCCTCTGGTGCTGGATGCGGACGCACTCAACTGCCTGAGCCGAATCGCCATCGGCGGAATTGACGAGACCCCTGAGGTGTATCGCCGCGAAGCTCCGCTTATCCTCACGCCGCATAATAAAGAGCTGTCGCGCCTGGTCGGTGACAAGCCCGTCGACGATCTGGGCTCTGCCATCGAGGCTGCCCAGCAGCTGGTGTGGGCGGCTGGGTCGGATAACCTGGTTGTGGTTGCGAAGGGCCCCACCACCGCCATTGTGGGCGTGGAGAAGGTCCTGTTCCCGCAAGGCGGGCCCGTTTCGCTTGCAACTGCCGGGTCCGGTGACGTCCTGGCGGGTATCATTGCCGCGAACGTTGCCGTGAGCCATGGCGAGGTCGACAGGTGGGAGCTCCTGTGCTCCTATGCCGTTGCCGTTCATTCTTGCACGGGATATGCGGCGGCGTCTCTTATGGGCGAGCGCAGCGTAATTGCCACGGATCTGATCGATGTGCTGGGCGAAGCCATGGATATGGTTGAGCGCGAGTCCCTTAAAGACGCCGGCATCGATATGGAGGACTAGGACATGCAGACGTTGAGCGAGCCGCCTACCCGTTGGGCGTGGGCGGAGATCGATACCGGCGCGCTTCGTCGTAACACGCGCGCGTTTAAGGGGCTTATCGGCGCCCGTCAGCGGTTGTGCTGCGTAGTTAAGGCGGATGCGTACGGGCACGGCGTTGAGCGCTGCGCTAAGGTCATGCATGCCGCGGGTGCGGACATGTTTGCAGTGGCGACGGTTCTCGAGGGCATTGCCTTGCGTGAGGCTGGCCAAAAGCTGCCGATTCTCTTGCTGAGCGAGCCGCCGGCAACGGCCGTTGACGCGCTGCTCGAGCACGACATCATGCCGTCCATTTACACGCCGGAGTTCGCCTGGGCGTATGGCGAGCGAGCGGCGGCCCTGGGTCGCGTGGGCAAATACCACCTCGCCATCAATACGGGCATGAACCGCATCGGCGTTCACTACACCGAGGTGGTCGATTTCCGCCGAAGCGTCGAGTTTCATGCAGGTCTGGAGTGCGATGGCACGTTCACGCACTTTGCGACTGCGGATGAGCCCGACGGTTGGGACCATCAACTGCAGTGCAAGCGGTTTGTCGAAGCGATTGCGGGTCTGCGCGAGGCGGGGTTTGACCCAGGCATCGTGCATTGCGACAACACGCCTGGATCCGTGCTCAACAAGGACATGCACTTCGATATGATCCGCGCGGGTATTGGCTTGTATGGCCTGCAGCCGTGCGAGCGAGCGGCAGC
Source organism: Coriobacteriaceae bacterium (assembly GCA_030525945.1). Classification (GTDB taxonomy): domain Bacteria; phylum Actinomycetota; class Coriobacteriia; order Coriobacteriales; family Coriobacteriaceae; genus Collinsella. The sequence continues at coordinate 35,094 of JAUNDT010000013.1, read as the reverse complement.
GGTTCTTCCGCTCGAGCCGGTCATGAGCATTAAGGCCCGCGTGACCCATGAGTGCCACCCTGCGATGGGCGAGGGAGTTGGCTACGGGTACACCTACCGTGTGCCTCGCACGCGCGTTCAGATCTGCACGCTGCCCATTGGCTATGCGGACGGTCTTCCGCGCATGCTGTCCAACCGCATGGAGGTCCTCTATCGGGGCCAGCGTATTCGACAGGTGGGCAATATTTGCATGGACCAGTGCATGGTCGCCATCAACGAGACATCCATACTGCATCCCGCCATCGAGGCGGAGCCCGGCGACCTCATGACCATCGTTGGCGCTGACGGCAACGAGCGCATAACGCTCGACGAGCTCGCGGGCATGTGCGGAACCATCAACTATGAGCTTGCGTGCGGTTTTGGCATGCGGCTGGAGAAGATTTACGTTTAGTCGCTTGCCGGGAAGGCGGGCGCGGAGAGGCGCATTGCATGGGGATGATGCATATTCCGGGACATGAGGGGCAAAAGCCTCGCGAGGTGTCTCTTGAGGAGATTCGCTCGGTGATGGGCGACTGCCGCCTGTGCCAGCTGTGCCAAACGCGCACGAACATCGTGTTTGGCGTGGGCAATCCGCATGCGCGCGTTCTGTTCGTTGGAGAGGCGCCGGGTAAGAACGAGGATTTGCAGGGCGAGCCGTTCGTGGGCCGTGCCGGCGAGAACCTCAACCGGATTTTGTCGCTGGCGGGCCTTCGCCGTGAGGATATCTACATCGCGAACGTGCTCAAGTGCCGTCCCCCGGGAAATCGAAATCCCGCTGCCGACGAGGTGCTCGCGTGCTCTCCGTATTTGCGGGAGCAGATTCGCAGCATCTGGCCCGACATCATCGTCACTTTGGGCAATCCGGCGAGCCACTTTGTCTTGAAAACCGAGACGGGCATCACCAAGCTGCGCGGACGTTTTCACCAGATGGGGCATTTCACGGTTATGCCCACGTTCCATCCGGCGGCTGCCTTGCGCAATCCCGCCTGGCAGCAGTTGCTCGAGGCGGATTTTAAGATGCTCGGAGACTATCTGGCCGCCCACCCGGCGGGAAGCGGGCTGGAGGCGGCAACGATGGAAGCTGCCGAATCAGAGCGCTCCGATGCCCTGCCAAGCCTTGAGGGGTAGCTGGTTATGACGTTGAAACTTGTGGGCGAGCGCCAGTTTGAGAGCGCTTGCGTTGAGGACACGATCGCGTTTGGCGAGCTCGTTGCTTCCTGTTTGGACCACGGTGACGTGCTTGTTCTGTCAGGTGGCCTGGGAGTGGGCAAGACGCACTTCACGAAAGGCGTGTCGAGCGGGCTCGGTGACGCTAATCCGGTGACGAGCCCCACATTCGCCCTTATGGCGGTTCACGACGGCGGGCGCATTCCGCTGTTTCACTTTGACCTGTACCGCCTTGAGCACGCGTATCAGCTTGAGGACACGGGCATTTTCGACGTGCTGGGATACGAGGGAGCGTGCCTGCTTGAGTGGGGCGAGCAGTTCCAAGATGAACTGACGGACGACTATTTGGGCGTGACGCTCGCGCGCGTTGAGAGTGACGGCGACAAGCGCGTGATAACCCTTGAGCCGCATGGCGCTCGGGCGGAGAAGCTGGCGAGTGAGATTGAGTCGGCGGTTGCCGGGCTCGCCTGAGGAATAACCGATATGGAAAGGGTCGTGCTCGATGAGGCTCGATGATTTGCGCACGTTGATCGTGGCAATTGATACATCTACGGACATGCTCGCCTGCTCGGCGGCATGGTGGACCCCCGAGGTTTTCTTTGACGACACGCCGTCGCGCGCGCATATCGAGGTACTCGCAAGCAACGACCATGCGTGCCGTCGCCAGGCGAACGTCGAGCTGGTCGAAACCGTGCGCGGGGTGCTGGCGGATGCCGGTATGGATATGTGCGACGTGGGCGGGTTTTTGGTCGGCCGCGGTCCGGGCTCGTTTACGGGCGTGCGCATTGGCATATCTACAGCAAAGGGCCTGGCGAGCGGCGCGAACGTGCCGCTGATGGGCGCATCGACGCTCGATGCGACGGCGTGGACGTCGTGGCGCGCGGGCGTTCGAGGTAAGCTCGCCGTTGCTGCGGACGCGATGCGCGGCGAGGTATATCCGGCGCTGTATGTGTTGAATGACGAGGGTCCTATTCGGCTGTTTGAGCGCGAGCGCGTGGTGAAGGCGGCGGTCGCGGCTCAGGAGTGGGCGGCCCGCGAGGATGCTTCCGAGCTGCAGCTCACGGGTGATGGCTTGGTGCGATACGGCACCCTGTTCGAAGAGGCGGGGCTGATGGGCCGTGCTGTCGAGCGTGACCTGTGGTGGCCTACGGGCGAGGGTCTGCTCCGCGCGGCGGCGAGTCCTGAGGGGCTTATGGCCGCTGGCTCGACTGACCCCGCGCTAGTGTTGCCGGTGTATACGCGTCTGTCGGATGCGGAGGAAAACGAGCGCAAACGGTTGGGGCTCGATGCGAGCGCAGGTTCACGCGTAACGGGCGTGGCCGACGAACTCGCGGGCAGGCACCTGCAGCTGCGTCCGATGGGCGCGGCAGATGCTGAGGCTATGGCGGAGCTTGAGCGAGAGGTGTTTGCGGGCGCTGGGCACGAGCCGTGGAGCGCCTCTGCGTTTCTGTCCGAGCTCGCAGATGATGTCCCGACGCCCCGAACGTGGTGGGTCGCGCACGATAACGGCGAGCTGATCGGCTTTGCCGGCGGCATGGTCGTGGACAAGGATGTCGAGATCCTCGACGTTGTGGTGTCGCAGGAGCACAGGCGCGCTGGGATTGCCCGCAAGCTTTTGGCTCATGTGAGCTACGATGCCCAGATGCTGGGATGCAGCTCCGCCTCCCTGGAGGTCGAGGATGGCAACAGCGCGGCTATCGCCCTCTACGAAAGCCTGGGCTTTTCCGAGGCGGGAGTGCGCCGCGACTACTACGGCGCGGGACGTAATGCACGCATTCTGACGGCACCCCTGCCGCTTGTGCTGCCCGTGGACGCCGCCTCGCCGGAGCCTACGGCGGCTGCGGTGCGCGAGTGGCCCCTGCCGGCGCCTGCGCGTTCCGAAGAGGAGTGCGAGCAGATCGAGCGGCGCCAGCTCGTGCTCGCCATTGAGAGCTCGTGTGATGAGACGGCCGTTGCCATCATCGATGCCGAGGGCAATCTGCTCGCCAATCAGGTTTCGACGCAGATCGACTTCCATGCGCGCTTTGGCGGCGTGGTGCCCGAGATCGCCTCGCGCAAGCACGTTGAGGCCATCGTGGGCGTTGTCGATGCCGCTCTCGAGGAGGCGGCGGCCAATCTTGGCTTGGCGGGTGGTGCAATCGCCCCCTCGGAACTTGCCGCTGTGGGCGTGACGCAAGGACCCGGTCTTGTGGGTGCGCTTGTGGTGGGCGTGGCGTTCGCCAAGGGCTTTGCTGCGGCGGCGCATAAGCCGCTCATCTGCGTGAATCATCTTGAAGGGCACCTGTTCGCAAACAAGTTGACCACGCCCGACCTTGAGCCCCCGTTTATCTTCACCCTCGTTTCCGGCGGGCACACCATGCTCGTGCACGTGCGCGCCTGGGGCGATTACGAGGTGCTGGGCGAGACGCTCGACGACGCGGTTGGCGAGGCGTTTGATAAGGTGGCGAAGGCCCTGGGTCTGGGTTATCCTGGCGGTCCTGTGATTTCGCGACTGGCGGAGACGGGCAACCCGAAGGCGATTGATTTCCCGCGCGCGCTCAACAGCCGCGGCGACTACCGCTTCTCGCTCTCGGGTCTCAAGACGGCCGTGACGCTGTACATTGAGCAGGAGACCAAGGCCGGTCGCACTATCAACCTGCCTGACCTTGCGGCTTCCTTTGAGGCGGCGGTGTTCGACGTCCAATACAAGAAGGCGAAGAACGCCCTGCGTGAGACAGGTGCGCGCGAGTACTGCATCGGCGGCGGCGTTGCGGCGAATCCGCATCTGCGTAAGATGGTGATCGAGAAACTCGGCCGTCAGGGCATTCGCGTGACCGTTCCTCCGCAGAATGCATGCACCGATAACGCGGCGATGATCGCCGTGGTGGCACGCGAAAAGTACCTGCGCGGCGAGTTCTCCGACTTCCGCGTGGATGCCGACCCGAACATGACGCTGTAACGTGGTTTCGCAGTAGCCGCCTCGGGTCCCCGCGCTGCCGCCTGATTCCGTTTCTGGATGAGCCGCCTGTTCCTCGCCGCCACCCATTGTCCGCCGCGAGTTTCCGCACGAGCCGAAGGGTCCAGTGGACCCTTCGTGCAAGCAGGATTGTCTGAGCGCCGGATAATGGGTGGCGGCGAGGAACCTCAGCAGGGTTGTTGCCTGTGTTCGGTCGCTGTGTTCTTCGTTCTGAAACAAAAGACGTTGTGTGTTGACTCCATTTTGCTAAAGCGTGATACTTCCTGCTGTCACTTTAGTTGGTAAAAGCGCCTGGGTGCGCTTTCCAAGGTCAAGGAGTTAAAGCTATGCGTCAGACCAGCCTCGTTATTCGCCTAATTATTAGCTAGCACGGGTTGGCACGCATGCCGCCCGCGCTTGTTCACGGGCGGTCGAGACGCATGGGGAGGGCCGTCATATCGACGGTCCTCCTTTTTTATGGCTTTGAGCTTCGCAAAAGGGGAGGAACACATGAACGGAGTCGTGTTGATGGTGGTCGCGGCGGCGGTGCTCGCAGCCGGCTACCTGGGGTATGGCCGATGGCTCGCCAACAAATGGGGCGTCGACCGTGAGGCGCTCACACCTGCGTGCCGTATGGAGGACGGGCATAACTTTTCGCCCGCTTCGGCGTTTACGGCGTTCTCGCATCAATTCAGCTCGATCTGCGGCGCGGGTCCTGTGACGGGCACCATCGTTGCCATGGCATTCGGGTGGCTGCCCGTGGTGCTGTGGGTGCTCGTGGGCGGAATCTTCTTCGGCGCGGTCCACGATTTCGGTGCGCTGTATGCCTCGATGAAGAACAACGGTAAGTCGCTCGCGCAGCTTATCGACAAGTACATCGGCCGTACGGGTCGTCGCTTGTTCCTGCTGTTCTGCTGGCTGTTCTGCCTGATCGTCATCGCGGCCTTCACCTCGATGGTGTCCGGTACGTTTGCTATGACGACTGATGACGCGGGCTCGGTGGACGTTGCCAAGTCCTATGCCGCCGGCTGTGCCGGGACGATCTCCATCCTGTTCACCTTCGTTGCCATGGCGTTCGGCTGGGCGTGCCGCAAGTTCAACCTGACGGGCGCCAAGGAGTTCGCGGTCGGCGTTCTTCTTATGGTCGCGATGTTCGCCGTGGGCATGCAGTTCCCCGTGTACCTTGACCTGAATGGCTGGATTGCCGTTGTTATGGTGTACCTGGTGTTCGCCGGTGCCATGCCCATCCAGACGCTCAAGCAGCCTCGCGATTACCTGACTTCGATCATGATGATTGTCATGATCGCGTGCGCCGTGCTCGGCATCGTGGTGTTGGGCGCTCGTGGCGAGGCGACCATGACGGCGCCGATGTTCACCGGCTTTACCGCGGCGTCGGGCATGATGTTCCCCGTCCTGTTCGTTTCCGTTGCATGCGGCGCGCTTTCCGGCTTCCACAGCCTCGTGTCGTCCGGTACGTCCTCCAAGATGGTTGAGAACGAGGCGGACGCAGTGAAGGTCGGCTACGGAGCCATGGTCGTCGAGTCGTTCGTGGGCATCTTGGCCATCATCGTTGCGGGCATCATGTTCTCCGACATGAATACCGCCGGCACGGGCGCTCTGAACGGCGGCGTGGCTTCCACTCCGTTTGCGATCTTTGCCACGGGTATCGCGCGCGGCATGCAGGCCTTTGGCGTTGACGGCACGGTGGCCACGGTGTTTATGACCATGAACGTCTCGGCGCTTGCGCTGACCTCCCTCGACGCGGTCGCGCGCATTGGCCGCACGTCTTTCTCCGAGTTCTTCGCCACGAGTAACGACGCGCTTGCCGTTGAGCATGAGACGACCGGCGCTATGAAGTTCCTGGGCAATCCCTGGGTTGCCACGGTTGTGACGCTGCTTCCCGGACTTGCCCTCACCTTTGGCGGCTACCTGAACATCTGGCCGCTGTTCGGCGCTTCCAACCAGCTGCTGGGCGGAATGACGATGATCACCTTGGCGGTGTTCTGCAAGTGCACCGGCCGCTCCGGCTGGATGCTCTACGTGCCCGTGGCGTTTTTGCTGGTGTGCACCTTTACGTCCCTGGGTATGAGCATCGTTGGGTGCGTCACCGCGCTCCAGGCGGGCGGCATGGCCGTGATGGCGACCTCTGGATTACAGCTCGTATTTGCGGTGCTGCTGGTTGCGCTGGGTTTGATCGTGGCGGTGAACTGCCTTAAGGAACTGCGCGGCAAGGACTTTGGCTCCATGCCCGACGAGGAGCCCGAGTGGTCCGAGATGGGCCGCCGCAACTGCCGTGTCCGCAAGGTCGCTACCGCGGATGGCGCTTCCGAGGGCCTTGCTGCGGAGGCGTAGCGGGTACGAAGATCTTCCAAAGCCCCCATATGAGACGGGTCTCACTGCTTGAGCGGTGAGACCCGTTATTTGCGATGGTGGCTGGCTTGACGGGCTCGGGGGCGAGCTCCGGGTGGCGGCTTCGGGAGCCGGGTTCTGGTGGCCTGGTGCAGGACCGGGCCCGAGGCGGCAGAATCGGGGCCGGGCCTTGGTTAGCAGATGCGGGGTAGTTGCTCGCCTACAAGCATATCGAGGATGCGCGTTGAGCCCCAGGGGGTGCGAACGCGGACGCTTCCTGGTGAGCCGGCGGGAATGGCAGCGCTCGACGGTTGGTTGGATGCCGAGTCGGTCTGGCCTGCTTCCGTCCAGGTCCCGCTTGCCTCGGAGCTTGCCGAAACCTCGCCGATGATGGCGGCATTTTCGCCGTATTTGGATTTCCGCATGGCGGTAAGCGCCGCCTCGGCTTCTTCTGCCGGAACGACGGCGACGATCTTCCCCTCGTTGGCTACTTGGAGCACGTCGTAGCCGAGCATCTCACACGCGCCGCGAACTTCGGGGCGCACGGGAACGGCATCTTCGTCAATGGTGATGGCAACGCCGCTTGCCTGGGCGAATTCGTTGAGCGTGCTGGCGAGACCGCCGCGCGTGGGGTCGCGGAAGCAACGCGTGTGCGGGGCGGCTTTGAGCATGGCGGCGATGAGATGGTTGAGCGGGGCGGCATCGCTTTCGATGGGCGTGGAGAAGGCGAGGCCCTCGCGCTGGCTCATGATGGCGATGCCGTGGTCTCCAAGGGTGCCGGAGACGAGCACCAGGTCGCCGGGCCGGCAGTTCGCGCCGGAAAGATTGACTTCGGTTGGAACGACGCCAACGCCGGCGGTGTTGATGTAGACCCCGTCGGCCTTGCCGCGTTCGACCACTTTGGTGTCGCCCGTGATGATGCGGACCCCGGCTTCACGTGCGGTATGCGCCATGGACGTGCAGATGCGCCTCAGGTCGGAGAGAGGGTAGCCCTCCTCGAGGATAAAGCCGCATGACAGGTAGAGCGGCTGCGCGCCGGAGGTCGCGACGTCGTTGACGGTGCCACAAACGGCGAGCCTGCCGATGTCGCCTCCCGGGAAAAACTGCGGCGTGACCACGAAGCTGTCGGTGGACATGGCGATGCGCGCAGGCGCCGATGAGCTAACGGGCGATGCGACGGCACGGGCGGAGCTGGCGCCAAGCGAGCGTGCAAAGCTGTCGAGCTGGGCCTGAACGGGCAGCTCGGCAACGCCGGCGTCGTTGCCAGCGAAGAGCTCGGGCGAGCCGAAGGCATCGAGAAAGACCTCGTCGATGAGGCGCTTCATCATCTGTCCGCCCGATCCATGTCCGAGCTGGACGAATTCGTTTTGGGTTCCCATGTGTGCCTCCTCGAGCTATGAGCGGAAACGGTAATGGGCGGCGCAGCTGCCCTCCGAGCTCACCATGCAGGGACCGACGGGGGTCTCGGGGGTACACGCGCGGCCAAACAAGGGGCATTCCGCGGGGGCGATTCGCCCTCTCAAAACATCACCGCAACGGCAGCCGCGCGGCTCGACGGTGGGCTCGACCTGCACGTTGAAACGCAGGCGAGCGTCGAACCCCCTGAACTCGGGGCGTATGCGCAGCCCGGATTGAGGGATGACACCCAGCCCTCGCCATGCGGCATCGCAGGGCTCGAAGACCTGGCTTACGAGCTCGCGCGCCACGGCATTGCCCTCGGCGTTGACGCCTCGGTGATACGCGTTGATAACGTCGGGCCTCTTTTCGACGACCATTTGCGTGAGCTTCGCGACGCCCTCAAGGATGTCCACGGGCTCAAATCCGGTGATGACACCGGGGATGCTGAATTCATCTACGAGAAAGCGAAACGGATCGACGCCGGTTATGGTCGAGACGTGACCCGGCAGGATGAAGCCGTCGACATGGGTCTGCGGGTCGCTCGCAATAACGCGTAGCGCGGGCGGGGTAAGCTTGTGCGCGCAGAAGACCGAGAAGTTGGTGATGCCTCGGGCTTGAGCCTCGAGAATGGCCGCGGCGACGGTGGGCGTGGTGGTTTCAAAACCGACGCCCAGGAAAAAAACCTGCTTGGCCGGGCTCGCCTGCGCAATTTCCAGCGCATCGAGCGGTGAGTACACTATGCGAATGTCCCGACCGGCGGCTTTCTCGGCGGAAAGCGAGCTGGTCGAGCCGGGAACGCGCATCATGTCACCAAACGTGGTGATGATGACTCCGGGGACGCGCGCCAGTGCGATCGCGTGGTCGATATCTTGGTTGGCGGTCACGCACACGGGGCAACCGGGGCCTGAGAGCAGATGAAGGCCCACGGGCATGATGGAGCGAAATCCATAGCGGCCGATGCTCATCGTATGCGTGCCGCAGACTTCCATGAGGTTGATGGTGCGCTCGCCGGCTAGAGCCGTGATGGTGCGGGAGAGTGGGCGCACGAGCGCGGGATCGCGAAAGGCGCCGAGTGCGTCGTGCATGTTGGGGGCGTTCATGGAAGGCTGGTTATCGCGCATCGGCGAGGTCGGCGAGGTCGTGCACGAGCTGGAGGGTCTCGGCGGCTTCCTGGGCATCGATTACCTGGATGGCAAAGCCGGCATGCACGAGGACGTAGTCGTTCACGCATGCGCCGGGCGTGAGCCGTAGGGAGATGTCGCGCTGCGCGCCGAGCATGTCGACGGTTGCGCGCCCGCTTTGCTGCAGGGAGAGGATTTTACCGGGGACCGCGAGACACATGCCAACCTCCTGAGGTCGCTCCATTGGACAAGATGGTAGCGCTCAGTGGGGGCCGGGGCAACGCGATGCCGCGGCAAGCTGCGCGCGAGCGACGGCGGCTTGGCCGAAAGCGATGCAGCCGTCATTACACGGCGGCTCGTGTGGGGTGAGAACAGTGAAGCCCACGCCTTCAAGCTCGGTGGAAATACCCTCGAAGAGCAGGCGGTTCATAAACACGCCGCCCGATAGGGCAACGATGCACACGCCGGTTGCGCGGGCGAGCCCTCGCGTTGCGCGCACGGTGAGGTCAATGATTGAGCGATGGGCTGCCCAGGCGAGCTTTTCGGTGGAATCACCGCGCGCGATGCCGTCGAGCAGCTCGGAAAGTAGGGGCCGTGCGCTGATGGCGTTCACTGCGGGGGAGTTGGGCGCGTGGGCCTTGGGCGCGCATGGAGCGTAGACGGCGTTTTTGGAGCTGGGTGCGGCACCTTCGCCCCGGGCGCGCGCGTATCGCAACGCCGCCGCTTCGAGCAGAATCGCGGGTTCGCCTTCGTATGTGGCACTGGCGCATATACCAAGGATGGCGCTTACGGCGTCGAGAAGGCGTCCCATGCTGCTGGTGGCGGGGCAATTGATGTTCCGCTCAGTCATGCGCTCGGTGAATGCCCGCTCTCTGGGGCTCAAGGATGCAAGGAGCAGCGCGGCTCCGGGATGGTCGAGCAGGCCGTAGTGACGGAGCAGGGAAAACGCGTTGCGGCGCGGGTCGCGAACGGAAGCGGCTCCTCCAGGAAGCGGCCACGGCTCAAGATGGGCCACGCGCTCGAACGACGAGAGCGTGGCGAGCAAGAACTCTCCGCCCCATATAGTGCCGTCCAGCTCTAGGTCGCCGCGTTCGGATCGGCCAGCGGGCATCGTGGCCCCCGCCCCCGTTCCGTCGAACGCAATGCCGACAACCTGAGCTTCGACATCGATTTCTTGCCGAGCGGCGGCCTCGGCGATAACGGCGGCGATGTGCGCGTGGTGGTGCTGGACCTTCACGAGAGGCAGACCCGTCGCCCGCGCACGCTCACGCGCCCACTGGCTGGAAAGGTAACCGGGGTGCGCGTCGCAGGCGAGCGCGGTGGGGGTCAGGGCGAAGAGTTCCTCCGCGCGCGTGAGCGCCGAGCGCCATGCGTCAAAGGTCTCGGCGTTCTCGAGGTCGCCGATATGCTGCGAGACAAAGCCCAGGGCAGTGCCGTTTTCCTGTTCGCGCGTGAGGGCGAGGGTGGCCTTTTGCTCGGGTCCGCATGCGAGGATGCAGTGTTCGGTGTGGGTCGGGGACGCGGCCGGGGGCAATTCGATAGGCTTGGGGGCGTACCCACGCGCGCGCCGAACGATCTGCGTGCGGCCGGCGATAACGCGCACCACGGAGTCATCGAATCGCGAAAGGATGGCGCGATTGTTGCCGAGGAGGGCGTCGGCGATACCTGCTTCGACAAGGCGGCGCCATGCGAGATCGTCGTCCATTTCGATGGGCGCCCCGCTTACGTTCCCGCTTGTCATAACGAGGGCGTCGATGCCGAGCGCTTGGCACGCGGCCAAGAGTAGATGCTGCAGCGGCGTGTAGGGCAGCATGACCCCGAGCTCTGGGAGGTCATACGCGACGGCATGGGCGATGCGGAGGTCTTTGATGTCCCCCGCGCTCGCGTGCGCCGGCGTGCCCGGCGTATCGACAGTGGGTTTTGGACATTCAGGGCTCAATTTTGCGTCTGAATGTCCAAAAACCGCTACCTGTTGTTCCTGCCTGCGCCTGAGCAGCACGATGGGCCGAATGCTGCCTTCGAGCAGCGCGCGCTCCTCGGGGCCGATGTGGCAGAGCATCTCGGCAGCGTTGATGTTGCGCACCATAACGGCGAGCGGCTTGTTGCTACGGCGCTTGCGCACGCGGAGTTTTTGCACGGCGTCTTCGGAGTCGGCCCGACACGTCAGGTGAAACCCGCCGAGCCCCTTGATGACAACGATGCCGCCTGTGGCGATAAGCCGCACGCATCGCTCGATGATGGCATCGCTTGTTTCACGTGTAGCGCCCGTAAGCTGCTCGCGAGATTCGCGCTCGCGCCAGGTCAGGTGGGGACCGCACGCAAAGCAGGCGTTGGGTTGAGCGTGGAAGCGGCGATCGAGTGGGTCGGCGTATTCGTCGGCGCAGGTGGCGCACAAGGGAAAGGCGCTCATGGAGGTTTGCGCACGGTCGTAGGGAAGATCGCGGATGATCGTGAAGCGCGGCCCGCAATTGGTGCAGTTGGTGAACGGGTAGTGGAAGCGCCGGTCGGCGGGGTCGAAGAGCTCGCGGAGACAATCGTCGCAGGTGGCGATATCGGGAGAAACGAGCGTGCTGTGCTCGGTTTCGTCTTGCGAGGGGATGATGCGGAAGCGGGGGCTCGGCTCGCTGGTCGCGGTGCGGGATGTGGGCGCGCCTGGCGTTCGCGCGGCGGGGGCAGTGGCGGGCGCAGCGGAGCTTGCCTCGTGCGGGTTGGGCGCATCCAGCGTCGCAGAGGCATCGGGACTGATGTCGCCATGCGCACCGGCTTCGTCGAGCGGTGTAACGTCGATCGAGTCGATCTGCGCCGCGGCGGGCGCATGGGCGCGCAGGGACCTCACGAACGCGTCGAGTGCGTCTTCCTCGGCACGGGCTTCAATGTGCACGCCGTCGCCCGCATTCAGCACCCAGCCGGACACGCCGTGGGATATCGCCTCGCGATACACGAACGGCCGCATGCCGACGCCCTGAACAACGCCGGTTATATGGATGCGCACATGTTTCAAAAGCAGGCCCTTCGTGGTGGTGTAGCGCTGCGGCTTGGGGTAGCGTCTCGGATTGAGGTGCGGCCGTGGTCGTGGTGCTTTACAGCTCCAAGCTCGTCCCCGTGGCGGCGCAAGTGAACTCCCCGTGCTTGACGCCGCGCAGACCCAGGAGCCTGTCGGCGAGCTCGTACACGCGCGCGCCAAGGCCCTTGAGGGCGAGGATCTCCAGGCAGTTGTGGTGGTCGAGATGCACATGCATGGTCGACACGATCTCGTCGGTGTAATCGTGCTGGACTTCGTCCAGGCGGCGGGTGAGGTCGCCCGTATGGTGGTCGTAAATCATGGTGAGCGATCCGATGACCTGCTCGCCCGGCGTACGGGTCGACTCGCGGGCGAGGGATGCGCGAATGAGGTCGCGAATGCCCTCGGAGCGGTTGGCGATATCGCCTCGGCGGGAGATCTGCTCGTCAAAGGCGGCCAGCAGGTCCTCCGGCACGGTGACGGAAAAGCGCGCGAGCTCGCCGGAGGGGGTTGGCGCGGGGGCGGTGGTTGGGGCGGCTTCGTTCGCTGACGGGGTGTCCCGTGCGAGGCCTGCGCTCTGAGCGTCCGTGCGCGCTGCGGCTCCGCCGGATGCGCGTGCGGTGCCGTGGCTCGGCATGAGAGTGGAACCGTCTGTAGGCGTGGATACCTTCGGACCGCCGTGCTCGCCGGGTGTGTGCTCATGCGCCATGGCTACACCAGCTTTACGGTGCCGACGGAGTTGTGATCCGCCTCGATGGCGTCCTCGTAGCCCTCAAGCGCCTTGCGTGCCTCGTCAAGCGCGCGCATGGCGGCTGCAAGCTTATCCCCGATGCGTTCCATGTCGAAATTCTCGGTGGCGTGCAGCAGGTCGTGGCTCCAGTTGCGTGCGAGCGCGATGGTGTCGTCGACCTGCTTGACGCTCATCTCGAGCTGACCCATGTTCATTCCCACATCGTGCATGACGTGCTCCCTCGGATAGTTCAGCAATGCTTTCAGTGTACCCACCGTGGCGAGCGGCATCGGTCCAGCTGGGCGAACTTGTCGACAAAACGTTGACGATTTTGGGGCAAGATAGCGAATGGCAAGAGCGCGTTCCCGGAGGCGCGGGGGCGCGAGGATGCGAGGAGGCGCGCCATGCGCATGCTGGTCGTGGACGATGAGGTTGACATTGCGAATATGCTTGCGGAGTACTTCCGCATGGAGGGCCACGACGTAGTAGTGGCACAGGATGGCGCCTCGGCGCTTGAGGCGGTCTCCGCTGGTAAGGGCGGCCATGGGGCGTTCGACATCATCTTGCTTGACGTGAACATGCCGGGCATGGACGGCTTTGAGGTATGCCGCCGCATTCGCGAGCATCTGTCTTGCCCGATTCTGTTTTTGACGGCGCGCGTGGAAGACGTGGACCAAATCGACGGCTTTGCCGCGGGTGCGGATGATTACGTGCTCAAGCCGTTCTCGCTCGAGGTGCTCGGGCATCGTGTTGCCGCGCATGTGGCGCGCGAGGGGCGTGCACGCAGCCAGGAGCAGGCGGTTCGGTTCTTTCGGGGTCTCACCATCGACTACGCGTCACGAACGGTCGAGGTGGCGGGCGCGGCGGTCGACCTCACCAAGCTCGAGTTCGACTTGGTAGCGCTGCTGAGCAAGCGCCCCGGTCAGGTGTTCGACCGCGAGGCGATATATGAACGCGTGTGGGGTTGGGACGCCGCGGGCGATCCCGGCCAGGTGCGCGAGCACATTCGCCGCATTCGCAACAAGTTCGCCGCCGCCGGTTTGGATGAGGATCCCATCGAGACCGTGTGGGGCGTGGGGTACAAGTGGGTGGCAAAGTGAGTGAGTTTGCGGATGGCGAGTCGGGCCGCGGTGATTCCCGGGTGAGCCGCGCCGAGCGCGCGCGTGCGAGGCGGCATCGCCGCGATGAGCGCCGGGCTGCGCGTGCGTGCGAGCGGGAGGCGCTGAAGCGTTTGCCGCGCCGCGAGCGCCTGCGCGCATGGTGGCGCGGAAGGCCTCTGGGCGTGACCTTCGCGGTGTATCTGGGCGTATATCTGGCGGTTGCCACGGCCGTTACCTTGGTGGTCATCGAGACCCTGTCGATGTGGAACAGCGAGATGAGCACGCTGGAGATCACGCTCGATGGCGGCGCGGTGGTGCGCGGGACGGTGGACTCCGGGCCGTATATCTATGATGCCGAGTCCAAAAGCCTGCTGCCTGCGTCCGAGCTCGATTTGCCGGGCGATAAGCCATACGCGGTGTTCATCGCGGCGGATGCGCATGGAGTCGAGGGGCTGGAGGCTTCTTCTGGCGGGGATGCAGCTGACGACGACGAGGGCCGTGCGCTCTCGGGCGAGGACGGCGCCACGGTAAACGCCTCGCTCGACCAGGTGCGCGCCGGCGAGATTCGCCTGTACGACTGGGGCCTCAATTACAACGAGTGGTATCCGCAGGATGATGTCTTGGGCGAGCGGGGGCGGATCGACGCCGAGAACATCGCCCGCTACGACGAGCTGAGCCGGGCGAATCGCACTCAGAGCGTTGAGATGTTCCGCCAGATGACCGGGGTCGATCTTGCCGAGGCCTTTGGTGAGAACCTGGTATCCAACACCGCCTATTACGCCTCCATGACGCCGCCCGCGGGCATTGCCCCATGGCTGCTCACGATTGGCACGGGCCTTTCTCCCGTGATGGTGTACGGCGGGCTCGGCTGGATTATGTTCAAGCGCTTTTACCGTACGCATGTTGCGCGCCCGCTGGGTGAGCTTGAGGGAGCTGCCGAGCGCATTGCCGCGCGAGACCTGGACTTTCACATTGAAGCGGTGCGCGGTCGTGAGCTGGGGCGCCTGTCGGAGACGCTTGAGCACATGAGGGGATCTCTGCTTGAGGCGCAGCGCGAGCTGTGGCGTACCGCCGAGGCGCGTCGCCAGCTCAACGCTGCGTTCGCCCATGATTTGCGCACGCCCATCACGGTGCTCAAAGGGACTGTGGAGATGGCGCAGATGCGGTTGAGGCGTGGCGAGGCGCTCGACGCGGACTCACTTGAGGCACTGTCTGCCCAGGTGGCTCGTTTGGAGCGGTACGCGAGCGCGATGGGAGGCCTGAGCAAGCTCGAAGACCGACCTGTTGAGCGGGAATCGATTCCGTTGCGGGAGTTGGAACAGGGGATTGCGGCCCATGCGCGGGAGGTGGTGCGCGCACGCGGTGCCGGACTTGTGGTGCGCGTGTTGCCTGCCGACGACGGCGATTGCGCTGCGCGGCCTGCCGGGACGGGCGATGCGGATGCGGCGTGCGCGCCGGGCGATGCGGGCGTGGCGGGCGATGCGGGCGTGGCGTGTGTGGACATCTCTCTGGTTGAGGAGGTGCTGGATAACCTTCTGAGCAACGCATGTGGACATGCGCGCGGCGTAATTGAGGTGGAGGTCTCTGTGCGCGAGGGCAGGCTGCTCGTTCGCGTGCGGGATGACGGCCCGGGCTTTTCTCCCGAGGCACTGCACCGTGGATGTGACCCGTTCTTTAGCGAAAACAAATCCTCCGAGCACTTTGGCTTGGGGTTGAACGTGTCGAGCACGCTGTGCTCTTTGCATGGCGGGACGCTTGAACTTGCGAATCGCGCAGATAGCGGCGCGTGCGTAACCGCGACGTTCGACGTGGATCCGCGCGGCGCCGATCAATAAGAGGGGCGAGGGCAGCCGGGCTTGTTGGGCGGGGTTGTCCTGCGTGGTTCGGGCGTTTTGACCCTCGTGACCCAGGTATTCTGACCCGCACGTTTTCAGCGTTATTCAGGAGGCGGTTGCCCTTGGACGGTTATTCGGCTTAAGAATGGCTTATCCCGTACCTGTCTTACCGAATTGTCATCGCAGGTAGACAGAACGTAGACACCCACTTGCGAAACTAACCTTGTCGAACACAAGGGAGGTCACGCGATGATGAGGATGCAGCCCGAACCCGAAGGATGCGCGGGGCAGGTCGCCTGCGGCGGTGCGGCGCGTCGCGTGGATGCTGCCGCTCTGGGGGAGTTGCGCTGCTGCAAGGAAGGCGCTCGCAGCCAGGAGACGCCCGCGGGCGCAGCGGCGGAAGATGACCTCGACCGCTCGGGTGAAATTCGGCGCAAGACCCTTCGTCGTCGCGTGATCGTCGTTGCCGCACTTGCGGCTGCTGCCATTGGCTTTGCGTGCTGGGAATATGTGCCGGGCATGCTGGCATGGCTCGCCAACCCCGATGAGGTGCGGGCGTTCGTCGCCGATCATGCCGTGATGAGCCGTCTTGCGATGTTTGGGATCAACGTGGCTCAGATGTTCCTGGCGTTCTTGCCCGGCGAGCCAGTTGAGCTGGCATGCGGGTACGCGTTCGGCTTCTGGGAAGGCACCGCCCTGTGCCTTTTTGCCTCGGCTTTTGCAACATCGGTGATCTTTTGGGCAACGCGCCGCTGGGGCTGGAAGCTTGTGGGGCTCTTCTTTGACCGCAGTATGCTTCAGCGGTTTTCCTGGCTCAATAATGCAAAGCGCCTCGAGCTGGTGATGCTTGCGGTTTTCCTGGTCCCGGGTACGCCTAAGGACTTTCTCACATATTTCGCGGGCCTGACCGAAATGCGCTTTGCACCAGTGGTGCTCATTGCCACGTTCGGGCGCATTCCGTCCATAGTTACCTCAACGATAGCGGCGTCTGCCGTGGGTGATGGAAACTGGATGGTGGCCGCCACGGCGCTCGGCATCTCGGCGGCGCTTTTGGCCGCGGGCGGTGCGGCGTATCGTCGCGTAAAGCGATCCGCGTCGTAGGGCGCGCGCTGCGGTGGTGCGGTGTATTGCTGTGTAAAAACGTTCTGCGTCGTAGGAGCTGCGAACTGTGGCGGTGCTGCGAGGCGGAGCACGAGCCCGTCAGCCCAGAATCCGTTTCTTTCCGAACATGCACCGTCTGCTTATTCGGTTTTTGTCCCGCCAGCATGGTCGCCTTGGCGTAGGTTGAAGGAGGGCAAGCCTGCCCTGCATTGGGAGTGGGCGGATTGGGGGCCTCTCGAACAAACCACCCTTGCATTGGGGGTGGTTTGGGGGTCTAGTAAATAAACCTCCCCTACATTGGGGGAGGTTTGCCCTCGATTTGCGCCACATGGGCTTTTTAGTCTTGCGAAATCCTGCGGTTTTGTTACCGGCCAAGTCGAATGACGGCTGTAATGGAGACAAACCTCCCCCAATATAGGGGAGGTTTGTTTTAGATGCCTTGAAACCAGCCCCAATGTGGGGGAGGTTCGGTTGCGTTAGGCGTTGCGGCTGATGAAGAAGTCCGCCATTGAGCGGAGCAACTGCGCAGCGCGAGGAGTGATAACGCCGGAGTCGGCAAGTTCCGCGGCTTTTGCCTGCGCTTCGTCGGTGAGCTTGCGGGCGAGATCGCGGCAGGCGCTGATACCGCCACCCAGCTCGATAAGCTCGACCGCGCGGGCCAGGGCTTCCGGACTGGTCGTCTTAGCTTCGAGCAGGGAGACGAGCTCGGAGCGCGGTTCAGCGGCGAGATGCTCGAGGGCCCACACCACGGCAAGCGTGCGTTTACCCTCAGTGATATCGCTTCGGAAGTCCTTCCCCTGGGCATCGGCATCGCCCACGAGGTTGAGCAGGTCATCTTGCAGTTGGAAGGCCAGGCCGGCGGGGCGGCCCAGCTCGATGAGGCCGCGTGCGGCATCATCGGAGGCGCCGGCGGCAAGGGCGCCGATAAACAGGGGGCTTGCCACTGTGTACCAGGCGGTCTTGCCCTCAATCATGTATAAGTAGTCGTCACTCGTGACGTCCCATCGGTCGTCACGAGCCCAGCCCAGGTCGAGTGCCTGCCCTTCGAGTGTGTGGCGCTCCATCCGTACGAGTTCCTCGAGCACGCGGAGGCGACGATCGGCAGGAAGGGAGGCATCGTTGAGAACGACCTCGAACACGCGCGTGAGTGCCAAGTCTCCGGCGTTAATGGCCAGGCCCTCGCCCTCGGTGCGGTACAGGCAGGGCTCGCCGCGGCGCAGCTCGCTTGCGTCGGCGATGTCGTCGTGAATGAGCGCGGCGCTCTGGAACAGCTCGATGGCGACGCCGGACGAAAGCGCCTGTTCCGCCGTGCCGCCCACGGCCTCGGCGCCCAGCAGGGCAAGCACGGGGCGCACGCGTTTGCCTCCGCCAGCGGTAAAGTGAGCGAGCGGGTCGTACAGGTAGCGATTCAGGTCCGCGTCAGGCGCATCGCTGCCGGCGCACAGAGGTGCTGCGTTGGCGGAGGCGAGCGCCGCCTCAACGAGCGGCAGGCGTTCGCGCAGATAGGCGACGAAGTCAGCCCCGGCGTTTTGCTCGGATGCATGGGTTTGTTTGGCGGTGCCCTGGGTTTCGCTCATCTTGGCACTTCCTACTATGAAGAAAACGATAACGGTAGATGCCCTCGCGCCGTGCGCGGCGGGCGGGTTGCGCCCGTGGCGGCGCGAAGGAGAGCCGACGTGCCCCGTTCTACGTGACGTGCTCTCATGCTAGCAAAACGGGGCGACCGTGAGCCGCCCCGTTCGCGATTGCTGAATATACGGCACCGTCATGCGGTCAGTGGGGAGCATGACGGGCGCGTGCCGGGATGGGGCCCGATCTACCCCTCGTAACCGTTGGGGTTATTGGACTGCCAGTTCCAAGCGTCCCGGCACATGTCGTCGATGTCGAACTGCGCCTCCCAGCCCATGAGCTCGCGGGCCTTGGAGCAGTCGGCGTAGTTCTCGGCCACGTCGCCGGGGCGGCGCGGGTCAATGACGTAGGGGACCTCGTGACCACAGGCCGTGGAGAAGGCGCGGATGATCTCGAGCACGGAGGTGCCGCGGCCGGTGCCGAGGTTGAACACTTCAACGCCCTCGCGACCATTCATCCAGGCAAGGGCTGCGGCGTGGCCGGACGCAAGGTCGACCACGTGGATGTAGTCGCGCACGCCGGTGCCATCGGGGGTGGGGTAGTCGTCGCCGAACACGTGCACGGCCTCGCGCTTGCCGATAGCGGTCTGGGCGACGTAGGGCAGCAGGTTGTTCGGGATGCCCTTGGGGTCCTCGCCCATGAGGCCGCTCGCGTGTGCGCCGATGGGGTTGAAGTAACGCAGGAGCACGACGTTCCACTCGGGATCCGCCACGGTGAGGTCGGTGAGCATCTGCTCGATCATCCACTTGGTCCAGCCGTACGGGTTGGTGGCGGGCTTTTTGGGGCTCGCCTCGGTGAGCGGCAGCGCGTCGGGGTCGCCGTACACGGTAGCGGAGCTGGAGAAGATGATGGATTTGCAGCCGTGCTCGCGCATGACGTCGACGAGCGTGAGCGTGCTGCCGATGTTGTTGGAGTAGTACTCGATGGGCTTGGACACCGACTCGCCGACGGCCTTGAAGCCGGCGAAGTGGATCACGCGGTCGATATGGTGCTTGGAGAACACGTCCTCGAGCGCGGCGCGGTCGTTCACGTCGGCGACGTACATGGTGAGGTTCGCGGCGGCCTCGGGCCCCACGATGGTCTTGATGCGGTCTTCAACCTTTGCGGAGGCGTTGGAAAGGTCGTCCACGATGACAACCTGGTAGCCGCGCTCCAACAGGGAAACCACGGTGTGGGAACCGATGAATCCGGCGCCACCGGTCACGAGGACGCAGGTGTCGGCAGGGGTGAGGGTCTGAGTCATGCAAGCGCTCCTTTCGGGGATGATGCTGCGAAAAAGTATAGCGCGCGGGCAATGCACGCCCGTTCGCTTGGGCACGTAAACGCAAAACGCCTACCGCCGAGGCCGCGGTGCGGCGGGCGATAGGCGGTGTTGGTCGAAGGGTGGGGGCGCGGCGGCGTGCGAGGGCGAAGTGTGTTGGGCTGCGAGGGTGAAGGCATGCCAGGCTGCGAGCGAAAGGGCATGCTGGCTTGCGAGGCGACTCGGCTGGGGCGTCGAGGAGGACGCGCGGGCTGAGGAGCTCCGCTTACTCGAGGGCCCAGCCGCCGAGCCAGCCCCAACGGGGGCTCACGGTGTCGCCGTAGTAGGAGATCCAACGGTCGAGGTTGGTCGACGCGATGCCGCCGATGTTCTCCATAACCGTGTTGTTGCCCACGTAGATGCCAATGTGGCCGTAGATGCGGCCCATGGTGTTCTTGGAGTACGTGGACACGGCGACCACCATGCCGACCTTGAGGTCGTTCTTGTTGGAGCTCGTGCAGTACGCGTTGTACATGTCGTTGGCGTTGCCTCCCACGTAGCTAAAGCCCGCGGCCGCGAACACCTGGGAAACCCACATGGCGCACAGGCCCATGCCCGGGCTGGGAACGGCGTAGCAGCAGGAGACAACGCGCTCCTGGCTGCGGGTCGTGCCCGAGATCTGCGCGTCGCCCGGCAGCCACGTGGCTCCGCCACCACCCTGCATCTGGTCGGCGAGCTCCTTTTGGCGCTCCTCCTCCTGCACGGCGGCCAGGTACTCGGCGTCGCGCTTGGCCATGAGGTCCTTGACGTCCTTGGACAGGCCGTCGACGATCTCCTTGACCTCGTTCTGCTTTGCCTGCATGGCGGAGAGCTGCTTGGTCTGCTGGGCCTTGAGCTTCTCGAGCTCCTCCTTCTGGCTCTCCAGATCGGCCTTTTTGGCCTCGAGCTCCCGGCGGATGGCCTGGACGTCGTCGATAGCCTTCTTGTCGGCGCTGTTGATTTTCTCAACGTAGTGGCTGTTGGAGATGAGGTCCTCGAACGACTCGGACGCGAGCAGCAGGTTGAGGCTGCTGGTGGGGCCGTTCTTGTAGCTCTCGATAACGCGGGAGGAAAGGACCTCCTGCTTGTCCTCGAGTTCCTCCTGCTTGTCCTCGATATCGGACTGCGTGTCGTCGATCTCGCCCTGGACCGCCTCGATCTGGCCGAGCGTTTTGTCCTGCTTGATGCTCAGGTCCTGGAAGTCCTTGGCGATCTGCTCAAACTGCGCTTCGGCAGCGGCGAGCTGCTCCTCGGCGGAGGCGAGGGCGTCGAGTGTTTGCTGGGTTGCACGTGCGGCTGCCGCCGAGCGCGGCATGCCAAAGAGAACGCCGGCGCCGGCGAGCGCAAAGGCTGCCTTGATGGCGCTACGGCGCGAAATCTGCTGGTTGTAGCCGTAAGCGAGCCCGAAGTTCTCGAGTCGCTTCTGCTGCTCCGTAGAAGGCGCGGGGGCCTGTTCAGTAGCTGACATAGGTGCTCCGTTTACTGGTGTGTTTGATGTACGCCACATGTCGGGTATTCAGGATACCGCAAGCCGCCCGCGCGCGGCCAAATTCCATGAACGGTCGATAGCGCGAGGCGGGCGGCTGTGCGCGGAGGTTTCGCGGAGTGCGGGCGCGCAATTTGGTCCTTAACCTGCCAGATTGATAGCGGCGAGCAGGGCGAAGTACAGGACGAGCGCGGCTACGGCGGCTCCGTCGCGGCGGGCGGAAAACTGCATGACGTGGTAGTGCGTGCGCTCTCCCCCGGTGTAGCAGCGGGCGTCCATCGCGCGACCGAGGTTCTCGGCGTGGCGCAGGGCGCTTGCGAACAGCGGCACGATCAGGGGCACGCATGCGCGGGCATAGGCGAAGGCGCTCTTGTTCTCCAGGTCGGCGCCGCGGGCGGTTTGCGCGGCGATCACGTGCTCGGCCTCCCGGGAAAGCGTGGGAACGAACCGCAGGGCAATGGACAAGACGAGCGTGGCCTGGGTAACGGGGACGCCCAGGCGCTCGAGGGGTGAAAGCAGGTTTTCGGCCGCATCGGTGAGGGCAACGGGCGTGGTGGTGAGGGTGAGAAGGGACCCGGCTGCGAGCAGGAGGAAGAAGCGCGCCGTGTAGAGCAGCGCGGCCTCGATGCCACCTACGTGCAGGGCGAGCGGCCCCATCTGGAATGCGACGGGTCCGGTGCGGACGAAGAACAGGTTGATGACGGACGTGATGACGAGAAACAGGATGAGGGGCTTGAGCTGCGCGAGCAGCGTGCGCGCGGGCACGCGGGAGCTCGCGACCGCCGTTGCGATGGCCAGGCTCGCCAGGACGAGGCCGGGCGCGTTGTTCACGAAAAAGCAGCTCACCATGAAGGCGATTGTGCCCACGAGCTTGACGCGCGGGTCAAGGCGGTGGAGGAACGAGTCCGCCGAATAGTATTGCCCGATGCTAGAGCGCAACGCCATGGTGGGCCTCCTGATGTTCATGGGGGATGGGGGCCGGAGCCGCGGGCGCTTCGGTGGCGTGGGGGCTTGCGGGGCGCGGGCGCATGACGGCGAGGACCTCATCGGGGCTGCCGCTTGCGATGACGCGGCCATGCTCGAGTGCAATTGCCTGGTCGGCCAGCGCGGCGACGTCGGCCATGCTGTGTGTGACCATAATCAGGGTGGTGCCCGCCTGCTTGAGCGAGCGGATGAGCGCGCGGACCTGCGCGCGGCCGGCGGGGTCGAGCCCTGCCATCGGTTCGTCGAGTACGAGGACGGGTTGCTTCATGGCGAGCACGCCCGCGAGTGCCACGCTGCGCTGCTGTCCGCCCGAGAGGGTGAAGGGCGAGCGCTTGAGCAGGTCATCCGTGGGGTCGAGGTTCACGCTGGAAAGCGCCTCGCGCACGCGGAGGGAGATCTCGGGGTCGGGAAGGCCCAGGTTGCGCGGGCCGAAGGCGACGTCATCGAAGACGGTCTCGGCAAAGAGCTGCCGCTCGGGCAGCTGGGACACGTACCCCACCAGCCGGCGAAGCTCGCGACGGCGGGAGAGGTCGGCGGTGTCGACGCCGCCCACGTGGACGGTGCCCTCCAGTGGCAGCTTGAGCGCGCAGGCGAGTTCCGCCGTGGTGGATTTGCCCGACCCGGTGCGTCCGATGAGCGCCGTGAGGGTGCCGGGACGCGCGGTGAAGGAAAGGCTGCTGAGCGCGAGAGGTGCGTTGGTGCTGGCGACGCCTCTGACCTCGAGGCGCGCGGTGGTGCTGGTGGCAGCCCTGGCCTCGAGGGACGTGTTGGTGCCGGCGGCGTTGTTGTTGCTAGCGATGCTGGCGACGTTGCTAGCGCTGCCAGCGCTTTTGGCCAGCCGGCCTTTTCCGAAAAGACCGCTCAGCAGGCCCTTTTTTTCTGCGCGACGTGGATTTTTGGCCACGACGTAGGAGAAGGAGACGTTTTTGAACACCACGGTGGCGCCGTTGGATGGCCGCATCGTGCTGCCCTGTGACTCACCAGCACAAACGGCCACTTTTTGTGCCGAATTCGGGTCCGAAGTTGCCACTTTGTGCTGGTGTGCGGGAGAGCAGCAGAAAAGGCCACTTTGGAGAAGGGCGGCCCCGTCAGGATCTGAAGGCGCCCCGGGCCTCGAGGCCACGCCGGAGCCCGCGGACGCGCCATGGGTCGCGGCGGCCCCGGGCATGGCGCCCTCGTCCGGCTCTGCGTCGCGGTCGAGTCCGAGGAGCTGCACGGCCCGCCTGGGATCACCGTCAAAGGCCACGCGCCCGTGGTCAAGCACGATGGCGCGCTCTGCGGCGAGCGCATCCTCGGCAAAGTGCGTCACATGCACCACCGTGATGCCCGCGGCGCTCGCCCGCGCGATAATCCCGCGCACCCCGGCGCGTCCCTCGGCATCCAACATGGCGCACGGTTCGTCCAGCAGCAGGACCTCGGGCTTCATAGCGAGCGCGCCTGCGATGGCGACGCGCTGCATCTGCCCGCCCGAAAGGTCGGACGGGTCGCTTTGCGCGCGCTCGAGCATGTCGACGGCGAGGAGCGCTTCGTCCACGCGTTGTGCGATGTGCGGTTGCGCCACGCAGAGGTTCTCGGGGCCAAAGGCCACGTCGTCGGCGACGATGCTCGTGACCATCTGGTCCTCGGGATGCTGGAACACCGTGGCGGTGCGGCTGCGGATGTCGATGGTGCGCGAGGGGTCTGCGGTGTCGATGCCGAACATGCGCACGCGCCCGGCGCTCGGCAGCGCCAGCACGTTAAGAAGCTGCAGCAGCGTGGATTTGCCCGAGCCGTTGCCGCCCAGGATGCACACGTGCTCGCCCGGCTCGATCGTGAGCGTCACGCCGGCGAGCGCCTCAGTGCTGCTCCCGGGGTAGCGCAGGTGCACGTCTTCCAGGAGGGCCACCGGGCAAGGGGCGCCGGCGGTGCGCTGGCGCCCGCCATCCCGAGTGCTAGCGTGCACCTCGACTTCAATGTCGTCGCCAGGTTCGCCTAGGCATCCGTTGCCTTCAACGCCGCCGGCAGGTTCGCCCAAGCCTCCGCTACTCATGCTCACCATTCGCCCTAAGCACGTTCAGGCAGGGCTCAAGGAGCGCCTGTCCGGCGGCGATGTTGATAACCATCTTGAGCAGGTTGAACGGGAGGAGGACGGGCAAAATCATCGCGGCGACGTCTTGCATGGTCACAGCGGTGTAGAGCGGCGTAACCACCAGGTTGAGCGCGCAGGCGAGGGCCGTCGAGATCGCGCCGCCCAGGAGCATGCCCACTATGGACGCCTTGCGCGTGCGCCTGCCCGTCTCAAAAACGAGTGCGGCGGGAATGACGAGCGCGCAGGTCGAAACGATGCCCATGGGCGCGCCGAACGGATCGAGGAACACGCGGGGGAGCCACGATGCCACTGCAACGGCGGCACCCATGCGGGGGCCGAACGCCAAGGCGACGATGAGGCAGACGATGCCCGACGGGTCGTACATGAGCCAGGGCGCGGCGGGGAAGATAGGGATTTGGACGAAACTCAAGATGAGTGACGCGGCGGTGAAGAGCGCCGTGAGCGCGATGCGCCTGGTGTTGATAGCGTTGTTCATACGGTGATGACCTCTCAGTTTCTCTCATCCGGACTGTACCGTCGGCCCCGGAGTCGCACCGGGTCAGCCGCATTGCGCGGGTCGCGGGCTTGTGCTGTGTGGCGCACTCACCGCCGGTGGGGAATTGCACCCCGCCATGAAACAGTTTGACTATAGCGCGCCTGTTTGCAGGGCGCAACGGTTGCGGGCTGCTGTAAAACGGCGCGCTTGGGTATAGTGGGATGAGATGGATCACGACCAAATGGAGGGCCCTATGCACGAGCACGAGTATGTAAGCGAGGAAATGCTCTGCGTGTTGGCGCAGATCGCCGGCGAGGACAACGTGCTGATGACCGAGCCCATGCGCGACCACACCACGTTCAAGATCGGCGGCCCTGCCGACGTGATGGTGACCCCGCGCACGCCCGAGGCGCTCGTGCGCGTTCTCGACACCTGTTATTTGGGCGATGTTCCCGTGACGGTGGTGGGCAACGGATCCGATCTGCTCGTGGGCGACCGGGGCATCCGCGGCGTGGTTGTCCTGCTGCGCGACAACCTCGCAAAGGTCGAGGTGGATGCATCCAAGTGGCGCGTGACCGCCGAAGCGGGCGCGCTGCTGCGCGACGTGGCGCTTGCGGCGGCGGATGCCGGCCTGAGCGGCATGGAGCCCCTGTGGGGGATTCCGGCGACGGTGGGCGGCGCGTGCTTTATGAACGCGGGCGCCTACGACGGCACGACGGGCGAGGTTCTGGAGTCCGTGCGCGTGTATGTGCCGAGCAAGCAGGGCAATCGCGGGTCGGTGGTCACGCTTGAGGCGCGCGACCTCAACCTGGGGTATCGCAAGAGCCGCGTGCATGACGACGGGCTGATCGTGCTTTCCGCCACCTTTAAGCTGTCGCCTTCTGCGCCCGCGATGGTGCGCGCTGCCATGGACGACTACCAGGCGCGCCGCGAGGAGAAGCAGCCGCTCGAGATGGCGAGCGCGGGCTCCACATTCAAGCGCCCCGCCGGCCACTTTGCCGGCAAGCTCATCATGGATGCCGGCTTGCGCGGCGCGCGTGTGGGCGATGCTCAGGTGAGTGAGAAGCACTGCGGGTTTGTGGTGAACACCGGTCATGCCAGCGCCAAGGACGTCCTCGGGCTGATCGAGCATGTGCAGAGCGAGGTCAAGGCTCAGTTCGGCGTTGATCTTGAGCCCGAGGTACGCATGGTGGGCGAGTTTTAGGGCCTGCGCCGCCTGCGCCCGCCCGGTTTTTCGTGCAAATACGCAAATGCGCGGATAAAAATGGACGGGCTGAGTATAGGAAAAAACAGCAGCGGATCTACCTGCGGTTTTGTTGAGGCGGGGTCGCTGGCTACCCGTGGAGCGCGAATTTATCCGCGCATTTGCGTATTTGCGAGCGCGGAGGCCCGCTCATGGGCCACGATGGGGCTCGACGCGCCCCCGAAAGCGCCCTGCTGTGCGCCCTATGCGCGGAAGTCGGTGAGATTTTGCCAGCGGGCCGACTCGGCGGTTCCGCCGTTTTGCAGGATGAAGTATGCGGCGGTGCCCTCGTGGGCATTGGCGATCGCCGCCCCCTCGCGACTTCCCGCAACAAAAAGCGTGGTGGAAAGCGCGTCTGCTGTGGTTGAGCTGGGGCAAAAGACCGTGTCGCTCGCCACGTCCGTCTGAACGGGCATGCCGGTGCGCGGGTCGAGGATGTGCCAGTACTTCTTTCCGTCCAGTTCAAACGTTCGCTCATAGAGGCCGCTGGTTACCAGGGACCCGCCTGCCACGCGCGCGGTTCCCACCACGGTGGAGCCGTGCGGGTCGTTGGGGTCGCGGATGCCCGCCTCCCAAGGCGCCCCGCCGGGCTTGCTTCCAAAAAAGGCGATGTTGCCTCCTAGCGACAGAACGGCCCCGCTTGCCTGCGTTTCGCGCTCGAGCAACTCGCAAAGTTGGTCGGCAACGTAGCCCTTGGCAATGCCGCCCAGGTCTATCTTCGCCTCGGGGTCGCTCAGGCGCACGGTGCCTTGGCTGGCGTCAAGTTCGACAAAACGCCAGTTAACATGGGGTAGCGCATCGGCCAAATCCGCGTCGCTGGGGCGAATGCCCTCGGTGAAGTCCCAAAGCGTGGAAACGGCGCCGATGGTGATGTCGAAAAGCCCTTGCGCCGCCTGGCAAAAGGCGAGCGCCTGTTCCAGAAGATCGATCGTGGCGGGGTCAGCGGCAACGGGCTCGCCTTGCGCGGCGTTGATGCGCGCGATGTCGGACGAGCTGTCGTACATATTGAACAGCCGGTCAAAGCACGTGCACGCTTGGGCGAGCTTGGCGGGGGCGGTGGCGTCCCCATATACGGTGAACGTGCAATACGTGTCAAAGGCGAAGACCGATCCGGTGGACGGCTGGCCTTGGGTGTCGCGCTTGCTTTGTGAGTGGCTTCCAGCGCTGGAGGGCCGCGTGCCGGCAGCGCATCCGCCAAGGGCCGCCAAGCACCCTCCGAGGGCGGTGGCGCGCACAAGCGACCTGCGCGTGAGCTGCGGCGTGCGAATCGGTGTGGCCATCACAGCACCTCCTGGGGAAATGCGCGCAAGGCGATACGCGCGACAACGCCCACGCCCAGTCCACAGAGTGTTCCTGCAAGCGCGAGAACGGGTGCGTTCACGAGCGCGACCTGTGTGGAGAGCAGTGCGGCGACAGCGATGAGCTGCCCTGTGTTGTGGGCGATGCCGCCCAGGACGGAGGCGGCAACGACGGAGAACCAGCCGCTGCGAACGGCAAGCGCCATGACCGCCCAGGAGAGCAGCCCGCCCGCGAGGGAGAAGGCCATCATTTGCACGTTGGCGAACAGAAGCGTCGATGTGAGCACCTTGGCAAGCATGATCCAAAGCGCCGGCTTTGCCCCGAGAAGTTCGAGAGCGATAAGGATCACGGCGTTTCCCAGGCCGAGTTTGACGCCGGGGACGGTGACGGGGAGGGGAACGATCAGCTCAACGTAGCCGCAAACGAGCGCCACCGCGGTGAGGAGGCCGTAAAGTGCAGCTCGCTGGCCGGGGGAGTGCGGACGTGCGGGAGCGAAGGCACGTTCACTCGAGGGGCTTTGGTGCGCGGGTGTCTGGTGCGCGGGCGCTTGTTGTGCGGGGCCTGGGCGTCTGGACGCCGGGCCCGCAGCCCCTCGGCACGAGGACACCTGGATGTGGCCGGCTGCCTTTCCAACTGGGGCAACGCCAGAGATGGCGTCGTCTGACGATATGTCTCTCTGCTGATTCATGCGGCTATTATACGTTGCGTTTGCGGCGCGCGAGGGCCGCGGCGGCTCACAATGGTATGCCAGTTGGTATCATATAAAAACAATCCAAGAGAAAGGACCCGCTATGGCTGTTCTGTTTATCGAGTATCCCAAGTGCACCACCTGCAAGCGCGCGAAGAAGTGGCTCGACGAGCACGGTGTTGAGTACGTTGACCGTCACATCGTCGAGGACAACCCGACCGCCGCGGAGCTCAAGGAGTGGCACGAGCGCTCCGGCCTGCCGCTGCGCCGCTTTTTCAACACGAGCGGCATGAAGTACCGCGAGCTGGGCATCAAGGCGAAGCTCGACGCGGGCATGTCGGACGAGGAGGCATACGAGCTGCTTGCCACCGACGGCATGCTGGTCAAGCGCCCCATCATTGTTGCGGACAACGCGGTGCTCACCGGTTTCAAAGAGGCCGCGTGGGAAGAAGCGCTGCTGTAAGGGGCGCTGTGACGGATGGCGCGGGGTTGCTGAGGCGGCATCCGTGCGCCAGATGGCGGACCGCTGGCATACGGCAGCGGTCCGTTTGCGTTCGAGCGCGCTCCAAGTGATATGTTCAAGTACGCACCGATGGACAGGAGGTCTCATGGACGCACGTGAACTTGAACGGCTCGCGCGGGCAGTTGCGGCGGGCGAGATCACGCCCGATGAACTGGTGCGCCGCGTGCGCGCCAAGGCGACGTCAGATTTGGGGTACGCCTGTGTCGACCAGCAACGAGGCCTGCGGACCGGTGTCCCCGAGGTGATATATGGCGCGGGAAAAACCGCCGAGCAGATTGCGGGGATCGTCGAGGCGATGCGGAGCGCGGGCGAGCAGCGCGTGCTCATAACGCGCCTGGACGCAAGCAAAGCGCAAGAGCTGCAGGATACGGGTTGCGCGTTCACCTATCATGCCGAAGCACGCATGGGTGTGGCGGGTGCCTTGCCCGAGCCGGACGGCAACGGCGAGATCTTGATCCTCTCTGCGGGGACGAGCGATGGCGCGGTCGCCGCCGAGGCGGAGCTCACGGCGCGCTTTTTGGGGAACCGCGTTCGCGCGATCCGAGACGTTGGGGTGGCGGGCATTCATCGCCTGCTCGCCCACGCGCACGATATCGCATCGGCGCAGGTAATCATTGCCATTGCGGGTATGGAGGGCGCGCTGCCGAGTGTTGTTGGTGGTCTGGCCAGCTGCCCGGTGATCGCGGTGCCCACGAGCGTGGGTTACGGTGCGAGCTTTGGCGGGCTGACGGCGCTGTTGGCGATGGTGAACAGCTGCGCGAGCGGCGTTTCGGTGGTGAATATCGATAATGGGTTCGGCGCAGCATTCCAGGCCTCGCTGATCAACCATCTGCCTGGTAAGGAGGCGTAGCGGGATGGCGTGCGAGGATGTACAGGGTGAGAGCGCTCATCGAGAGACGACGCCCGCGGTGCAAGACGGTGACGCTGCAGGGCGGGGCATGATGGGGCTCCACGTGGATCGTGAGCGCCACGGTGAAACGCTGTGGCTGGACTGCCAGATGGGTATTGCCGGCGATATGCTCGTCGCCGCGTTGATCGACGTTGCCGAGGACCCCGCCGAGGCGGAGCAGGTCGTTCGCGAAGCGCTGGAGAGCCTGCCGGTAGACGGGTTCGAGGTCGAGGTGAGCCGTGTGTGCAAGGCGGGGCTTGCCTGCTGCGACTTTAACGTAGTGCTCGATGCGGCTCACGAAAATCGTGATCACGATATGGAGTACCT
Organism: Coriobacteriaceae bacterium; assembly: GCA_030525945.1. Classification (GTDB taxonomy): domain Bacteria; phylum Actinomycetota; class Coriobacteriia; order Coriobacteriales; family Coriobacteriaceae; genus Collinsella. The sequence continues at coordinate 5,428 of JAUNDT010000013.1, read as the reverse complement.
GCACGGATATGAATCGCCGGAGGGTTTGAACCCGCTTGCGCGCGACCATGCGCTCCACGAGCACGCCCACGAGCACCGCGGGCTTGCCGACGTCGAGGCGATTATCGAGGCGGCGAGCATGGCGCCGCACGCGCGCGCGATTGCCCTGCGCGCCTTCCGCATCCTCGCCTCCGCCGAGGCGACTGCGCACGGCGTACCTATCGAGGATGTCCACTTCCACGAGGTGGGCGCGGTCGATTCCATCGTGGACATTATCGCCGCGGCGGTGCTCCTCGACCACATGCGCATCGAGAACGTGATCGTTCCCCAGCTTATCGACGGTCGTGGAACCGTTCGCTGCCAGCATGGCGTTATGCCGGTTCCTGTGCCCGCCACGCTCAATATCTGTCGGGAAAACGGCCTGCCCCTGAGCATCTGCGAGGTAGAGGGCGAGCTCGTCACGCCAACGGGCGCCGCGCTGGTGGCGGCGGTCGCGACGGACTTTGACCTGCCGGAGCGTTACCTGGTGCGTCGCGTGGGGCTGGGCGCGGGCAAGCGCGCCTACGCGCGGCCTTCCGTCGCACGCGCAGTGCTTATCGACCCGGTTACAAGTCGCCCGCCCATGGACCTCCCGCCCTCCAGCTCCCCGCACGCAGGCAAAGTCGCATCAAAGCACTCACAGGAACTTGACGCCCCCACAGCAGTCGTCAAACTCGAATGCGACATCGACGACGCCGCCGGCGAGGAGCTCGGCTACGCCGCCGACCTCCTGCGCGAGGCGGGCGCCCGCGAGGTTCACTGGCTGCCCATCTTCACCAAAAAGGGCCGCCCCGCTTACCAGTTGCAGGTGATTTGCACGCCTGAGTACGTTGCGCACCTGGAGTCCATCATCTTCCGCGAAACGCCAACGTTGGGTATTCGCCGCGTTCCCATGGAGCGCACCGCGCTCGCCCGGCGTCGCGAGACGGTCGAGACCCCGTACGGCACCGTTGCGCTCAAAGTTGCCGTGCTCCCCGATGGCTCAAAGCGCGTCGCTCCCGAGTACGAGGACTGCGCGGCGCTCGCTCGCGAACACGGCGTGCCCCTGCGCGAGGTCATGCGGGCGGCATGTGCGGCGGCGGGTACAATGGGCGCGTAGCCTGCAGAAAGGACCCTCATGAAGATTCTCATCGCATCGGATATCCACGGCTCGGCATATTGGGCGAACCGTCTTTTTGAGGCGATCGACGCGGAGCAGCCGGACCGCGTGGTACTGCTGGGCGACCTGCTCTACCACGGCCCCCGCAACGACCTGCCGCGCGATTATGCGCCCAAGCAGGTGATTCCGCTGCTGAATAACCTGGCGCAAACGGGTCGCCTTATGGCGGTGCGCGGCAACTGCGAGGCGGAAGTCGATCAAATGGTGCTCGATGTTCCCTGCATGGCTGACAGCGCAACGCTAGTGGACGATCACGGCCGCACGCTCTTTTTCACGCATGGCCACGTGTTCGGCGCGGGGCTCCACAACAGTGTGGACAACGTGCCGCCCCTGCCCGAGGGCTCGGCGCTCGTGTACGGCCACACGCACATCAAGGTGAACGAGACGTGCGAGGTCCATCCGGGGCTGTGGCTGTTCAACCCGGGCAGCGTGTCGATCCCCAAGGACGGCACGCACAGCTATGGCGTGTACGACAGCGAGCAACCGGTCGAATGCGCATTTAAGCACGTGATTTTGGAGGAACGGTAATGGCCGAGTGGAAAGAGACGGGCGCCGGGAGCCTGGCGGGTATCACCCGCGACACCTCGACGTTGACGGACACGCGCGAAGAGATGCAGCAACTCGTCGAGACGATTTGGCGCTTGCGCCAGCCCGACGGCTGCCCGTGGGACCGCAAGCAGACTCACGCCTCGATTGCCAAGAACATGATTGAGGAGGCCTACGAAGCGGTCGACTGCATTGAGGCGAACGATCTGAGCCATCTGCGCGAGGAGCTCGGCGACGTGCTCATGCAGGTGGTGCTTCATGCGCAGATAGCCGCGGACGCCGGCGCGTTTACCATGGCGGACGTTGCGCGCGACATCAATGCCAAGCTCATCCGCCGCCACCCGCATGTGTTCGGCCAGGCGAGCGATCGAGCGGAATCGGCCGACGAGGTGCTCGCGATTTGGGACAGCGTCAAGTTGGCCGAAAAGGGCGCAAAAGATGGCGATGCGGCGGCGGACGTCGAGCGTCCCGAGGGGCTGCTCGACGGCGTGCCCCGCGCCTTGCCCGCGCTCATGCAGGCGCAGAAGGTGTCGCGCAAGGCTGCGGCCGTGGGCTTTGAGTGGGAGACGACCGCCGACGTGTGGGACAAGGTCGCCGAGGAACGCGCCGAATTCGAGGCGGAGGCCGCCGGCAGCGATGCGCGCGAGTTGGAGTTCGGCGACATGCTCTTCGCCTTGGTGAACGTTGCCCGTCGAGAGGGTGTCGATGCCGAAAGCGCCCTGCGGGCGAGCACGGCAAAGTTCCGCGAGCGTTGGGCCGCTATGGAAACCATGGCGTATGAGCAGGGCGAACGCATCGAGGATTACTCGACAGCGGAGTTGAACGACCTGTGGGACGCGGCTAAGCGCGCGGCTCGCTAAGGGATGCGGCGGGCGCGGCGCTAGGCGGCAGCGGGCTCAAAACGAAGCCAGTTGACGCCGAAGCGCACGCCTGCAAGCGCAAGCGCGGTGCCCAGGCCGGTGTAGAACACGGCGATGAACACCTCGGGCGCAAGGCCGAAGGAGCGGATGGCGATGCCGCCCGTCATCATGACGGCCATGATGACGAACGCCGGAATATCGAAAAACTTGAGGAAGAAGTGGCGCTCGTCGGCGTAGGAGCTGATGCGCGCCGTGTGCTTAACGACGAGCTTGCCAAAGATAAAGGTCCAGAAGACGGCTCCCACCGCAACGCTCAGCAGGATATTCAGGGCGGACAGATAGCCGTTGGCGTACGCCTCGAGGCCGATGTGGGCGATGTTGACGCCGGCGGCGAGCCAAACGAAGCTGGCGATGAGCAACAGGGTGCGCTTGTTCACGGATAGCAGGGACATAGGTGCCTCCAGAGGTTCTTCAGCGTCGGGTGCGACGTCGTCGATGGCGGGCACTCGGTGCGGCGTGTGAAATGTGACAGTGAAATAGTGACACTTCATCTTCGATTTGCAAGGGCGCGTCCGGGATCCGCGCGGAGCCGCGCAAAGCCTGCACACATGCGCTCGGCCGCCATGCCATAATGAAACGACTAGCGCACATACACCCTCAAACACACAAGGCGCCTATGATGAACTCGCAGAACACGTATCGCAATAATGCCCCCGCCGCAGGTGGAGACCCTGCAAAGACGGGGGATTTGTCTGCCGCCGCCCAGGTTGCGGCGGCCCGCGCGGCCACCAAGGTCGCCGCGTCGAGAGGCGGCGCCAAGCGCGCTCAGGCAGTTGCGGCGAGCGGCACCGTGGTACGCGCGGCGAAAACCGAGGCAGCGGAGGAAAACGTCTCGCCCATCATGGAGGGGTCGGGAAAGCCCACGCGTCGGTCGGCGCGCGGAAGCGAGGTACGCAAGCGCGAGAAGCAGGAGCGCCGAGAGGCCCGCAAAAACAAGGGCGCGGGCTCGCCCGTGCGTGGCTCTAACCGAATCGCGGGTGAGCGGGCAAAGGCATTGGGGCAGATGGCGGGCGCAGACCATGTGGTTGTCCCCCGCAGCAAGCGGGAGGCAATCCGCCAGAGCAGGATGAAGTACGCCGCCGACAACCGGCTGGTTCGTTGGTTTTACGAGCTCACAACCGGTCCAAAGCGGGTCTTCTTCTACGGGGCGGTCGTCATCTTTGTGCTGGTTGCCGCCTATTCTCCCCTGCGCGATTTCTACATCTCGCAGCGAACGGTCATGATCTTGACCGAGCAAAAAGCCATTCGCGATACATACAACGACTCCATGGCCAAAGAGGTCGAGGGCCTGCTGTCCCAAGAGGGCGTCGAGGACGCAGCCCGCAAGGAGTTCAACATGGTGATGCCGGGCGAGAAGAGCATCGATGTTAAGGGCCTCGACGATGACGGCAATTCGGTAACGGTTGACATATCCAAGCAGGGCTCGTCTGACGGCGAGGAGGGTTCGACCGAACAGGGGGAGAACTCAGGCGATGAGGCGAACGGCGCCGCTTCAGAAGACAAAAAAGGCAAACTCAAGGGCGAGGACGCAACCGATAAGAAAAAGACGGGTTCAGGATCGGTGGCGCCCGAGAAGGGCAAAGAGCCCAAGACGTCGGCCGAGGTTGACGCTGCTCAGAAGGCGGTTATGGAAAACTCCGCATGGTATTGGAAAATGCTCGACGCGATCTTCATGTTCGACGGCGCAAAGGGCATGGCCGTGGTTTCGACGGGAGAGTAACGGTGGATACGCTTAAAATCGCGGCAATTGACTTGGGCACCGTTTCGTCTCGACTGATGTGCGCGGAAATACGCGACGGGGCAATCATCAATTCGAGCAAACGTACGGTCATCACCGACCTGGGCGAGGGCGTGGACGCGAACGGAGTGTTTGCTCCGGCGGCAATTGAGCGCGTGGTAGCGGCTTGTTCTGAATTTGTGCAGGAGGCTCGCGCATTTGGGGCGGAGTATGTGTGCACGACGCTCACGAGCGCGGCTCGCGATGTTTCTAATGGCGAAGACCTGCTGGAGCGCTTGCGCGAACTCGGCCTCGTGCCCCAGGTTATTTCTGGCGAAACTGAGGCACGGCTGACGTTTTACGGCGTCGCGCATGATTTTCGTGGCGAGCGCATTGCCGTTGCCGATTCTGGTGGAGGGTCAACCGAGCTGGTGGAGGGGTCCTACGGAACGAGCGGACTGCTTGAGCTGGAGCGAGCCTGCTCCCTGAACGTGGGGTGTCGCAGGGTGACGGAGCGCTTCTTTTCCGCGCAGCCCCCGCGTGAGGACGAGGTCGCCGCCGCGGCCGTATGGGCTCGCGAGCAATTCGAGTCAGTTTGGGAGGCGGGTGCATCGCGGCCCGACCGGTTGGTGGCCGTGGGCGGTACGGTGACGTCGCTCGTTGCAATGGTTCACGAGCTGGCGGTGTACGACTCTCACTTTGTGCATTTGCGCGAGCTCACCTCGGGGCAGGTGGACGGTTGCATCGAGCGTATGTCCGCGCTGACGGTTGACGAGATCGCCACTCTCCCGGGCATTCAGGCCAAGCGCGCGCCCGTTATTCTTGCCGGTGCGGTGATTGTGCGTGAGCTTATGCGCGCCGGGGGGTACAGCGCCTTGACCGTGAGCGAGAACAGCCTGCTGGCGGGCGCCGCTTCGACTGTGTGGGAGGCGGTTCGCGACGGTCGGACCGCGATTGGGTGGACGCCGGAGTTGTCGAGCTGCCTGGCGTAACGTGGTACACTTTGACCCCGTGGGGGCGTGGCGGAATTGGCATACGCAGGAGACTTAAAATCTTCGGCCTTCGGGA
>JAUNDT010000005.1 GCA_030525945.1 Coriobacteriaceae bacterium | reverse complement strand
ACGCCTCCCGCAGCCTGCTCGAGGGCCTGCTGTTCAACCCGCAGCGCTACGACCTCGCCCGTGTGGGCCGCTACAAGGTCAACAAGAAGCTCGGCCTCACCACCGAGGAAGAGGTCTCCGTCCTGACCGATGAGGACATCATCGCCACGCTGCGCTACCTGCTCTCCCTCGCCGCCGGTGAGCCCGGCTTCAAGGTCGACGACATCGACCACTTCGGCAACCGCCGCATCCGCACGGTGGGCGAGCTCGTGGCCAACCAGTTCCGCATCGGCATGAGCCGTATGGAGCGCGTTGTCCGCGAGCGCATGAGCTCCCAGGACATCGACGAGATCACCCCGCAGAGCCTCATCAACATCCGCCCGATCGTGGCCTCCATCAAGGAGTTCTTCGGCTCCTCGCAGCTGTCGCAGTTCATGGACCAGGCCAACCCGCTGACGGGCCTCACCCACAAGCGCCGTCTGTCCGCTCTCGGCCCCGGCGGTCTGGCGGGTCACAAGTCCGGCTCCAGCCGCCGCACCAACGTGCCCACGGCCGTCCGCGACGTTCACAACTCGCACTACTCCCGTATGTGCCCCATCGAGACGCCCGAAGGCCCCAACATCGGCCTGATCGGCTCGCTGGCGCTCTACGCCCGCGTGAACGAGTACGGCTTCATCGAGGCTCCGTACCGCAAGATCGAGAACGGCGTCGCCACCGACCAGATCGACTGGATGACGGCAGACGAGGAAGAGAACCACATCATCGCGCCGGCGAACACGCCGATCGACCCCAAGACCGGCGAGATCGTCTCCATCGACGCCGACGGCAACCTGGTGCGCCCGCACACGGTCGTCGCCCGTACGCGTGACTTCGACGGCTCCTTCGGCGCCCCCGCAGACGTGCCGGTCGAGGACATCGACTACATGGACGTGTCCCCGCGCCAGATGCTCTCCGTGGCTGCCACCCTCATTCCGTTCCTCGAGCACGACGACGCCAAGCGTACCCTCATGGGTGCGAACATGCAGCGTCAGGCCGTGCCGCTGGTGCACCCCATCGCCCCGTACGTCGGTACGGGCATGGAGCGCCGCGCCGCCATCGACTCCGGCGAGGTCACCTTGGCCAAGCACGCCGGCGAGGTTATCTTCGCCGACGCCGCCAAGATCACGGTGAAGACCTCCGAGGGCATGGACACCTACAAGCTGCCTAAGTACCAGCGCTCCAACCAGTCCACCTGCATCAACCACCGCCCGCTCGTGCGCGTGGGCGATCAGGTCACGGTCGGCCAGCCCCTGGCCGACGGCCCGTCCACCGATCACGGCGAGCTCGCGCTTGGCCAGAACCTGACCGTGGCGTACATGCCGTGGGAGGGCTTCAACTACGAGGACGGTATCATCGTGTCCGAGCGCCTCGTGGCCGAGGACCTGCTCACCACCATCAACATCTCCCGCTACGAGCTCGACGCCCGCGACACCAAGCTGGGCCCCGAGGAGATCACGCGCGAGATCCCGAACCTGTCCGAGGACATGCTCGCCGACCTCGACGAGGACGGCATCATCCGCATCGGCGCCGAGGTCAAGGCCGGCGACATCCTCGTGGGCAAGGTCTCTCCCAAGGGCGAGAGCGCGCTCACGGCCGAGGAGCGCCTGCTGCGCGCCATCTTCGGCACCAAGGCCCACGACGTGCGCGACACGTCCCTCAAGATGCCCCATGGCGCCGAGGGTCGCGTTATCGACGTCGTGCGCTTCAGCCGCGAGAACGGCGACGACCTCGCTCCCGGCGTGAACGAGCAGGTGCGCGTGTACGTCGCTCAGCGCCGTAAGATCCAGCAGGGCGACAAGATCGCCGGCCGCCACGGCAACAAGGGCGTTATCTGCGAGGTCCTGCCCGTGGAGGACATGCCCTACACCGCCGACGGCACCCCGGTCGACGTCATCCTGAACCCGCTGGGCGTCCCGTCCCGTATGAACGTGGGCCAGCTGCTCGAGTGCCACCTCGGCTGGGCTGCCGCCTGCGGTTGGGATACCGAGAACGCCGACTCCGACAAGTACGTCCCCGGCCCGTTCTTCACCGCCACGCCCGTCTTCGACGGCGCGCACGAGGACGAGATCGCCGAGGTCATCCGCCGTGCCAACAAGAACATGGTGAACCTTGCCTCCGAGCGCTTCGGCGAGCACATGAACCCCGCGTTCGTGACCCAGCTCGACTCCCGCGGCAAGACCACGCTCTACGACGGCCGCTCCGGCGAGGCCTTCCGCGAGCCCATCACCATCGGCACCTCCTATATCCTGAAGCTCGGCCACATGGTCGACGACAAGATCCACGCTCGCTCGACGGGCCCCTACAGCCTGGTTACCCAGCAGCCGCTGGGCGGCAAGGCCCAGTTCGGCGGCCAGCGCTTCGGTGAGATGGAAGTTTGGGCGCTGTACGCGTACGGCGCATCCAACGTGCTCCAGGAGATCCTCACGGTCAAGTCCGACGACACGATCGGCCGTGTCAAGACCTACGAGGCCATCACCAAGGGCGAGAACGTGCCCATGGCCGGCATCCCCGAGTCCTTCAAGGTTCTCGTCAAGGAGATCCGCTCCCTCGCCCTGGACATCGAGCCCATCCGCGACGCCGAGCCGGAGGTTCCCGCAGCTCCCGTGGCCGCGGTCGACGCCGAGCTCGACCTGACCGACCTGCCCTCGCTCGACGAGGCCGACACCTCCGCCGATGCGGCCGACGCCATCCTCGATGAGCTCGCCGCCACCACCACCGATAAGGAGTAGTTGACTGTGGCAGATTTTGACGCAACTGATTTCGACTCGGTAAAGATCTCCCTTGCTTCCGCCGACACGATCCGCTCGTGGTCGCGCGGCGAGGTGAAGAAGCCCGAGACGATCAATTACCGTACCCTCAAGCCCGAGAAGGACGGCCTGTTCTGCGAGAAGATCTTCGGTCCCGCCAAGGACTGGGAGTGCTCCTGCGGCAAGTACAAGGGCATCCGCTTCAAGGGCATCGTCTGCGAGCGCTGCGGCGTTGAGGTGACCACGGCCAAGGTGCGCCGCGAGCGCATGGGCCATATCGAGCTGGCGGCCCCCGTCAGCCACATCTGGTACTTCAAGAGCCCGACCTCGTTCCCGATGAGCCGCATGCTCGACATCAAGTCCAAGGACCTCGAGAAGGTTCTGTACTTCGCGAGCTACATCATCACGCACGTCGACTACGAGGCCCGCGAGGCCGACGCCGACGATCTGCGCAAGGAGCTCGCCGCCGACCTCGAGGAGATCGACGCCGAGTGCGCCCGCCAGATCGAGAGCTTGAAGGAGCAGGGCAACCCCGAGAACTTCGACGAGTTCTCCGACGAGGAGCCCCTCACGCCCGAGGAGATCGCCGCCGGCATCGTCGACATCGAGGAGGAGTGCCGCGACGAGAAGGAGCTGCGCTCCGAGGCCTTCCAGGCGTTCATGCAGCTCAACGAGCGCGACCTCGTCTCCGACGAGCCGCTGTTCCGCGAGATGAAGCGCTACTACTCCATGTACTTCAAGGGCGACATGGGCGCCGAGGCCGTGCGCGACCTGCTGGCTTCCATCGACCTCGAGCAGGAGGCCGCGACCCTCAAGGCCATCATCGCCGACGAGGACTCGCAGAAGCAGAAGCGCGAGAAGGCCGTCAAGCGCCTCGAGATCGTGGACGCCTTCCTCAAGGGCGGCAACGATCCCGCGAACATGATTCTCGACGTCATCCCGGTCATCCCGCCGGATCTGCGCCCGATGGTCCAGCTCGACGGCGGCCGCTTCGCCGCGTCCGATCTGAACGACCTGTACCGTCGCGTGATCAACCGCAACAACCGCCTCAAGCGCCTGCTCGACCTGGACGCCCCCGCGATCATCGTGAACAACGAGAAGCGCATGCTCCAGGAGGCCGTCGACGCCCTGTTCGACAACGGTCGCCGTGGTCGCCCGGTCTCCGGCCGTGGCGGTCGCCCGCTCAAGTCGCTCGCCGAGGCCCTTAAGGGCAAGCAGGGCCGCTTCCGCCAGAACCTGCTCGGTAAGCGCGTGGACTACTCCGGCCGTTCCGTTATCGTTACCGACCCCAAGCTCAAGCTGCACCAGTGCGGTCTGCCCAAGACCATGGCCCTGGAGCTCTTCCAGCCTTTCGTCATGAAGCGCCTGACCGAGCTGGGCAAGGTCGAGAACATCAAGGGCGCCAAGCGCGCCATCGAGCGCCGCGCCTCCTATGTGTGGGACGTGCTCGAGGAGGTCATCGACGGCCGTCTGGTGCTGCTCAACCGCGCACCGACGCTGCACCGCCTGTCCATCCAGGCCTTCGAGCCGGTCCTCGTTGAGGGTAAGGCCATCCACCTGCACCCGCTGGTCTGCGCCCCCTTCAACGCCGACTTCGACGGCGACCAGATGTCCGTGCACGTGCCGCTGTCCGTCCAGGCCCAGGCCGAGGCGCGCATCCTCATGATGAGCTCCAACAACCTGCGCTCGCCGGCTTCCGGTAAGCCCGTGAACATCCCGTCCCAGGACATGATCATCGGCGTGTACTACCTCACCCAGGCGCGCGACGGCATGCCGGGCGAGGGCCACGTGTTCGCCAGCTTCGACGACGCCCTGCGCGCCTACGACTGCCGCGCCGAGGCCGGCGTCGACCTGCAGGCCAAGGTCCAGGTCCGCGTGTCCGCGGCCGAGGCCAACGTCGAGCTCGAGGACGGCACCAAGCTCTTCCGCGTGAAGATGGGCAAGAACGAGATCCAGGACTTCGACGTGACCGGCACCAAGACCGCTCGCTTCGAGACCACGATCGGCCGCATCATCTTCAACCGTCAGTGCCTGCCGGCCGACTACGAGTTCATCAACTACAAGATGGTCAAGGGCGACATCGCCAAGCTCGTCTCCGACTGCTGCGATCGCTACCCCGAGGCCGAGGTCGCCCCGATCCTCGACGCCATCAAGTACTCCGGCTTCCACTACGCCACCACGTCCGGCCTGACCATTTCCGTGTGGGACGCCCTGATTCCGGACGACAAGTGGCAGGTGCTCGACCGCGCGCAGAAGAACGTCGACGAGATCAACGCGTACTTCGAGGAGGGCTTCGTCAACGAGATGGAGCGCCACATCGAGGTCGTTAACGAGTGGACCGCCGCTACCGACGAGGTCGCCTCGAAGATGCTCAACATGTTCGACGAGGAGAACCCCATCTACATGATGGCCGACTCCGGCGCCCGTGGTTCTAAGGCCCAGCTGCGTCAGCTCGGCGGCATGCGTGGCCTGATGGCAGACATGTCCGGCGAGACGATCGACCTTCCCATTAAGGCGAACTTCCGCGAGGGTCTGCTGCCGCTCGAGTACTTCATCTCCACGTACGGCGCTCGTAAGGGCCTGGTCGACACCGCGTCGCACACCTCCGACTCCGGTTACCTCACCCGTCGTCTGGTCGACGTGGCTCAGGACGTCATCGTGCGTGAGGACGACTGCGGCACCTCCGAGGGCTGCACCTACAACCTGATCATCCCGGGTACCGAGGACATCAACGTCGACCTCGTGGGCCGCTGCTTCCTCGACGACGTCGTGGCTGCCGACGGCACCGTGCTGTTCCGCAAGGACGAGTACATCACCTGCGTTGAGGACCTCAAGAAGATGGTCGACGCCGGCCTCAAGAAGGTCGCGCTGCGCGCGCTGCTGACCTGCCGTTCCAAGTACGGCGTCTGCCAGAAGTGCTACGGCTGGGATCTTTCCACCCGTCGTCCGGTCGCCATCGGCACCGCGGTCGGCATTATCGCCGCCCAGTCCATCGGCGAGCCCGGTACGCAGCTTACGATGCGTACGATTCACTCCGGCGGCGTCGCGGGCGTTGCGGACATTACGCAGGGTCTGCCGACCGTTTCGCGTATGTTCGACATCGTCGGCAACGTCAACGAGAAGATCCTCGGTCGCGAGGCCGACCTGGCTCCGTTCTCCGGTCACCTGGCCATTAAGCCCGAGAAGTCCGAGTACGTCCTCACGCTGACCGACTCCGACGACCCGAGCCGCATCCTGGACGAGAAGCGCGTCCCCGCCGCCGTCCAGTTCATGCCCGGTATCGAGGACGGCTGCGAGGTCCGCGCCGGCGACCAGATCACCAAGGGCTTCGTGAACTTCCGCAACCTGCGCCAGCTCACGGACATCGAGTCCACCATGCACACGTTCGTCGAGAACGTGAAGGAGGTCTACAACTCCCAGGGCGTCGACCTCAACGACAAGCACATCGAGGTCATGGCTCGCCAGATGCTGCGTCGCGTGCAGATCACCAACCCCGGTGACTCCCGCTACCTGCTCGGCCAGTACGTGGACCGCTACGAGTTCGCCGACGAGGTCGACCGCGTGGCGCGTCTGGGCCTCACCCCGCCGGCCGCCGAGCCCGCGATCCTGGGTACCCTCAAGGTCGCTTCCTCCATCGACTCCTGGCTGTCCTCCGCGTCGTTCATCCGTACCGCGGGCGTCCTCACCGAGGCCGCCATCGAGGGCAAGGTCGACCACCTGCTCGACCTCAAGTCCAACGTCATCGTGGGTAAGAAGATCCCGGCTGGTACGGGCCTCAAGCCGTACGCCAAGGCCGGTATGACCTACCGCACCGAGGACGGCTACGTGCCGGTGGACAACCCCACCTCGCCGCACGCCAAGGTGCTGCCCGATTGGGCTCCCGCCGAGCTCAAGGAGCTGGACGAGGAGCTGCCGCAGCAGCTCGACTTCGGCGCCGGCGAGTACGGCGGCGAGGGCGGCCAGTTCACCCGCAACGGCCGCACCATCTCCGCCGAGGACGCGCGCCTGTACCTCTTTGACGACCTGGGCGTGTCCCAGCGCTGGACCAACAAGTTCAGCGAGGTCGGCATCGAGGTCGTCGGCGACCTCGTGGGCAAGTCCGAGGAGGACCTGCTGCGCATCGACGGCATCGGCGCTAAGGCGATCGAGGAGCTGCGCGACGGCCTGGAGGAGCACAACCTGCTCCATATCCTGGGCGACTCCGAGGATGTTGCCGACGAGGAGGACCTGTCCCAGCTTCTGCAGATGGTCTTCAGCCCGGACGGCCCGGACGACATCCTGCTCGGCACCAGCGCCCCGCGTCATCACCTCGACTCCGATGAGGAGATGATCGGCGCCCCCGCCGCTCCCAAGGAGGGCGACGGCGTCATCAACGAGGATCTGACGTCCCTCGACGAGCTCCTGAACAAGCTCGTGGACACCGACGAGGTGTTCCCCGAGGAGCAGGAGGACTAAGTCTCCAAGATTGGGGAGCCGCGCAACCAAAGCGCGGCTCCCTTTTTGTTGCATCGGCGATGCGATGCGCGTGCTGCTGAGTGCCGCAGGACGGCAACACCCCTCCGGTACCTGGTACCCCCTTGGCGGGCAGGGCAACACCTTTCCGGCACCTGGTACCCCCTTCGATGACAACGCCCCCGGCACCCGTTGCCCCCTTGGCAGGCAGGGTGACACTCCTTTGGCGCCTGTCCCTCCTAGGTAACACCCTTCCGGCACCTGGTACCCCCTGGTGCGGCACCTGGTACCCCCCTTGGTAACACCCTTCCGGTACCTGTAGCCCCTGGGTGTGCCATTTGCGGCTGACCTGAGGCGTGCGTTCCGCGCACGGCGGCAGCCTCTGGGTGCGCACCGTGCGTTCGTCCCGCACGCGGCTGGCCTGTGGCGTGTGCGGGACGAGCGCACGGTGCACGGTTGGCCGCGGCACGTTCCGATCTCCGTCTAAAAGTGGCCCAATGTGCTGTTCTGTAGCCCAGCAGCACGTTGGGCCACTTTTCTACCCTTTTTCAGTGCGAAAAGTGGCAATTTGTGCTGGCGAGGGGACTGCGGACAAAAGTTGGGCAACCGTGAGGCGTCCGGACTGGAGGTTCACATGCGCCGGAGGGGCGTTACCCATGGCGAACAAGAGCAACTCTTTTGGTCTTGTGGGAGTAATAACACAAATGTCTACGAACTGCGTGGGTTACACTGGGGTCGTATTGCTCATTCAACAGATAGGAGAGAGCATGGGTAATGTAAAGACGAGCCTTCGGTGCGCATGGGGGAGGTTCGCAGCGTTCGTGTGCGCCGTGCTGTGCGTTGCCGCCTTGCCAGCGCAGGCCCATGCTGCGGAAGGACCCCGCAGCATCTTCTCGATCGACGCCGGTCGTAAGTACTTCTCGGAGGAGCAGCTGACGCAGATCATCGATCGCGCGAGCGCCAACGGCTACACCGACGTTCAGCTGATCTTGGCCAATGACGGCATGCGCTTTTTCCTCGATGACATGACTATCGAGGCCAATGGTAAGACGTATGCAAGCGACGACGTTAAGGCCGCGTTGACCGCGGGCAACGAGTCCTACTACAACGATCCCAATGGCAACGCCTTGACCGAGGAGGAGATGGGCCGCCTGATCGAGCGCGCCAAGCTCAAGGGCCTCGGCATCGTTCCCGTTATCAACAGCCCCGGCCACATGGACGCCCTGCTGGTTGCCATGAAGCAACTCGGCATCGAGAACGCGGCCTACACCAACGGCAACAAGGTGTCGGTTCGCACGGTTGACATCACCAACGACGAGGCGGTGAACTTCCTCTACGCGTTCATCCAGAAGTACATCGACTACTTTGCGCAGGCCGGCGTTTCCGACTACTTCAACTTCGGCGCGGACGAGTTCGCCAATGACGTGTTCCAGGTCCCCGGCTGGGCGGAGATTCAGTCCAACGGCGCCTACAAGAACTTCGTGGCATACGTAAACCACGTGTCCAAGCTCATTAAGGATGCCGGCATGAAGCCCGTCTGCTTCAACGACGGCATCTACTACAACAAGAACACGAGCTTCGGCACGTTCGACCAGGACTTGACGGTGTCGTTCTGGACTGCCGGCTGGTGGGGCTTTAACGTTGCCAAGCCCGAGTTCCTGCAGGAGCAGGGCCTGAGCATCCTCAACACCAATGATGCCTGGTACTGGGTGCTCGGCCATATCTCCGAGGGTGGTTACAAGTACGAGGACACCGTGAAGAACATCGCCAAAAGGGGATTCAATGATGTTACCGGTGCGAGCGGTCCCATCCCGACCATCGGCAGCATGCAGTGCGTCTGGTGCGACGAGCCCAGCAAGCCCCACGATATGGACCGCATTTTCTCGCTGATGGACCAGTTCTCCACCAAGCACGCAGACAACATGCCTAAGCCTGCGAATTACGAGAAGGTCGATGCGGCGCTGGCTGCTGTTCCCGCCGACCTTTCCATCTACACGGCCGAGAGCCGAAAGGCCGTTGAGGACGCTGTGGCGGCAGTTGAGCGCGGTTATCGTGTAGGCCAGCAGGCCGAGGTTGACAAGATGGCGGAGGCCATTGAGGCTGCCGTTGCTGGCCTGGTTGAGCTTCCCGCTGATTACTCGGCTGTCGATGCGGCGCTCGCACGCGTTCCCAAGGATCTTTCCATCTACACGCCCGAGACCCGCAAGGCGGTAGAGGATGCTGTTTCGGCTGTTAAGCGTGGGCTGGGGATCACCAAGCAGTCCGAGGTGCAGGCGATGGCCGATGCCATTAACAGCGCGGTCGATGGCCTGGTGAAGGGCACTTCCACACCTGGGGACGATCAGCTTGAGAAGCCCGAGCAGAAGCCTTCGGGCAACGGCTCCTCTACGCTTCCCCAGACCGGTGATTCCGCTGTGGCGGCTAACGTTCTGCTTGCCGGCGCAGGCGTGGTGGTCGCGGGTGCCGCCATGCGCCGCCGCAAGAACGCCGCCTAGGGTAACAGGTGCCGGAGGGGAGTTGCCTTCGCGGCTGGCCTGAGGCGTGCGTTCCGTGCACGGCAGCAGCCTCTGGGTGCGCACCGTGCGTTCGTCCAGCGCACGGCTTGCCCGGGGCGCGTTCAACTCTCCGTCTAAAAGTGGCCCAATGTGCTGTCCTGTAGCCCAGCAGCACGTTGGGCCACTTTTCTGCCCTTTTTCAGTGCGAAAAGTGGCAATTTGTGCTGGCGAGGGGACTGCGGACAAAAGTTGGGCACCCGCGAGGCGCTCGGACTGGAGATGGTAGCAGGTGCCGGAGGGGTGTTACCTTAGCAAGCGAAAGGTAGCAGGTGCCGAAGCAGTGTTACCGCAGGGGCAACAAGTCCCGGAGGGGCGTCACCAATGCCCCATCAGCCTGCGATCCACCCTAGTTATGAAGACCTTACGGAATCTCTCCCAAATAGGGAAACGCCCGGGCACGTGGTCTGTTGACTGCCCACGTACGCGCGCGTAATATAGCAAGCCGCATGTTTCGTGGGAGGATGCTGACTCCCCCTAACAGGCCGTTGCACATGGAATGGAAGCTGGATATTACGAGAAGGAGTACGCTTTGCCTACTATCAACCAGCTGGTTCGCCAGGGCCGTCGCTCGGTCCCCAAGAAGTCCAAGAACGCCGCTCTTAAGAGCAACTCCCAGAAGCGCGGTGTGTGCACCCGCGTGTTCACCACGTCCCCCAAGAAGCCGAACTCCGCTCTTCGCAAGGTTGCCCGTGTGCGCCTCGTGAATGGCATCGAGGTCACCGCTTACATCCCCGGTGAGGGTCACAACCTGCAGGAGCACTCCATCGTGCTCGTCCGCGGCGGTCGTGTTCGCGACCTGCCTGGTGTGCGTTACCACATCCTTCGCGGCTGCTACGACTGCGCTCCCGTTGCCAACCGTAAGCAGGGTCGCTCCAAGTACGGTGCTAAGCGCCCGAAGTAGTCGATCAACGACTGACCACGATTTCATTCAGATAGAGGAGATTCAATATGCCGCGTCGTGCAGCTAAAACTCACCGCCGCGAGGTCCAGCCTGATGCTGTTTACAACAACCGCCTCGTGACGCAGCTCATCAACAAGGTCCTGCTTGACGGCAAGAAGGCCACCGCTGAGCGCATCGTTTACAGCGCTTTTGAGATGGTCGCCGAGAAGACCGGTGAGGACGCCCTCGCCGTCTTCAAGAAGGCTATGGACAACATCAAGCCCACGCTCGAGGTCAAGCCCAAGCGCGTCGGTGGCGCTACCTACCAGGTTCCTATGGAGGTCAACGCCCGCCGTTCCACCCAGCTCGGCATCCGCTGGATGGTCAACTTCTCCCGCGCCCGCAAGGAGAAGACCATGGCTCAGCGTCTCGCCGCCGAGATCATGGACGCCGCCAACGGCGTTGGCGCTTCCGTGAAGAAGCGTGAGGACGTCTTCAAGATGGCCGAGGCCAACCGCGCGTTCTCTCACTACCGCTGGTAATCCAAGGAAGGAACTGACTCATGGCTAAGCCCAAGTACAAGCTTTCCGAGACCCGCAACATCGGCATCATGGCCCACATCGATGCCGGTAAGACCACCACGACCGAGCGCATTCTTTACTACACCGGTAAGAAGCACAAGATCGGTGAGACCCATGAGGGCGCTGCCACCATGGACTGGATGGTTCAGGAGCAGGAGCGCGGCGTTACCATTCAGTCCGCTGCTACCACGTGCTTCTGGCCCAAGGACGGTAAGAACTACCGCGTCCAGATCATCGACACCCCTGGCCACGTGGACTTTACCGCCGAGGTTGAGCGCTCCCTGCGCGTTCTCGACGGTGCCGTCGCCGTGTTCGACGCCGTTGCCGGCGTACAGCCGCAGTCCGAGACCGTGTGGCGTCAGGCTCGTAACTTCAACGTCCCCCGCATCGCGTTCATCAACAAGTATGACCGCGTTGGCGCCGACTTCTTCCACGCCATCGAGACCATGAAGGAGCGCCTGAACGCCAACGCCGTTGCCATTCAGGTCCCCATGGGCGCCGAGGACAACTTCTGGGGCGTCATCGACCTCGTCACCATGACCGCTTGGGACTTCAAGCCGGATGACAAGGGCATGACCTACCCCGAGGCCATGGACGAGATCCCGGCCGAGTTCGCCGACGTTGCCGCTGCGAAGCGCGAGGAGCTCCTCGACGCCGCCGCCAACTACGACGACGAGCTCATGATGATGATTCTCGACGGCGAGGAGATCCCGGTCGAGATGCTCAAGGCCGCTATCCGCAAGGGTACGCTCGCCAACGAGCTCAACCCTGTTCTCGTGGGCTCCGCCTACAAGAACAAGGGCGTGCAGGAGCTGCTCGACGCTGTCGTCGACTACCTGCCCAGCCCGCTCGACGTTCCGGCTGTCGAGGGCGTCAACCCCAAGACCGGTGAGACCGAGACCCGCGAGGCTTCCGCCGACGCCCCGTTCTCCGCTCTCGCGTTCAAGATCGCTACCGACCCGTTCGTTGGTAAGCTCTCCTTCTTCCGCGTGTACTCCGGTCACGTGGACGCCGGTTCCTACGTCGTGAATGCCTCCAACGGCAACCGCGAGCGCTTCGGCCGCATCCTCGAGATGAACGCCAACGACCGTGTCGACGTTGACGGCGCTTCCGCTGGCGACATCCTCGCCGCCGTGGGCCTCAAGAACACCACCACCGGTGACACCCTCTGCGAGGAGGGCAAGGAGCTCATCCTCGAGCAGATCGAGTTCGCCAAGCCCGTTATCGACATCGCCATCGAGCCCAAGACCAAGGCCGAGCAGGACAAGATGTCCATCGCTCTGACCAAGCTCGCCGAGGAGGACCCGACCTTCCAGGTGTCCACCAACCACGAGACCGGCCAGACCATCATCGCCGGCATGGGCGAGCTGCACCTCGAGATCATCGTCGACCGTCTGCTCCGCGAGTTCAAGGTCGAGGCTAACGTCGGTAAGCCGCAGGTTGCCTACCGCGAGGCCCCGGGCCACGACGTCGAGAAGGCTGAGGGCAAGTTCGTCCGTCAGTCCGGTGGTCGCGGTCAGTACGGCCACGCCGTCATCAAGCTCGAGAAGATGGAGGAGGGCTTTGGTTACGAGTTCGTCAACGCTATCGTTGGCGGCGTCGTCCCCAAGGAGTACATCCCGTCCATCGACAAGGGCATCCAGGAGGCTCTGAACACCGGCGTCATCTCCGGTTACCCGGTCGTCGACGTCAAGGTCACCCTCTTCGACGGTTCCTACCACGAGGTCGACTCCTCCGAGGCTGCGTTCAAGATCGCCGGCTCCATGGCCATCAAGGACGCTCTCAAGAAGTCCGACCCGATCCTGCTCGAGCCCACCATGGCCGTTGAGGTCGAGACTCCTGAGCAGTACATGGGCGACGTTATGGGCAACCTGTCCGGCCGTCGCGGCAAGATCGAGGGCATGGACGACCGCGGTGGCAACAAGGTCATCCGCGCCAAGGTGCCGCTGGGCGAGATGTTCGGTTACGCTACCGACCTCCGCTCCCAGACCCAGGGCCGTGCTTCCTACACCATGCAGTTCGACTCCTACGAGCCGGCTCCCAAGTCCGTCGTGGACGAGGTCATGGCCAAGAACGGTACCAACTAAGGTTCCTCGCCTGTACGTGTAACTTCGCGAGGATGCCCTCGCTATTCCCTGTTGGAGGTTAAGTTGTCCAGCCAGAAGATCAGGATCCGCCTGAAGGGCTATGACCACGAGGTCGTGGATCAGTCCGCCAAGCTCATCGTTGAGACCGCTCAGAAGACCGGTGCTCGCGTTTCCGGCCCCATCCCGCTGCCGACCGAGCGCAACCTGTACACGGTCATCCGTTCGCCCCACGTGAACAAGGACTCCCGTGAGCAGTTCGAGATGCGCACCCACAAGCGCCTCATCGACATCCTCGACCCCACCCCGGGTACCGTTGATTCGCTCATGCGTCTCGACCTCCCCGCTGGCGTCGACATCGAGATCAAGCTCTAAGCTTCTCGATTCGCTGCGTGCGTTACAGGCCGTCACCTTCGGGTGGCGGCCTTTTTGCTTAAGGTCAGGGTAATCCCTTACATGCCTAAGACAATCCGTGCGTGCTGTAGTGCTAGTATGGGAACCTATTTGCAGACAAGCTGTTGAGAAGAGGCTATCGTGCTCGAGTGGGTTTACCTGCGCGCCGAAGGCGACCGTACCAAGGTCGGATCGCTTGCTGGCGTAATGTGCATTGCGGTCAACATCGTGCTCTGCCTTGCGAAGGGCGCCATCGGCTTGCTCTCGAACTCCGTCTCAATCGTGGCCGACGCCCTCAACAACCTTACCGATGCATCTTCAAACATCGTGAGTATTTTGGGCTTTAAGCTTGCCAGCAAGCCCGCCGACCCCGAGCACCCTTACGGTCACGGGCGCTATGAGTACCTGTCTGGTCTTACCGTTGCTGTGATGGTCCTGCTCATCGGCGTTGAGCTGTTCAAGACATCCGTTGAGAAGATCATTGCGCCAGAACCCGTTGAGTTCTCCATAGCGCTCGTTATTGTACTCCTGCTTTCTGTCCTGGCGAAGCTCTGGATGGCGTGGTTTAACAAGGGGCTGGGGGCGCGTATCGACTCCGACACGCTCCGCGCAACCGCTCAGGACTCCAAAAACGATGCCATCGCCACCTTTGCCGTTTTGGTCGCGAGCGTTTTTGGCTACTTGACGGGTGTCAACGTGGACGGCTGGGCTGGTTTGGCTGTGGGCGCGTACATTATCTACAGTGGTGTTGAGCTGGTCAAAGATACTGTTGACCCGCTTCTCGGCAACGCGCCCGACCCTAAGTTCGTGCAGCATATCCGCTTAAAGATCATGAGTTATCCGGGTGTGTTGGGCACGCATGACCTCATGGTGCACGATTACGGCCCGGGGCGTCAGTTTGCGAGCGCCCACGTGGAGATGGCGGCTGAGACCGATCCGATGGAGAGCCACGATACCCTCGACAATATTGAGCAAGCCTTTAAGGACGAAGAGGGTCTCATTGTCACGCTGCACTACGACCCCATCGTCACGCACGATCCGCTGCTGGTGGACATGCGCAACCGCATCGACTCGGCCGCCAAGCAGCTCGACGAGCGGCTGTCGATCCATGACCTGCGCACGGTTCCCGGACCCACGCACACGAACGTGATCTTCGATTGCCTGCGGCCTGAGGATTGCAGCTTGAGTGCGTCTGAGCTTAAAGCGGAGCTCTCCCGCTTGGTGGTGGAGGCGTACCCGGATGCTGTTCCTAAAATCACCATTGATGAGGATTACGTTTCTGCAGTGCAGTAGCGGCTGGACTCGAATTGTCTATCGCAGCGACATCTAATCGCCCAGTCCCCAGAGAAGAAAGAAGTACCCATGGATAAGAACATCACCGTTGCCGTCTTTAGCCCCACGGGCGGCACCAAGCGCGTTGCCGAAGCCGTCGTTGCGGGAATGAACGCGGGCGACCAGCAGGTGACCTGGGTTGATCTCAGCAAGCCCCGTGTGGATTCGAGTGCTCCGCATGCATTGGCCAAAGATGATGTCATGGTTGTGGCCGTGCCGGTGTTCGGCGGTCGCGTTCCCGCTGCTGCGATCGAGCGCCTGCGCGCCATGAACGGCAACGGCGCCAAGGCGGTGGCGATCGCTGTCTACGGCAACAGGGCGTATGAAGACGCGCTGCTCGAGCTGACGGATACGCTCGGGGAGTGCGGGTTTACCGTGGTTGCCGGCGTTACGGCCGTGGCTGAGCACTCGATCGCGCGCAGCGTCGCTGCGGGTAGGCCCGATGCGGCAGATCTCGTCGAGCTGCAGGAGTTCGGTGCGCAAATCGCCCGCAAGCTGGATGGTGGCGAGACGGCGTTCAGCTGTGATATCCCGGGCAATAAGCCGTACCGTGAGTATGCGGGCCTGCCGTTCCATCCTAAGGCGAAAAAGCGCGCCTGCACGGGTTGCGGGGCCTGTGCGCGCACGTGCCCCGTGGGGGCCATTGATTTGGCGTCGCCTTGGGACACGAACAAGGACCTCTGCATCTCCTGCATGCGCTGTGTTGCCGTGTGCCCCGCGAATGCCCGCGCTTTAGGAAAGATTCCGAGTATCGTCTCAGCGCGCAAGCTCAAGCCCTATGCGGCCGAGCGCAAAGATAACGAGCTCTTCCTGTAAGGGCACCTCGAGTAGCCGCACGTTTCTGATGTGAGGCGCCCGCGCGTTCGCTTTCAACTCCTGGTGGCCGGATGCGATCCCATCGCGCCGCGTCCGAACGTGCGCTGCTGTGGCCGCGCATCCGGACACGTACCGCCATCACAGCGTGTCCGGACACCACGCTGCGTTCGACTGCTTACGCGTTTTCGTCAAGCCACGCGATGATGTCGCCCGACTCATAGAGCGGCGAGCCGTCGATGAACAGGCAGGGGACCTGCCGCTTGCCGCCGACGCTTATGAGCGTGGCCTCTGCCTCGGGGTCAATCGAGATGTCTCGCAGCGGGATCTCGATGCCGCGGCGGTCGAGGTAATTCAGCACTTTGACGCAAAATGGGCACGTGCGGCGGATGAAGAGTTCGAGCTTGTGGTTAGACATAGGGTGCCTCCTTGTAGAATTGCTACGTGTACGTAGGCATATACCCAGATCCGAGGTTGTTTATCCTGGCGCGGCGTATGCCGTCCCGCGGAGCTCGATGTTGTACGGTGGAATGCGAGGCTGCATCGTAGAGGCCCGCATTGCGTGCCGGGATGGATCATCCTATTCACCAAGCTGGGCCGGTTAATAAGAAAGGAACGCCCATGGCCGCCAAGAAGACCTTTGAAAGCGTAAAGCGCGAACTCATCGATGCCAGCGAGCGCCAGTACGGCGCGGAAGTTCGCGAGAAATACGGTGACTTCGCGGTGGATGAGAGCAACCGCAAGATGATGGGCCTGACTGAGGAGCAGTTTGCGCGATTCCAGGAACTGGGAAATCAGATTAACGCCGTCATCGAGCGGGCGGTGGCCGATGGCATCGACCCGCTGGGGGAGGAGGGAGCCCGCGTATGCGCCATGCACCGCGAGTGGCTCGAGTTCACCTGGCCGCAGTACTTGCCCGAGATGCACCGCGGTTTGGCCGATGGCTACGTTGCCGACGAGCGTTTCCGCGCTTACTACGACGCTCGCATCGAGGGTTGCGCCCAATGGCTCCGCGACGCCATCGTGGCGCACGCGTAGCGCGTATGGGAGCCAAGCCCGTCCGCCTGCCGACAATTGCCCGCCGCTGAGCGGAGCACGGTCTCGCCGTGATTTGCAAGCCGATACAATAGACCCAACTTGCACGCCTCGACACCTGGAGGTGCTCATATGGCTTTCACCGTGAGTAATTTTGAGAACAACGACGACGTTAGGAAGCTGGCGGAGCTCGGGCAGTTTTCCGTTGTGGAATGGCAGCGCGACCTGTCGGTTTCCCCGTGGAGTGCTCAGACCGCCTGGTTCGCCTCGGAGATGAACGTGCGCCGTCGTCAGCTGCTCATCAAGCTGGACGGTCGCACCGGTGTCACGTTGCAGGCGGGTGCCATGCAGTGGACTGTCGGCGATGTGCAGGCGAACACCGGCGTCAAGGGCGCGGGTGACCTCATGGGCAAGATGTTCCGAGGCGCGGTAAGCCAGGACACCATGATCAAGCCGGAATACACGGGTACGGGCATGCTTGTTTGCGAGCCCACGTGGCAGTTCATCCAGCTTATCAATCTTGCCCAGTGGGGGAATTCCATCGTGTTGAACGACGGCCTATTCTTGGCATGTGACAGCACGATCAGCGACTCCCTCCAGCGCCGTGCCAACATGACCTCGGCGCTCGCAGGCAACGAGGGGCTGTTCAACCTGCGTCTTGATGGTGCGGGCGTCGTCGCGCTCGAGACGCCTTGCCCGCTTGAGGAAATCGTCGTCATCGACCTGCAAAACGATGAGCTTAAGATCGATGGCAACTACGCGCTCGCATGGAGCTCGTCGCTGGACTTTACCGTTGAGCGCTCTGGCAAGAGCTTGATCGGCTCTGCCGCAAGTGGCGAAGGCCTGGTGAACGTGTATCGCGGCACGGGTCGCGTTCTTATGGCGCCCATGCAGCCCGCCACGAACTACAACGTGAACGCCGCGGAGTCGACTGACTAGCGCGTTGCGCTGGCACTTGCGTCAAGCCTGGTTCAGTTATGGCAAAGGGCGCTCGGAGCCCACGTGATCCGAGCGCCCTTTGCCATTAGGTAAACCATGGCCACCCGAGCAAACGCTTCATGATGGGGGCTTCGCGCGAGCCCTCGGGGTGCAGGCTGCGCAGGCGAAGTTCCCGAAGCGAGAGACTTCCAAAGAGCCCGGTATTCGCCCATTGCAGTTTGAGCCGTCCGTAAGGGAGGCCTTTCACTTCAAGGCATTGCGATTGAGCCGTACCGATGGTCGTCAAACGGCCCGCCCCGGATGGCCATTTGCCCCTGCTTACGCCTTGGGCTTCCGCACCACCAGCGAGAACGTGAGCGGAATCTGCGGCAAGCTCTCCGGCATGCGCCAGCTCTCATCGTCCTCAAAGTACTCGAGCATGGGTAGCGCACGCCAATCGGAGGAATCGTACTCGCGCAGGGATTCAACGACGAGCCCTGCGCCCAGCAGCGCCCCGACGATCTCCTGGAAATCATGGGCCCAGTTGTGATTGCGGGTATGATGCAGCTCACCGCCCTTGCCCTCGCCATTTGGGGCGCTGACATACGTGGTGCTCTCCTCATACGAGCACGCGGTGCCCCCAAAGCAGCTCTGCGTCACCGTGAGGCCGCTGTTTTCGAGGGCGAAGAGCATGGGGTGGTCGTCGCGGATCATGAAGACGCCGCCGGGGGCGAGAAGCTGGGCGATGGAATGCGCCCAGGCGATGAGCTCGGGTAACCATGTGATGGTGCCCGCGCTGGTGACGATGACATCGAAGGTTTCGCGCAGGTTATCCAGCGCGGCAAACGCTTCACGGGCGTCGCCTTGGACAAACGTGACCCGCTCGCCTGCCTGAGCGGCAAAATCGCGTGCATAGGCGAGCGCGTTGGGGGAGAAGTCGAGCCCCCATACCTCGGCAGCTCCAAGTCTCGGCCAGCATATGGTGTCCGTGCCGATGTGGCACTGCAGGTGCAGCAGGCGGAGCCCCGCGAGCGAGCCGTTCGGCAGATGCGGCTTGAGCGCCTCGAAATCACGCTGTGCCACGCCTGTGATGCACGTTGGGTTCGTTATCAGTTCGGTAAGATCACCGTATCCGCCGTTGGCGTGCACGTGCGCACGGTCCTCCCAGCTCGCAAGGTTGTCCGCAATGACGGCGTCGATGCTCTCCATATCCCTCACTCCTTTGCTCGGTTCTCTTTCAGGCCCCCGCATTCTATAAATCCTATTCATAAATCCCGTCTGGTTGAGTTGATTCCGTTACCTGCATGGCAAAAAGCGCTCGAATTAGGTACCTAACTGCCAGATGGGTAACGAAAAGCTGCGCGTGCAGTCCCCTTACGCCCCATGATGTTGTCCGCTGTTGCTGTTGCCGTTGTTATTCCAATTTCGGATGAGGAACATGCGCAGCTCATTTTGCTTTCGCTGGAATTCGATGGAATGCGGGACGTCGACTCTCAGCAGGCTTGCGATTCCGTTCATTGATCGATGAAATTCAAGCTGATGCGCAAAATGCTGTGCGGTTATGGTCCGCTGTGTGATGCCGAGAGCGCCGAACGTGGCCGTTCGGTCGGAGTCGTGCGTTCGGCGCGCAAGCTCAGCGTGTTCGCCGCCGTCATACTCGATATCGACCCTGCGCTTGGGTGCGAAAACATCGGCTTCCAAATAATCCGAGGCACATTGTGGTTTCAACACTGCTGGAATTTTGATCTGATGATTGAGGGAGATGTTTCGGTAGCCAAGTCCGCCGTCCTTTTGGGGGAGGAGGATACTGAGTGCAAGGGCGGTTTCCATGGGGGAGCGCGATCCTTCGCGAATGCGTGCGAGCGCCCGGCGCGCACGGTGAGCACCCCGCATGCCAGGGATGGCGTCGAGCGTGTGGCGTATCGTTTCGAGGGAGCATCGTGGCTCGCATTCAACATATGCCTGGCGGGGGCTTAGAATTTGGAGTTCATAGCGGCCGCAAAGTTCAAAGCCGTATTCGAGGACCTCAAGCGGGTTCATCCATGTTGGGGCCTGCATAAAGTTGAGCGCTTCGTTTACAACGAAGAGGCCGGGGGCGGCATGCATTAAGTGGGAGCTATTGAATGGCCGACCGAGAGAATACGTCTTGAATAGCTTGGAGCTTGTCCGGTCGTTTGAAGTGGCAACGAGAAGCTCAATGATCGGTGCGTGCTCGCTGCAATCACCATTCCTCGCATGCCCTGCCTCTAACATTCCCACGGGGACACCGCAGTCCGAGAGGAAATGCACGATGCGTTTCGCGGCTTGGGCTGCCGTGATATGCGGTTCGGATAAGCCGTACCTATCTATCGAAGAATTGAGCGCTTCCCTCACGACTTCATGTCGCAGTGGGGCATGATGGAAAAGCCAGGCGGTTTTGTGTGATAGCACGATGGGAGTATCCATCCCCGTCCCCCTCACTGGATTTATTGAGTTCTTGTTGGTGGGTATCGTACCCAGAATAAGGATGGCGTTTGTTGCCTTAAGCAGATTCCGTTACCTGCGTGGCAAAAAGAGCTTGAATTAGGTGCCTAACTGCCAGGTAGGTAACGGAATCAAATGAAACGAAAAAGCGCCGTCGCCTGGATGGACGACGGCGCTTGGCGGCTTGGTGTTTGCCTGGAGAAGCTGCGGGCTTTATCCGAAGTAGGCCACACCGCTCTCGAACAGGGGCATGAACTTCTCGCCGGGGACGTTCTTGTACAGGCCGTCGCCGCGGCGCTCCACGTGGCCCATCTTGCCGAACACGCGGCCGTCGGGGCTGGTGATGCCCTCGATGCAGGCGACGGAGCCGTTGGGGTTCACGTCGAGGTCCATGGACGGCGTGCCGGCCATGTCGACGTACTGCGTGGCGACCTGGCCGCCGGCGCGCAGCTGCGCGAGCACGTCGTCGTTGGCCACGAAGCGGCCCTCGCCGTGGGAGATGGCCACAGTGTAGAGCTCGTCGGGGTCGCACTGGGAGAGCCACGGCGACAGGTCACTTGCGATGCGCGTACGCACGAGGCGGCTCTGGTGGCGGCCGATCTGGTTGAACGTGAGCGTGGGGGCGTCGGCGGTGGCGTCGACGATGTCGCCGTAGGGCACGAGGCCGAGCTTCACGAGCGCCTGGAAGCCGTTGCAGATGCCGAGCATCAGGCCGTCGCGGGCCTGCAGCAGGTCGCGCACGGCCTCGGTGACCTCGGGGGCGCGGAAGAACGCAGTGATGAACTTGGCGGAGCCGTCGGGCTCGTCGCCGCCGGAGAAGCCGCCGGGGATCATGACGATCTGGCTCTCGCGGATGCGGCGGGCGAGCTCGCGCGTGGATTCGGCCACGTTCTCGGGCGTGAGGTTGTTGATCACGAACACGTCGGCCTCGGCACCGGCGGCGCGGAAGGCGAGGGCGGAGTCGAACTCGCAGTTGTTGCCGGGGAAGACCGGGATGATCACGCGGGGCTTGGCGATCTTGAGGCCGCCGTAGGTCGCGCGGATGCGGCCCTCGGACGCGCAGGAGTAGGACTCGACCGCAACGGGCTCGAGCTCGGCGGCCTTCTCGGCGGGAGTGCGATACGCGAACACGGACTCGATGCCGCTCTCCCAGGCCTCCTGCACCTCGGCCAGGTCGAGCGTCTCGCCGTAGGCGGAAAGCTCGTAGGCCTCGGTGGTCACGCCCAGCTCGACAACCTTCACGCCGTCAACCTGCGGAAGCTCGGCGCCCTCGGCAAGCTCCACGATAAAGCTGCCGTAGGAGTGGTCGAACAGGTCGCGCGCGTCGGCCTCGTAGTAGGCCTCGGAAACTTCAAAGCCCAGGCGGTTGCCCACGCAGGCCTTGAACAGGACCTCGGCAATGCCGCCGAAGCCGGCGGTGGACACGGACAGCGCACGGCCCTCGCGCACCAGGCCCTCAACCGCATCGAACGCGGCGAGCAGCGAGCTCGTCTCGGGCAGCAGGTCATCGACCTGGTAGGCAGGCTCAATGAGCGCCACACGATGCCCGGCGCCCTTGAACTCGGGAGACACGATGTTGGCGAGCTTGTCCACGGCGACGGCGAAGGAGATCAGCGTGGGCGGGACATCGAGGTCCTCGAAGGAGCCGGACATGGAGTCCTTGCCGCCGATGGCGCCGGCACCGAGCTCGACCTGCGCCATGAGCGCGCCGAGAACGGCCGCCATCGGCTTGCCCCAGCGCTCGGGCACGTCGCGCAGGCGCTCGAAGTACTCCTGGAAGGACAGGTAGACCTTCTCGTGGTCAAAACCGGTGGCCACGAGGCGGGAGATGCTCTCGACCACGGAGAGATACGCGCCACGGTACTGGTCGGCGTCCATGATGTAGGGGTTGAAGCCCCAGGCCATGCCGGAGACCGTGGTGGTCTCGCCGTCCACGGGGAACTTGGCGACCATCGCCTGGCTCGGGGTGAGCTGGCGCTCGCCGCCAAAGGGCATGAGCACCGTGGCGGCGCCGATGGTGGAGTCGAAGCGCTCGGAGAGGCCCTTGTTGGAGCACACGTTGAGGTCGCTCACCAGCTCGATCATGGCGTCGTGGAAGGACTCGCAGGTCTCGGCACCCGGCACCATGGGGACGGTGCTCTCATAGATGCCCTCGAGGCTGCCGAACTCCTCGAGCGCGGCGGCGGCAAGGTCGCCCTCGGGGTCGATGGGCGCGATGCCCTGGCCGAGCACGTGCACGTCCTGGTGCTTGGCGGCGCCGTTGGAGTCGAGGAACGCGCGGGACAGGTCCACGATCGCGTCGCCCTGCCATGCCATGCGCACGCGCGGCTCATGCGTGACCTCGGCGATCACGGTTGCCTCGAGGTTCTCCTCGGCGGCGTAGCCCATGAACTCCTCGACGTCTTCCTCGGCCACGGCCACGGCCATGCGCTCCTGGGACTCGGAGATGGCGAGCTCGGTGCCGTCCAGGCCGTCGTACTTCTTGGTGACCATGTCGAGGTCGATGTAGAGGCCGTCGGCCAGCTCGCCCACGGCCACCGACACGCCGCCCGCGCCGAAGTCGTTGCAGCGCTTGATCAGGCGGCAGGCATCGCCGCGGCGGAACAGGCGCTGCAGCTTGCGCTCCATGGGGGCGTTGCCCTTCTGGACCTCGGCGCCGTCCTTCTCGATGGACTCGACGTTGTGGGCCTTGGAGGAGCCGGTGGCGCCGCCGATGCCGTCACGGCCGGTGCGGCCTCCGAGCAGGATGATCTTGTCGCCGGGGGCGGGGCACTCGCGGCGCACGTTGCTCGCGGGCGCGGCGCCCACCACGGCGCCGACCTCCATGCGCTTGGCCATGTAGCCGGGGTGGTAGAGCTCGGACACCTGGCCGGTTGCCAGGCCGATCTGGTTGCCGTAGGAGGAGTAGCCGGCCGCGGCGGTGGTGACGAGCTTGCGCTGCGGCAGCTTGCCGGCGATCGTCTCGCTCACGGGCACCGTGGGGTCGGCCGCGCCGGTGACGCGCATGGCCTGGTAGACGTAGCTGCGGCCGGAGAGCGGGTCGCGGATGGCGCCGCCCACGCAGGTGGCCGCGCCGCCGAAGGGCTCGATCTCGGTGGGGTGGTTGTGGGTCTCGTTCTTAAAGAGGAACAGCCAGTCCTGGTCCTCGCCGTCAACGTCGACGGTCACTTTGACGGTACAGGCGTTGATCTCCTCGGACTCGTCGAGGTTGGTGAGGGTGCCCTGCTTTTTGAGCCACTTGGCGCCGATGGTGCCCATGTCCATGAGGCAGATGGGCTTCTCGTCGCGCCCGAGCTCGTGGCGCATCTCCAGGTAGCGGTCAAACGCGGCGGCAACCACGGAGTCGTCGATCTCGATGTTCTCGAGCACCGTGCCGAAGGTGGTGTGGCGGCAGTGGTCGGACCAGTAGGTGTCGATCACGCGGATCTCGGTGATGGTGGGGTCGCGGTCCTCGTCCTTGAAGTACTGCTGGCAAAACGCGATGTCGGCCTCGTCCATAGCCAGGCCGCGCTCGGCGATGAAGGCGGCGAGACCGCACGTGTCGAGCTCGCGGAAGCCGTCGATGATCTCGACCGGCTCGGGCTCGGGCACGTCGGTGGCGAGTGTTGCGGGCAGGTCGAGCGCGGCGATGCGCGACTCAACGGGGTTCACCACGTAGCTCTTGATGGCCTCGACATCCGCCTCGGCGAGGTCGCCCTCAAGCAGGTACACGCGGGCAGCGCGCACGGCGGGGCGCTCGCCCTGGGAGATGAGCTGGACGCACTCGCTTGCGGAGTCGGCGCGCTGGTCGAACTGGCCGGGCAGCGCCTCCACGGCGAACACGGGGCCGTCGGTGGCCGGCAGCTCGTCGTAGGCGTTGTCGACCTGAGGCTCGGAGAACACGGTGGGTACGCACCGGGCGAACAGCTCCTCGTCGATGCCCTCGACGTCATAGCGGTTGATGACGCGAAGGCCGCTCAGAGCCTCGATGCCCAGGGTGTCGCGCAGCTCGGCGAGCAGCTGCTGCGCCTCAACGTCGAACCCGGGTTTTTTCTCTACGTACACGCGAGAGACCATAGAGTCCTGCCCTTCTGTGGACGGGTGGGTGTGCCGCCGGCCACGGCGTGGGAAGGAGCGTTCGGCCCCGCCTCATCGCTTTGACCCAAGCGGATTTCTAACCCTTCTATGATACGCCAGCGTCGCATGTCGCGGGCGTTGTATCGGCGTTCAAATTGGGCGGGGGAGAGGTTCTACACACGCGTACGTGATGCCGCGCGCGAAAAGGGGTATAACAAGCCGAACTCGCAATTTCGCTTGAAAGGCCAAGGGCATCCATGCTTGACCAAAAGACCAAACGCGCCGCGTTCCTCATCGCCTTCGGAATATGCCTCTACGCTGCGGTGATTCACCTCGACCTGGTTATGGCGGCCGTCGTCTCCACCGTCGATATCCTGTTCCCGGTGCTGCTCGGCCTCGGTGTCGCCTTTGTGCTCAACGTGCCCGTGAGTGGCATGGAGCGGCTGCTCGCCCGCGCGGCCCGCATGCTTCCCGAGGGCAAGCGCCCGCAGCGGGGAGCCATCACCGCCGCGAGCATCGTGCTCGTGCTCATCGCCATCGCCGGGGTGGGCGTGCTCGCGGTGACGATGCTCGTTCCGCAGCTCGTCGAGTCCGCACGCTCCATCGCCCCCTTACTCTCGGAGCGCTTGCCCGAGATCGAGCGCGCCCTGGCCGACAGCGGCGTTGATGTGGAGCGCGTCGCCGATATGTTCCAGCAGTCGCAGAGCACGGCGCAGGAGGGTCAGGGCCTGCTGCAGTTCGGGCTCGGATCCATCGCGACCTCGGTGTTCGCAGTGGCGAAGTCGACGGTCTCCCGCGTGACGAGCTTCATGTTCGCCTGCGTGATCGCCATCTACGTGCTCGCGAGCAAGCGCACGCTCGGGCGCCAGGCGAACCGCGTGATGGACGCCCATCTGTCTGCGGCGCACGCCTCCCGCGTTCGCCGTGTGGCGGCGCTCGCGACCGAGACCTACTCCAAATTCCTCTCCGGCCAGTGCATCGAGGCGTGCATCTTGGGCACGCTCATCTTCCTCGCGTTCACCGTGGTGGGGCTGCCCTACGCCGGGCTCATCGGTTTTCTCACGGCCATCTTCGCCTTCATCCCGTACGTCGGCGCGTTCGCCTCGTGCGCGATCGGCGCGTTTCTCACCCTGCTTGCCGCGCCTGAACAGGCGGTTTTGTGCGTGATCGTGTACCTGGTGGTGCAGTTCGTCGAGAACCAGTTCATCTACCCGCACGTCGTGGGATCCTCGGTCGGCCTCTCCGCGCTGTGGACGCTTGTGGCGGCGCTCATTGGCGGCAAGCTCTTCGGCATCGTGGGCATCGTGTTCTTCATCCCGGTTGTCGCCGTGGTATATGAGCTGTTCCGCCAGTGGACGAACGCCCGCCTTGCCGCACGTCAGGCGCAGGTGAGCGCCGAAGGTGGGCAGGCGAGCGCCGAGGAGGGCCGCGCATGATCGAGATTCGCGACATCCGCAAGACGTACACCACCGGGGGCCTGGTCCAGCGCGCGCTCGACGGCGTGTCGGTTTCGTTTCGCGAAAGCGAGTTCGTGGCGGTGCTCGGCCCTTCCGGTTCGGGCAAGACCACGTTTTTGAATATCCTGGGCGGTTTCGACCGCGCGGACTCCGGCGAGATCGTGGTGAACGGCGTGTCCACACGCGACTACGGCGACGCCGACTGGGACACCTATCGCAACCACCGCGTGGGCTTCGTATTCCAAAGCTACAACCTCATTCCGCACCAAACGATCCTCGCCAACGTCGAGCTCGCGCTCACGCTCGCGGGAGTCGATCGCGCCGAGCGCACGCGTCGTGCCACGGCGGCGCTGGAGCGCGTGGGGCTGGGCGCGCATATCAACAAAAAACCCGCTCAGCTTTCGGGTGGTCAGATGCAGCGCGTGGCGATCGCCCGCGCACTCGTGAACGACCCCGAGATCGTGCTGGCGGACGAGCCCACCGGCGCCCTCGATACCGAGACGGGCATCCAGGTCATGGATCTGCTCGCCGAAGTCGCCCGCGAGCGCCTGGTCATCATGGTGACGCACAACCCGCAGCTCGCCGAGGATTACGCCACGCGCATCGTGCGTATCCAAGACGGCCGCATCGTGGGCGACACGAATCCCGTTTCCGAAGATGAGCTTGCGGCTGCCGGGGCGCTTGGGGAGGGTGCGCGCGATGGGCACGCGGAGGCCGCTGACGGCGGGACGCCTGCGCGCCGCTCGTCGATGAGCCTGCTCACGGCGCTCTCGCTTTCCTTCAACAATCTCATGACCAAGAAGGGCCGCACGGCCATGACGGCGTTCGCGGGGTCGATCGGCATCATCGGCATCGCGGCGATCCTGGCGCTTTCCAACGGCGTGAACGGCTACATCGCCAAGGTCGAGCAGGACACCCTGTCGAGCTACCCGCTCACCATCGCACGGCAGAGCTACGACCTCACGAGCATGATGACGGGCGATGCGATGGCCGGCGGCGGTGAGGAGGGCGAGGCCGCCGACGCTCAGGGCGGCTCCGGCGCGGCCCCCGCTCAGCCAAAGCCGGGCGACAAGATCCCCGTGTTCACGATGCTGTCCGATATGTTCGCCAGCGTGAAATCCAACGATATGAAGAGTTTCAAGACGTATCTCGACCACAAGGTGGTGGGTAACGAGGACGAGGTCTCGGCGGTGCAATACGACTACGGTATCACGCCGCTCATTTACCGCGCGGACACGTCCGCGGGCGCGGTGCGGCTTTCGCCCAACGCCATGAGCGAGGCCATGATGGGCGGCGCGAGCTCTGCCGCCACAGCGGGTGCGGGAATGGGCAACATGACCGCGTTTTCCGAGATGATTGACAACCCCGAACTCCTTGACGAGCAGTACGACGTGGTGGCGGGCCGCTGGGCGAAGGCCGCCAACGAGTGCGTGCTCGTGCTGTCGAGCAACGGCAAGATCTCGGACTACACCCTTTACAGCATGGGCGTGCTCGATCCCGCCAAGCTCGACGCCATGGTCGAGGGCACCATGAACGGCACGGGTGAGGTCGAGGTTCCCAAGGCCGACGTCGACTTCACGTACGACGACGCGCTCGGTATGGGCTTCAAGGTCCTGAGCCCCGTCGACTCCTATCGCAAGAACGCCGAAACGGGCGGCTGGACCGACATGTCCGATGACGCCGCGTTCATGGCCGAGCAGGTCGGGCGCGGGCTCGACCTGAAAATCGTCGGCGTGGTGCAGCCGAGTCCCACCGCTAAGTCCGCGGCCCTCACGCAGGGCATCGCGTACACGCCCGAGCTCACGCGCGCGCTTATGGACCGAGCCACTCAGTCGGATATCGTGAAGCAGCAGCTCGCCGCGCCCAAGATCGATGTGTTCACGGGCAAGAGCTTTGAGACGCTGCAGGAAGAGGCCAAGCGCGGCGTGGATTTGGAGAGCCTGTTCTCGGTGGACGAGGCGGCGCTGCGTCGTGCGTTCACGTTCGATGCGGGCGCGTTCCCGCAAGGGCTCGATCTGTCCGGCTTCGACTTCGCGGGCCTGCGCCTGCCGAGCGTGGACATCGATGTGTCCGCGGCGCTCGAAGGCGTTGACATCGAGGGCATCCTGGCGGGAGCGCCTGCGCCTGACCTGTCGGGCATTTTGGGCGACCTGCAGTCCGACCCCGTGCTCACGCCCGAGCAGCTTGAACAGGTCGCCGATCTTTCCGGCGCATACGTGCAGGGATTCATGACGTACCTGATGAACGGCGGGGGAGCGGGACTCGACCCCACGGCGCCCGACTTTGGCGAGAAGCTTCTTGCGGCGTTCGGCGCCTACGCCAAGACGGACGAGGCCCGCTCGGTGCTGGCGCAGATCGCCGACGTGGCGGGCAAGCCCGTGGCGGAGCGCCTGGAGCGCATCGTGCGCACCTATATTACTGACGAGCTGGCGCCGTATATGAGCAGTGCGGTTGCGGACATGCTGGCCCGGGTGGGCGAGCGCCTGGGCGCTTCGGTGTCCAGCCAGCTGCAAAACGGTCTGGCCAGCGCGATGGCCGGCATGGCCGAGCAGCTCGGTCCCCAGCTGGGCATGCAGCTCGCCTCGGGCATGCAGAGCGCCTTCGCGGTCGACGGCGCTGCGTTCGCCAGCGCCATCCACTTCAACATGGACGCCGACGACCTCGCCTCCCTTATGGCAAGCTACGCCAACGCGGGCAGGCTCACCTACGAGAACAATCTCACAACGCTCGGGTATGCCGACCCCGCCGACCCCGCCGCGGTGAGCATCTATCCCGTGGACTTCGAGGCCAAGGAGGCCGTCCTCGCGCACATCGACGCGTACAACGAGGACATGCGCGCCGCGGGCAACGAGGACTCCACAATCGTCTACACCGACTACATGGGCGTGCTCATGGGAAGCGTGACGAGCATCGTGAACATGATCTCGCTCGTGCTGATCGCCTTCGTGAGCATCTCGCTCGTGGTGAGCTCCATCATGATCGGGATCATCACCTATATCAGCGTGCTGGAGCGCAAGAAGGAGATCGGCATCCTGCGGGCGATGGGTGCCTCCAAGCGCAATATCGCCAACGTGTTCAACGCCGAGACCTTCATCGAGGGCCTGATCGCGGGCGTGCTGGCGATCGCGGTGGTGGTTGGCGTGTCCATTCCCGTGAACGCCTGGGCACTCGCCGATTACCAGGTGGAAAACGTCATGCAGCTGCCTTTGGGCTCAGCGATCGGCCTTATCGTGATCAGCGTCGTCCTCACCGTTGTGGCCGGTTTGATTCCCAGCCGCAGCGCCGCGCGCCGAGACCCGGTGGAGGCGCTTCGCAGCGAGTAGCCTCAGACCTCACGCGAGTGGGCCTGAAGCTCAAAATGAGAGACGACCACAAATACGGGAGAGGAATATTTGGGGCGGCGCCCCGTCTTGCAGGCGGCTCCCGTGCCCCATGCCCGCCGATGGCGGTGCCGGGTTTCGCTCGGTCAGGTCCTGCGCAAGACGGAGAGTCCACTGGACTCTCCTTTGCGTGCGGAATCTACGAAACCCGGCACCGCCCTCAGCGGGCATGCGGCAGCACCCCTCACCTGCAAAAACATTGCGAAGACAATATGGAGACGCCCGTAGGCGTGTATACTAATCAAGCTGTGTCTACTAGGAGGATTCTGCCGAGGGCATCTACCTGCGCAAATGGGTTGCCGCGCACGGATGGCCAAGGCGAATGCAAGCAGTAACACGCAAGTCCGTATGTGGTCCTCTAGGGGCACGCGCAAGGGGTGCGTGCAATGTCCCAAGACCACCGAGAGTTGGAGATCGAATGATCAACATGATTCTCGGCCGCAAGATCGGCATGACCCAGGTTTGGGACGAGGACGATAACGTCGTCCCCGTCACGGTCATCCAGGCTGGCCCCTGCACCGTCTCGCAGGTTAAAACTGAGGCGACCGACGGCTACAACGCCGTCCAGATCGGCTTCGGCGACATCAAGGCCAAGCACGTGAACAAGCCCATGGCTGGTCACTTCGCTAAGGCTGGCGTCGAGCCCGTCCGTTACCTTCGTGAGGTCCGCGTCGAGAACGGCGAGGAGCACAAGGTCGGCGACGTCGTTACCGTCGCTGATTTCGAGAACGTCGCCAAGGTCGACGTCATCGGCACCTCCAAGGGTAAGGGCTTCCAGGGTCGCATCAAGCGCTGGAACCAGCGTCGCGGTCCCATGTCCCACGGTTCCCACATCCAGCGTCACCCCGGCTCCATCGGCCAGTGCGCGTACCCCGCCCGCGTTCTCAAGGGCGTCAAGATGGCCGGCCACATGGGCAACGCCCGCGTGACCGTGAAGAACCTCTCCGTTGTCCGCATCGATGCTGAGCAGAACCTCATCCTTGTCAAGGGCGCCGTGCCCGGTGGCAAGAACGGTCTGGTCGCCATCCGCATGGCGTAAAGGAGGACCGTCACTATGTCTAAGTTTGAAGTGAAGAACGTCGAGGGCAAGAAGGTCGCTGAGGCCGAGCTCGCCGACGCCGTGTACGGCATCGAGCCGAACATCCACGTCATGCACCAGATCGTCGTCGCCCAGCAGGCTTGCTGGCGTCAGGGCACCCAGTCCACCAAGGGCCGCTCTGAGGTTTCCGGCGGCGGCAAGAAGCCGTGGCGCCAGAAGGGCACCGGCCGTGCCCGTCAGGGCTCCATCCGCGCCGCTCAGTGGCGTGGCGGTGGCGTTATCTTCGGGCCCAAGCCCCGTTCTTACGCCAAGCGTATGAACAACAAGGAAGTCAAGCTCGCGATGCGCTCCGCTCTCTCTGCGAAGCTCCGCGACAACGAGCTCGTCCTCGTGGACGACTACGGCTTCGAGAAGCCTTCCACCAAGGCTGCGGTCGCCCTGCTCAAGGCCCTCGGCCTCGAGGGTAAGCGCCTCACCATCATCGTGCGTGAGGACGACATCAACGCTTACCTGTCGTTCCGCAACATCCCCAAGACGTTCATCATCACGCCCTCCGAGGCCAACACCTATGACCTCGTGAACAATGGCGCTCTGCTGATGCCCGCCGACGTCGCGACTCACTTCGGGGAGGTGCTCGCTTAAATGACCGCCCACGAGATCATCATTCGCCCGATCGTGTCCGAGCAGTCCTACTCCGCCATGGAGGAGAACAAGTACACCTTCGAGGTTGCCAAGAACGCGAACAAGTACCAGATCAAGGACGCCGTCGAGGAGATCTTCAACGTGAAGGTCACCCGCGTTAACACCCTGATCGTCAAGCCCAAGACCAAGCGCGTGCGCTATGTCGCCGGCAAGACCCGTTCTTGGAAGAAGGCCATCGTCACCGTGGCCGAGGGTCAGACCATCGAGATCTTCGGAACTCAGGCCTAAGACCTGCTGTTAGCTTTCTTTCGCCTGCCTTTTCCGAAAGGGGAGGCAGGCGTTAAGATGGCGCCGTGCGTAAGAAAAGGAAACGCCCGGCGCCGTGGTAATCCGGTGTCACTGCATCCAACATCCCGGCTTGCAGTGGCCAACGGACCGATATGAAGGGATAAGGTAATGGCTGTAAAGCACCTTAAGCCGACCAGCGCAGGCAGGCGCTGGCAGACGATCGCGGACTTCTCCGAGATCACCTGCACCAAGCCCGAGAAGTCGCTTCTCGAGCCGCTGCCCGTCAAGGCTGGCCGCAACAACGCCGGTCGCATCACCATGCGCCACCAGGGTGGCCGCGTGAAGCGCCAGTACCGCGTTATCGATTTCAAGCGCAACAAGGACGGCGTGCCGGCCAAGGTCGCTACCATCGAGTACGATCCGAACCGCTCCGCTCGCATCGCCCTGCTCCACTACGCAGACGGCGAGAAGCGCTACATCCTGTGCCCGAAGGGCCTCAAGGTCGGCGACACCGTCGTTTCCGGTGCCGGCGCCGACATCAAGCCGGGCAACGCTATGCCGCTGTCCGAGATTCCCGTGGGTACGCTCATCCACGCCATCGAGTTCCAGCCTGGCAAGGGCGCTGCTATCGCCCGTTCCGCTGGTACCGCTTGCCAGCTCATGGGTAAGGAGGGCAAGTACGCCATCGTTCGTATGCCTTCCTCCGAGATGCGTCGCGTTCTCGTGACCTGCCGCGCCTCCATCGGTGAGGTCGGCAACGCCGAGCACGCCAACATCGTCATCGGTAAGGCCGGCCGTCATCGCAAGATGGGCGTCCGCCCGACCGTCCGTGGTACCGTCATGAACCCGGTCGATCACCCGCACGGCGGTGGTGAGGGTCGCTCCCACACCTCCGGTCGTCCGTCCGTCTCTCCGTGGGGCACGCCGTCCAAGGGCTACCGCACCCGCAATAAGAAGAAGGCGTCGAACGATCTGATCATCCGTCGTCGCAAGAAGTAACCGATACCCGTTAGGAGAAAGCACTTATGAGCAGAAGTCTCAAAAAGGGCCCGTTCGTAGAGGCGCGCCTCCTCTCGCGTATCATCGCGATGAACGAGGCTGGCAAGAAGGACGTCGTGAAGACCTGGTCCCGCGCGTCCACCATCTTCCCCGAGATGGTCGGTCACACCATCGCCGTCCACGACGGCCGCAAGCATGTTCCCGTGTACGTCACCGAGTCCATGGTCGGTCACAAGCTGGGCGAGTTCGCGCCCACTCGTACGTTCCGTGGCCACAAGGCCAAATAGGGGGTTAGGTTAAATGGCTAACACTTCCACCGAGACCCGCGAGGTCCGCGCTACGGCCAAGTACGTGCGCGTTTCCCCCGGTAAGGCTCGTCTCGTGATCGACCTGATCCGCGGCAAGAACGTCGCTCAGGCCTTCGATATCCTTCACTTCTGCACGCGTTCCGTCGCTGTGGACGTGGAGAAGGTCCTGCGCTCCGCTGTTGCCAACGCCGAGCACAACAACCAGATGCGCGCCGACGACCTCTTCGTCAAGGCCGCCTACGTTGACGAGGGCCCGACGCTCAAGCGCATCCGTCCTCGCGCCAAGGGCTCCGCTTCCCGCATCCTCAAGCGCACGAGCCACATCACCGTCGTCGTTGCTTCTCGAAAGGAGGCTTAAGCCTCATGGGTCAGAAAGTCTATCCTACTGGCTTCCGCCTTGGCATCACTGAGAACTGGCGCTCCCGCTGGTTCGCCGAGAAGGACTACGCCAAGACTCTCGGTAACGATATCGAGATCCGTCGCTTCCTCGAGAAGCGTCTCGCCCGTGCCGCTGTCTCCCGTGTCGAGATCGAGCGCGCCGGCGACAAGGTGAAGGTCATCATCCTCACCGCCCGCCCCGGCGTTGTCATCGGCAAGAAGGGCTCCGAGATCGACGGTCTCCGCACCGAGCTCGAGCGCGTTGCCGGTGTTTCCAAGGGCAACCTGTCCGTCGACGTTGTCGAGGTGAAGCGTCCCGAGCTCGACGCCGTGCTGGTGGCTCAGTCCATCGCCGAGCAGCTCGAGGGCCGCGTCGCCTTCCGTCGCGCCATGCGCAAGGCCGTTCAGTCCGCCCGCAAGGCCGGCGCCAAGGGTATCCGTATCCAGTGCTCCGGTCGTCTCGGCGGCGCCGAGATGGGCCGTCGCGAGTGGTACCGCGAGGGTCGCGTGCCGCTGCACACCCTGCGCGCCAAGATCGACTACGGCACCGCTACCGCTCACACCACCATGGGCTCCTGCGGCGTCAAGGTCTGGATCTACCAGGGCGAGAAGCTCCCGGGTCAGCCTGTCCCGAACATGGCTCTCGAGGGTACCTCCCGTCCGCGTCGTCGCAACAACGATAGGAGGAATCAGTAATGCTCGCTCCTAAGCGTATTCTTCACCGTAAGGTGCAGCGTGGCTCCATGAAGGGCTGCGCCAAGGGCAACACCGAGCTGCATTTCGGCGAGTTCGGCATCCAGGCGCTCGAGCGTCACTGGATCACCAACCGTCAGATCGAGGCCGCTCGTATCGCCATGACCCGCTACATGAAGCGTGGCGGTAAGGTCTACATCACGATCTTCCCGGATAAGCCCATCACCAAGAAGCCCGCGGAGACCCGCATGGGTTCCGGTAAGGGTAACCCCGAGGAGTGGGTGGCCGTGGTCAAGCCGGGCCGCGTTATGTTCGAGATCGCCGGCGTGTCCGAGGAGATCGCGCGTGAGGCCCTGCGTCTTGCCCAGCACAAGCTGCCGATCAAGACCAAGATCATTACCCGCGCTAAGAACGGGGAGGACAAGTAATGAAGCCCGCAGAGATTCGTGAGCTTTCCGACGAGGCCCTCGCTGAGAAGCTGAAGGACGCCCGCGCCGAGCTCTTCAACCTTCGTTTCCAGATGGCCACCAGCCAGCTGGACAACACCGCTCGCGTGAAGACCGTGAAGAAGGACATTGCCCGCGTCCTCACGGAGCAGCGCGCCCGTCAGATCGCAGCGGAGAAGTCCGCTGCCACCGAGTAGCTCGAGGAGTAGAGAATGGCTGAAGCAACTGAGCGCAATTCGCGCAAGGTCCGCCAGGGCGTCGTTTCCTCCATCATGGGTAACAAGTCCATTGTTGTTACCACTACGGAGCGCAAGCGTCATCCCAAGTACGGCAAGATGATGACCAGCACCAAGAAGTTCCACGTCCACGACGAGGAGAACACGGCCGGCGTTGGCGACACCGTTCGCATCATGGAGACCCGTCCGCTGTCCGCCACCAAGCGTTGGCGTCTTGTTGAGATCATCGAGCGCGCCAAGTAAGCTTGTTGAAGTAAACCCTCCGGTGATGTGCGCCCGCCTGAGCTCCATCAGGTTCTCGTAAAGAGGCGGTCGCACCTCTCTCCGGCTTAGGTTCGGAAAGGTTCCAACCATGATTCAGATGCAAACCATGCTGAACGTTGCCGACAACTCCGGTGCGCGCAAGGTTCGTTGCATTAAGGTGCTGGGCGGCTCTAAGCGCCGTTACGCCGGCATCGGTGACGTCGTCATGGCCGCCGTTCAGGAGGCCACGCCTGGCGCCAACGTCAAGAAGAAGGATGTCGTTCGCTGCGTTATCGTGCGTACGGTTAAGGAGGTCCGCCGCAAGGACGGTTCCTACATCCGCTTCGATGACAACGCCGCCGTCGTCATCAACAAGGACGGCTCGCCTGTCGGCACCCGTATCTTCGGGCCCGTCGCTCGTGAGCTTCGTGACAAGAAGTACATGAAGATCGTCTCGCTCGCACCCGAGACCCTCTAACGTAAGGGAGAGACCACTATGTCTATGTCCATCAAGAAGGGCGACAAGGTCGAGGTGCTCTCCGGCAAGGATCGCGGCAAGCAGGGCGTTGTCCTGCGCGCGCTGCCTTCCGAGGGCAAGGTTGTCGTTGAGGGCGTCGCTGTCGCCAAGAAGGCTGTCAAGCCCAATGGCGCCGGTCAGCCCGGTGGCTTCGTCGAGAAGGAGATGCCGGTTGACGTCTCCAACGTTCAGCTCATCTGCCCCGAGTGCGGCAAGCGCACCCGCGTTGGCCATGAGTCCGGTGAGCTCGACGGCAAGAAGACCAAGATCCGCATCTGCAAGAAGTGCGGTCACAAGTTCTAAGGACTAGGTCCTAGACCTTTATGCGCCATTTAGGGTCAGACCCTAAATGGCGCATTTTTGTTTACAGGCCTGTTGCAAAATACGGGGCGGGGCAGGCGTTGGGCTAGAATATCGGGCGAAGTGTTCACCTTGAGAGAAGGGGTATTTCTCATGGCAGAATCTACGACCACGGCAGCGCCGCTTAACGCCGAGGCTGCGGCAAACGCCGCCTTCGCCGCGGTTCAGGGCCGCCCGTTCCCCAACGACATCTTCACCGCTCCTGAGCTTACCTGGGCCGTTATCGGCTGTGGT
This sequence comes from Coriobacteriaceae bacterium, assembly GCA_030525945.1. Classification (GTDB taxonomy): domain Bacteria; phylum Actinomycetota; class Coriobacteriia; order Coriobacteriales; family Coriobacteriaceae; genus Collinsella. The sequence continues at coordinate 103,156 of JAUNDT010000005.1, read as the reverse complement.
GCCATTGCCAACCAGATGGCGCAATCCCTCGCCTTGGCCGGTCGCAAGGTCTACGGCGTGGCAAATCGCACGTATGCCAAGGCGGAGGCATTTGCCGAGAAGTACGGCGTCGAGCGCGTGTACGAGACCGTGGACGAGCTGTATGCCGATCCTAAGGTCGATGCCATCTACATCACCACGCCCCACAACACCCATATCGAGTTCCTGCGTAAGGCGCTGGCTGCAGGCAAGCACGTCCTGTGCGAGAAGTCCATCACGCTCAATACTGAGGAGCTCGAGGAGGCTCGCGCCATTGCGGACGAGCATGGCGTGGTCCTCATGGATGCCACGACCGTGCTGCACATGCCGCTCTACACTGAGTTGCTTCGTCGCTCTCATTCTGGCGAGTTCGGCCGCCTTCGCCTGGCGCAGGTGAACTTTGGCAGCTGGCACAGCTACGATGACGTTCAGAGCCGTTTTTGGAATCGCGAGCTCGCCGGCGGTGCCATGCTGGATATCGGCGTGTATGCGCTCTCGGTCGCCCGCCTGTTCATGGCGAGCCAGCCCACCGAGATTCGCTCGCTTGCAAACCTGTTCGAGACGGGTGTGGACGAGGAGAGCGCGTTCATTATGCGCAACGCCGAAGGTCAGCTCGGCGTGTTCTCCCTCACCATGCACGCCAAGCAACCCAAGCGCGCCGACCTGTGCTTTGATGACTGTTACATCGAGATCATGCAGTATCCTCGCGCCGATCGCGCGGTCATTACCTGGACCGCGGACGGCCATCGCGAGGAGGTGTCTGCAGGCGTGGAGGCGTATGCCCTGTGCTATGAGATCGCCGACCTTGAAAAGGCGGTTGCGGGCGATGCGTCCAAGTGCGAGCTTATCGAATACGCCTCCGACGTAATGGAGATCATGACAAGCCTGCGCCGTGAGTGGGGTGTTGTCTATCCCGAGGAGACGGGGGTCGACGAGCGTTAGCATCGCTAGCCGGCTCGATAGGCTTGCCGTATGAGTGAGAGGCCCGTAAGGCGCGTGGTGGCGCTTTACGGGCCTCTTGTTGTCTTGAGGTGGTATGACCAGGAGCAACGTCGCCGTAGGGGCGTGACGAGTCGGCGACATCTCGGTGCGGCAGCACGCTTGGGAATAGCGGGTCAGGTGCTCCTTTGATCGACAAAACCGCCGCTGCGTGCGAGGTTATTCGACCCCTTGGAACAGGCATCCCGAGGTCGAGCCCTGCATGCGCTTTGCGGGTGCGCGTCCGGCGAGTGCGGCGTCGAGAGCGCGCTTGGCTCGTGTGACGCGGCGGGCAAGCTCGGCCGCATCGACGATGGTCCCATCGACGAGGAATCGCGTGATGCCCGCGGCGAGGAGCGCGGGAATCTGCGGCGTTGCGTCAACAGGACGCTCGTCGTATAGATGACTGCGCCCGTTGAGCTCGGTGCGGACGGGGAGCATGCGCCCGTCGATGTTCTTGAGTCTGAATTCTCGCGTGCGCAAACGGCAGCGCGCGCAGTCGTGAATGCATGCCCCCGCGACCTGCAAGATGCAATGCTCACTCGTCATCACGCGCGGCTCACCGATAACCGTAAGCCCCAGAGTGCAGTTCCCTCGTTGCGGCGCCAGGCGCTCGATTTCAGCCAAGGTGAGCTCGGGGGTGAGCCATGCGGCCCTGGCGCCTCGCGAGGCAAGCGCGCGTAGGCATGCGGCGTTGTGAACGGGAATACAGCTGCGCAGCTCCGCCAGCGCGTCGCGTTCCTGCGCGAGGGCGAACTCGGAGATCGTGCCAACGGCGACGGGCGTGCCGGGCGCGATCCAGGGGTCAAGGCGCTCGTGATCGCAGGCACGCGACACCTCATCAAGCACAGGGATAATGCCGCAATCAGCGCATTCGGCGGGGGAGATGCCGGCGGCGATCAAGTCATAAACTGCCATGTAGATCCGCGTGGCGCCACAACTCCGTGCCGCCTCGGCGGCATCCAGAGACGGGGCGAGTGCGCAGATCTCGGGTGACATCGCGGGCGCGGCCAGTTGTGAGGAACCGTCGACTTCCCGTGAAGACGAGGCTTTGGAGCAGGCGTCCGCGGCAACTTGCGACAGAGCGCTATTCCTGAGGACAGTCCCGTACGCGGATGCGTCGATATGACGGCCCGTATGCGCATCGAGTGCTGTCTCCGTTTTTCTCTCCGCGTAGGGCTTCAAGATTGCCTGTTCGAGTGCTGCGCACGCGGCGGCGCGGACCTTGTGAACGGCGGAGAACCCCATACCGCAACCGTCGTCAAGCTGTACATCAAAGGAGGCGGCTTCAAAGGGCGAGGAGCCCATGCGCCCTACGTGCTCGATAAGGTCGTCTGCCGTGACGGACCGGGTGCGCGCGGCCTCAACAATGAATCCCTCCGCGCTCGCGTGCAGCGAGGGGTCATCGCAGCAGGTGAGCACGACGCGGAACGGTTCGCCCTGGCGAGCGCGAATCGCAACGTCAACGAGGCGCTTGCGCGGCACCTCGCGCTTGAGGGCGGCGCTCGACGCATCGAGGGCGGCTTGGCTGCGAATTAGGCGCACGCGGGCACCTGCGGGCATATGACGCGCCGTTCGCAGCTCGATGACATCGCCCGCCGCAGCATCTTCAGTCGCAATCGCGGTGAGGAACTGGTCGAACTCTTCGTCATGGCGAATCTCGAGCAGATCGCCCTTGCCCACCGGCTCGTCAAGGCGCATGCGGGTCCAGGCGGCGCGGCGGCGCTTGTCGTCCGGCTTAAGCCCGTCGGTGCCGCCGAGCGGCCGAGACCCCAAAACGGTGCCCACGAGCTGGCCGCGATTGTTGGAGCGTTCATAGCTCATCATGTCGTTGCCGGAGGTGCCGTCCTGGTACGCGTGGGTAAAGTCCCGGTTGAAGCAGCGCTTGAGCTGGCGATAACGGGCCTTCGCCGCAGCGGGATCGGTTTTTCTCCCGGCGACGACGTCGTCAATCTGCGCGCGGTAGGCGCTCACGATGGAGTGCACGTAATCCGGCGCCTTCATGCGGCCCTCCAGCTTGAGCGCATGGGCTCCGGCTGCCAACAACTGATCGACTAAATCGACCGTGCAAGTGTCTTTGGGGCAGAGCGCTCGCTCACGCCCCGGGCCCGACCAGGAGCGACCGCTCTCGTCGATGAGCTCGTAGGGCAGACGGCAGGGCTGCGCGCACATTCCTCGGTTGGCCGAGCGACCGCGCGAGGTGAAGCTCGAAAGCAGGCAGACGCCGGAGTAGCAAAAGCAGATGGCACCGTGGGCGAACACCTCGAGCTCGATATCGACGGCATCGTGGATTTGCGCGATCTCGTCGATGGACAGCTCGCGCGAAAGCGTGACGCGGTCGGCACCAGCGGCCTTGCACCAGGCCGTGCCGCGCGCGTCGTGGATGTTCGCCTGCGTGGAGATATGCGTTTCGGCCTCGGGCATGAGGCGGCGGATCTCAAAGAAAAGCCCCCAGTCCTGGATGATGAACGCATCGGCTCCGAGTTTCCAGCAGCGGTCAACGAGGGCGAGCGCCTCGGGCATCTCTTCGTCCTTAATGACGATGTTGACCGTTACGTACACGCGCGAGCCCGCCAGATGTGCGGCTCGGCACGCCGCGGCAAAGCTCTCGTCAGTGAAATTCGCCGCTTTACGGCGGGCGTTAAAGGACCCCATGCCGCAGTAGATGGCATCGGCTCCGGCGGCCAGCGCGGCATAGAAGGGCTCGGGCCCGCCTGCGGGGGCGAGCAGCTCGGGTATGTTGTTCGGAGTGCTGTTGCTCACGCAATTCCCTCTCATCTGGTGACGTGTAATCGAGTATAGCCGCACGCGTCGCACCGAATTGCGTTCACGGGACCTGTATTGAAGGAGGTTTGGTGCCCGCCTACGGGAAAGTCATCCGCATTGGGGCTGGTTTAGCACCCGCCAGAGAAAAAGTCGTCTACATTGGGGGTGGTTTGCGCGCAAACAGACGGCCAATCCGCATGAGGCACAACAAAACCGCAGGATTTTAGAGCGTCAAAAATGCAACGAATCTCAAAATTGAGGCAAACCACCCCCAATATAGGGCAGGTTCTATACGAGCATGCCCAAACCTCCCCCAATGCGGGGGAGGTTTGTAGGGGCCATCGACGAACCGCCCCAAATGCGAGGGGGGCTTGTAGAGTCCATCGCAAAACAGCTCCCAGTTGTGTATTCACCCACACACAACAACTTTTCATGGCATTCATCAGCGCATAAGCGTATAGTAACGACTGTTATGTCGGCTCCTGCCGCGATTCGTCATGCCGCAACCAGCCAGATGCGAGCATGGCGGCAGCAGGAGGCACGAGGATAGCTCTCAGAAGTAAACCCCGTGCTTAAAACCCCAAAAGGAGTGAAAATGGCTGATAAGTACGTCCCGCGTCTTAAGACCAAGTACAACAACGAGGTCAAGCAGGCCCTTCAGGACAAGTTCCAGTACGAGAACGTCATGATGATCCCCAAGCTGGAGAAGATCGTCGTGAACATGGGCGTTGGCGAGGCTGCCACCGATTCCAAGGCTATCGACGGCGCTGTGCGCGACCTGCGCGTCATCACCGGCCAGCAGCCGATGGTCACCCGCGCTCGCAAGTCCATCGCTTCCTTCAAGCTCCGCGCCGGTATGCCCATTGGCGCTAAGGTCACCCTGCGCGGCGACCGCATGTGGGAGTTCCTGGATCGTCTGACCGCCGTTGCGATCCCCCGTATCCGCGACTTCCGCGGCATCTCCGCCAAGAGCTTCGACGGCCGTGGCAACTTCTCCATGGGCGTGACCGAGCAGCTCATCTTCCCCGAGGTCGACTTCGACTCCGTTGATCACACCCGCGGTATGGACATCACGTTCGTTACCACCGCTACCACCGATGAGGAGGCCAAGGCCCTTCTGGACGCCTTCGGTTTCCCGTTCAAGAAATAAGTAATTAAAGCCTTGGGTTCCACGGGCGGAGCGCGAAGATCACGCTCCGCCCGTCCAGGGCGTATATATGAATATGTGAGGAGGATATAAGTGGCTAAGACATCGATGATCGTCAAGTGCAATCGCAAGCAGAAGTTCTCGACCCGCGAGTACACGCGCTGCCAGCGCTGCGGCCGTCCGCACTCTGTGTACCGCAAGTTCGGCCTGTGCCGTGTCTGCTTCCGCGAGCTGGCGCTCAAGGGCGAGCTTCCCGGCATCAAGAAGGCCAGCTGGTAAGTCACTGCCAGCGCGCGAACCGCGCATCCGCACGGCCCACGCGCACGGAAGACGTGCCTTACAGGCTTCCCTGCTATGGGTAGGGGAGTACCGATGGCACGGACTCATCAAGAACGAAGGAGAATCCACATGAATCTCACCGACCCGATCGCAGACATGCTCACGCGCATCCGCAACGGCAATGCTGCGAACAAGGCCGAGGTCTCGATGCCGAGCTCCAAGAAGCTCGTCGAGATCGCTCGCGTTATCTATGAGGAGGGCTACATCGAGGGCTACACCGTCGAGGACACCGCCCCGGCCAAGACCCTCCACATCACCCTCAAGTACGGTCCCAAGAAGGCCAAGGTCATCAACGGCATCAAGCGCTACTCCAAGCCTGGTCTGCGCAAGTACGCCGGCGTGAAGGACCTCCCCCGCGTCCGCGGCGGCCTCGGTACCGCTATCGTTTCCACCAGCCAGGGTGTTATGGCCGACCGCGATGCTCGCAAGAAGGGCATCGGCGGCGAGGTTGTCGCCCTCATTTGGTAGTTCGCTTAGGCGAGTAGAAGGAAGGAGAACACCGTGTCTCGTATCGGTAAGAAGCCTGTCCAGATTCCCGCCGGAGTCGAAGTGGCAGTCAACGGCACGCATGTGTCCGTTAAGGGCCCCAAGGGTACTCTTGAGGCCGATTTCTATGAGAAGCTCACCATCGAGGTCGCTGACGGCGTTCTGACCGTCTCCCGTCCCGACGACGAGCGTGAGACCCGTGCCCGTCACGGCCTCACCCGCGCCCTGATCCAGAACATGGTCACCGGCGTTTCCGAGGGCTACACCAAGGTGCTCGAGCTCGCTGGCGTTGGTTACCGCGTCCAGCTCAAGGGCAAGGACCTGGACCTGTCCCTGGGTTACTCTCACCCGGTGATCTACACCGCCCCCGAGGGCATCACCTTCGAGTGCCCGGATAACACCCACATCCACGTCAAGGGCATCGACAAGCAGCAGGTCGGTCAGGTTGCCGCCGAGATCCGCGGCAAGCGTCCGCCGGAGCCTTACAAGGGCAAGGGTATTCACTACATGGGCGAGCACATCCGTCGTAAGCTCGGTAAGGCCGCTAAGTAGTAAGCGCTTCCCACGTCGTAAGACCAGCACCCCGTCAGGTGCTGGCAGGACTTCTTAAGGAGTTTCACATGAACAAGCAACAGGCAAAGCGCGCCGGCCTCAAGCGTCGTCAGCGCCGTGTCCGTGGCAAGATCTTTGGCACTGCTGCCCGTCCGCGTCTGCGCGTCGTGCGTTCCAACGCCAACATCTACGCCATGATCGTTGACGACACCAAGGGCCACACCCTCGTCTCCGCCTCCACGCTCGAGGCTGAGTTCAAGGGCACCGTGACCAGCAATAAGGAGGCTGCCGAGAAGGTCGGTAAGCTCGTGGGCGAGCGCGCCCTCGAGGCCGGCATCAAGGCCGTGTCCTTCGACCGTGGCGGCCGCATTTACCACGGCCGCGTCAAGGCCCTCGCCGATGGCGCTCGCGCCGCCGGTCTCGAATTCTAGGAGGTTAGAGCATGGCTCGTAATCAGCAGAAGCAGCAGCGCGAGGCCTCCGAGTTCGAGGAGCGCGTCGTTTTCATCAACCGCGTCGCCAAGACCGTCAAGGGCGGTCGTCGCATGAGCCTCGTGGCCCTCGTGGTCGTGGGCGATGGCAAGGGCAACGTCGGTCTTGGCATGGGTAAGTCCGCCGAGGTGCCGCTGGCCATCTCCAAGGCTTCTATCGACGCCAAGAAGAACATGTTCCACGTGCCCGTCACCGCTGAGGGCACCATTCCCCACGACGTCATCGGCGAGTTCGGTGCTGCAAGCATCGTTATGCGCCCCGCCGTCGAGGGTACCGGCGTGATCGCCGGCGGCGCCGTGCGTCCGCTCTTCGAGCTCGCCGGCATCAAGAACATCCTCTCCAAGTCCCTTGGTTCCGACAACGGCCTGAACATCATCAAGGCCGCTGCCGAGGGCTTGAAGCAGCTCTCCAGCCCCGAGGACATCGCCGAGCTTCGCGGTATGACCGTCTCTGAGCTGTTCGTCGGGAAGAAGGAGAACTAGGCATGGCTACCATCAAGATCAAGCAGGTCCGCAGCATCAACGGCTGCAAGGAGGACCAGCGTCGCACCGTCCGCGCCCTCGGCCTGCACCGCATCAACGATACGCGCGAGATCGCTGACAACGAGGGCGTCCGCGGCATGATCTTCAAGGTCAAGCACCTCGTTGAGATTGTAGAGGAGTAACAATGCAGCTTCATGATCTGACTCCGGCCGCGGGTTCCACCCACCGCCGTAAGCGCGTCGGTCGCGGCAACTCCGGTAAGGGCGGCACCTACGCTGGTCGCGGCCTCAACGGTCAGGGTTCCCGTTCCGGCGGCACCAAGGGTGCCGGCTTCGAGGGCGGCCAGACTCCTCTGGCTATGCGCCTCCCCAAGCTCCCCGGCTTCAAGAACCCCCGTCGTATCGAGTACACCGCTGTTAACCTCTCCACCCTCGAGGTGAAGTTCGAGGACGGCGCTGTGGTCGACGGTGCCGCTCTTAAGGCCGCTCGCATCACCAAGTCCGAGTTCGAGCCTGTCAAGATCCTTGGCAACGGCGAGATCACCAAGAAGCTGACGGTCAAGGTCGACAAGATCTCCGCCTCCGCGAAGGCTAAGATCGAGGCCGCTGGCGGAAAGGTCGAGCTTCCGTGCTAACTGGTCTAAAGAACACCTTCCGCATCAAAGAACTCCGCGGAAAGATTCTTTTCACCATCGCGATGCTCGTCGTGTACCGTGTCGGTGCGCACGTTCCGGTGCCCGGCATCCCCTTCCAGGGGATGTCGGCCCTTTTTACATCCGCAGGTGACACGCTCGCCAGCGGTGCGATGGCGCTTCTGAACCTTTTCTCGGGCGGTGCGCTTTCCTACGTCTCCGTCTTCTCCCTGGGCATCATGCCCTACATCACGAGCTCCATTGTTATGCAGATGCTCCAGGCAGTTATGCCCAGCCTGCATGAGCTGTCTCGTGAGGGCGAGGTCGGTCAGACCAAGATCACCCAGTACTCCCGTTACCTGACGCTGGGCCTTGCCCTGCTGAACGCCGTTGGCTACCTCTTCCTCTTCAAGAGCTTTGGTATCCAGTTCAACGGCGCTGGTGCTCCTGAGATCATCTTCGACATCATGATCGTGGGCACCCTCACTGCGGGCGCGATGCTCATCATGTGGATTGGCGAGCTCATCACGCAGCGCGGTATCGGTAACGGCATGAGCCTCATCATCTTCGCCAACATCATGGCGGGCCTTCCTCAGGCGATTTTCCAGTCCATCGAGGGCGGCAACATGGGTCTCATCACCACGCTGGTGATCTTTGTTGTGATCCTGTGCGTCATTCCGTTCATCGTGTACCTTGAGCGTGGTCAGCGCCGTATCCCGGTGCAGTACGCCAAGCGCGTTGTCGGTCGTCGCATCATGGGCGGTCAGTCCACGTATCTGCCGATCAAGGTGAATACGGCGGGCGTTATCCCGATCATCTTCGCCAGCGCTCTGCTGTACTTCCCGGCTCAGCTCGCCGTGTTCTTCCCCAACGTGGGTTGGATGCAGGGCTTTGCCAACGCGCTTTCGAGCGGCTGGATCAACTGGATCCTGAACGTCGTTCTCATTGTGTTCTTCGCCTACTTCTACACGTCCATGGTGTTCAACCCGGACGAGACGGCCGAGAACCTCAAGAAGCAGGGCGGCTTTATCCCCGGCGTTCGCCCGGGCAAGCAGACGGCGAAGTACATCAAGAACGCTCTCAACAAGATCACCCTTCCGAGCGCGGTCTTCCTGGCTCTCATCGCCATCGTTCCGTCCATCGTGTTCTCCTTCACGAACAACGCCCTCATCCAGGCATTCGGCGGTACGTCCGTGCTGATCATGGTCGGCGTTGTGCTCGACACCATCGATAAGGTCGAGAGCCAGCTGAAGATGTACGATTACGACGGTTTCTTCAAGTAAGACTTTTAAGGAGTCTCGTATGAACATCGTATTGTTGGGTGCCCCCGGTGCAGGCAAGGGAACCCAGGCGCAGCGTCTGGTGGCCGACTTCGGCGTCGCCCATATCTCCACCGGTGATTTGCTGCGCGCTGCCGTTAAGGCCCAGTCCGAGCTCGGCGTTGCCGCCAAGAAGTATATGGACGCCGGCGAGCTCGTTCCCGATCAGCTCGTAATCGATCTGGTCAAGGAGCGTCTTGCCGCCGACGACGCCCAAAAGGGCTTCATCCTCGATGGCTTCCCGCGCAATACCACCCAGGCCGTGACGCTCGACACCGAGCTTTCCGCCATGGGTCGTGAGCTCGACGGCGCTCTTTTGGTCGATGTTCCCGCCGAGGTCATCGTCGACCGCCTGTCCTCTCGCCGCACTTGCCGCGATTGCGGCTACACCGCCGGTCCCGATACCGAGGTGTGCCCCAAGTGCTCCGGCGAGATGTACCAGCGCGACGACGATAAGCCCGAGACCATCAAGAACCGCCTCGATGTGTACGAGAAGAACACGAGCCCGCTCGTGGAGTACTATCGCGGTCAGGGCATCCTGAAGGTCGTCGACGGCAACCGCGATATCGATGTTGTCTTTGAAGACGTGAAGGCTGAGCTCGGTCTATGATCAAGTTCAAGTCTGCATCAGAAATCGAGCAGATGAAGAAGGCAGGAGCGCTATCTAAGATGGCGCTCCGCCACGTTGGAGCCATGGTGCGCCCCGGCGTGTCTACCTTCGAGCTCGATCAGCTCGCCGAACAGATCATCCGTATGCACGGCGGCACCCCCGCATTCAAGGGCTACTGCGGTTTCCCAGGCTCAATTTGCGCTTCGCTGAACGACGCTGTTGTTCACGGCATCCCCAACCCCGACGTTATCCTGCGCGACGGTGACATCATTTCCATTGACACCGGCGCTATCGTTGACGGCTGGGTGGGGGATAACGCCTGGACTTTCTATGTGGGCAACCCCGCGCCTGAGGTCAAGGCGCTGTGCGAGTGCACGCTCGACTGCCTCAAGGCCGGTATCGAGCAGGCCGTTCCCGGCAATCGCGTTGGCGACATCGGCCATGCCATCCAGACGCTCGCCGAGTCCAACGGCTACGGTGTGCTCCGTGACTACGTCGGACACGGCGTTGGTCGAGCCATGCACGAGGACCCGAACGTTCCGAACTTCGGCAAGAAGGGTCGCGGCGTTAAGCTCGAGGTCGGCATGGTCATCGCCATTGAGCCGATGATCACGCTGGGCACCAACCACGTGCACACCGGTGCCGACGGCTGGCTCGTGAGCACCAACGACGGTCTTGCCGCCGCGCACTACGAGAACACGATCGCCATCACCGAAGACGGTCCCGCGATTCTCACCCAAGATGCCCAAGGCCCCTGGTGCAACATGTCCGGCGGGGCGATGTAGTTGTCTGTCGAGTTCTAACCTTTAGTTGTTTTAACAAGAGGCCCACCTTGAAGTTCCAAGGTGGGCCTCTTGTTGAATAGTCATCTTGAGTTAGCGCCTATCACGCCTTGAAATACGGTATCCAGTGAATACGCTTACAATAATAATGAACAAAAGAGGTGCGTAACCCATTGTTAATGTGTAGGGATTTGAAATAGCTAAAACTACAGACAACAAGCCAATAGCTATTGATCCGATGATCTTTATATAGGACCACTTCTTTTTAATCATTAGCTGCTTGAAAATAATTATAGAGCACAAGGTTAGAGTTAATATTAACACCACTGCGCCCATAGTAAAAAGAACAGGCTGGCTGACACTTTTATTCACAATGTCGATGCCAATCCCTGGGAACCGTTTTATTGACGAATCAATAAAACATAGAACGAAAAATAGAAACAATGATAAATACTGCATTGACATACTCCCTTCCCGAAGTACACTGTAAACACTTTAGCAGAGTAAAGAAAGGAGTGTCAATGAACTGCAATTGTATTAGACAGGAGATAGTGGTTTGCAGATCGAACATCTCGAACTGCAAACCGTTGCTTGGATTAATTCTGCTCCTAGTACTCGCTTCATCGATTCCTTCCGTGGCGTTTGCTTCTGGCATGCAGCCCTCAGTGGAGTACAGACGAACTCAAGTCGATCCTCTGGCTTCGGCATCACTGTCTGGAGTTTTGAGCCAATCAAGGGCGAAAGTCGTTGAAGTTCTCGACACGTATCAGTATTTCTACTGCTACGCTGATCCATCGCATACTATTCCTGTGTTTCTACCAACCTATAAGCAATTGGTCTTTACTAAAAGTTTTTCACGCATCTATCCGGATGAGCAGTTGCGATCATGGGTTTCCCCTTGCCCATATGGTCCGCATAAGGGAGAGATGCACCTATTCAAATGCCACTATGATTTGATAAGTTAGGAGAAAAAATGAAACGCTTGGTCTATTCGACACTTATTGTTCTAATGGCGGCTGTATCATGTGTTTTGGCTCCCGCAACTGTTTAAGCCGAAACTCTGAATGCCGCATTGAATTTCGATACTGATTCCAGCCTTCGCTCAAAGTTAAGTCTCCCGCATTGCGGTAATGCGTATGATGACCGGGCGATGACAGAGGAAGTGTGGGATACGTATATCTCGCTCACTGGTGTCCTGAATGGGAAGCCCGTTACTGGCAAGATTCTGAAAGTGTTTTATAAGAGAATCACATTTAACCGGTCGTATACGCAGCTGCCCTCAACTCTGGTTCATGTCGAGTCGATAAAAGACAACAACCATTATATTGAGGGTATCGGTGCGGTTTACGGATCACTTGAGACTTGGAAATGCAACTATAGTATAAACTAATAGCTGCGTTGCCGTTCGAGGCATTCCATGTACCTCATCAGGTGCGAGCATCTCGATTGCCTTAAGGGTTCAAATCGAGGCGCTTTTCCTATTAAAAAAGATGCTTGCTCGGATAGTATAATTTGTGAAGCGATTGAGTAATACTCGATTGCTGCTTGTGCATGCTGTATCATGCACTGTTGCTGTCGTTTTCGAGAGAAAGATGCTGCACGTGAAGAAGGAAGACGCCATCGAGCTTGAAGGCACGGTCACCGAGCCGCTGCCGAACGCCATGTTCCGCGTTGAGCTTGAGAACGGTCATTCGGTTCTCTGCTCCATTTCGGGCAAGATCCGCATGAACTACATCCGCATTCTGCCGGGTGACAAGGTTGTTGTGGAGCTGTCTCCGTACGACCTGACCCGCGGTCGCATCACCTATCGCTATAAGTAGCGATAGTCTTCGCCTCGTTGGGCAAGAAGGGGAGCGCTCTGCCCCTTTGAGTCTGCCGGGGCTTCCAGCCATTCGTTATAAACGCCTGCGGCTGGGCGAGTAGATAACATTCCACCTTGTAGCTTGAGCACTACCGAAAGGAAGAACGATGAAGGTACGCCCTTCCGTCAAGAAGATGTGCGATAAGTGCAAAATCATCCGCCGCCATGGCAAGGTCCTCGTGATTTGCGAGAACCCGCGCCACAAGCAGCGCCAGGGCTAAGAGAGGAGATCCACAGTGGCCCGTATTAACGGTGTCGACCTTCCGAACGAGAAGCGTGCGGAGATTGGTCTGACCTACATCTACGGCATCGGCCGCACCACCGCAGCGAAGATGTGCGCCGAGCTCAACATTGCCGATGGCACTCGCATCAAGGACCTCACCGAGGAGCAGATTTCTGCCATCCGTGATTACATCGACAAGAACGCCATCATGGTCGAGGGTGACCTCCGCCGCGATCGCGCTCAGAACATCAAGCGCCTCATGGACATCGGCTGCAACCGCGGCCTGCGTCACCGCAAGGGTCTCCCTGTTCGCGGTCAGCGCACCCACACCAACGCTCGTACCCGCAAGGGTCCGAAGCGTCAGATCGGTGCCAAGAAGAAGAAATAAGGGAGACTGACGCATCATGGCTACTGCAAAGAACAAGCGTGGCGCCGCTACCCGTGTGAAGCGCGCCGATCGTAAGAACATCTCCGTGGGTCAGGCTCACATCCGTTCTACGTTCAACAACACCATTGTTTCCATCACCGATCCCGCGGGCAACGTCATCGCCTGGCAGTCCGCTGGTACCGTGGGCTTCAAGGGCTCCCGTAAGTCGACGCCCTTTGCCGCCCAGATGGCCGCCGAGGCTTGCGCCAAGGCCGCTATGGAGCACGGTATGCACAAGGTCGCCGTCTTCGTGAAGGGCCCCGGTTCGGGCCGTGAGACCGCGATCCGCTCCCTCCAGGCCGCCGGCCTCGAGGTCTCCAGCATCCAGGACAAGACCCCCATCCCGCACAACGGCTGCCGCCCCAAGAAGCGTCGCCGCGTGTAACTGAAAGGATCGATTTACTATGGCAATCGACAGGACTCCGGTTCTCAAGCGCTGCCGCCAGCTCGGGATCGATCCCGTGGAGCTGGGCTACAGCAGCAAGAAGGAATCTATCCGCCAGCCCAAGCGCCGTCGCAAGGAATCCGAGTACGGCATGCAGCTGCGCGAGAAGCAGAAGGTCAAGTTCATCTACGGTGTTCTTGAGAAGCAGTTCCACCACTACTACGAGAACGCTCTCCGCATGGACGGCGTTACCGGTGAGAACCTCATGACCATCCTCGAGACTCGTCTCGACAACGTCGTGTTCCGCCTTGGCTTCGCTCGCACCCGCAAGGAGGCTCGTCAGACGGTCCGTCACGGTCACTTCACCGTGAACGGCAAGCGCGTTGACATCCCGTCCTACCGCGTGAAGGCCGGCGACGTCGTCGCCGTTGGCGAGAAGTTCCGCGATCTTCTCCCCATCAAGGAGGCCCTCATCTCCTCCGAGCGCTTCCAGGTTCCTGGTTGGCTCGAGGTCGACATCGAGAAGCTGTCCGGCAACGTTGTCTCGCTGCCTTCTCGTGACCAGATCAGCGGCGATATCAACGAGCAGCTCATCGTCGAGCTTTACTCGAAGTAATCGTTTGCGCGCTACGCTGGAGGTATTACATGTCCGAATTCATCAGGCCCCAGGTTCACGTCGAGGAGATCAGCGACACTGCCGCTCGCGTCTCCGTCGAGCCTCTGGAGCGCGGGTATGGCGACACGCTGGGTAATTCCCTGCGCCGCGTGCTGCTGTCCTCGCTCGAGGGTGCAGCCGTTGAGGCCATCCAGATCGATGGCGCCCAGCACGAGTTCACCACGATTCCCAACATGGTCGAGGATGTCACCGACATCGTTCTGAACGTGAAGGGTCTCGTGTTCCGCACACTCGGTACCACCGACGAGGGCACCGCGACCATCTCGGTCGACGGTCCCTGTGAGGTTACCGGTGCCGACTTCTTCATCCCGTCCGAGTTCGAGCTCGTCAACCCCGAGCAGCACATCGCCACCCTCACCGAGGGCGGTCACCTCACCATGAGCATGCGCATCGGGTATGGCCGCGGCTATGTGTCCTACGAGCAGAACAAGCGCGAGAACGACCCGATCGGCATCATCAATGTCGACTCCCTGTTCTCGCCGGTTAAGCGCTGCGCCAAGCTCGTTGAGGCTTGCCGCGTTGGTCAGCACACCGACTACGATCGTCTCGTCCTCGAGATCGAGACGAACGGTGCCGTTGACCCGCGTGACGCCGTGGTGCAGGCGGCCAACATCATCAACCAGCACATGGCTGCGTTCATGACCCTGGCCGACGAGCCCGAGGCCGAGGAGGAGATCTCTATCTTCGCCCCCGAGGCCACGAGCGATAACGCTGAGCTTGATAAGCAGATTGAGGACCTGGACCTCTCCGTCCGCTCCTACAACTGCCTCAAGCGCGCGAGCATCCACTCCGTGCGCCAGCTGGTCGAGTTCTCCGAGAACGACCTGCTGAACATCCGCAACTTCGGCGTGAAGTCGATTGAGGAAGTCAAGGACAAGCTTGAGTCCATGGGTCTGAGCCTCAAGGCTTAAACCCTAGGTATAGAGGAGAACTAGACCATGCGTCACAACAAGAAGAAAGGCCTGAAGCTCGGCACTGACGCCAGCCACACCAAGGCCATGAAGAAGAGCCTTGCCAAGGCGCTCTTCGAGAACGATCGCATCAAGACCACCGAGACCCGTGCCAAGGCTCTCCGCTCCTACGTTGAGCCGATCATCACCTGGGCTAAGAAGGGTGACCTGCACTCTCGTCGTCTTGCCATCGCCAAGCTCGGCGACAAGAACCTCGTTGCCGAGATCTTCGACAAGGCCGCTCAGGGTATGTGGCAGGACCGCAACGGCGGTTACACCCGTATCATGAAGCTCGGTCCGCGCAAGGGCGACTGCGCCGAGATGGTCATCATCGAGATCGTCTCCGAGCCTTGCACTCCTAAGGTCAAGAAGGCTGCTCCGGCTAAGAAGGCCGCTGCTCCCAAGGTCGTCAAGAAGGACGAGGCTGTCGAGGAGGCCGCTGAGGTCGTCGAGACCGAGGCCACTGAGGCTGCTGCCGAGGAGACCGCCGAGTAGCATTTGCTATTCGAGCATCGCATTGCGGAAGGGGCACGTTCGCGTGCCCCTTTTTGCATCTTGAGTGGGCTCCTCCGCCCGCCCTCGCCGGCGTATATCGTTCCGATACTTCGGACAGTCCTGCGCAAGACGGAGAGCCCACTGGGCTCTCCTTTGCGTGCGGAACTCGTTCGGAACGATATACGCCGGCGAGGGCGGGCGGAGGAACGTGCGCGTCTCATGTCGTGGGATATGTTGCTCAATGCGAGTTCCGCACGAGCCGGAGGACCCAGTGGGTCCTCCGTGCGAGCAGGACTGTTTGAGCAGGGAGTAACATATCCCACGACAGGAGCTAGGGCACCCACCGCCCAGGCAAATGCATCAATGGTTCCATTACGTAGACTGAAGGGAGGTTTATTGTGCTTGAAGTTCAGGACGTGTCTGTTGCATATGACGGGGTTGCGGTTTTGCGTGGGGTGTCGCATTTGGTGGCTCCAGGGGAAATTGTGGCGCTTGTGGGGGAGAACGGATGCGGCAAGTCTTCGCTGGGGCGCGTAATGAGCGCAAGTCAGCTTGTTGACGATGGGCGCGTGGTCGTGGATGGTCACGATCCCGCCGTCAGTGAGCTGGAACGGCTGCGAGTTCGCGCGCTCGTTGGTCGCCTGGGTCAGGACCCTTCAGA
This sequence comes from Coriobacteriaceae bacterium, assembly GCA_030525945.1. Lineage (GTDB taxonomy): Bacteria > Actinomycetota > Coriobacteriia > Coriobacteriales > Coriobacteriaceae > Collinsella. Next base: position 86,877 of record JAUNDT010000005.1, on the reverse strand, counting down.
TCAAATTGTCTCCTCGCTCGTCTATGACGAGGTGGCGTTCGGCCCGCGCAACCTTGGGCTGGATGATGCGGCGGTAGCCTCTCGGGTTCGCGAGGCGCTCGCACTGGTGGGCATGAGCTCCTTTGAGCAGCGCCTAACGACCGAGTTATCGGGTGGAGAGCAGCAGCGCATTGCCCTGGCTGGCGTTCTGGCCATGCAGCCGGAGTACCTGGTGCTTGACGAGCCGACGGCCCAGCTCGATTCGCATGCTCGTGCTTTAATGCGTGAACTGTTCGATCAATTGGCCCATGCACGCGGGTTGGGTATTGTTCTCATCACGCACGATAGCTTCGAAATTGAGCTCGCCGATCGCGTGATCCATCTGCAGGGGGAGGGGGTTGGCTCCGATTTCTCCGAGAGGGATGTTGCATCGGGGGTCGCGTCTCCGCACACGGCTAAATGCGGTCCGAAGCGTTGCGAAGGTGCGGATTCGGTCGTTGGGCCGGTCCCCGAGCCTTCCGCCGCTTCCTTGCTAGAGCCCGTTGAAAGGGCTGTGCATGAGCCGGTTGCGGGGTCAGCACATGAGTTGGTTACAGAGCCAGTTGCGGGGCCGGCGCGTGAGCCCCTTTCAGATTCGACACATGAGCCAGTTGCAGATCCGACACGTGAGCCGCCTGCAGATCCAGCACCCTGCAACGTCGCGGAGACTGCGCCCGGTACCGCCGCACTCGAATTGCGCCATGTCTCCTTCTCCCACGACAATAAGAGCGTTCTCAAAGACGTGAGCTTCACGCTCCGCGCGGGCGATGTCGCCGTGCTTCGGGGCGCGTCCGGCGCGGGCAAGTCGACCCTGGCCTCGATTGCAGCGGGTCTGTGCGATCCTGACGCGGGCGAGGTCTTCGTGGCGGGCGCTCCTACAAGCCCTGCATCGGTGGGGCTCGCGTTCCAAAATCCCGAGTCGCAGTTCTTCCTCGATACGGTGTTCGACGAGATCGCGTATGCCCCGCGCAACGCCGGGCTAACGGGGTCTGTTCTCGAGGCTGCCGTCCAACGAGCGGTTGACCTGGTCGGTCTGGATGCGGGTCTCCTCAATCGGTTCCCCTTTGAGCTCTCGGGCGGGCAGGCGCGCCGCGTTGCGCTCGCGTCGGTCGTGTCCCTGGATGCGCCGGCGTACATTTTTGATGAGCCGACGGCGGCGCTTGATGAGCGAGGCCGCGCATTCGCGTGCGGCCTGGTTCGAGCCTTGGCGCAGGAGGGCAAGGCGATTCTCGTCATCACGCATGACATTGAGGAATGGACGAGAGTCGCAACACGGGAGCTCGTCCTCGCGGATGGCCACGTGTCCGAAGTGGGGGTGCCCGACTCCGCCGCTTCGAGCGTGGGCGATCGGGATGGGCTGATTTCGGCTATTGCAGGCAACAATGGACGCAACCCTGCGACGCGGTCAAAACGCGGCTCTAGAACGCTTCTGAAGCCCTTTGGCGGCTATGTGGCGGATACACCTCTCGCTCGCATTGACGCGCGCGTAAAAGTGACCCTGCTGTTCGCCGCCACCGCAGGCGTGTTCATGTCCGCCGGCCTGCCGTCGCTCATCCCTTGGTTCATCGTGCTGGCGGCGTGCCTGCATGCGGCGGGACTTAGGGTCCAATCGGTGGCGCGCGGTATGCGCCCCGTAGCGATCGTGCTTGCCTTCACGTTGCTCGCCAACATGATTTCGTGCGATGGTTCGGCCGACCTCGTTCTGGCGGGCGCCGTGGGCATCAGCGAGCTGGGGATGCAGCGCGGCCTCATGGCGGTGGCCCGCATCCTTCTTTTGGTGGGGTTTTCTCTGTGCGTCGCATCGTCCACAACGGGCACGCAAATCAGCGACGCCGCCATTCGCCTTATGCGTCCGCTTGCACGCCTGGGCGTTCCCGTCGCCCCGCTCGGCATGGTGCTCTCGCTAGCACTGCGTTTCATCCCGCTGGTGAGCGAGGAGCTCGGCCGTATTCGGCTTGCCCAACGGGCCCGCGGTGCGCGCTTTGACGAAGGGACGCTGGTGCAGCGCATCGGCGTGTGGTCCTCGGTGCTCACGCCGCTCATGATCGGCTTGTTCCGCCGCGCCGACCGGCTCGCCGACGCTATGGCGGCCCGTTGCTACGACGCGTCCGCCGCCGGTCGCCTGCCCTCACCGCGGCCGCTCGCCATGCAAGATCGATGGGCGCTGGCGATCGGGTTTGCCTGTATCATCCTGTGTGTCCTGCTGTAATTCCCGCGCGCCGTGCCCGCTCACGCGCGTCTGAAAGGTGTCGAATATGATGGAGCATACTGACGAGCCGAGCGTTCTTGATGGGACCCTCGTATTCCGCCTGGGATATGACGGCGCGGAGTTTTGCGGTTTTGCCGAGCAGCCCGGCTTGCGCACGGTTGCCGGCGAGGTTCGTCGAGCACTCGAGACGTTTTTGCGCCGTCCGATCGACCTGACCTGCGCCGGCCGTACGGACGCGGGTGTGCATGCCGTGTCCCAGTATGTGAGCGTACCGGCCTACGAGGCGGAGCTCGCCATCGAGCACCGTCGCTGGATGCGCGCCATGGCGGCCCTGCTTCCCCAGGACATCGCGCTCAACGCGGTCTTCCATGCACGCCCGGGCTTCTCGGCGCGCTTTGACGCCCGTTCGCGCACGTATACGTATCGCATCGCCACGGGTGACGCGCCCGCGCTCCTCACGCGCAACGTTGCCTGGTGGCACCGTCTCCCGCTCGACATGGAGGCGATGGAGCGAGGCGCCCAGCATCTCTTGGGCGAGCATGACTTCAAGAGCTTTTGCAAGATGTCCTCGGCTGTGGGCAAGCCCACGTGTCGCAACGTGATTTCGGTGAGCTTTGCGCGCGAGCGGGCACTGGGGGAGGAGCATATCGCCTTCACCATTACCGGCAACGCGTTTTTGCACAGTATGGTGCGCACGATCGTGGGCACGCTGGTCGAGGTGGGCACCGGTCGCCGTAGCCCGGAATGGGTCGCGGAGGCCCTCGCTGCGTGCGATCGCCGTGCCGCGGGCCCCACGGCTCCCGCCAAGGGCCTGTGCTTTATGAGCGTCGCATACGACGAAGGTGAGCTCATTCCCTGCCCTTAGGTATAAATATTCACCATCCGCTGCCAAACATTGATATTTATGCGAGAATGTTTCAAGTTGATGGCAAGGCGCCGCTGTGGGTATACGCTTGAAGACCCCAAGGGTATGCTGTCGGCATACGCACGCAAACCGTGAGAGAAAGCGGTGGTCGATATGGCAAAAAAGCGAAACAGTCGCCAGGAGGCGATTCGCGAAGTCGTGAGAAGCTCGGACGTTCGCACGCAGCGCATGCTGGTGGATGAGCTCAAGCTCCGAGGGTTCGATTGCACGCAGGCAACGGTGTCGCGCGACATCGCCGATATGGGCCTGCACAAGCTCCCCGAGGGAATGTACGTCCTGGCAGAGGACCTTCATTTGCAGCGCATGGTCTCCGAGCTGGTGATTGGCGTTCAGCGTACCGAGAATCTCGTGATCATCAAGGCCCAGCCCGGCACGGCTCTGGGCATCGCCGCCGCAATCGACGCTGCGGATCTGCCTGATGTGCTCGGCTCGCTTGCGGGCAATGACACCATTTTGGTCATCACGCAGACGGCGGAGGACGGCGACCGCTTTGAGGCCATGATCTCCAAGCTGAGGAGCGTTCGCAAGTGAGCCCGATGGTGCTCCACACGATCCTGTTCGCCGCACTGGTGATCCTTCCGGTCGTGCTCGTTGCGCTGCTCGTCTCGTATTGGCGGCATTCGCGCTAAGGCTCGATGGGAAGCGGCGGAGCGTTCGTGCCAAGGCACGTCGTCGCAGTTCCACCCGGGCTTCTCCTGCCCCTCCAAGCTTTCGTTCTAACGCAATGCGCCCTCCCGAACCAATCGGGAGGGCGCATTTTTCTATCTTGCGAGCGGGGAGACGAGCGGGCGTGCCATTCGCATCCGCTCATGTGCTTGCCGCCGCTTCATGCCGAACATGCCATACGGCAAACGGGTGAGGCGGCGCATCGCATACAGCCGCCTCGCCCGCACAAGATGCAAGCCTTACGGGCGGCTCACCGGAGGCTCGGGCTGAACGGGCGGCTCCGGCTCGGGTTCGGGCTCAGGCTCGGGCTCCGGTTCCGGCTGGGGCTCGGGATCGACAACGGGCGGCTCAGGCTCGGTGGTCGGAGGCTCGGGCTTGTTGGCCTCCTCTTCCTCCTTCTTCTTTGCCTCCTCCTCGGCGCGCTTCTTGGCCTCTTCCTCAGCGCGCTCGGAGGCGGACTTGGTCTTGGAGAACTTCCACTCGCCGTTGTTCTTGTACTTGGGGGCCTCTGCGGTGGGGAACTCCGCGCGCGGCACGCCGTTCAGGACCGCCTGCATAAAGGAGCGGAAGACGGGCAGCGTAAGCTGGTCGCCCATAAAGCCGCCGAGGTCGACGGTGCCGTTGTAGCCGCCCACCCAGATCGCGGCGGCGTACTGCGGGGTATAGCCGCAGAACCACAGGGCGGTCGCGGAGTCGGCGGTACCTGCCGTACCGGTCTTACCGGCGACGGGCTGGTTGTTGCGGGGGTTGCCGGGAGCGCCCAGGCCGTTGGTCATAACGCCCTCAAGCACGCCCGTGACAGCGCTGGCGACGCTCGGGCTGATGACCTGCTCGCCCTCGGTCTTTGCCTTGAACACGGTCTTGCCCGTGCGCGAGGTGATTTCGGAGATGGCAACGGGCTCGAGGCGCTTGCCGCCGTTGGCGAAGGTGGCGTAGGCGGAGGCCATCTCAATCGTGGAGAAGCTGCCCGTACCGAGCGTCATGGTCAGGACGTCTTCCATCTGGGAGGTGTCCAGGCCGAGCTTCTTGCACATCGCGATGACGTTCTGGTTGCCGATCGTCTCGGCAACCTGCAGGTAGCCGGTGTTGGACGAGAGCTCGGTGGCGCGGGCGAGGGAGATGTAGCCCATGCTCTGGTTGCCGTAGTTCTGCGCGCGGTAATCCGCCTGGCCGGGGATCTTCCAGGTGATGGGGGAGTTGCAATTCAAAACGATATTGGGGTTCATACCCTGCTCGATGGCGGCGGCGAGGGTGAACGGCTTGAACGAGGAGCCGGGCTGCTGGCGCGCGGTGGCGTGGTTGAGGTGCAGCACGGAGCCGTCGGCCTCGACGCGGTTGTAGTCGCGGCCGCCCACCATGGCCTTGATGAAGCCGGTCTTGGGGTCGATGACCGTCATGCCGATATCGAGGTCCATGTTCTCGCGCGCGGTGGCGGCGTAATTGTTGAGGTTGCCCACGGCGGCGGTCTCGGCGGCAGCCTGAGCGGTGGGGTCGATGGTGGTCTTGACGGTGAGGCCACCCTTAAAGAGGACGTCGGTGGAGAACTCCTCCTGAAGCAGCGCCTTCACGTAGTCGACGAAATAGGGATAGGCGTTCACGGTAATGCCCGAGTCGGAGACCTCGGTCACGTTGAGGGCCAGCGGCTCCGCCATGGCAGCGTCGTGCTCCTCCTGCGTGATGGTGCCCAGGCGAAGCATGTTGCCCAGGACCTTGTTGCGGCGCTCGACCGCGACGTCGGGGTTGACGGTGGGGTCGTAGTAGGAGGGGGAGTTGGGCAGGCCGATGAGCAGCGCCGCCTCGGCGAGCGAGAGGTCGCTCGCGTTCTTGGACAGGTAGGTCTTGGAGGCAGCCTGGATGCCGTACGCTCCGTGACCGTAGTAGATGGTGTTGAGATACATCATCAAGATCTCGTCTTTGGAGTAGATCTTCTCCATTTCCAGGGCGATCCAGGCCTCGCGCACCTTGCGCTCGATGGTCTGGTCGAACTGCTCCTCGGAGAGGATCGTGTTGCGCACGAGCTGCTGGGTGATGGTCGAGGCGCCCTCGGAGCGGCCGGCGAGCTGGGCGAGCACGGCGCGCCCGATGCCGATGATGTCGACGCCGGGATGGTCGTAGAAGCGCTCGTCCTCAACGTCGACGGTGCCCTTGATGACCCAGGGCGAAACCTGCTCCATGGTGACGCTTTGGCGGTTCTGCACGAAGAACGTGGCGATCTCGTTGCCTGCGGCGTCGAGGATATGCGTGGGCTCGCTCACCAGGTACTCATCCGCATTGGTGTAGTCGGGTAGGTCCGACAGCCAGCGCTGGACGTTGCCGATCATGCCCACGCCGAAGGCGATGCCCGCAACGAGCAGGAACCCGAAGACGGACGCGATGATAACGGGTGCGGCATGCGTTTTTGCGCGGTCGCGAACGCGACGTTGACGAGGGTCCATGTGACCTCCTGTGATGTTGAGCGAGCCGATAGGCCCGCCATCGTACACATAGATGTTCATACGATAGCGCAACGCTGGCCTTCTGCTGCTTTGAGGTGCTCGATTTAAGTGAAACTACACGCTCGAAATCCGGTGGGGGAAGCGCGTTGACATGGGGTTCGCCTGCCCGGGCTTTCGGGTGCGGAAATGCGCCGCAACTCCGCCGCCGGCCTCGATTCCGGATTGCGCGTTGACTACAATAGGCCGTATTTTGCATGAGGAGGCGATGGCGCGGCGCCCGGCTGTACCATGGAGGCACCGAGGTGGGCCGGGGGTGCCACCGCCGGTGACAGATGCGCTTGCATGGAGCGAAAGGCAGAACAGCATGGACAAGGCGATGCAGGGCGGTATCTCCGCCGCAGATGCGAGCCCGCGTGCGGAGCTCCTCGCTCCGGCAGGCTCGCTCGACTCGCTGTGCGCCGCCGTCGCCGCAGGGGCCGACGCCGTGTATACGGGCCTCGGCGCATTCAATGCCCGCGCGGCCAATGCCGGCCTTACGCTCGATGAGCTGGAGCGGGCCTGCCGTGTGGCGCACGCGCACGGCGTTCGCGTGTATGTGACGCTCAACGTGTGCGTGCACGACGGCGAGCTGGAGCGGGCGGTCGCCCTGGCCGGCGCTGCCTGCGAGCGCGGCGCGGATGCCCTCATCGTTGCGGACCTGGGCCTGGCGCGCTGTCTGCGGGCGGAGATTCCCGGCGTTGAGCTGCATCTTTCAACGCAGGCGGGCGTGCAGTCGGCGCCCGGCGTCGAGTTTGCCGCACGCGAGCTGGGCGTTGAGCGCGTGACCTGCGCGCGTGAGCTGTCCGTTGCCGAGCTGGAGCATCTGTGCGCCACGGGCGTGCATATCGAGGCGTTTTGCCACGGCGCCATCTGCATCTGCTATTCGGGCGCCTGCTCGTACTCGGCGCTCATGCGCGGGCGCTCGGCCAATCGCGGCGACTGCACGCAGCCGTGCCGCTTGGCGTATGAGCTGCAGGATGCCCAGGGAACCGTGCTTGCTGGAGGGGCTTGGAGCCGCGAGCGCGCGGAGCTGCCTTCCGCTGCTCCCGAGGGCGATCGTCTGCTCTGCCCGCGCGACTATCTGGGTATTCGCCATGTGGCTCAGATGCTGCGCGCCGGCGTGCACGCGTTCAAGATCGAGGGCCGTATGAAGGGTCCCGACTACGTGTACAACGTCGTGCGCTGCTACCGAGTGGCGCTCGACGCCGCGCTTGAGGGCCGTGACCTGGGCGATGACGAGCTTGACGAGCTCGAGGCGCAGCTGGCTCGCTCGTTCAGCCGCGGGTTTACCGACGGCTACCTGCGGGGCGGTCGTAGCGGCGTGGGCGCGAGCCTGATGAGCGTGGAGCGCGCCATCAACCAGGGCCTGCCGGTGGGCGAGATTGTCGAGTGCCGCCACGAGGAGGTCGTCATCGCGTTTTCCCGTGCGGTGAGCGCGCAGGACATGCTCGAGATTAGGAGCACGCCGGGGCCCGATGCCCCTGCCGACGTCCCCAAGCGCTGGCCGATCGTCCCGTGTCCCGCCAGTGTGCACGCGGGCGAGCGCGCGGTGGTGCATTGCAAGCGCCGCGTGGAATGCGGCAGCGTGGTCCATCTCGTGCGCTCCGTATCGACGATCGCCGATGCCGAGCGGGCGGTTGAGGCCGTGCGCGCCGAGGCTGAGCAGCTGCAAAACCGCGAGGATGCACATGTCGAGTCCATGGCGTGCCTCGCGCCGGATGCGGCGTCGCGTGGGGGCATCAAGCCCTGCGGCGGCCCGCGCGGCGGCGCTGCCTGCCAGACGGACGCGGCGTCCCAAGGTGGCCCGTCCTGGGGCAACCCGTCTTTACCCGTTATCGATTTGGGCGAGGTCTGTCGCGCGGCCGATCTCGATGTGGTCCGCGCGGACTGCGAACGCGTGAGGCGCGGCGAGGCGGGCGCGGTCGTGTGCCGCAATCTCGCCCAGGTGCACATCGCCTGCTCACAGGGGGTCGCCTGGGAGGCGGCCGCTCCCATCAACGTGTGGAATGCCGAGACCGTGCGGCTCCTGCTCAGTCTGGGCGCGCGCCGCGTGTGGCTTCCCGAGGAGCTCGGCGCCGAGGACGAGCAGGAGCTCCGCTCGGCGCTCGGGGCCCAGGCAAGCGCTGTCATGCGCCCCGAGCCGGGCTCCACGCCGCTGATGATCATGGAGCACTGCCTGCTCACGGCCGAGGGCCCGTGCGATTGCCGCTGTGCCGCCTGTGAGCGCCGTGCGGCGAGCCAGCGCGGCGAACGCTTCCTTGTGGAGCTCGACCGCAAGAGTGCCCGCGCGCGCCTGCAGGTTCGCGTGGATGCCTTTGGCCGCACGCGTATTCACCGAGAGGTATAACCCGCCGCAGCCTGCGCCCATGTTCTTATAAAACAGACCAATTGGTATGTCGAAACACATACCACAAACTGCCCTCTTTTTGATAATTGCGCCGTTCGCAGGCAATATCGCGCCGCCCGTGGAAATCGCCGCGGCCCGCTGGGGCATTTTCGCCCGCGATTCCTAATATACAGGGCGTCTGTTAAAGCTTCGGTGCGAGACGGTGCGGTTCGTCTACCAGCATTGGAACTTCCCTGTGCATGCATGAGGGTCGATGCGCTTTTTGGCGGGTCCGTCTTAAGACGCCGGCTTGTTGCGCATGGACGCAGAAAGGGGGAGTTGAAGGTGAGGCATTTCTGGAGGCGAGGGGTTCCTATTCTCGCATGCGCCCTCGTGCTGGGCGCGCCGGCGCCCGCCTTGGCGCAGGATCACGGCGGCGGAGAGGTCGTCGTGTCCCAGAACGGCGACGAGGTGAGCATCGGCAACGACTATCTCACGCGCACGTTCAGCTCAAAGGGCGGCACGTGGAAAACCACCTCAATCGTGAACAAGCGCCTCGACAACGACCTGGTATTGGTCCCCCAGGCAGGGTCAGAGGACTTCGTGATCAACCTGGTGCGCGAGCGCGGCACGCTGACCGCGCCCACTCAGGAGCTCGCGGGCAAGGAGACCTGGAAGCCTCAGCTCACGAACAATAAGGGGCAGTCGCTCAATCAGGTCACCACGCTGTTCGACGGCAAGAACGATACGTACGTCGACCAGTGGGACCTGCCCGGGTATCCCATCTCGCTCGTCATCGACTTGGGTTCCAAGCAAAACGTCGGGTCCTTTTCGCTGCAGAAGCGCCCCGGCGCCAAGCTCCCCGTCGACGGCCGCAATGGCACGATGGGCACCTACGAGCTGTATGTGAGCGACGACGGCACCAATTGGACGCCTGCCGGCACGGGTGAGTTCACCGAGGAGGACTACGGCCTCCATACGGAGAACGGCCTGTATAACGTGGGCAACGTGGTGTACGGCAACTTCGACAAGGTGCACAACACGCGCTTCGTCAAGATCGTCCAGACCTCCGATGCCCTCGGTAACACCGAGGAGTTCACCGCCGCCGAGATCGGCCTGTTCTCCGATCAGGCGGTCGTTGTGGGCGGCACCGGCTCCGACACGACCATCGAGACGAGCGAGCTCAAGGTCGCCAGCATCTCCGCGGACGATGAGGCTGACGTGCTGCGCGTGGAGTTCGAGCCCGTCCAGTTCGCGGGCAACACCTGGCAGGTCGCCGAGGTCGTCTCCATGGAAGACGGCGCCCACTACATGAACAGCCATCTCGAGATCAAGGCCGCCCACGCCGACGCCTCGGCCATCGACTACATCGACCTCGACAGCTTCGTGCTGCCCAAGGACGCCAAGGACGTGTGGAGCATCCCCGATGAGTCCAAGGTCTCCTCGATGTTCTTGGGCAGGCACGAACTGATGCTGGGCCAGCCCATCTACGTCAACGGCATGTTCCTGGGCTCTGAGTTCCCCGCAGAGGAGACGGACGTGGTGGACAAGACCAACACCACCAAGATCCGCTACTACTCGGGCAAGACCATCGCCAAGATGGCCGAGGACGGCCAGGAGGCCAAGCTCGCCGAGGACGGCTCGGGCGTGTTCCGCACCTGGGAGAACGTCGTGGGCGCCGCTCAGGGCACGCCGGAGGACGTCGTCAAGACGGACTTCTTCGCCTATATCGAGGACCTGGCCACCCCGTCGGAGTTCCGCAAGCAGTACAACTCCTGGTTCGACAACATGCTGAACATCACGCCCGCCAGCGTGGAGCGCTCGTTCCTCGGCGCGGACAAGGGCCTCGCGTCGAACGGCGTCGAGCCGATCGACTCCTACGTGGTCGATGACGGTTGGAACAACTACAACAGCGACAAGTTCGGCATGGCCGCCCCCGGCATGGCGGGCACCACGCCCAACCGCACCGGTTTTTGGGAGTTCAACAGCAAGTGGCCCAACGAGCTGTACGATTCCACCTCGCTCGCCCATAACCTGCAGTCGAGCTTTGGCATTTGGGTCGGCCCGCGCGGCGGCTACAACTACCCGGACAAGCTCGGCCGCATCGTCGAGGACGCCGGAACGGGCTTCTACTGCCCCAACAGCCATGACATCTGCACGGGCTCCCGCGTGTATCTCAAGAACTACACCGAGCGCTTCCTCGACTACCAGAAGCGCTTCGACATCGACTACTGGAAGTGGGACGGCTTCGCGGTGACGCCGTGCCGGTCCGAGGGTCACGGCCACATGGTCGGCGGCGCGCACAACATGTACTTCACGAGCGACATGTGGGAGGCATGGACCGATCTGTTCGAGACCTTCCGCGAGGCGCGCGCCGAAGAGGGCAAGGGCCTGTGGATCAACGCCACCTGCTACGTGAATCCCTCGCCGTGGCTGCTGCGGTGGGTGAACACCGTGTGGCTGCAGGACTGCGCCGACACCGCTCAGTCGGGCAACAAGGACGCCTCGCGCCACCAGCAGAAGATCTACTACCGCGATCACGTGTACTCGAATATCTACCGCAACAACGACCTGCAGTTCCCGCTCAAGAACGTGTACAACCACGATCCCATCTACGGCGTGTCCGACGGGTCGAACGCCACGACCGAGGACTTCCGCGAGTTCCTGTTCGACAACGCCATGCGCGGCACGGCGTTCTGGGAGCTGTACTACTCGCCGAGCATCATGGACGAGGCCAAGTGGCAGGTTAACGCAGATGCGCTTGATTTTGCCGAGCGCAACCACGAGGTTTTGAAGAACGCTAAGCTCTTCTGCACCGACGAGGCGTTCCCCACCACCAACCTGGGCGCCTCCGTCGACGGCGTGTACGGCTACTCCGCGTGGAGCGGCAACGAGGGCATCGTGTCCTTCGTGAACCCCACCGGCTCCGAGCAGACCTACTCGCTTGAGCTCACCGACCTGGTGGGCGTGCCCAAGGGCATGAAGAACCTGACCGAGACCCAGGTGTATCCGTACGCCGCCGCGCCCTCAGGCAAGACGGTGTCTTACGGCGATACGCTCACCGTCACGCTGGAGCCCCACAGCTCGCTCATTTACCAGTACGGTGCCGGCGACACGCGCGCCCCGCAGGTCGTTTCCGCCAAGATCACCGGCGACGACACCGTGCGCGTGGTGTTCAATACCCGCATGAGCGACGCCACTTCGTTCAAGTTGGACGGCAAGGCCGTTGAGGCCACGCTCATGGACGACTACCGCACGTTCGAGCTGAAGGCGGAAGGCCTGGGCAAGACCGCCGAGCTCACCGTTGAGGGCGCCACGAGCGTGTTCGGCGTCGAGGCGGTCGAGGGCGTGAACGGCACGCGCGAGATCGAGGCCGCCGGCGATCTGGCGGTCCTCAAGCGCGCGAGCGACGCGAAGGGCATCAAGGAGTTCGAGACCGACTTCTCCCAGAACCCCATGCTCGACCTGCGCGGCAAGGCCGTCACGGCAGCGGGCAAGGGCGTGAGCGGCACCTCCGACTTCGCCGTGGAGCTCGCGGTCAAGACCGGCCAGGCGGGAACCACGCTCGTGCAGCAGGGGAGCGACTGGTCGCTTTCCATCGATGCCGACGGCTACGTAGTCTTTACCGTGGGTGAGCTGTCCGTGACCTCCAAGCACGAGGTGACGACGGTCACCGAGCTCGATCACGGCACGCTGGGGACGGACGAGTACGTGCCCACCCAGACCAAGACCGAGACCGCGGGCGCGGTGAACGACAACCAGGTCCACACGATCGTCGCCTCGCGCGAGCCCAACGGCGTGCTCAAGCTGTACGTGGACGGCGCGCTGGTGAACTCCGCGTATGCCGAGGGTGTGACGACCGACCTGTCCGGTGCTCCCGTGACGGTTGGTTCCGAGGGCATGAGCGGCTACGTCTCGGGCGTGGCGGTGCGCAACAGCGCCCGTTACTATGACGAGGCGGCCGACTTCGCCAAGGCGTACCCGGCTGGCCAGGATATGGCCGAGGTCCCGCAGACCGGCTGGTCCATCAAGGCCTGCTCCGACGCGAACAACGGAAGCGACGGCCCCGCCACCCACGCCATCGACGGCAATCCCGCCACGTACTGGCACTCGAACTACTCGGGCACCGACACGTGCAAGGGCACGCATGAGCTGGCCATCAAGTTCGGCAAGGACGTCACGTTCGACAACCTGGTGTATGTGGGCCGACCCGGCGGCGGCAACGGCGATTGGACCGCGGTTAAGGTTTACGGCGTCGCCAAGGACGGCACCGAGACCAAGATCGCCGATCTGTCGACGGTCGAGTTCGACGAGGACCGCAAGGTTGTGATCGCCTTCGACGAGGCGCAGACGTTCTCCGGCGTCCGCTTTGAGATTAAGGGCGTGGGCGGGTATGCCTCCGCGGCCGAGATTCTCGCCACGACCAATATCGAGCAGGCCGACATGACGCCCGTGGAGGAGCTGCGCGCGCACGCGGCCGAGCTCGATGCCAAGACCAACAAGGACGACTACACCGCCGAGAGCTACCGCGTCTTCGCCGATGCGCTCGAGAAGGTCTGGGATCTCAACCCGTTTGCCGCATCCTCCCTCGATAAGGTCGATGCGCTGAGGGCCGAGCTCGACGAGGCTCATGCGGGGCTCAAAGAGGTCGAGGTGCCGCCGGTGGTGAACCCCGACCGCGAGAAGCTCGAGGACCTGCTCGCCGACGCCAAGGCGATCGACACGACGGGGAAGACCGATGAGTCCGCCCAGGCGCTCGCCGACGCGATCGCTCAGGCCGAGCGCGTGCTGGCCGATCCGGACGCGACTGCCGATGAGCTGAAGAGCGCATGCGGCGACCTGCAGGCGGCAATCGACGGCCTGGCCGACAAGGAGCCCGGCGGCGGCGATCCGGGTACGGACGAGCCCTCTGACAAGCCCAAGCCCGACGATGGCGACAACCCGGACGGCAAGCCGGACCACAAGCCCGGTGACGGGAATACGCCCGATGGCAACGGCGATGGCTCCGACCTGCCGTTGACCGGCGATCCGGTTGCGGCCCAGGCGGCGGTCGCGGGTGCGGGCGGCTTCTTCGCGATGCTCGCCGGCGCCTTTGCCGCGCGCAAAAGGCGCAAGTAAGCTCCGAGCTTCGGTGCGATAGCCCAGCGGGGGATCCCGCGCAGTGAGAAGGCGGGTGTGAGGCGGTGGCCCACACCCGCCTTTCGTTGCAGAAAAGACGCTGCGGCGCGCACGGAACTCGGCTAAACTAATGACTACATGTCGTTTCCCAGCACCGCCCGTCCGCGCCGAGGGCGCCAAGATGTGGCGAGGGTGCTATGACCTTGCAGAAAGGTGCACCTTATGTTGCCTGTCGATGAACAGATGCGCATCATCACCTCCGGCGCGGCCAAGATCGTGCCCGAGGCCGACTTGCGCAAGAAGCTCGAGCGCGGCGTTCCGCTCAACATCAAGCTCGGTGTCGATCCCACCAGCCCGGACCTGCACCTGGGCCATGCCGTTCCGCTGCGCAAAATGCGCCAGTTCCAGGACCTCGGCCACCGCGTGACCCTCATTATCGGCAACGGCACCGCCACCATCGGCGACCCGTCCGGCAAGAACTCCACGCGCCCGCAGCTCTCCCAGGAGGAGGTCGAGGCCAACGCCGCCACCTACGTGGCGCAGGCCATGAAGATCCTCGATCCCGAGAAGACCACCATCGTGCATAACGGCGACTGGATGTTCCCCATGGGCTTGGCGGAGCTGCTGTCCATCGCGTCCAAGTTCACCGTGGCGCGCATCCTCGAGCGCGACGACTTCACCAAGCGCTACCAGTCCCAGACGCCCATCGCGCTGCACGAGTTTTTGTACCCCATCATGCAGGCGTACGACTCCGTTAAGATCGAGGCTGACGTGGAGATGGGCGGCAATGACCAGCTGTTCAACCTGCTCGCCGGTCGAGAGCTTATGGAGAAGTCGGGCATGGAGCCGCAGATCGCGCTCACCATGCCGCTGCTCGAGGGTACCGACGGCACGCGCAAGATGTCCAAGTCCTACGGCAACTACATCGGCCTGACCGACGCTCCGGCGGATATGTTCGGCAAGACCATGTCCATCCCCGACGAGATGATCGGCAAGTACTACCGCCTGGCGAGCTCGCTGGACCCGGCGGAGGTCGACAAGATCGACGCCGCGCTGGCCGACGGCACCGCGAACCCCTACGAGCTTAAGCGCGCGCTCGGCCGCGATTTGGTGACGACCTACCATAGCGCCGAGGCCGCCGTGGAGGCCGAGGCCGAGTTTGACCGCGTGCACAAGAACCGCGACATGCCCACCGACATGCCCGAGGTCTCCGTTGAGATCTCCGTCAACGACGAGGGTCTCGTGTACCTGCCCGCCGTGCTGCAGGCCGCCGGCTTGGTTCCGAGCGCCGGCCAGGCCCGTCGCGACATCGACGGCGGCGGCGTCAAGCTCAACGGCGAGCCGGTTGCGCCCAAGACGTACAACGTGGACCCCACGGCCCTCGTTCCCGGTACGGTCCTGCAGGTCGGCAAGCGCCACTTCGCCCGCCTGGCATAGCCGCGCATAAGCAGCCGCGCGCGCAATGCAGCTGCGCGCAATGAGGCTGTGCGCAGTGCCGCCACGTGCAATGCTGCCAAGTGCAGTTCGTTTGAGCCTGGCCTCGCGGAAGTCATGACCTGGAAAACCGATCGGCGTTCCGCCGATCGGTTTTTTCATGCGCTGCATGCAAAAACTAGCCGGTTTGGTCAAATCACCCCACGACTGGGTCTTTGGGGCTGCCGCCCGGGAGTTATAGAGACCTGAATAATGGGGAGATTGGTCAAATCGGTCTATGACTGGGCGTGTTTGCCGTCTCAGGGTGTGGTTTTCCTCGCTTGCGGCCCGCTCAATCCGCCCAGTCACGGGGTGATTTGACCAAGGCTCGCATTTTTTAGGCCGATGGCACCCGTGGGGAGGCCCAGTCGTATGGGTATTTGACCATCACGTCGTTTTGCTATCTTTTCCGGCCCGCCCAACCGTGTTTTGGGGCCTTTCAGCCACGGGAAAAGAGACCACTTTATAAAACGAGCACACGTGTGAACGGGCGTTCATAAAAACAGGCCCGATTATCAGCGGGGTCAGATTTGCGACAGGAAACGCCCTGTGACCAGTGGTTTGTTTTTAATTCGTCAGCGTTTGCCCGTCACAACGCTGGTAGCGTAAAACACATGGAACGCATGATATGCCTACATAGCACCACGGCCCTCGAGCTGTATCGGAGATGGGAACTCCAGGTGCCAACGCTACCCGACCTGCCACGCACCTCTTCCTTGGCGGGATGCCTGATTCCTGGGTATCGGGAATCGGAGGATGCGCTTTCGCTTCTCGGGGTGCATAAGGAGCCGTTTCACCTGCTCGTGGACAGCGACAGGCATGCGAGCTCCGGAGGACTGGTGAAGCGTCATGTCTGCGCCGCTCCGCTTCCGCCTCGCTCTCTGATACGTCTGAACAACGGTGTTCTGTGTCCTCGTCCGGAGCTGTGTTTTGTGCAGATCGCTGCGGAAATGGCGCGGGCGGGTACCGAGTGCAGCGGGCAAAACTGGAGCGGTGCGTATTGCCGTTTTCCGTGGGTCGACGAGGTGACGCTCGCCCTCATTGGCTACGAGCTGTGCGGCACGTACCTGCTTGACCCCAACGACCCGAAGGGGTTTCGCAACACCACGCAACCGCTTACCTCGGTTGCCCAAGTCGATCGGTTCTTGAACAGGCACGGCAATCGAAAGGGCACGGGCCTCGCTCGGCGAGCGCTGTCTTTAGTTCACGATGGCTCCCATTCTCCCATGGAGACCGCGATGGCGCTGCAGCTCACGGGTCCGCGTCGGGTCGGTGGTATGGGGTTGCCTCCGGGCAAGCTGAACTGCCATATCGCGACATCGACCGGGGACCGTTGGGTGGACTTGGGGTGGAAAGACAAGGGCGTTGGTGTCGAGTACCAAGGAAAAGCCTGGCATGCCGATGCGGAGGCGGATGATCGCAGGCGGAATTTGGTTGTTGCTTCGGGCATGAACCTGTTTGTCGCTCGTTTCAAAGACTTGAGCAGCGTCGATCTTTTTGATCGGTTGGCGCAGGGCATTGCCCGTTCATTGGGGCTGCGCATCCGCGTTCGAGACCGGGATTTTTACGCCCGTCGTTCTGCGCTTTGGCGCGTGGTCTTGCCGCCAATTGACCGGGCTTGATTGCTGAGGGGGTGCGTCCAACGTCGATCGGCGTTTCGGGCTGATGCCGTTCTGCCCACCTCCCGGTGGCATATTGGAGCCTACCGTGTTGTCTTATGCAATGGTGGGTACCATCTTTGCAACAGCGGTGCGAGCCAAGGGAGAACACCATGAATATCGATGTTGGGAACACTCAGGTTGGGCGTCAACCCGATCGCCTGACGCACGCTTCATCCAATGGACGGGCAGGCAGGGGCCAGCATGAGATGAGCGAGCGTATCAGCCTCATGCGGGCCCTTATCAACACGGCGCAAGGGCGTGTGCCGGCGGACACGGTATTCACGAATGCTCGCATCGTCGATGTGTACCGCTTGCGGGAGGCACGTGGCCAGGTCGCGGTGAAGGACGGCTGCATCGCGGCCGTGCTGTTCGAGGGGCGCGACTGCGACGATGCCTCCGTGCCCGCATGGGATGCGGAAAACGTCATCGACTGCGAGGACCGCTACCTGGCACCCGGGCTCATCGACGGCCATTTGCATATCGAGAGCTCCAACATCCGCCCGTCCGAGTACGCGCGCATGGCGCTCGCGCGCGGCACCACCACGGCGATAGCCGACAGCCACGAGATCGCCAACGTGTGCGGCTTGGACGGCTTGGCATTCATGATCGAGGACGCCCGCCGCGCGCCGGGCTCCATCAAGTTCATGATGCCCTCTTGTGTGCCCGCCCTGCCCGACGAGCAGGCGGGCGCTCAGATCACCGCCGCGGACATGGAAGCGTTCATGGAGTCGTATGGCGACGAAGTCTTCGGCCTGGGTGAGATGATGAATCTCCCCGGCGTGTACGGAGCGGACGAGGAGACGTGCCGCCGCATCGCCATGGCGTCGCGCACGGCTTCCGGTCAGGTTGACGGCCATGCTCCCATGGCGTTCGGCAACGATCTCAACGCGTACGCCGCCGCGGGCATCATCGCCGACCATGAGAACACCGGTGCCGAGGAGGCGCTCGACGAGCTCTCCCGCGGCATGTACGTGATGTTGCGCGAGGGCACCTGCAGCCATGACCTGGAACAGCTCGCGTCCATCATCCTCGCGAACCCCGCCCTCGCGCGCCGCTGCTGCTTTGCCACCGACGACCGCGCGCCGTCGGACGCGCTCGGCGTCGGCATGATCGACAACGCCTGCCGCATGGCGGTCGAGGCGGGTATCGACCCGATCGTGGCGCTGTCCATGGCCACGCTTTCCCCGGCGGACATTTTCGGCTTCGACCATGGGTTCGCCAGTGCGTCCGAGCGCCGTGGCGCCATTGCCCCTGGCAAGCGCGCTGACCTGCTGCTGCTCGACGATCTTGCGTTCGCGAAGCCGCCCCATTGCGTGTACAGCGAAGGCGAGCTGGTCGCACGCGACGGCTCTTTCGTGGGCGCCATCGCGCCGGCGGACTCGAACCCCCGTGTGCCTGAGCTCGAGAGCCGCCTGCGTGGGTCCGTTCGCCTGCCTGATCTCTCGCTCGACGTGTTCAGCTATGCCTTCACGCCGGAGGAGGCCGTCATCGACGTCATCGCCGGCAATGCCGTCACGGGTATGGTGCGACCGCAAGACGCGGAGGGCTTGCGCCGCATCATGCTCATCGAGCGCCACGGCCGCGGCGTGCATGCCCAGGCAAAGGGCGCGGACGGCGATGCGCCGGCGGGCACGGGCCTTGTGGGCAGGCACATCGGACGCGGGTGGGTGCGCGGCTTTACCATCACCGGCGGAGCGATTGCGAGCACCATCGGGCACGATTCGCATAACGTGTGCGTGGTGGGTGACGATCCCGCCGACATGCTCGCCGCCGTGCAAGCGGTAGGGCAGGGAGGCTTTGTGCTGGTACGTCATGGCGAGGTTCGCGCCAAGATCGACCTTCCCCTCGGCGGCCTTATGAGTGATAAGACGGCGGAGGAGGTCGCGCGCGAGCACGACGCGTTCATGCGCGAGGCCCGCACCGCCGGTATCGAGCCGCCGCTCGATCCCATCATGGGCATGATCTTCTTGCCCCTGCCCGTTATCCCTACGCTGCGCATTCGTCCCGAGGGCATGTTCGACGTCACCACGTTCTTCTTCACTCGATAGCATGCCGCTCGTGGAGTGTGCGTGCGCATCGGCATAATCCGCTACACTGGAAACACTGCACTGTACTGGAGTGTCGCGAGCCGGTCCCAACAAGGGACGGCTCGCGGCCTTTACGAAAGGACCATCATGGCCGAGACCTCTTCCAACCGCGTTGTCATCACCGTTTTAGGCAAGAACCGCCCGGGCATCGTCGCCGGCGTGACGCGTGTGCTGTCCGATGCGAGCGTCGATATCCGCGACATCACGCAGAGCATCATCGAGGACATCTTCACCATGACGCTCATCGCCGACGTCTCGGCGGCCACGCTCGATTTCACCCAGCTGCAGGAGGCCCTTCGCGCCACGGGCGAGGAGCTCGGCGTGACGGTCGAGGTGCAGCGCGAGGATGTTTTCCAGTTCATGTATCGCCTGTAGATATGTAGAAGGGGACGGCGGCACGAGTGCCGGCGACGCGCGCATCGTCCGCGGCGACACGGCTGCCCAAGGCGCGCCGCTCGTTAGCCGGTCGCGCTGCGTGCCGTCCCCATTCGCCCCGCACTCGGGGCACGTGCCCAAAAGGAGCCCGCTATGGCGTACGACGCTCATAAGATCTACTACCGATTCGACGATCACCTGAGCCGCCTCGTGCTCGATTACGAGGCGAGCCGCAGCATCGACGAGGCGTCGGCGCGCCTGTATAACGAGGTGCCCTCGGAGCCTTACGACGAGCAGCTCTTCCGAGAGCACGACGTCAAGCGCGGGCTGCGCAACGCCGATGGCTCCGGCGTGGTTGCCGGCCTCACGCGCATCTCCGACGTGCACGGATACAACGTGGTCAACGGACGTGCCGTGCCCGATGAGGGCCGCCTCACGCTGCGCGGGTACAACATCGAGGACCTCGTGAAAAACGCCCAGGCCGAGGGTCGCTTTGGCTACGAGGAAGTCGCGTACCTGCTCATCACGGGCGAGCTTCCCACCAAGGACGAGCTGTCGGACTTCTGGATGCGCCTCGGCGCGTTCAGGCATCTGTCCGGCGACTTCGTGGAGCAGTTCCCCATCACTACGGTGAGCTCGAGCATCATGAACGTCCTGCAGCGCGCCGTGCTTTTGCTGTACGCCTTCGATGCCGACCCCGACGCCATCACGCCCGAGCACGAGGTCGACGTGGCGCTGGCGCTGCTCGCCCGTCTGCCGCGCATCGCCGCCATCGCCCAAACGTCGCGCCAGGCCCGCATCCAGGGCCGTCACGTGTCCGTGCCCATTCCCGACGCCAAGTCGTCCACAGCCGAGGCCATCCTGGAGATCCTGCGCGGCGACGAGGGGTTCACGCGCGAGGAGGCCATGCTGCTCGACGTCATGCTCATGCTTCATGCCGAGCACGGCGGCGGCAACAACTCCACGTTCGCCTGCCGCGTGCTGTCGAGCTCCGCTACGGATGCGTACTCCGCCTACGCCGCGGCGATCGGCTCGCTCAAGGGGCCGCGCCACGGCGGCGCGAACGCGAAGGTCGTGGCAATGCACGAGGACATCCGCGCGCATGTTGCCGATTGGGAGAACGAGGATGAGCTCGCCGCGTATTTGGAGAAGATCCTGCGCCGCCAGGCCTTTGATAAGAGCGGCCTCATCTACGGCATGGGACATGCTGTTTACACGCTGTCGGACCCGCGCGCCGAGCTCTGCCGCATGTATGCCCGCGGTCTTGCCGAGGCCAAGGGGCTTGGCGATGAGTTCGCGCTTATCGAGCGCATCGAGGGGCTCGCGCCTCAGGTCATGCGCGACGTGCGCGGGACCACCAAGCCCATCTGCGCGAACATCGACCTGTATACCGGGTTCATCTACAAGATGCTCGGCATCCCCGAGGCGCTGTTCACGCCCATGTTCGCCGTCGCCCGCACGGCGGGGTGGGCGGCGCACCGCATGGAGGAACTCATCTGCGCCCATCGCATTATCCGCCCGGGCTACACGTCGGTTATGGATATGCAGGAGTACGTGCCGCTGGACCGTCGCGCCCGGTATCGTGACTGCCAGGCGGGGTAGGGCGCGCGAGCGGAGCGTTGCCAGGCGGCTGCCTGCAGGCGGGGCTGTCGCCCTGTCCGCGGGGTCTCATTTCCGATCGTCCTCCTAGTGCATGCATGGCATTAGCTTCCCCGCCCGCCCTCGCGCTCGGCGGCGCTGCGTCCGGCCAACGCGCTCCGTGGTCCTTTTGTGCACCCTCGCGCAGGCGTTCCGCATGTGGTAGAGTTGACAAGCTATTTTGACTTGGTCGGAAACCAAGTCACCCCTTTGCCCTGGTCGGTAACCAGGGCGTGACCAGAAAGAGGAGCCCTGCTATGAAGTCTGGCATCCATCCGGAGTACGTGGAGTGCACGGTTCGCTGCAGCTGCGGCAACACGTTCACCACCCGCTCTACCAAGTCCGAGATCCAGGTCGAACTCTGCAACGAGTGCCACCCGTTCTACACCGGCCAGCAGAAGTTCGTTGACACCGGTGGACGCGTCCAGCGCTTCGCCGACAAGTTCGGTGGCGCCGCTCAGGCCGCCCTCGAGCGCGAAGCCGCCAAGAAGGCCGCCAAGCAGGCCGCTGCCGAGGAGGCCGCTGCCAAGCAGGCCGCCCAGCGCGAGGCCAAGGCTGCCGAGAAGGCCAAGCGTGCCGCTGAGTACGAGAAGAAGGCCGCTGCCGAGGCTGCCAAGAAGGCCGCTGAGGCTCCTGCCGAGGAGCCCGCTGCCGAGGCTTCCGAGGAGACCGTCGAGGCCGCTGAGTAGTCAGCATCTCAATCTCTTGCTCATATGAGCGCCGCGCCCCCCGCATCTATCGGATGCGGGGGTCGTTTTCTATGTAGACGCATAAACGTGCGTATGAATCCTCCTTTGATTGGCTAAAGTTCTATCTAACTGTGTCTGTGCGCCGCCGGCGTGCCGCGAAAGGGAAGAACCACATGGGATTCGTTTCAAAACTCCTCTCCTTCGGTGCCGATAAGGACCTGAAGCGTTATTGGAAAACCGTCGATGCCATCAACG
This sequence comes from Coriobacteriaceae bacterium, assembly GCA_030525945.1. Classification (GTDB taxonomy): domain Bacteria; phylum Actinomycetota; class Coriobacteriia; order Coriobacteriales; family Coriobacteriaceae; genus Collinsella. The sequence continues at coordinate 64,963 of JAUNDT010000005.1, read as the reverse complement.
CGCTCGAGCCGCGCTACGAGGCCATGAGCACCGCCGAGCTGCAGGGTCAGACCGACGTGCTCAAGAAGCGCTACGCGGATGGCGAGTCCCTTGACGCCCTGCTGCCCGAGGCATTCGCCACGGTGCGTGAGGCCTCCCGCCGCGTCACAGGCCTGCGCCACTTCGACGTGCAGCTCGTGGGCGGCATGGCCCTGCATGAGGGTCAGATCGCCGAGATGAAGACGGGCGAGGGCAAGACGCTCGTGTCCACCCTGGCCGGCTACCTGAACGCGCTCGCGGGCAACGGCGTGCACATCGTCACGGTCAACGACTACCTCGCCAAGCGCGACTCCGAGTCCATGGGCCGCATCTACCGCTACCTGGGCCTCACGGTGGGCCTGCTCCAGAACGGCATGCCGCTCGACCAGAAGCGCCCCGCGTATGCGGCGGACGTCACCTACGGCACGAACTCCGAGTTCGGCTTCGACTACCTGCGCGACAACATGGTGCTTCGCGCGGCTCAGCGCGTGCAGCGTGGCCACGCCTTCGCCATCGTCGACGAGGTCGACTCCATCCTGATCGACGAGGCCCGTACGCCCCTTATCATCTCGGGCGCCGGCTCCAAGAGCGCGACCACGTACAAGGATTTCGCCCGCGCCGTTCGCGGCCTTGAGCAGGGCCAGGAGGCCACGTTCGACATGCTCTCCGGCAACGAGCCCGTGGAGGCCACCGGCGACTTCGTCATGGACGAGGCCAAGCACACCATCGCCGCCACCGAGCAGGGCCTGAAGAAGATCGAGCAGCGCCTCGGCATCGAGGACATCTACAGCGATCTGTCCGGCGCCCTCGTCAACCACCTGCAGCAGGCGCTCAAGGCCCAGTACATGTTCCACCGCGACAAGCAGTACGTGGTCACCAACGGCGAGGTCAAGATCGTCGACGAGTTCACCGGCCGTATTATGGAGGGCCGCCGCTACTCCGAGGGCCTGCATCAGGCCATCGAGGCAAAAGAGGGCGTGCTCGTGCGCGAGGAGAACCAGACGCTCGCCACCATCACCCTGCAGAACTACTTCCGCCTCTACGACAAGCTCTCCGGCATGACCGGTACGGCCATTACCGAGGACGCCGAGTTCCGCGAGATCTACAACCTGCCCGTTCAGGTGATCCCCACCAACCGCCCGGTTGCCCGTGTTGACCACGATGACCTGGTGTACCGCACCATCGACGCCAAGTTCAACGCCGTCGCGACCGAGATTGAGGCTCGCCACGCCGCCGGTCAGCCGGTGCTGGTGGGCACGGTGTCCATCGAGAGCTCCGAGAAGCTCTCGCGCCTGCTCGACAAGCGCGGCATCAAGCACGAGGTGCTGAACGCCAAGTTCCACGAGCGCGAGGCCCAGATCGTCGCTCAGGCCGGCCGCCTGGGCGCCGTGACCATCGCCACGAACATGGCCGGTCGTGGTACCGACATCCTGCTGGGCGGCAACCCCGACGAGATGGTGCGCGATGAGCTCATGGGCTACGACTTCGGCCTGGAGTCGGACGTGCTCGACCGCGTGCTCAAGGAGACCGACTGGGGCCTGATGGACCTCGCCGGCACCGACGCGGCAAACCAGGACGTGTGCGCCTCCGAGGGCTTCGCCTCCGCGCTCGCCGCCCTCATCAAGCAGGGCATCGAGATCGACGAGGAGATCTTCACCGCCATCGTGCGCAAGCGCGAGGAGATCTTCCCGCGCATGAAGGAGCTGTGCCGTGCTGAGCACGAGCAGGTGGTCGAGGCCGGCGGCCTGACCGTTATCGGCACCGAGCGTCATGAGTCCCGTCGTATCGACAACCAGCTGCGCGGCCGCGCCGGCCGTCAGGGCGACCCGGGCGAGACCCAGTTCTACCTCTCGCTCGAGGACGACCTCATGCGCATGTTCGGCGGCGACCGTATGGACAAGATCGCCAACATGATGCTCACGGCCGAGATGCCCGATGACATGCCCATCCAGGCCAAGATGATTTCCAAGGCGGTCGAGGGCGCTCAGCGCAAGGTTGAGAACATCAACTTCTCCATGCGTAAGAACGTCCTTGAGTACGACGACGTTATGAACAAGCAGCGCAAGGTTATCTACGCCGAGCGCAACAAGATCCTGGACGGCAAGGACCTGTCGAGCCACATCGACGAGGTCATCGCCGACACCATCAACCGCTGCGTGACCGAGTTCAGCCCGGTCGACGCCCATGACGGCGAGCGCGACCTTGAGGGCCTGCATAAGTGGGTCGTCGAGCTCACCGGCCGTCCGGACGCTCCCTCCTTCGATGATGCGTCCTACGAGGAGCTCTGCAAGCAGGTGCTGGCGTTTGTCGAGGAGGTCTACGATGCCAAGGCCGGCCGTCTGGGCGAGGACCTCATGCGCGAGCTCAACTGCCAGGTTATGCTGCGCGTTATCGACACGCGTTGGATGAGCTACCTGCAGGAGATGGACTATCTCAAGCAGGGCATCGGCCTGCGCGGCTTTGGCCAGCGCGACCCGCTCGTCGAGTACAAGACCGAGGCCTTCCGTGCATTCCAGATGCTCGTTGACACGATGTACGAGGATTACCTGCGTACCGTGCTGCACACCGAGTTCAAGAACCCCGAGGCCGTGCGCTCCCGCATTGAGTCCGAGAAGAACCCGGCGCTTTCCGGAGCGCGCATGAGCGGCCCTGCCGAGGTCGACGGCGACACCGGCTCCTCGACCGTTCAGCGTCAGGCTGCCGAGCAGGCGGGCGCCGCGGGCGCGGGCTCGACCGTTCGCACCTACCGCAAGAGCGAGAGCGGTGACCCGTACGCCAACGTGGGCCGCAACGACCCGTGCCCGTGCGGCAGCGGCAAGAAGTTCAAGAACTGCCACGGCAGGAACCACTAATGGCATCTGATGCGATGACGTTTGCGGGCGCGTCCGATTTGGACGCGCTCGCCGCGCGTTTGGGCGAGGTCGAGTCCTACCTGCATATCGAGGAGGCCCGCGGGCGCGTGGGCGAGCTCGAGGAGGCGAGCGCCGCGCCCGGGTTTTGGGACGACGCCGATGCTGCCCGCGCCCACATGGCCGAGCTCGCGCAGGTTAAAGACCGCGTTGAGACCGTCGACCGCGCCCATGCGTTGCTGTCCGACGCTCACGCGGCGCTCGAGCTCGCTTCCGAGCTCGGCTCCGAAGACGGCGCCGAGTTCCTGTCTGAGGCGGCCTCCGCGGCCTCGGAGCTCATGCGCCTGATCGATGAGATGGAGCTCTCGAGCTGGTTTACCGGCGAGTTCGACCACGGCAGCGCCATTTTGTCCATCAAGCCCGGCCAGGGTGGCCTGGAGGCCCAGGACTGGACCTTCATGCTGTTCAAGATGTACATGAAGTACTTCGCGCGCCGCGGCTGGAAGGTCACGGTCAACGATTGCCCGGCCGCCGAGGTTATCGGCATCGACCGCGCGACCATCACGGTGGAGGGTAAGGACGCGTTCGGCATGCTCCGCGCTGAGGCGGGCGTGCACCGTCTGGTGCGCATCTCTCCCACGGATGCCAAGAAGCGCCGCCAGACCACGTTCGCCGGCGTCGAGGTCATCCCCGTGCTGCCCGACGACATAGAAATCGAGGTCAACCCCGACGACATCCGTGTGGACGTGTATCACGCCAGCGGCCCCGGCGGCCAGGGCGTCAACACCACCGACTCCGCGGTGCGCGTCACGCATATCCCCACGGGCATTGTGGTGACGTGCCAAAACGAGCGCAGCCAGATTCAGAACAAAGCCGCCTGCATGCAGATTCTGAAGGCGCGCCTGTATGAGCTTGAGCTCGAAAAGCGAGCCGAGACGCTCGACGAGATTCGAGGCCCCAAGACCGAGATCGGCTTTGGCAACCAGATCCGCAGCTATGTGCTCTACCCTTACCAGATGGTCAAGGATTTGCGCACCGGCGTGGAGACGAGCAACGTCGATTCCGTGCTCGAGGACGGCGACCTCGACCCGTTCGTTATCGGCTACCACCGTTGGAGCAAGGCGGGGGAGTAGACGCTGGGCGCGTGTTGCTTGTGTGGCAGCGCCGCGGGCTTGGTACAATAATCTGCGTCTGTAGTTTAAACGCACGACTCTAAGGAGCTACTAGTGGGTAACCACTTCCGTACGCCCGGAGACGAGCCGGCAACGCCGCAGGTGTCGCCATCCGCCGCATCCGCGCCGGCACACGCCGCTCTTTCTCCCGAGGTGCAGGACCGTCTGTTCGAGCAGCCCGTCCCGCAGCCCTCTTCTGCCGTATTCGGCAGCGATGCCTTCGCATCCGATGCCCAGCCTGCTCAGCACGCTGCGGCTAATCCTTTGTTCAATGTGCCCTCGCCCGATGCGCCGGCCGCCGCGCCCGTGAGCGTTCCGTCGCCCATGGACGCCCCGGCTCCCATGCCCGAGGTCACGCCCGACCAGGCCGAGGAGGTCGCCGACCTCAACGCCGCCCTGGCAAACCCGGACTTCACCACGGTGTTCGCACCTGTTGAGGATTCCCGCGCCCAGCAGGCGCGCGAGGCGGGCGTCGAGCCCGTGATCCTCATGGAGCACGTGACCAAGATCTATCCGGCTCAGCCCAACAAGCCCGCGCTCGACGACATCAATCTCGAGATCTACCCGGGCGAGTTCGTCTTCCTCGTCGGCCATTCCGGCTCCGGCAAGACCACGCTGCTCAACACCATGCTGCGCAACGTCAAGCCCACGAGTGGTCGCGTGATGGTCGCCGGCCAGGATCTCATGAAGATCAAGAATCGCAAGATCCCGTTCCTTCGCCGTCAGATCGGCGCCGTGTTCCAGGACTACAAGCTCCTGCCCAACCGCACGGCGTACGAGAACGTGGCCTTCGCCCTGCAGTGCATCGGCAAGCCCAAGGCTGTCATTAAGGCTCAGGTGCCCGAGGTGCTGCGTCTGGTCGGTCTGGCCGAGCAGATGGACTCCCTGCCCGATCAGCTCTCCGGCGGCGAGCAGCAGCGCGTTTCCGTGGCCCGTGCCATGGTGAACCGCCCGCCGTTGCTCATCTGCGACGAGCCTACGGGCAACCTCGACCCGGCTATCTCGCTGGGCATCATGAAGCTGCTCGAGCGCATTAACCGCACCGGTACGACCGTGATCGTGGCCACGCACGACCGCGAGATGGTCGACTCCATGCACCGTCGCGTTATCGCCCTCGAGGGCGGCCGTGTGATCCGTGACCAAGAGAGGGGAGGCTACGGCAACTATGGCGTTCTCTAATCTGGGCTACTCCATCAAGGAGGCCTTCCGCCACTTCTTCCGCAATTGGACCACGTCGTTCGGCGCGGTTATCACCATCTTCCTGTCCCTGTTCATCATCGGCCTGTTTATCGTGGGGTCCGTGATGATCAACTCCGCCATCGGCACCATCGAGGACCAGGTCACGATCCAGGCTTACATCTCCGACGAGGCCGCCGATGAGGACATCGAGGACTACGCCGACAAGCTCAAGGATATGGACAACGTCAAGAGCGTCGGCTTTGTAACTAAGGATGACGCCCTCAAGGAGTACCGCTCCTCCATCTCCAACAACGCCGACGACACGCTCTCCGCCCTGGACGGCCAGAACCCGCTTCCGCGTTCTTTCCGCATCGAGATGGAGGACCCGTCTCAGGTTGAGGACATGGCTGCCAAGATCAAGGCCGACGACGACTTCCGCAAGATTGTTGACGACGCCGACGTCGAGGTCGACGACAAGGACGCCGATGTGGCCGAGAACGTGCGTTACGGCCAAGAGGAGGTTTCTCGCCTCTTCCAGCTCACGAACTACATCCGCATTGCCGCTGTGGTGCTCGTGGGTCTGCTGACGTTCGTCGCGTTCATCTTCATCAACAACACCATTCGCCTGTCCATCACCGCGCGTCGTCGCGAGATCGCCATCATGCGCTTGGTGGGCGCGTCCAACGGCTTCATCCGCGGGCCGTTTGTGACTGAGGGCGTGCTGCAGGCGCTTCTGGGCGCCCTGTGCTCGATCGGCGTGCTCGAAGTGCTGCGCAACACCGTGCTGCCCAAGGTTTCCGAGGGCATCAGCTGGATGAGCTTCAACGTGCCGGTTGAGATTTACCTGGCGACCTACGGTGCGCTCGCACTGCTCGGCGTGCTCATCGGCCTGTTCGGCTCCGCAATCGCCATGAGGCGCTACCTCAAGGTGTAGAGCTCGAACGAGACAGAGCCAAATCGCGCATGACGGCGCTGCAGCCTGTAACGAGTGGCTGCAGCGCCGTTTTTGCGTGCGCGGGAGGTGTCATGTAGGAGGAGGTTATCGCGCTGGCCGAGCATTTGCCTGCAGATAGTTTTTTCGCGGATCGAGCTCTTGCGCGCGGGCCGAGCGCTCGGTTGCCGAAGGCGAAACCCGGAGCACTGCCTGAAACTCGGTGCACTTTTGAACCGCTTTGCCGCTGCGAAATGGTCGAAAGGTGCACCGAGTTTGAGTTGCGTTCGCCGCCTTCCACGGTGTGGCATGTTGGCCAAGGTGGGCATGTAGGCCGAAGTGGGTATAAGAGTGCCTGTTGACAAACGGATGCGCTGGCAGGGGCCGTTGCATCCATCGAGAAAGGAATGCATGGGAAGAAGAAATCACTCGCGGGGTGGACGCCGCGGACCTGCTCGCTCCAGGCGCTTGCCGGGTCTCACGGGCACGGTGCGCGTGTACGATGCACGCGCGGAGGTCGAGACAGCGGAGGGCGTGTATCGTCTGGGATCGCGTTCGATGCGCGAGGTCATGCCGGGAGACCGCGTGTATGTGAGTCTGCATCGCGGCCGTGGGGGCCAGCGGCGGGCAGTGGTCGAGCACGTTATCGAGCGTGCCACGGCGGCGCTCGTGGGCACCTTCGAGCCGGCGGGCCCCTTGGGGGCGATTCGCCCGCTTGACACGCGCATCAAGCAGGATTTCTTCGTGCTTCCTTCCGATGACTCGCCCAATCGCCTGAAAGTCCAGCCCGGTGACATCGTCGCCGCGCGGATTGTCGAGTATCCCTCGCGCACTGAGTCGGGTGTTGTTACGATCGAGCGCCGTATTGGCGACGCGCACGAGCCGAGCCTCGGCATTGAATGCATCATGGCACGCTACGGGCTTACGGACGGCTATCCGTGCGCGGCTATCGAGGAGGCCGAGGACCTGCGTGTCGATGTGGATGAGGCGCTCAAGGATCCGCTGCGCCGCGACATCCGCGACCGATTCCTCCTTACCATTGACCCGGTTGACGCGCGCGACTTTGACGATGCAATTTCGGTGACGCGCACGGTGCGTGGCGGATGGATGCTCGGGGTGCATATCGCGGACGTCTCGCATTACGTTTCCTGGGAAAGCGCGATTGACCTCGAGGCCCGTCGCCGCTCGACGAGCGTGTATCTCGCCGACCGCGTGCTGCCCATGCTGCCCGAGCGGCTTTGCAACGACCTGTGCTCCCTGCGCCCCGATGAGGACCGCCTTGCGTTCACGGTCGATATCGAGCTCGATGCCAAAGGCCGGGTGCGCGCCTACGAGGCGTATCCGAGCGTGATTCGCTCGCGGGTTCGCATGGACTACGGGGCGGCCGATGCGCTGCTTGAGGACGCAGCTGCGGCGGATGTGTCAACTGAGGGCATTGCCGCTTCTGATTCTCGCGGCGGGAATTCTTCCGCGGCGGACCACGCTGCGTCCCAGTCCACCGCGCCTCACCCCGAGTCTTCACCCACGGCTGGTGCGACGCTCCAGCGCGCCCGTGCGGCAGTAGAGGCCGCCCAGGCTTGCGGCGTGGACCTCGTCGCCTTCCTTAAAAACGCTGACGCTCTCGCGCAGGCGCGCCGCGAGATTCGCCGCAAGCGCGGGTCCATCGACTTCGATACGCCTGAGGTGCACGTCTTATTGGATGAGGAGGGCCTTCCGGTCGATATCGTTACGCGCGAGCGCAGTGCTGCGACGAGTCTCGTTGAGGAGGCCATGCTGCTTGCGAACGAATGCGTTGCCGAGTTCCTGTCCGACCGGGGTCTTTCCGCCGCGTATCGCGTGCATGAGGAGCCGTCGCCCGACACGCTTGCCGCGGCGGCGAAAACACTCGTCGAGCTCGGCGCGATCGACGGCGGCCTGGCGGTGGGCATCATGGCGGGAGAGCCCCGTGCCATGGCGGCGGCCATCGCCGATGCGCACGGCACGCCTTTGGCGCCCTTGGTAAACGCATTGCTGCTGCGCGCTCAGCAGCGCGCCACGTATCGCTCGGAGAACGGCGGCCACTACGCCTTGGGTGCGCGGGCATACTGCCACTTCACGAGCCCCATTCGCCGGTACCCGGACCTCGTGGTGCATCGCGTGCTCAAATGGGCGCTCGCCAAACGCGAGCTCGGCAAGCGGGAAGCCGCCTTGCGCGCGCCGGAACTTATCGGCAAGGGCCCGCAGGCTCTTACACAGATCTGCCCGCAGATTTGCCGTCAGGCGAGCGCGAATGAGCGTGACGCCGATGCCGCGGCCATGGCTTCCCAAAAGGTCAAGGTCGCACAGTATTTCGCCGGCCGCATAGGCGAGCGCTTTACGGGCGCCGTGTCGTGGATCTCGGACATGGGTGCGTTCGTGCGCCTGGACGAAACGGGCGCCGAAGGGCTCATTCGCATGGCGGCGCTCGGAAACGAGTGGTGGGATTACGACGATATCCGCCTGCGGTTGGTGGGTGAGTCCACGGGCACGGTGGTTGAACTGGGCGCCCGTGTGATCGTGGAGGTCGCGTCCGTCAACGTGCTGAGGGGGCACCTCGACTTCAAGCTCATTCATCTCGAGGAGGCGGCACGGTAGCCACCCGCGCGTCCTGCGTCTCCTTTGGCGGCCGCGGCTTGCCCAGCCGTTGCGATCCGCCCGCTCGTCCTGCGCTACACTTGAGCTTCGACTCTTATTTAGGAGGACATTATGGAAATGCCCATTGCGACCTACGACATCGATTACGCCGAGGATCTTCTTGCCGAGGGCGAGCTCGAGACGGCGCGCGTGCTTTTGGAGGAGCTTGCTGCGGAGGCGGGGGAGTACGCCGACACCGCTTGCATCGCGACCGATGCGCGCCAGTGGTTCAGCTTCGCCACGCCCTTCGAACGCCTGGCATATCGCCGTGTTGAGCGAGACCCGCGCGAGCTCACGCAGCTCGAAGCACCCTTCGACCGGCTGTATGCGGCCCTCGCCTACGTCTATATCCAAAAGGGGGAGTACGAGTCGGCGCGTGATGCGCTTAAGCAGGCCGTTCGTTGGAACCCCATGAACTGCGCCCACCGACTGAATCTCGCCGAGGTATTCCGCGCGCTGGGGAATATCCAGGAGTGGGCGGCCCTCTCTGCATCGGTGCTCGAGCGCGCCACCACGCCGCAGGCGCTGTCGCGTGCGTTTGCCAATCTGGGCCAGTTCTTCCTTGCCGCCGAGAAGCCCTTGGCGGCCGAAGGGTGCCGGCGCGCGGCCATACGCGCGTGCGCCGACGATCCCGCGGCCACCGCGCTTGCGGCTCATATCGACCAGGAGCATCCTGAGCTCACAGGCGTTGCGGACGCCGAGGCGAACGGCGCGGTTGAGGCCGAGGGCCTGGCGACGGGCGCCAATGCCGAGATCGCCGTCTGCCTGCTCATGTGCGCCACGGACGCCGCGGCTGAGGACGATCGCAACGAGGCCACGCGCCTGACGCTGCTCGCCCGCGACCTCATCGGCGCGCCCGCATGCGAGGCGCTCATTCGCCTTATCCGCGAGTCCGATGCCGAGCTTGAGCAGGTGGCCGGCGAGGCGCGCACCCGCGGTGCCGAGTCCGACGCGGAAGGGGAGTAGCTATGGCCGGTTTTGCCCCGAAGCCCCGTAAGGAAAAGAAGCTCATCGCGAAGAATCGATCGGCTCACCATGAGTACTTCATCGACGAGACCTTTGAGTGCGGCCTTGAGCTTGCAGGTACCGAGGTACGCAGCCTGCGCGAGCGCGCTTGCCAGATCACGGACTCCTTCGCGCTCATCCGCAACGGTGAGTGCTGGCTGCATAACGTGCACATCCACCCGTACTCCAACGGGTCGATCTTCAACCGCGACCCCGATCGCCGCCGCAAGCTGCTGCTTCATCGCAAGCAGATCGACTACCTCGACGGCAAGCTGCGCGTTCGCGGCGTGGCGCTCGTTCCGCTGGAGCTGTATTTCAACGAGGACGGCCGCGTGAAGCTTTTGCTCGGTCTCGGGCGCGGCAAAAAGCTTTACGACAAGCGCGAGGACATGGCCAAGCGCGATATGCAGCGCGAGATCGACCGAGCCCTCAAGCAGCGAAGCCGGTAAGGGAACTGCCTGTCCCTGTCATGTGATGACTTCGGCTCTTGCTAATAGGAGACAGTTCTTGTAACATATTCGCGTCGAATGAGTTGGCCGCGCGCTATATAGTTTTCCAGCGCGCATTTTGGGTATACTCATCCTACGTTCACTCTCTTGCGAAAGGAGCCATCATGGCTGACAAGACTTACAAGTTCGTTTGCGTTGTGTGCGGCTACGAGGTCGAGGTCGACACCCCTGAGCTGCCCGAGGATTACGTCTGCCCGCTGTGCGGCGTTGGCCCGGACCAGTTCGAGATCGTCGAGGAGTAACTCGCACTCTTCGCGGCTGTGCGATAGGGCGCTGGGTTCGCTTCACTGGCGCAGGACTCGCCCATAGGACGCGCGCCTGCCCCATTGGCCTCGAGTTGGTTCAGTGAATGTGGCTCTAGTCCATTCGGCACTAAGCTTTTGTCTCGTCAAAGGACGCTTCGGCAACGAAGCGTCCTTTTTGTATTTGCTCGCCTCGCGGTGCCTTGTGCTGTGTCGACGAAGCCGTGGTTCCGACCGAGCCGCCCTTTCTCGTGCCTTAGAAACGAGGGCGGCCAAGACATGCATGAGGCTTTCAGTTGCCATTACGACCCATTGCGCCGCCGTACGGTTCTCACGGCTCGCACGGGTATACTTCAAAACCCGAGCCGTCCTAATCTTGCTTGGCCGATTCACCGACCTTTCCCATTGCCTCGCATCGTCCTTAAGTTCAGAGCACTTTTCAAAAGTCGGTGCGCTTTTTAACCACAACAGAGGCCCAAAGCGGTGTAAAAGCGCTCCAAGTTTCGGAGAGTGCTCCGAGTTTACGGAAAGCGCACCGAGTTTCAGCGGCTGGCTACTCTGCTTTCCTGACACCTCAACGCCGCACTCCTCGCAATGGCACGCCGGCGGCTGTTAGCAAGTTGAATAAATATTCGGTATCGAGAGCTTGCGCGAACGAAAAGCGCAGCACCGTCGCCCCTGTCAGGTTCAAGTGAGATTCCCTCAGCCGTTCTGCCCTCATGACTTGGACGACATGTTCAACGCCGCCATTTGTTGCCTCCTTTTCCGTGGCAAGATATTTCGACAGGCCGTCGAGCTCGGCAAGTACAACTTGGCCATCGGGAAGCGTCCAGCCCATGTCCGCCCGCTTCATGATGCCCGGATGCAGGGGATCCTCAACTTCAACTTGCAGGTCGGGAACCTCAAATCCAAGCTCGATGATAATCGCCCGCACAATCGACTCGTCGCCGTTGTCGCTTCTGCCGTCGGCGTATGAGAGAGTTTTGCGCGCCTGCTGAATGCCGCGCCTGCCCTTTCCATGTGCATCGAAGTACGCGGTCAGCTCTTCGACGGTAGTTAGCCTGAAATGCAGCGCCGAGTCGACAATTGCTAGCCCATGGCGAAATCCGGCGGCGCATAGGCAGTCGAGCAGAGTTTGCAGCAGGTCGGTGCAGGGAATGCCATCGGAGAGAACGCGACTATCCCCTTTGCAGATATGGCAGGCAACACATCCAGATTGCCTGCGCCTGCTGTGCGTGGGCGCAATGGAAACGTGAATCGGGCTGAGTAGGGGCCGAGGAACCTGCAGGCCGTGCGCAATCGCCGCTGAGTACAGGCAAAATGTCCAAGCGGGGTGGAGCACGTGCGAAGCCTGGAGCTTCATGCGCGCTTGGGCTCGCGGGTCGAGCTGGCAGTACCAAGCAGCGAGAGCGTAGGCCTTGGGGTAGGGCATGCACACGACTCCGCTGGCAGCGAGTCGGTCGAGCCTTCGTTTTTCTGCGGCGTCCGCTGGGATCAAAAGACTCGCGCGCTGAGCGGCGATTTGAAGCCTTTGCTTTGTGACGGTTTTGGTCATCGTTACCACCCCTCACCTGAGAAAAACAGTTGTGGGGACCATAGCGAGAACGCGTCTGGCATGCGTCCTTGTTTGTCTGCCACAAACCTGTCTTTCGCAGCTAGCTAGATGGAGACGCCTTCACAACCCATAAAAGATCCATACTTTATGGGTGGAAAGGGCTTCCAGAGCTCACGGTAGCTCGCCATCGGATGGGTTGTTGGGGTCGGTGCACCAAAATGCTCGATGAGGTGCGCAGCGTGCCTGGCGGTTCGATACGCGCTTTGATACACGAGGAATCCAACTGCCTGGTGATTTCTCGGTAACCCCTGCTGAAACTTGGTGCGCTCTCTCAAAACTCGGAGCACTTTATAACCACTTTGAGCCGCGACGGTGGCCGAAAAGTGCACCGAGTTTTGGAAGGTGCACCGAGTTTCAGCGGGTGCACCGAGTTTCGGAGACCGCGCCAGGGTGAGGGGCTGACTTCGGCACTGCGGGCCAGCCCTTATTCGGCGGCGGGGCGCTTGAGGCGCTTTGCGACCTCGCGGTTGTTGGGGTAGAACTCGTCGAGCAGGGCGTGGAAGCGCTCGTTGTGGCTGGGTTCCATCAGGTGGACGAGCTCGTGGGCGACCACGCATTCCAAGCATTCGGGTGGATAGGCGGCGAGTCGGGCATTGATGCGAATGGCGCCTGTACTTGGTGTGCACGAACCCCATCGCGTTTTCATGACGCGGATGCTCCATCGCGCCGCGTGAACGCCGATGCGCGCTTCCATGCGGGAGGCAACCGCGGGCAGAACGCGCAGCAACTCGCTGCGATACAGCTCGTCGAGGCTGGCCGGGCTGGCGGGACGGCTCCTAAGCTCGTCAAGGTTGGCCGGGCTGGCGGGATGGCCCCTAAGCTCGCCAAGGTTAGCCGGTCCGACTGGGCAGCCCCCGCTTCCAGCGGCAAAGCCAGCCTCGCATACAGCAAGCCTTTCCTCACAGGCGACGTCGTGGGCAACGAGCTCTCCCCACAGTGGTACGAGCTGAGGCGTGCTTACAGTGTCCCCAGGGCGGCCCGCATCGCTCCGTCCGCCGCCCGGCACCGTTCCGTCCGGGCACGCTCCGTCCTGCCCCCGGCCTGCCTCCACTTCACCCAGGCCCATTCCGCTTTGCCGCACACGAAGCACGTGAGCGGCGATCCAGTCCGACTTGCGGTCCAAGAACGCCTGCGCCGTTTGCGCGCTGGCATGCACGGGAATGCTCAGCGCAACTGAGCCGTCCGACCTAACACGCAGGTTGAGGTTCTTCACGCGCTTGCGCGTCACGCGGACGGGCACCTCGAGACCGCCACCGCGCGCTGTAAGCATGAAATCCGTTTGAGCCATGGACAGACGAGCCCTCCCATATCAACGCGCGGTCGGGCGCGCACAAGCAGGCCGTTCAAGCATACCGTTGTTTTCGTGCCCACATGCAGCTTCTCACGGTACCATGGAACGAATTGTCTCCAACAGAAAGGACCGCCTATGAGCCACCGCGAACGCGAGGTCATTGGCGTCGACGACCGGGTTTCGCCCGGCCGCGCCATTCCGCTGGGAATCCAGCATATGATGAGCATGTTCGGCTCCACGGTGCTCGTGCCCGTGCTGACCGGCCTCGACCCGAACGTGGCTATCATGTGCTCGGGTATCGGCACCATCTGCTACCTGCTCGTCACGGGCAATAAAATCCCCAGCTACTTGGGCAGCTCGTTTGCCTTTATCAGCCCCATTCTCGCGGTGGGTGCCACGCAGGGCCTCGACGCCGCCATGTCCGGAGTGATCGTCGCCGGCGCGGTGTTCCTGGCTGTGGCGGGCATTATCAAGCTGGTCGGCACCGGCTGGCTCGACCGCCTGCTGCCGTCTGTGCTCGTAGCCTCCGTCATGGTGGTTATCGGCGTGGGCCTCTCGGCAACCGCCGCCAACATGGCGTTTATGGGTACCGACGCCTCCGGCGCGTCCGTTTTCAGCCCGCAGGGCGCTATGGTCGCCGCGATCACGCTTCTCGCTGCGGTGATCTTCTCCGGGCGCGGCGGCATCATCGGAACCGTGCCGGTTCTGCTTGCCATTATCGTCGGGTACGTGATCGCCGTGGCATTCGGCATGGTGAACTTCGAGCCCGTGCTGCAGGCCGCGTGGATCGGCCTGCCCAACGTGAGCTTTCCCAAGTTCGACGTGGGCGCCATCGCGCTTGTGGCGCCGGTCGCCGTCGTGACGGTCATCGAGCATATCGGCCACCTGCTCGCAGTGGGGGAGATCGTCGACAAGGACTACCGTCCGCTGCTGCCGCGCTCGCTCGCCGGCGACGGCCTGTCTACCATCATCTCCGGCTTCTTGGGCGGTCCTCCCACCACCACGTATGCCGAGAACATCGGCGTCATGAGCGTCACGCGCGTGTACTCCACCCAGATCTTCTGGTACGCGGGCGGATTCGCGCTCATCGTCGGCGGACTGTGCCCCAAGCTCGCCGCGCTTATCAACTCCATCCCCAGCCCGGTTATGGGTGGCGTGTGCCTGCTGCTGTTCGGCCTCATCGCGTCCAACGGCCTGCGCATGCTGGTGTCCAACGGCGTCGACTTCGACGTCAACCGCAATCTCATGATCGCCTCGGTCGTCATCATCTTGGGTGTGGGCATGGAGACCTCCGGTATTGCCATCCCGCTGGGCGACTATACCCTGCCCGGCATGGCCACCTCCACCCTCGTGGGCATCATCTTGAATCTGGTGCTTCCGCAGGAGAAAAAGGCCGAGGTCGAGCAGGCGTCTGAGTAGCACGCTGGCTCCCAGCGGGGCCGCGTGTGAAGTCGAGCGCTTTATCGGTAATCGACGGTCCCGTTGCATGAGTCACCCAAGCCTCGGGTATAGTTGTTCCACATGCCGGCGCGCCTTCTGGCCTTGCCGGCACCCGCACACGCTCTCCCTTCCGCACTGTCGGCGGGGGCGCACATCGATTTGAAAGAGGATGCACATGTCCAACCAGGGTAAGACGGTCAAGGCCCACTACCGCGGCACGCTCGACGACGGCACCCAGTTCGACTCCAGCTACGACCGCGGCGAGCCGATTGAGTTCGTCGCCGGTGCTGGCCAGATGATCAAGGGCTTTGACGCCGCCGTGCTCGACATGGAGGTGGGCGAGAAGAAGACCGTGCACATTCCCGCTGCCGAGGCGTACGGCGAGCGCTCCGAGGATATGATCCTCTTCTTCCCGGCAGCCGAGGTGCCCGACTTTGAGAAGATCGAGGTCGGCATGAAGCTCTTCCTGCAGGGTCCCGGCGGCATGCCCGTTCCCGTTACGGTTGTCGAGGTCTCGCCTGAGGGCGTGAAGCTCGACGCCAACCACGAGCTCGCCGGCTGCGACCTCAACTTCGACATCGAGCTGGTCGAGGTCGCCGAGTAGCGCTTGCCCGGCGCGTCCTGCGTTGCGTCCGGCAAGCCCCGCCGCAACGGCGGCAGAGCTCACGGCGATTTGCATGAGATGAAAAACCCGGTCTCCGCTTGCGTGCGGGGACCGGGTTTGCTGTTTGATGTGCCGCGGGGCTCGCATGCCGCGTTGCCTGCGCGTGGTTCCAGCGCACGGGAACCGAGCGCGCGCCAGGACCAACCGCTATTTCGCGAAATAGGTCCAGACGAGCATGAGCACCACGATCAACGCGATGCCGCAGATGGCGAGTGCGAGCCGCACGCGCGCCGTTCTCGTGCGATCGCGCACGGTGTCCTCCACGGCCGCCAGGCGCTCGACCTCGGCAGCGCGCCCCTCGCGCTCGGTGCGGTCCGACTCGATTGCGGAGTCAAGCGCCACGGCGACCTCGGGATGCTCGTGGATCTCGTTCGCCTCGTCGATAGCGGCCTGTGCGGCATCGGCCTTCGCTTGGGCCTCCTGCGCGGCGCGGTCCTGCGCCTTGATGGCCTTCTCTCCGTCCGAGATAGTGGCGCGCAGGTCCTTTTGGCGCCTCTCCGCCGTGTCCTTTGCCTCGCCGTAGGCGTCGCGCGCCTTGTCGGCGGCGGCGGCAACGGCGTTGAATGCCTCACGAGCCTGTGTGATGGGGCGCTCGGCCTCGGCAAGCGCGGCGCGCGCGTCTTCGATGGCTGCCTGCGTCTCGCGCTCGATGCGCGGAACGTCGCCCTTGGCGTTGCGCACGGCCTCCGTTGCGTCGGAGATCTCGTTTTCAAGCTCGCGCTTGCGCACCGAGTATCCCGCGGGGTTCGCGGAAGGGTTCTTCTGAATCTCGGCGTACTCGGCGTTCAGCGTGGCGAGATGCGCTTCGGCGCTCTGCACGGCCTGCTGGGCTGCCGCGATGCCCTCCTCGCGCTCCTTGATAGTGCGGTCGAGATTCGCCTGCGCATCGTCCATGCGACGCTGCAGGCGACGACCGGATTCCCGCGCCGAGTGCTCCTTGTCTTCCGCGGCCTCGAGTGCGGTTTTAAGGCGGCGCTCCGTCGTGGCGTCTTCCTCGCGCATGTCTTCGAGCTGTTGCTTGAGCTCCACGAGTTTGGCGGCGAACTTCTCGCGCAGCTGCTGGGCGGCGGCGCGTTCCTGTTCGGCGGCGTTTTTACCCGCGGTCTCCGAGGCGATGATCTCGTTATACCGGGCTTCGATGTCGCGGCGGTGGGCCAATTCGTGTTCCTGAGAGGCGATGCGCTCGTCCAGGCGCTCCAGCTCATCGCGTGCGGCGGCGTGGGCGCGGCGGGCGGCGCTCACTTCCTTCATGCTCTCCACGCCCTCGGCAAAAAGGGCGTGCACGGTGCGCATGATGCCGTTTTGCTCCTGCTCGGCATCGGGACTCGGTGACGGGCCCTCGGCGAGCTCGGTGCACGCTTCGGTTTCTGCGCCATGGATGCCCTCGACGCCTTCTGCGTGGCCGGCGCCATCAGCGACTTGCGCGTCTAGCTCAATCTGGTCGCCTTGGGCAGGTTCTTCTGCCGGCGCATGCGGCACTGGCATCGCGTTGTCTTCCGCTTCTTCGGCTATCTGTTCAATATCTTGAGGCTGCGTGTTCTCAAGTTCGCTCATGGCGCTCCCTTCGCACGCGGGCGTTGCCCGTTTTCGTATCTCTCTATCATACGGCTCCGCGCAGACAGCGCATGCACGGAGCGAGCAATTACGCAAATGTTGCTGCAGGGGCGCTCGGCGTGGCCCATGAGCCAATCGTGTCCTGTGCTCCTGCCAGCAGAGTCGTGTTTGCTGCCGAGTCGATGTCGCTTTTCCGTAGGCTCAGCCAGTATTGCGCTGAGCCTATGCGCTATCTTGGCGAGGCTCGCGCATCGTCGGTTAAACATGGGGCGCCATGGCGCGAATGAGGCCGATGTAAAAGGGTTTTAACTGACGTTTCGCCGGGTTCGGGCTAGAGTTGAAGCATTGAAAGCCGCGGCGAAGGAGAGGCCATGGACAGCACAGGAATCGGGGCGAGCATCCGCGCTCAGCGCGAGGCGCTCGGCATGACGCAGGAGAACCTGGCGCAGGCGTGTATGGTCTCGCGCGTGACGATCTCGAACTGGGAGACGGGCAAGACCCTGCCGGACATCCAGAGCCTCACCTATCTCGCCGAGGTGTTCGGAGTCACGGTGGACGATCTGATAAAGCAAGTTGAGCCCGAGCTCTCGCATCGCGTATCCATCGACAAGCGCGAGCTGTTGTTGCTCTCACTCGGCCTCGCATTCATCTACGTTCTATACATGCCGCTCGAGAACGTGCTCGACCGTGTGCCCGCTACGGATGCGTCTGCCGCCGCGGTGGGTGTCATCGTCTTGATCGGTATGACCGCGATCATCATTCGCATGGGCATGATTTTCCGCAAACATAACCTGAGCACCGATTCGGAGATCGCCGATTACCTGGTCGGCAGTATCAATTCAGCACCGCGGAAGAGCGGCTTCTTCCGTCGACATTACTTTGAGCTATCGATACTCTTGGGTGTCGTTGGGTGCCTTGCCCTCATCTTCTTTGCGGGGGAGCAGTGGGAAATCGCATTTTGGGTCGGTGTGACCGCCCTCGTTGTGTTTCAGGTGGTATTCAAACTCATTTCGCGCTGAATTGTTCTGTCGCGCGGCGCCCGATAGTACAATAGGCGGCTGATACCACAAGGCATAGCGTGCGGCTCGCGCAACGTCCCTGCTCGGAGGGTTTCCAGCGCGGGGTCCGTCGTCCAAGCCGCCCAAGGCCAAGCAGCTGAGGAGCCGCACATGGACCAGTCCCTGTTCAAATACGAGGTCGTCGCCGAGGACCCCAAGACCCACGCACGTGCGGGCATTCTGCACACGCCACACGGCGACATCGAGACCCCTATCTTCATGCCGGTGGGCACCAAGGCCAACGTCAAGGGCATCCCCACAGAGACGGTGAAGGACCTCGGCGCCCAGATCGTGCTCGCCAACACGTACCACTTGGCCATGCGCCCCGGTGCGGACACTATCGCCGAGCTCGGCGGCCTGCACGATTTCATGAACTGGCACGGCCCCATCCTCACCGACTCGGGCGGCTTCCAGATCTTCTCCCACTCCGACGCGGTCAAGCTTACCGACGAAGGCGTGCGCTTCATCGCCACCGACTACGACGGCTCCCATGTGTTCTGGACGCCCGAGGACAACATGGATATCGCCATGAAGCTCGGCAGCGATATCTGCATGCAGCTCGACCAGTGCCCGGGCTATCCGGCCACGCGCAAGTTCGTGGAGCGCGCCGTCGAGCTTTCCAGCATGTGGGCCGAGCGCTGCTACAAGTCGCATACGCGCGATGACCAGGCACTGTTCGGCATCGTGCAGGGCGGTATGCACCTGGATTTGCGCCTGCGCTCGCTCAAGCATTTGGAGGAGATGGGCGACTTCCCCGGCTACGGCATCGGCGGATACTCGGTGGGCGAGCCCCACGAGGTCATGTTCGAGACCCTCGCCCCGCTCGTGAGCGAGCACATGCCGCGCCAGAAACCCCGCTACCTCATGGGCGTGGGCAATCCAACCACGCTCGTGCGCGGCGTGGGCGTGGGCATCGACATGTTCGACTGCGTGCTGCCCACGCGCACGGGCCGTATGGGCACCGCGTTTTCGAGCACCGGCCGCATGAACCTCAAGAACGCTAAGTTCGCCAAGGACTCGCGCCCCATCGACGAGAAGTGCACCTGTCCCGTGTGCACCGGCGGCTACAGCCGTGCGCTCATTCGCCACATGGTCACGCAGAAGGAGATGCTCGGCGGCATCTTGCTGTCGCAGCACAACATCTACTTCCTGCTCGATCTCATGCGCCGGGCGCGCCAGGCCATCATCGACGGGCGCTACGCCGAGTTCCAGGCGGAGTGGATGGCGAGCGAGGGCGTCGCGGACTTCTAATGAGCCGGTGCTGCGGGCGGCGCGGGGCCTCTTCGTGCGCGTTCCAGTGGCGAATCGGCGCATCATAGAAATCCTTACATGAGGAGCGCTTCGGCAACCGTCCGAGCGCTCCTTTTTTGGGTACAAGGTATGCCATATGTGAAGACGCGTGTTTGAAAGGAATCGCGCATGCCTTATTACGGTTACGGATTTGGATTCGATCCCGCCTATATGGTGCTGGTTTTGGTGTCGACGGCAATCGGCCTTGCGGCGCAGGGTTATATCAACTCCACCTATAAGACGTG
The DNA here is from genome assembly GCA_030525945.1 of Coriobacteriaceae bacterium. GTDB lineage: Bacteria > Actinomycetota > Coriobacteriia > Coriobacteriales > Coriobacteriaceae > Collinsella. The sequence goes on along the minus strand of JAUNDT010000005.1, from coordinate 45,249 downwards.
GAGCCGCGTTGCCTCCGATGGCGCCACCGGTGCCGATGTTGCCCGTCATATGCTCGACGCCAACGGCTGCGAGGCTGTGGATATCAAGCGCGTTGCCGGCCACCTGACCGACCATTACGACCCGCGCGACAACAGCCTGCATCTGTCGAGCGAGAATCTCTCGGGTGGCTCGGTGGCAAGTGTTGCCGTCGCGTGCCATGAGGCGGGGCATGCCGCGCAAAAGGCCAAGGGCTACGCCATGATGAAGGTTCGAACCGCGCTCGTGCCCGTGGTGAACTTCACCCAGAACACGTGGATGCTGGTGCTGCTCATGGGCATGTTCATGAACATCGCGGGCCTCACCACGCTTGCCATCGTGTTCTTCGCCTTCTCGGTCATCTTCCAGCTTGTCACGCTTCCCGTCGAGATCGACGCGAGCCGTCGCGCCGTGGCGTACATTGAGCAGTCCGGCATGGGCGAGGTGAACGTGCGCGGTGCCAAGAAGGTGCTCACCGCAGCCGCCCTCACCTACGTTGCCGCGGCTCTTACCAGCATCCTGCAGCTGCTCTACCTGCTCGCCCGCACGAGCGACGACCGCTAAAAAATGCGTCATTTAGGGTCTGACCCTAAATGACGCATTTGTCCGGACGGGTGTGTATGCTTGTTGTGCAACGAAGATGTAAGGCAGGGGAGGAGGTTTGCGTATGAACGTTTGGAATCTGACGGCCGAAAAACCGTCGGTGCCGGGCGCCGATGGCGAGGCCCTGTCGGTGTCGCAGGCCGCGGAGCTCGCCGCCGGTGCGCTTAACAATATCCCTAAGATCACGGTGCTCGGCGAGGTTACGGGTTTTCGCGGGCCCAACGCCCGCAGCGGCCACTGCTATTTCCAGATCAAGGACGAGTCGGCGGCTCTCGACTGCATCGTGTGGAAGGGCGCGTACGCCAAGCGCGCGTTCGATTTGCGCGACGGCCTTCAGGTGCAGTTCACGGGCACGTTCGACCTATATAAGCCTACGGGCAAGATGAGCTTCAAGGCGAGCTCGTTCACGCTTGCGGGCGAGGGGCTGCTGCGTCAACAGGTGGCGCAGCTTGCCGAGAAGCTCCGTCTCGAGGGGCTTATGGAAGCCGAGCGTAAGCGCCGTGTTCCGGTGTTCTGCACGCGCGTGGCCGTGGTCACCTCGCTGTCGGGCGCGGTTATCAACGACGTCAAGCGTACGCTGCGCCGCCGCAACCCGCTCGTCGAGGTAGTGTGCGTGGGCGCCAAGGTCCAGGGCGAGGGCGCGCCCGCCGAGCTCATCGAGGGTTTGCGGCGCGCTGCCGCCATCACGCCGGCGCCCGACTGCATTCTGCTCGTGCGCGGCGGCGGGTCGTTCGAGGACCTCATGACCTTTAATGACGAGGCCCTGGCGCGTGCCGTTGCGGCGTGCCCCGTGCCCGTGGTGACGGGTATCGGGCATGAGCCCGACAACTCGATTTGCGACATGGTGAGCGACCGGCGCTGCTCCACGCCCACGGCGGCTGCCGAGTCGGTGGCCCCGGAGTTCTCGGAGCTCGTGCATGTGCTCGACACGCGCGAGCAGCGCCTGCAAGCTGCCTGCTCGTCGTTGGTGACGGGCGCCGTGAGCGAGTCCGATCTCGCCCGCGAGCGCATGGAGCGCGCCATGCGCGTGAGGCTCGACCGTCTTCGCCTGGTGGTTGAGCAGGCCTCGAGGCGTCCCTGCCTCACTGATCCCACGAACATTGTGGACCGCAGGCGCATCGAGCTCGCGCAGACTTCCGACCGCCTGCTGCTGGCGGGCGACCGCGTGCAGGAGCGTTTCGCCGCCGATCTGGAGCAGATCGCCCCGCGCCTGGCAGCGAGCACATCGGGCTTCGCGCGCAAGCGCCATGAGCTCGACCTGGCCGCATCGCGCATGAGGGCCACGGGTGCTCAGATGCTTTCCGCGCCCATGGCGGGCCTTGGCCGCGCGGCTGCGGCGCTCGATGCGCTCTCGCCGCTCAAGGTGCTCGGACGCGGGTACTCAATCGCCTATGACGGCGCCGGCGCCGTGGCAACGCATGCGTCGTCGTTCGCTGAAGGCGATGCGTTGCGCGTGCGCATGGCCGACGGCGACGTGTTCGGCACCGTTACCTCTGTTCAGACATCGGGCGCCGCGTCGTCCGAAGACGCATAAAGGAGAACCACCATGGCAGACTACAAAAACGTCGAGGAGCTCACGTACAAAGAGGCTTCAACGGAACTCGAGCTCATCATCCGCAGCCTGGAGTCGGGCGACATGGAGCTTGAGCAGTCGCTCGAAAGCTACACGCGCGGCGTCGAGCTTCTCAAGAGCCTACGCACCCGCCTGTCCGAGGCGGAGCAGAAGGTGTCCGTCTTGCTCCAAGACGTCGATGGAACCGATCGGCTCGTGCCCGGCGAGCCCGCCGACGACTCCGATGCCCTGAACCTGTAAATTAAGAAAGGAAGAGCCATGTCAGACTGCATCTTCTGCGGAATCGCCGCTCATGAGATCCCGTCCACCGTCGTGTACGAGGACGATCTGGTCATCGCCTTTGACGACCTCAACCCTCAGGCGCCCGTGCACACGCTGGTCATTCCCAAGGCCCATTACGAGAACATCATCGACGGCGTGCCCGCCGAGACGCTCGCGGCAATGACGCACGCCGTGGCGGAGGTCGCACGCATCAAGGGACTCGATGAGGGTTTCCGCGTGATTTCCAACAAGGGCGAGGCCGCCGGCCAGACGGTCATGCACTTCCATCTCCATGTGCTGGGCGGCAAGCCGCTGGGGGAAGGCCTCATCTAGGCGACCGCCTGTGCGCGGCGTTGCGCCGGTTGAGCGGTTGCGGCCCCCGCGCCGTAGCACGCCCGCCACGGCACGCCGGCAGCATCGCGCTTGAGCGCCCCCGTGCAGCAGCGCGTCCGCACGCCAAAGGGGTATTATTGTTTCGTATGCCATATTGCGGATTCATCCGCCCGTGCTCGTTAGGAGACTCATGAACGTCCTCGTTGTCAACGCCGGCAGCTCCACCCTCAAGTATCAGGTCATCGACACCAAGACCCACGCGGTTTCCGCTAAGGGCTCCTGCGAGCGCGTGACCTTTACGGGCGGCACCTTCGCGCACGCCGCCAACGGCTCCAAGAAGGTCACCGAGAACCACGAGTTCCCCGACCACGGTACCGCCATCAAGGCCGTCCTCGACGATCTTGAGGCCAACGGCATCACGGTCGACGGCATCGGCCACCGCATCGTGCAGGGCGGTTGGTACTTCGGCGACTCCTCCTTGGTCGACGCTGACGTTCTCGCCAAGATTCGCGAGGTCGCCCCGCTGGCGCCTTTGCACAACAACCCCGAGGCCAACGTTATCGAGTACTGCCTCGCCCAGTACCCCGAGCTTCCGAACGTCACGGTGTACGACACCGCCTTCCACTTCAACATGCCCAAGGTTGCGAGCACCTACGCCCTGCCCAAGGACGTGTGCGACAAGCTGCACATCCGCAAGTACGGCGCGCACGGCACGAGCTATCGCTACATCGCCCAGAAGGTCACCGAGATGAACCCCGATGCCCATAAGGTCGTCGTGTGCCACATCGGCTCCGGCGCCTCCCTGTGCGCGATCGAGAACGGCAAGTGCATGGACACCACCATGGGCCTCACGCCGCTCGACGGCATCATGATGGGCACCCGCTGCGGCTCCATCGACCCGGCGACCGTGTGCTACCTCCAGCGCGAGGGCGGCTACACCTTCGACGAGGTCGACGAGATGATGAACAAGAAGTCCGGCCTCATGGCCGTGACCGGCAAGACCAACGACGTCCGCGATGTGGAGGAGGGCGCCGCCGCGGGCGATCCCGATTGCGAGCTTGCGTTCGACATGTTCGTGTACAAGATCGCCGCCAAGGCCGCCGAGATGGCGACCTCTATGTGCGGCATGGACACCCTGGTGTTCACCGCCGGTATCGGCGAGCATGCCCCTGCGGTCCGCGCCGGCGTTGCCGACCGTCTGGCTTGGATGGGCGTGCACATGGATCACGCCAAGAACGCGCTGCGCGCTGAGGGCGCCTGGTGCCTGTCCACCGCCGATTCCCCGGTGAAGATCTACGTCATCCCCACCGACGAGGAGTTCATGATCGCCTCCGACGTCGAGCGCATCGTTTCCGCCGCCAAGTAGCGCACCCAAAGACGCCTGCCGTCCCGCCTCATCGCCAAGTACACGGCGTTGCGGCGGGATGCTCCCGTGAAAGGGGTTCAAACATGAACGTACTGGTTGTTAACGCCGGCAGCTCGAGCCTCAAGTACCAGCTGCTCGATACCGATGCGCACGCTATCCTCGCCAAGGGAAACTGCGAGCGCATCGGCATGGACCGCGGCTTGTTCGGGCATTCCGAGGGCGGCGAGAAGGTCGTTGACGAGACGATCTTCACCGACCACCGCTGCGCCATCCGCCGTGTGCTCAAGCTCGTGACCGAGGCGGGCTTTTCCATCGACGCGATCGGTCACCGCATCGTTCAGGGCGGCTGGCACTTTACGGACTCCGCGCTCGTTGACGACGAGGTGCTGGCCAAGATCCTTGAGGTCGCCCCGCTGGCGCCGCTGCATAACTATGCCGAGGCGAGCGTTATCGAGTTTTGCCGCGAGGCGTATCCCGAGCTGCCCAACGTCGCTGTGTTCGACACGTCCTTCCACATGAGCATGCCCGCGGTCGCCTACACCTACGCGCTGCCTAAGGACGTGCGCGACACCTACCACGTGCGTAAGTACGGCGCGCACGGAACGAGCCACCGCTATGAGTGGATGCGCGCCAAGGAGATCCTGGGCGACCGCTGCCACCGGCTGCTGTCCTGCCACCTGGGCAACGGCAGCTCGCTGTGCGCGATCGAGGACGGCGTGTGCCGCGACACTACCATGGGACTCACGCCGCTCGACGGCCTGATGATGGGCACCCGCTGCGGCTCCATCGACCCGGCGACCGTGTGCTACCTCCAGCGCGAGGGCGGTTACACCTTCGACGAGGTCGACGAGATGATGAACAAGAAGTCCGGCCTGCTCGCGATTTCCGGCATCTCAAGCGACGCCCGCGACATTCGCGCCGGCGCCGACGAGGGCAATGAGGATTGCCTGCTGGCGTTCGACATGTTCGCGTACAAGGCGATGCAGCAGGCCGCCTCGATGATCGCCTCTATGGCGGGCGTGGACACCATCACCTTCACCGCCGGCATCGGTGAGAACGACTGGACGATTCGCCAGGCGTTTTGCCAGTGCTTCGAGTGGCTGGGTGTGCGCGTGGATGCCGAGGCGAACAAGGCCGCCGTGGGCGCGGGCCCGCAGGTCATCTCCGCGCCGGATTCGGACGTGACCGTGATGGTCATCCCCACCGACGAGGAGTACATGATCGCCCTCGACGTCGAGCGCCTGGCAAAGTAAGGGGCGCCCGTCTCGCAACAACCCTTCGATATGAGTGAGGGCCCAGATGGCGGAATCCATCTGGGCCTTCGTTGTTGCGCCCCCAAACAAGCAGGGGAGAGCCGGGTAATACCTAAGCAAACATTCCGCAGGAGCCGCGCAAAGCGCGACTCCGAGGACGTTTGCGCGGGTATTACCCGGCTCTCCCCGGTCAGCTGGAGTGCAACTAAGTTGCCGTTATTCCGCCATCTGGGCCTGAACGGCCGTGATGGCCACAACGCCCACGATGTCCTCGGCCGAGCAGCCGCGGGACAGGTCGTTCACCGGCTTGGCGATGCCCTGCAGGATGGGGCCGTACGCCTCGGCGCCGGCGAAGCGCTGCACGAGCTTGTAGCCGATGTTGCCCGCCTCGAGGTCGGGGAACACGAGCACGTTCGCCTTGCCGGCAACGGGGGAGCCGGGGGCCTTGAGCTGGGCCACGGTGGGCACGATGGCCGCGTCGAGCTGCAGGTCGCCGTCGATGGCCATCTCGGGGGCCTTCTCCTTGCAGAACGCGACGGCCTCCTGCACCTTCTTGGCGACCTCACCGCCGGCGGAGCCCATGGTGGAGTAGGAGAGCAGGGCCACGTGGGGCTCGGCGCCGCCCATGAAGGTCTGCCAGCTCTTGCCGGAGGCGATGGCGATCTCGGACAGCTCGTCGGAGGTCGGGTTGATGTTGAGGCCGCAGTCGGCGAAGATCAGCGTGCCGTCGGTGCCGAACTGCTCGGCGTCGGTGCACATGATGAAGAACGCGGAGACGAGCTTGGTGCCCGGGGCGGTCTTCAGGATCTGCAGGGCGGGGCGCAGCGTATCGGCGGTGGAGTGGCAGGCGCCGGACACCAGGCCATCGGCATCGCCCATCTTGACCATCATGGTGCCGTAATAGGTGGCGTCGTTCATCTGCGCGCGAGCCTGCTCGATGGTGATGCCCTTCTTGGCGCGGAGCTCGGCGAACTTCTGCGCGTACTCCTCGTGCTTGGGGCCGCACTTGGGGTCGATCACGGTAACGCCGGGCAGGTCGATCTTGTCGGGGTCGCCCAGCACCACCAGGTTGGCGAGGTCCTCCTCGACGATGATCTTGGCGGCGTCGAGGGTGCGCTGGTCCTCGCCCTCGGGCAAAACGACGGTCTTCTTATCCGCCTTGGCGGCGGCTTTCATGCGGGTCAGGAAATCGCTCATGCGTGCTCCTTGATGCAACGAGCCCACCGCAGTTTATGCGTGCGATGAGCTTTATTAGTGTGACAAGGGCAATTATATGCCCCGACCGCTATAATCGGGGAACGAAAACGTGGTGTGCGGCGTTTCGGCTGCCCGCTCACCGTGCAAGCGAACAAGAGAAGCCGCCATCACCTGCAAGGAGCTGTCATGCAGATCAACTCAGGTCTTCCGGAGGACTTTAACCCGAGCGCGTACGACATGATCGTCGTGGGCGCTGGATACGCCGGCGCCGTGTGCGCCCGCCGTCTTGCCGAGACCGTCGGGTTCCGCGTCGCCGTTCTTGAGCGTCGCAGCCACATCGCCGGTAACGCCTACGATTACGAGGACGAGGCCGGCGTGCTGGTGCACAAGTTCGGCCCGCACATCTACCACACGTTCAACGAGCGCGTGCACAACTTCCTCTCCCGCTTTACCGAGTGGACGAACTACCAGCACAAGGTGCTCGCAAACGTGCATGGCACGCTCATGCCCGTTCCCTTTAACCACCAAAGCCTCCTGCTCGCCTTTGGCGAGAAGCGCGGCGAGGAGCTGTACTCCAAGCTCGTGGAGACGTTCGGCAAGGACGTCAAGGTTCCCATCATGGAGCTGCGCGAGAAGAACGACCCCGACCTTGCCGAGGTTGCGGATTACGTGTACGAGAACGTGTTCCTCCACTACACCATGAAGCAGTGGGGCCAGACGCCCGATCAGATCGACCCGTCCGTCACCGCGCGCGTGCCCGTGTTCGTGGGCGACGACGACCGCTACTTCCCGCAGGCGCCCTTCCAGGGCATGCCCGCCGACGGCTACACCGTGCTGTTCGAGAACATGCTCGACCACGACTGCATCGACGTGTTCTGCGATGTGGACGCGCGCGACATCTTCGAACTCGACGACACCACGGTCAAGGTCTGCGGCAAGACCTACGGCGGCGAGGTTATCTACACCGGCCCGCTCGACGAGCTGTTCGGCCTTGATCTGGGCGCCCTGCCGTACCGCACGCTCGACATGCAGTTCGAGACCCTCGACACCGACCAGTTCCAGCCGGTCGGCACCGTGAACTACACCGTGTCCGAGGACTTCACGCGCATCACCGAGTTCAAGAACATGACCGGTCAGGTTGTGCCGGGCAAGACGACCATCATGAAGGAGTTCAGCCACGCCTATGAGCCGGGCAGCGGCCAGACTCCGTACTACGCGATTCTCGATCCCGATAACCGCAAGCTCTACGAGCGCTATCTCGAGCGCGTGGCGCATATCACCAACTTCCACCCGGTCGGCCGCCTGGCGGAGTACCGCTACTACGACATGGACGCCGTGACCGCCTCCGCCCTCAACCTCTCGGACGAGATCATTGCCTGCCATGCCTAATGCGTCTGTAACTAGCTTTGCCCAGCCCGCCCGCGACCTTGAGCGCGAGCGGGCGGAGTTCCCCGCCAAGACCATCTCCGTCACGCCGGCGGGGGAGGGTCACAAGGTCATCTCCTTCGGCATTCCGAGCTATAACGCCGCCAAGGACATGGACCACTGCATCTCCTCGATCCTCGAGGGCTCCAAGTACGCCTCCGATATCGAGATCATCATCGTCGACGACGGCTCCAAGGACGAGACCGGGGCCAAGGCCGACGAGTGGGAGGCGCGCTACCCGGGCATTATCCGCGTGGTGCACCAGGAGAACGGCGGGCACGGCATGGCGGTTCGCGCAGGTCTGCGCGAGGCATGCGGCACCTACTACAAGGTCGTCGATTCCGACGACTGGCTGGATGCCGCCGCTCTCTCCACCATGCTCTCCATCCTGCGCGGATTCGAAGAGCGCGACATGCGCGTGGATTTGTTCATCTCGAATTACGTGTACGAGAAGGTCTACGAGGGCACGCGCACCGCGATCAACTACCGTATGGCGCTGCCGCGCAAGAAGGTCTTTACCTGGGGCGATATCGGGCGCTTTCGCCCCGATCAGAACCTGCTCATGCACTCTTTGTGCTATCGCACCGACGTTCTGCGCGCGCATGACCTGCCTATGCCGCCGCATACGTTTTACGTGGACAACATCTACGCGTACGTGCCGCTGCCCAACTGCGAGACGCTGTACTACGCCGACATCGACCTGTACCGGTACTTCATCGGCCGCGAGGGCCAAAGCGTCAACGAGGCCACGATGGTCAAGCGCCTAGACCAGCAGTATCGCATTACGCGCATCATGATGGAGAGCTACCATCTGTACGAGGACGTTAAGCAGGAGAAGCTGCGCTCGTACATGATGGGCTACTTCACCATGATGATGGCGATTTGCTCGATCTTCACCAAGCTGTCCGATAAGCCCGGCGTTGACGACGAGCTCACGGCCCTGTGGTCCGACCTGCGCGCGTACGACGAGAAGATGTACCGCAAGGCCCGTCACGGCATCGTGGGCATGGGCACGAATCTGCCCGGCAAGCTGGGCGAGAAGACCACCATCGGGATGTATCATCTGGCCTCCAAAATCTTCAAGTTCAACTAACGGCGCGCCAAGCACCGCATCTTGACTGCGGTTGTCGGGTGCGTGTGTTCGCGGACATCGAGAGCCCCTTTTAGGACATTTGCGGACAATGTCCTAAAAGGGGCTTAAAATGTCCAAAAACGCCTTCAAATGTCCGCAATTGATCGTAACCTTGGGATCGTTGGCCTGGTTTCTGTGCCAGGAGCGGGCGTATCGCCTCCGCTTGATTCGTGTATCGGTGACAGGCCGTCCGCACGGTGGGGTAGACTGTTTTGCGTACAGCAACGAAATGAGGTCTTCCCCATGTCAGATATCGCACCCGCCCGCGACCGCCGCGTGATCGCCGTTATCGACGGCAACTCGCTCATGCACCGCGCGTTCCATGCCGTGCCGCCCACCATGAACGCGCCGGATGGCCGACCCACCAACGCCGTGTTCGGCTTCCTCAACATGTTCCTCAAAATGGTGGACGAGTTCGCACCCGACGGTGTGATATGTGCCTTTGACAAGGGGCGGCCTAAGGTGCGCATGGAAATGCTGCCGCAGTACAAAGCGCAGCGCCCACCCATGGATCCCAACCTGCGCAGCCAGTTTCCCATGATTAAGGAGCTGCTCGCGAGCCTCTCCGTTCCCGTGGTGGAGCTCGAGGGCTGGGAGGGCGACGACATCCTGGGCACGCTCGCGCGCCGCGGCGAGGCTGCCGGATGTGACATGTACCTCGTCACGGGCGACCGCGACATGTACCAGCTCGTCACCGACCACGTGCACGTGGTGTCCACCCGCAAGGGCCTGTCAGACATCGCCATCATGACGCCCGAGAGCGTGGACGACCTGTACCACGGCATCACTCCCGAGCTCGTGCCGGACTTCTACGGCCTCAAGGGCGACTCCTCCGACAATATCCCGGGCGTGCCGGGCATCGGGCCCAAAAAGGCGAGCGCGCTTATCGTGCAGTATGGCAGCTTGGACGAGGTCATCGCGCACGCCGAAGAGGTCAAGGGCAAGATGGGCGAGAATCTGCGCGCGCACATCGACGACGCGCTCGTGTCGCGCAAGATCGCCACGATTATGACGAACGCCCCGATTGAGTGCGATTTGGACGAGGTTGCGTTCCCTGCGTATGATGCCACCTCCGTTTCCGCCGCGCTGGGCGAGCTGGGCATCATGGCCATGCAGAATCGATTCCTGGCCCTGCTCGACGGCGAGGGCGCCTCTGCGGCCGCTGCCGCCCCTGCCCTCGAGCTGCCCTGCGTGCTCTCTACGGCGGTTTCCGCCGATGCCGATGCGGCTGCCGCGCAGGCCCAGGCGCAGGAGTGCTTTGACGAGCTCGCCCGCGCGCTTGACGCTGGCGAGTGGCTGGGCGTCTCCATTGAGGATGATAAGGAGGCCGACGCGCTGTTCGGTATGACGCGTCGCCTGTGGGTCGCCACCGAGCAGGCGCTGCTCGCGTTTGAGGACCCGCAGGGTGCGGGGGCGTCGGCTGCGGGCGATATCGACTGCTCGCATGGCATGGTTCCCGGTGTGCTTCAGCATCTGCTCGCCGCGGGGCACGTGGTCTCTGCAGACGTTAAGGCGCTGCTGCACGAGCTGTCGCCCGTCGACTCGAGTGAGCCCGAGCTTGTGGACCCGCTGACCGTCGAGGCCAGGCGCGTGTTCGACACGACGGTCGCCGCGTACCTGCTCGACTCCGTGCGCTCGGATTTCTCCGACGCCTATCTGGCTGACACGTATCTCCATACCGCGCTGCCTGCAGCCGCGGGGGAGGACGGCGCCACCCCCGACGCGCCGAGTGCCGCCGCCCGCTCGGCGTACCTCGCGCGTGTGCTGCGCGAGCCGCTGGCCGCCGCCCTTGAGACCCAGGGTGCCGACGCCATCTTCGACCAAATCGAGATGCCGCTCGTGCGCGTGCTCGCGTCTATGGAGCGCGCGGGCATGTACGTCGATCCGGCGCGCCTCGCCACGCAATCCGACGAGCTCATCGGACAAATCGCCGACCTCAAAGCCCGTGTGATCGAGCTGGCGGGCGAGGAGTTCAACCTGTCGAGCCCCATGCAGCTCTCGCATATTCTCTTCGACGTCCTCGGCCTGCCCACGCGCGGTCTCAAAAAGACCCAGCGCGGCTACTACTCGACTAACGCCAAGGTGCTCGACGAGCTTGCTAAGAGTCACGAGATCGTCCGCTTGATCCTCGAGTACCGCGAGAAGACCAAGATCAAGTCGACGTACCTCGACACGCTCGGCGGTTTGCGCCGCGGCGACGGGCGCGTGCACACCACGTACAACCAGACCATCACCGCGACGGGCCGCCTGTCGAGCTCTAGCCCCAACCTGCAGAACATCCCCACCCGCTCCGAGCTGGGACACGCCGTCAAGAAGGCCTTCTCGGTTGAGGAGGGGTCGGTCTTCGTGGCTATCGACTACTCGCAGATTGAGCTCAGGCTGCTCGCGCATCTCTCGGGCGACGAGCATTTGGTGAGCGCCTTCAACGAGGGCGAGGACTTCCATGCCGAGACCGCCGCGCGCGTGTTCGGCGTGCCGGTGGGCGAGGTCACGCCGCAGCTGCGCAGTCGCGCCAAGGCGGTGAACTTCGGCATCGTGTACGGTCAGCAGGCGTACGGCCTCTCGCAGGTGCTCGACATCCCGCAGGCCGAGGCGCGCGAGATGATCGACGCGTACTTCCGCGCTTATCCCGGCGTGCGCACGTACCTGGACGAGACGGTCGCCTTCGCCAAGCAGACGGGCTACGCCGAAACCATGTACGGCCGCCGCCGCCCCATCCCTGAGCTGCGCGTGCCGGCGCAGCGCATGTTCGGCGAGCGCACGGCGATGAACCACCCCATGCAGGGCTCCGCCGCCGACATCATCAAGATCGCCATGGTGCGCGTGGCCGAGCGCCTACGCGCCGAGGGCTTCGCCGCCAAGATGATCTTGCAGGTGCACGACGAACTCGACTTCGAGTGCCCGGCGGGCGAGGTCGAGCGCCTGGTCGCCATGGTGCGCGAGGAGATGGAGGGCGTGGCCGAGCTGCGCGTGCCCCTCATCGCCGATGCAAGCGTAGGCGAAACCTGGGCTGAGGCGAAGTAGGACGCCTTTCAGGTGCGCGGACCTTGCCCCTTGCCCCGCGGGTGCCGCAGCCGCTTCGTTTTGACCGTGGGTTTTGGACAAACAAAGGCGATTTTCAGCCCTGTATGTCCAAAAACCACTACATGTTTAGCGGGTCGTTCACCAAGGTGGGATTAGCTCGCCGCGCGTGCGGCACGCCAAAGGCGTCGAGAAGTTGCGCGAATCGAAGCGGGTCTTTGACGTCGGGATAGGTGAGCCTTAAGATGGGCGCGCGGAGAATGCTGAGCCGTGATTCCCTCTGGCGCTCTTCGACCAGCGCCCTTATGCCTCGGTTGCCGATGTCTTCTCGCGTCTGGTATTTGCCCATACCGTCATACTCGCCAATCAAATACGACCCGTCCGGCAAAATCCAGAGAAAGTCGACCCGTTTGGTTCCGCCAAGTTCTGAAGGCAGATCAATCTCGACCTGAAGATCGGGTAGCGCGAATCCCAGCGCGATGCATTGCGCCCTCACTTGCGATTCGCCCCAGCTTTCAGACCTTCCGTCGGCGTACTGCGCAACGGCCCTCGCTCGCGCGATTCCAGTGCGATGCGCTCCTTCCGTCTGTAAAAGGCACTTCAGTTCCGAAGGTGAAACGAGGCCATAGCGTAAAGCGGCGTCGGTGATCGCCAGGCCTTCGCCGAACGGCAGCGTACGCGAGCAGTCGAGCACGGTTTGAGTGGCATCTGTACATCGGATTCCAAGCGTCCTGGTTGGGTGGATGGGGTCGGTGCGATGCGCGATCAGATGGGGACGCTTTGCAACGGTGCCGTGCTTGCCGATTGCGATATGTTCATCGCTGAGATTCCAGGCAGCGACGGGCAGGCCGTGCGCAATCGCCGCAGACTGATTGGAGAATATCCAGCTTGCATGTTGCGCCTGCAGCCCGTGAAGGATGCAAAGGTGCCTCGCTTGGGGTGAGAGGTCGTTCCAGGCGCCGGGTAAGGTGAAGAGGTTTCGGCGCGGCTCAACGACTTCGCCTGCCGCCTGGCGTCGCTGCAGGGCCTTGAGATCTTTTTGCGTAGTGGGAAAGTAAAGCGTGTTGAGTTCGCGAGCTCGTTGCAGCTCTTCATTCAGTCGCGCCGATACGCTGCTGTTCCAGGCGTTCTTTTCGCCCATGGTAACCTCCTTCCTCTTTTGTCCCGCTCCGTCTCGATGTCGTCCGGAAAGATTCTCGTCGGCAATGCCGAGTGCATTTCGCTGGTTGCAATGAGCGTATCGCGCTTACGCTTAAAAAGCCCTAGGTCGTATTCATGGGGTTGTCTGTCCAGAATTTGACTGGGCAGCTCAGAGGGTGTCCTTTGCGGTGTCTGCCATCAATAATTCCGTGAACGGTGGTAAATTCGCCTCCGAACGGTCGATGCGATGTGCGCTTTTCGGGCTCTTCTGAGTCGCCTGTGGAAAACTCTCGCCAGCACGCGCGTTCTTGTGTCGGGCCCCACGCAATCGGCGTGTGCCGTTCAGTCGACGTATGTCGAGCGATTGACGTGCACCACGCAATCTGACAGTGGGTTTTGGACAAACAGGGGCGAAAATCAGCCCTGTATGTCCAAAACCCACGGTCCGAAGTGGTCGGGGGGATGCAGAGGTGTACGGGCCCGCACTGACCGCATCCGCGCCTACGGATCCGTACCAATCGCATCCGCGCCCGGGCACGTCCCAACCGTAGACAGGCCACGGAAACGGGTACAATGCGGTGACGGAATTGCTCGAGCTCGAGGCAGGGGAAGGACACGTATGCTGCGCAATTGGACTGAGGATAACAACCTGGAGAACATCAAGGTCGTGGCGTCGGACATGGATCTTACGCTGCTGGCAGACGACGGCACCATGCCGCCGAACATGGAGGAGCTCATCTGCGCCCTCGATGACGCCGGTATCCTGTTCTGCGCCGCGTCGGGCCGCCCGAGCTATACGCTGCGCGAGATGTTCCCGGGCCTCGAGGGCCGCATGGCGCTGTGCTCCGACAACGGTGCCGCCATCACCTGCCGCGGCGAGGTGATCTTTAAGGACCTCATCGACGTGCCCACTTATCACGAGCTCATCGACTTCACCGCGCGCGACGGCCGCGGTTGCCCTACGGTGTGCGGCCTGGACGCGTGCTTCATCCTCGAGCGCGACCGCGAGCACGATGCCTTCTTCCGCAAGTTCTACAAGCAAATCGAGTATCTCGACACCTTCGAGGGGCTCGACCGCGATGTGAACAAGTACACGGTGTTCTTCCCCAACCGCGATGCCGAGGACGTTTACGCCGAGCTGTACCGCGACGCTTGGAGCGACCGCTTTAGCGTGACGAACGCCGGCAGGGAGTGGATCGACATCATGAACAAGGGCGTCCACAAGGGCTTTGGCATGACGCACCTGTGCGAGCGTCTGGGGTGTTCGGTGGACGACGTCATGGCGTTCGGCGACACGTACAACGATGTCGAGATGCTGCAAACCTGCGGCCACAGTTACGTGATGGCCAACGCCGAGGAGCACATGCACGCCCATGCCAAGTTCCTCGCGCCGTCGAACAACGAGCGCGGCGTGGCCCAGGTTATCGAGCGCCTTCTCGCCCTGCGCGCCTAAATTTGATTCCTGCTGGAGGGCCATCGGGCTCCCCAGCAGGGCAGCGAATGTAACCGTCATGTTTCAAACCGAATAGCCGCCGAGCACTCTGGTTGAGTGGAGTATCCTGCCATGCAGCACGCGGAACTTTCACGCATTAAGTTGCAAGGGAGAAGGGGATGGGCCCCTTCTGGTTGCGCCGTGCGAAAGGGGTCTCACAACAAAACCGGAGGTAACATCATGACTCATGAGGCTATTGACGTATCTATTCAACCCGCGCTGCGCACGCGCCGAGATTTTCTGAAGCTCTCGGGGCTGGCGGCGTTAAGCGTGGGAGGCATGATGTTCCTCACGGGCTGCGGACCCGCTCCGCAGGGCACCGTGGCCGACGCGGGCGCCAGCGGTGCCGCGGCTGATGCGCTGCTGGGCGACGGCAAGACCCTGCGTGTGGGCATGGAGGCCGCGTACGCACCCTACAACTGGCAGGTTTCGCAGGAGTCCGAGTTCACTATCCCTATTGAGAACGTATCCGGCGCCTACGCCGACGGCTATGACGTGCAGGTGGCGAAGCTCATCGCCGCTGAGCTCGGCATGGAGGCCGTTGCCGTCAAGCTCGACTTCGGCGGCTTGATCGACGCGCTCAACAACGGGCAGATCGACATCGTGTGCGCCGGCATGTCCGTTGATCCCGAGCGCGCGCAGGCGGCGGACTTCTCCGACTCCTACATTGACGACGATATCGTCATGCTCACCAAAAAGAACTCGCCCTACGCGGGTGCCACCACGTTTGAAGAGCTCGCCGGGGCGTCGATTCTGGGGCAGGCCGCCACGATGTACGACGACGTGATCAATCAGATCGAGGGCGCGAACCACATGACTCCCGCCGAGACGGTGCCCCTGGTGGTGCAGGGCCTGACAAGCGGAACGTGCGACATCATCACGTACTCCAAGCTCTCCGTGCCCCAACTGCTCGAAACCTATCCGGATTTTGTCCAGCTCAAGATGAGCGACAAGTTCGAGGGCTCCCTCATGCCCGATAACGCCGCGATTGCCAAGGGCAACAGCGAGGCGCTCGACCTCATCAACGAGGTCATCGCTGGCATTCCGGCAGATGAGCGCCAAACGATGTGGAACGAGTGCATGGATCGCCAACCCGCGTAACACTCCTCCGGCACCTGTTGCCGCATCGCCGAGGGTAACACTCCTCCGGCACCTGTTACCTTTCCAGGCACCTATTACCTTTCCACAAAGGAGTCATGTATGACCACCGCATATTCGTCCGCGCAACGGTGCGGACGCCTTGTCGCGTTCATTCGCGGCGATCACCGCTACGTGCTGTTGGGTACGAGCGCCATCGCCGCTTTCGGCATGTTGTTGTCGAGCTCGCCACGCCCTGCTCTCAGTTTCCTTGCCCCGGTTTACGGCGTTGAAGTTGCCATGTACTACACGCTCGCGGCATGGATCGCCATTGCCGTCGTCGCGCTGGCGTTCAAAATCGCCCTGCGTCGCGCGTATGCCGCCAAGGCCCCGTTCACCCGTCCCGCCGTACGCCGGGCTCTGCGCTACGGGTCTTACATTGTGTGCATCATCACCGCGGCGCTCGTGCTCGACCGCTGGGGCACGGGGCTCGTCAGCGCCTGGAACGCCGCCGTGTCCGCGACGGCTCGCCCGCAAGACGACATGCTCCAGGGCATTCTCTATATTGTGTATCACGACCGGCAAACGTTTCTTACCGGCCTCATAACCACCGTTCAACTGGCGTTCTTCGGAACGATCGCGGCATTCTTCCTCGCGCTTTTGCTCGTGTTCGCCCGCATTCAAACGGTTGAGCGCCAGGACAACGATTTCGTCCGCTTTTGCAAGCGCGTGGGCTGCGGATTCGCCAAAGGCTACAGCACGGTGGTGCGCGGCACGCCCATGATGATCCAGGCGCTGATCATCTATCCCGCGGTTTTTAGCCTGTTCAAGAACACGGGCATGTCGACCACCGAGGTCAACGCCGTGTGGACGGCATTTTGGGGTGGCCTGGTGACCATCATCCTGAATTCCACCGCCTATATGATGGAGGTGCTGCGTGGCGGCATCGAGGCGGTCGACGCGGGTCAGGCTGAGGGTGCCCGCTCACTGGGCCTGTCGCAGTGGCAGGCCATGCGTCGTGTGGTGTTTCCGCAGGGTATCAAGCATGCAATCCCGGGCCTGTCCAACGAGCTCGTGGTGAACATCAAGGACTCCTCGGTGCTCTCCGTCATCGGAACGTTCGACCTGATGTTCGCCAACACCACGGTGACGGGCATCTATTACAACCAGCTGCAGCCCAGCCTGATCTCGGCGGCGCTGTATCTGAGCCTCACGTTGGTGGCCTCCTGGCTGCTCGGCAAGTTCGCCCGCCATTTTGACGTCGAGCCCGCGACGCTCGGCAGCACGTCCGACCAGCAGCTGGTAAAGGGGGAGTAGACCATGACGCAGATGCAAGAACCTCTGATCCGCATTGAGGGCCTGCGTAAATCATTCGGCGAGCATGAAGTGCTCAAAGGCATCGATCTATCCGTGATGCCGGGTCAGGTTGTCACTATTATCGGCTCGTCGGGCTCGGGTAAATCCACGCTGCTGCGTTGCCTGAATCTGCTTGAGACGCCCGACGAGGGCCATGTGTGGTTCCACGGGCAGGACCTGGCGGGCGAGCATGTTGACGTGAACGGCCTGAGGCAGTGCATCGGTATGGTGTTCCAGAGCTTCAATCTCTTCAACAATATGGATGTGCTCGACAACTGCACACTCGCGCCCGTGATGCTGAAGCAGGCGAGTAAGGAGGAGGCTGAGCGAACGGCGCTGGAGCATCTTGCCGCCGTTGGTCTTTCCGAGTTCGCCCATGCGGACGTGCGACGGCTTTCGGGCGGGCAAAAGCAGCGCGTGGCCATTGCGCGCGCCCTTTGCATGAGCCCCGAGATCATGCTGTTCGACGAGCCTACGAGCGCGCTCGACCCCGAGATCGTGGGCGAGGTGCTTGAGGTCATGCGCTCGCTTGCCGAGGGCGGCATGACGATGGTGGTGGTGACGCATGAGATGGACTTCGCCCGCGGCGTGTCCGATGAGGTCGTGTTCATGGACCAAGGCATCATCGCCGAGCACGGCTCTCCTGAGCAAATCTTCACCAACCCCCAAAACCCCCGTACCCGGGCATTCCTCTCCCGCTACCTGGGCTAGCAAAATGCGTCATTTAGGGTCTGACCCTAAATGACGCATTTTTGAAACACGTTTGCAACAAAGAAAAAATATGGGGCACCCGAGCGCACTTTAGGCTACTATAGCGAACCAACGATTACACGCTGATGTTTTGAAAGGGACAGCCGTGGCGCAAATTCTGGCGACATACAAGGGCATGGCGATCGCCGCCATCGCTTCCTGCCAGAACGCCGCCGATGCGGCCCTCCGACGCCAGCGTGCAATCTCCCGACGACGATAACTCGTTGTCTTTGGCATGCATGAAGGCCGAGAGCCTTCGCCGGAGTTCAACCGATATCGTTAAGGGATCGTCCGCCGCATGGCGGATTTTTCTTACCGCGCGCATACGCGACTCACCGCGCGCGGTCCTCCTTCCAACACCTGGGCGCATGTGCGCAGTGCGTCTCCTGTTGAACATCCCCGCGCGATTTGGTTGAGCTCGTCCTCTTTTCTGCTGAAAGCACATCTTCGAAAGGACGTTGAACCATGTCTACCTTTGTCACTAATTTGACCGCTTCCGCATTCACCGCTTGCCCGGGGCAGACCGCCGGCCCCGCCGCCCAGACCGCCGCCCCGCGCGCCACCGGCTCTGCTGCCGCGCCCACGGAGGCCCCGGCGCCAAATACCGCCTCGCAAAATCCCGCCGTCCCCGCCAAGGAAAAGGTCGTCCTCGCGTATTCCGGCGGCCTTGACACCTCCGTGTGCATCAAATGGTTGCAAAACGAGCTCGATCTCGATGTTGTTGCCATGCTCGGCAACGTGGGTCAGGAGCACGACGGCCTGGAGAAGATCGCCGCCAAGGCCAAGCAGCTCGGCTGCGTGGCGGTGGAGGTCATCGACATGACCGAGGAGTTCGCGGCCGAGTATCTCACCTGCGCCATCGCCGCCAACGCCATGTACGAGAACAAGTATCCGCTGCTCTCCGCGCTTTCGCGCCCGCTCATCTCCAAGCATCTCGTGGCCTGCGCGCACAAGCACGGAGCGGCGTACGTGGCCCACGGCTGCACGGGCAAGGGCAACGACCAGGTGCGCTTTGAAACCTCCATCATGGCGCTCGACCCCGAGCTCAAGGTCCTCGCGCCGGTGCGCGAGTGGGACCTCGGCATGCGCCCCGACGAGATCGCGTATGCCAAAAAGCACGGCGTGCCGGTGGCGCAGAGCATCGATAAGCCGTACTCCATCGACGACAACCTGTGGGGCCGCGCCATCGAGGCGGGCGTGCTCGAGGATCCGTGGGCGGAGCCCCCAGCGGATATTTGGACCATGACGGTCGATCCCGCCGAGGCTCCCGATGTTCCCGAGTATGTGGAGCTTGGCTTCACCGCGGGCGTGCCCACGAGCCTGAACGGCAATCAGATGCCGCTTTCCGAACTCGTTGCAAAGCTCAACGGCATTGCGGGCGCTCACGGCTTTGGCCGCATCGACATGATCGAGAACCGCTACGTGGGCCTGAAGTCCCGCGAGTGCTACGAGGTGCCGGCGGGCCTCGCCCTCATTCAGGCGCATAAGGCGCTTGAGGACCTGTGCCTGGAGCGCGACGTGCTTCACCATAAGCTCGCCTTGGAGCAGCTCTGGGCCGACCAGGTGTACAACGGCCGCTGGTTCAGCCCGTTCAAGGAGGCGCTCGACGCCTTCATGGCCGCAACTCAGGCCCAGCTCAGCGGCGCCGTAAAGCTCAAGTTCTACAAGGGCAGTTGCGTGGTGGTGGGCCGCAAGAGCGCCGCCGCCCTGTACGACCCCGCGCTCGCAACCTACGACAACGACGACGCGTTTGACCAAAAGGCCGCCAAGGGGTTCATCGATATCCAGGGGCTCTCCCTCAAGACGTGGGCGGCCAAGAAGTCGCAGCTTGCGCAGGGCGAGGTGGCACAGGGCGAGGGGCTGCAGAGCGAGCCCGCGCAGTCGCATGCCCAGTGCGCTGCCGCGCCCTCGGCGCCCGTTCAGTTCGGCGTGCTCAATGGCAGCGCCGGACCGGCGCTCGGCCAGGCAGTCAATTTCTAACGGGCGCTGCTCGGAGCGGAAACGCGGTCAAGTGCAGGCAAAGCAGGGGAAGATTCGGCACACGCGGGGCGCACATTGAGGGCAAGCGCCTCGCTGGCAAAAAGCGCGCATTTCGCGCACAAAGGAAAGGAAGGGCGCCATGGCGCTTTGGGGCGGACGGTTTGAGGGCGGTGTCGATGCGCCCACGCAGCAGTTCGGCGCGTCGCTGCCCGTTGACAAGCATTTGTACAAGCAGGATATCGCGGGTTCTCTGGCACACGCGGCGATGCTCGCCAAGCAGGGGATTATCAGCGCGGCGGACTACGACGCCATCGCGAGCGGCCTGCGCCAGATCGAAGCCGAAATCGATGCGGGCGCGTTTGCGTTCGACATCGCCGACGAGGATATCCACATGGCAATTGAGGCCGAGCTTACGCGCCGGATCGGCGAAGCGGGCAAGCGCTTGCACACCGGCCGTTCGCGCAACGACCAGGTGGCGACCGACACACGCCTGGCTGCAAAGGCGCTCGTCAGGCAGCTCATGGAGGCCAATCTGGAGCTGCGCCGCACGCTCGTCGACGTGGCGCAGGCGAACAAGGGCGCGATCCTGCCCGGCATGACGCACCTGCAGCATGCGCAGCCCGTGCTGCTCGCTCATCACCTGCTCGCGTACTACTGGATGTTCACGCGTGATTTCAAGCGCCTGAGCTCGGCGTTCGATGCGGCGGACGCCTCGCCGTTGGGGAGCGCCGCGCTTGCCGGCACCTCGTATCCGCTCGACCGCGTGGCTGCGGCGTATGCCATGGGCTTCACGCGCGTGATCCCCAACTCGCTCGATGCGGTGTCCGACCGCGACTTCCTGCTCGATTTGCACTTCGCCTGCTCGACCATGGCGATGCACCTGTCCCGGCTGGCGGAGGAGATCGTGTTGTGGAGCAGTTCGGAGTTCGGCTACATCACGCTGTCGGATTCGTTCTCGACGGGCTCGTCGATTATGCCGCAGAAGAAGAACCCCGACTTCGCCGAGCTCATCCGCGGTAAAACGGGCCGGGTGTACGGCAATCTCATGCAGCTGCTCGTGACATGTAAGGGCTTGCCGCTCGCGTACAACAAGGACTTGCAGGAGGACAAGGAGGGCGCGCTCGATTCGGCGCGCACGCTCTCGCAGTGTCTCTCGGTGATGGCGGGGATGGTGGGCACCATGCAGGTGAACGCCGAGCGCATGCGCTCCGCGTGCCGGACGGGTCATGTGGCCGCGACGGATGTGGCGGACTACCTGGCACGGAAGGGCATGCCGTTTCGCGAGGCCCACGAGATCGTGGGCAAGCTCGTGCTCGAGTGCGACAAGCGCGCCTGCCAGCTGGATGACCTGCCGTTTGAGGTGTTCGCCGAGGCGAGCCCGCTGTTCGGTGCGGATATCGCCGGCGCGCTCGACATCGATGCCGTCGTGGCGGCCCGCACAACCGAGGGCGGCACCGCCCCTGCCGCCGTTGCCGAGCAGATGCGCCTGGTACGGACCTCGCTTGTTGCCGACGAAGCGCTCGTGGCGGGCCTGGGCACCGTGATCCCGATGGGCGAGGGCGCTTGATTTTCGTGCGGAGCGCGGCAAATGCCGGGGCAGGCGCGCATGAGGGCGGTGCGCGGTCGCGGTGCTCGCCCTATTGTTGCGATTATGCCGATAATGCGGATATGAAGCGTTTCAAACGGTGATTTGGCCCCGTTGCCGATGAAGGCACGGGAGCGATTGGGTAAGATGGAATCGCCGTTGCATGCACGTGGTTTGCGAGCTTGGCAAACGCACAGGGCGCTGGTGCACCTGCCGTGCGTTTTCCGTATTCGCCCGCCACGCGCCTGCCGCGTTTTCGCCATTTCTCACACGAAAGGGGACGCACATGCCCTCCATCGAGAAGACCTTCATCATGATCAAACCCGACGCCGTTCGCGACCGCAAGAGCGGCCTGATCATCGACCGCATCGAGCGCTGTGGCCTGACCATCGAGCGCATGGAAAAGTGCGAGCTCGACGACGAGACCGTCAAGGTTCACTACGCGCACCTGGCCGACAAGCCCTTCTTCGGCGACCTCGTGGCGTTCATGACGAGCGGCCCCGTGGTCAAGATGGTCGTTTCCGGCTTGGGCGCCGTGTCCAAGATGCGCACGCTCATGGGCGCCACCAACCCGCAGGACGCCGCCCCCGGCACGATTCGCGGGGACTTTGCCATCGATGTGAACTCCAACGTGATTCACGGTTCCGATTCGCTCGAGAACGCCGCAATCGAGATCGAGCGCTTCTTCGGCTAGGTCCGTTGCGCCTCGCCTTACCTCTCTGGTCGCGGGTAGCGTGGTTGCCGCTGAGGCCGAGCTCACGGTGCGCGAGCCGGCCGGCGGGTTCCGGCGGGCTGTGCGCGCCACGTGCTGCGTGCGAGTCAAGCGATGCGCGCGTGGCTGCACGAGATGTTTTACGCAAGGGCGTCGGCTCCCACGAGGGGCCGGCGCCCTTGTGCTTGTATCGGGTCTTTGGGCCGAACCCCGTGTCTGCGCCCGCAAATCGAGCGCGCGCCCTCCCTCCACCGATTGCCTCCCCGCGCATGCGCACGTGGCTGCTACACTGGACGTGTGCGAGCAGTACCGCGAAAAGGAGGCTTTTGTGGCTGAGAAGAATATCGGCGAGATGACGCTCTTCGAGCGCGACCAGGCATTGTGCGATTTGCTGAATGGCGAGCTCATCTGCGCCCTTGGTTGTACGGAGCCGATTGCTGTCGCGTATGCCGCGGCTCTGGCGCGCGCGGTTTTGGGCTGCGAGCCCGAGAGCCTGAAGGTCGGCTGCTCCGGCAACATTATCAAGAACGTAAAAAGCGTCACCGTTCCCAATTCGGACGGCATGCGCGGTGTCGAGGCTGCCGCGGTGCTCGGCGCCGTGGGAGGCAATGCCGCGGCGGCGCTCGAAACGCTCGAAAGCGTTAGCGCCGCCGATATCGCCCGCACGCGCGACCTGCTTGCTCGCCAGGGTTATTGCGAGGTCGCGCTTGTTGAGGGCGTTCCCAATCTGTATATCGAGGTGCGCGCCGAAGCGCTCGGTCATGTGGCGGAGGTCGCGATTTCCGAGCATCACACCAACGTGGTGCGCTGCACGCGCGACGGTGTGCCTGCCGACCAGTTGTGCCCTGCCGCTCGCGGCGGCGACGTGGAAGACGCCTGCTCGGGCACGTGCGCGCTTGCGAGCGCCTTTGGCCCCGCAACTGAGCAAGACGCCCCGGCAGCCAAGCCGATCGAGGGCCTCACACTCGACGCCATCCTTGATTTTGTGGATGCGGGCAACATCGAGGGCGCCCGCGCGTCGCTCGAGCGCCAATTGACGCTGAACACCGCCATTTCCGATGAGGGCCTTGCGAACGCATGGGGCGCCGAGGTGGGCCGCACGCTGCTGGCTACGCGTGGCGACGATGTCGCATGCCGCGCCCGCGCCCGTGCCGCGGCTGGTTCCGACGCCCGCATGAGCGGTTGCGCCCTGCCCGTGGCCATCGTGTGTGGATCGGGCAATCAAGGCATCACCTGCGCCCTTCCCGTGGCGACCTACGCCGAGGAGCTGGGCGTTGAGGGCGACCGCCTGCTGCGCGCGCTTGCCCTTTCGGATTTGGTGGCCATCCATGTGAAGAGCTTCATCGGTGCGCTGTCGGCGTTTTGCGGCGTGGTGTGCGCCGGCTGTGGCGTGGGCGCAGCCATTAGCTGGATGCGCGGGGGCACGCGCGAGCAGATCGGCGAGACCATCGTGAACATCCTGGGAAACGTGGGCGGAATCGTGTGCGACGGCGCCAAGGCCAGCTGCGCTGCCAAGATCTCCGCCGCCGTTGACGCGGCGATTCTGGGTGCCGACATGGCGAGCGCCGGCCGTGGCTTCCGTGCGGGCGAGGGCATTGTTATGGATACCGTAGAGGAGACCATCGCGAGCATGGGCTACGTGGGACGCGTCGGCATGAAAGACACCGACGTGGAAATCCTGAAGCTCATGACGGGAGAGACGCGGCTGTAGGGCGCGTGGCAGGCGCTGCGAATTTGCGGGGCTTTGCCGGCCAGACGGGAGCGCCTTTCCATATTGAGACACGTTTTCATGCTGTCAGGAGGAACCTCCCCCGCATTGGGGGAGGTTTGGGGGTCTGCAAAAGAAACCTCCCCTATATTGGGGGAGGTTTCGCGGTGAAATGAGGGGTCATCGCGATTGGGGCGAGCCGGATCCTGCGGTTTTGTCCCGGGAAAAACGCGTCTGCGGCCCCGCTATCGCCAAAACCACCCCCAATATAGGGGAGGTTTGTTTGGCGAAGGCGCAAACCGCCCCCAATGCAGGGGGAGTTTGCCCGCATAGCGCCCGAGCGCCCCTGTGCGGAGGCCTTTAGTCCGGGGTACGGGCTTTTTCTTGGTCAGAAAGGGCGCTCAGGCCCAGGCGCATCCAGCTTTTGCGGAGCATCGCCGAAAGCGTAGGGTCTTGCGATGCAGCTTGGTCGCGTAGTGGCTCGCGATGCAGTTTGGCCGCGCGACGGCTTGCGATGCATGCTGGCTGCGTGCCTGCCGCGCCATCGCGGGCGCCGCCCGACTTACGCCTCGAACTTCTCCGCGATAGCGTCGAACTGCTCGGCGAACTTGGCCATGCTGCCATTCCACAGCGCGCCCGGCTGCGTTCCGTTTCCAACATAGGCGGTGCGCAGGCCGATGGCGGGGGAGGGGAAGTCCCGCTTGGGGTCGTTTCCTACCATGAGGGTCTCCTCGGGCGCGAGCCCCAGGCGCTCGAGCGATTCGAGGTAGTATCCGGCGCACGGTTTGCAGCGCGTCGAGTTCTCCCACGTAGTTACCAGCTCAAAGGGCATGTCCAGCATATCGCCCCAGCCCATGCGGCATTCGATGCACGTGCGCGAGAAACTCGGGTTGGTGAGCAACGCGATGCGAAGTCCTCGATCGAGCACGGCCTGGACCGCCTTATGCGCTCCCTCGCGCGGACGGGCGGCGATGATGCGGTCGTTCTTTTTGGGGAGAACCTCGCGCTCGTAAAACTCGAGCATGTCGTTGATGACGGGGTCTAGCAGGGGGATGCCGGTCCGCTCGCGCAGCGTGTCGGCAAAGAACGCGCGGTTGGTGCGGTGGTCGTCCTCTTCGCGCTCACCGTTGTTGAGCTCGAGCATGCAGGTGCCCAGTGCGGTGAACATGGCGACGGGACTTTTGCGCGCCACCTGCGCCAGGAGGTTGGCCTCGTCGAGCGCATAGACAGCCAAGAAGGCGCTCAAGTTGATGCTGAGCAGCGTGTCGTCCATGTCGAACACGACGGCTTTAAGCTCTGCCATGGGGCGCCTCCTTTTGTCTGTTTGAACACATTTGTTAATTATGCCCAAAACGTCCGCTCGGCATCCGCGCGATACGGTAAAGAATCCCTTACGTTTACGCGGCGTGGTGATCATCGAGTTTCTTGCGTTGATGGGCTTGCATGTGGCTGCCATTGGACCCCTTACGTTCTTCGCCGTACGGCGCGGCCGTCGCAGGGCCCCTTGCGTTGATGGTCCCCACTGTGGCTGCCTTCGGGTCCTGTGCGTTTACGGGCGCGCGCCGCTCTCGTCTTCCCAGGGCGCTGACCGGCGGCGCGCGCAAGCCATTCACCGAAAAATACCTACCGTTCACGGAGTCGCTAAAAGCGACACTCAAGAATTGAATCGATACAACTAGCTCGCAAAACAGTGAAAATCAAGGGGTAAACATGCACGTAGACCCGCTCAGCCGCCAAAGACAACAAAAATTGAATCGATATAATTCCAATTGTCGAACACGAGGCGCGACGAACACGAGGTGTAACGAACGCGAGGCGCAAGGAATCGCCTGGACGAGTTACCGCCATGGGAAGCGCTTGCCCGCGCCGCCCCGTGTTTCGCGCATCACGAACCGCGCTGCGTGCGCATGTTGGCAGAAGGGGAGCGATCAATGGCCTGGGGAATCTCACTGTATCCCGAGCATTCGACCGTGGAGCAGGACTGCGCCTACATCGAGCGCGCCGCTCGTCATGGCTTTTCTCGCATCTTTTCCTGTCTGCTGTCCGTAGAGGGCGACCCGGCGCAGATCAAGCGCGAGTTCGCCCAGGTATGCAGCTGCGCGCACGCCAACGGCATGGAGATCATCCTCGATGTCGCTCCGCGCGTTTTCGACGCCCTGGGCATCTCCTACGATGACCTGTCATTCTTTTCCGAGGTCGGCGCCGACGGCATTCGCCTGGACGAGCCCTTCCAGCCGAGCGAGATCGCGACGATGACCCGCAACCCCTACGGCATCAAGATCGAGCTCAACGCTTCCAGTGCCGACGGCGTGTTCGCCGCCACCCTCGCACACGACCCGCGCACGGCGAATCTCCTTGCCTGCCATAACTTCTACCCCCAGCGCTACAGCGCGCTGAGCACTGAGTTTTTCAAACGTGAGAGCCGCTCGATCAAGCAGCTCGGCCTGCGCCTGGCCGCCTTCGTCGGCCTGCCGCGCGCGGACGCCTTCGGTCCCTGGCCGCTCAACGAGGGCCTGCCCACGCTCGAGTGCCACCGTGACGCCCCGATCGACTTCCAGGCGCGCCATCTGCTCGCCATGGGCTGCATTGACGACATCATCATCTCGAATTGCTTCGCCACCGACGAGGAGCTCGCCTCTCTGGCGGCGCTCGACGCCTCCAAGGTCCAGCTCCGCCCGTTGCCCGACGCCGGCCTCACGCAAAACGAGCGCACGGTCGCCACGTGGGACTCCAACCAAGTGCGCGGCGACCTGAGCCCGTATATCCTGCGCTCCACCATGAACCGCGTGGTTTTTTCCGACCTGGACATCCCCGCCCGCAACCCCGGGCGCGACCTCGTTCGCGGCGACGTCGTGGTCGTGAACAACGAAAGCCCGCGTTACAAGGGCGAGCTGCAGCTGGTGCTGGCAGATCTTCCGAGCGACGGCACGCGCAACGTCGTGGGCACGCTGCCCGCCCATGAGCTGGAGCTGCTCGGCTACCTCGACTCGTGGAAGCGCTTCGACATCCTGCTGTAAGCGCCCGCCTGAGCGAGCCACCCGCTGCAGCGCCCGCCCGCCCACGCGCGCCCCGCGCCCGACCCCGCACCCCGCCCGCAAGGAACCCGAACACGCAAAGGAGCACCCAATGGCCAACGGCATCAAGATCGCAACCATCGGCGGCGGCTCGAGCTACACGCCCGAGCTCGTCGAGGGCTTCATCAGGCGCTACGAGACCCTGCCCGTCGATGAACTGTGGCTCGTCGACATCCCGGAAGGGCAGGAGAAGCTCGATACCGTGGGCGCCCTCGCGCAGCGCATGGTCAAGCGCGCCGGCCTGCCCACCAAGGTCATTCTCACCACCGATCGCCGCGCCGCGCTCGAGGGTGCCGACTTCGTGACCTCCCAGGTCCGCATCGGCCGCCTGCCCGCCCGCGTGCTCGACGAGCGCATCCCGCTATCCCACGGCATGCTCGGCCAGGAAACCAACGGCGCCGGCGGCATGTTCAAGGCGTTCCGCACCATCCCCGTGATCCTCGACTTCGTGCGCGAGGTGCAGGAGCTCTGCCCCAACGCCTGGATGGTCAACTTCTCCAACCCCTCCGGCATGATCGAGGAGGCCATCCTCAACTACACCGACTTCAACCGCGCCATCGGCCTGTGCAACGTGCCCATCAACATGCACGCCGGCATCGCCCGCGTGCTGGGCGTCGACGAGAGCCGCCTGGAGCTCCAGCTCCAGGGCGTGAACCACTTCGTGTTCGCCACCGACGTGTTCGTGGACGGCGTCTCCGTGCTCGACGAGGCGGTGGAGAAGTACGCGCACGTCTCGGAGGACGAGGCGCTCGCCATGAAGAACTTCATGTCCATCCCGTTCTCGCCGGCCTTCATCCGCGGTATCCGTGCGATCCCGTGCCCGTACCACAACTATTACTTCAACACCGATGAGATGCTCGCCGAGGAGCTCAAGGAGTTTGAGGCCGGCAACGTCCGCGGCGAGGTCGTCTCCCGCCTGGAGGACGAGCTGTTCGAGATCTACCACGATGAGAACCTCGACATCAAGCCCAAGCAGCTCGAGCAGCGCGGCGGCGCCCGTTACAGCGACGCGGCCTGCAATCTCATCGAGTCCATCCACACCAACCGCGGCGACATCCAGTACGTCGACGTGCGCAACAACGGCTGCATCGAGGGCCTGCCCTCCAGCAGCTGCGTCGAGGTCGCCTGCCGCATCACCGCGAACGGCCCGCAGCCCATCGCCACGGGCGAGCTCAAGCCCCGCATCGCCGGCTACGTGCAGATGATGAAGGGCTTCGAGCGCATGGTCGTCGAGGCCGCCATCACCGGCGACCGCGACCTGGCCGTCGCGGCTCTCGAGATGAACCCGCTGTGCCCCTCCGATGCGCTCGCCAACGTCGTGGTGGACGAGCTGATCGAGGCGCACAAGGCCTATCTGCCCCAGTTCGCCTAGCGCGGGGCGCCCCTTGAGCCCCGGGGCCGCAGCCCGTCCCCCTTACCTGCGGCCCCAAAGCTCAAAACCCACTCGGGTATTCTCACCCAACGGCGTATCATCGCATGTGGGGTGATGAGAATATTGCGCGTTCGATAACGACGCGTCACTACGTTCCCGGATGGTCCGGGAGAAGGGAAGGAGGAGAGCTCATGGTCAACATTTTGCTGTGCTGCTCCGCCGGTATGTCAACGAGCATGATGGTTTCCAAGATGCAGAGCAACGCCGATGAGCGTGGCATCGAGGCGACCATCTGGGCCGTGCCGGAGGCCGAGGCCGAGGCGAACGCCGCCAAGGCCGACGTCATCCTGCTTGGCCCGCAGGTTCGTTTCCTGCTCGACAAGATCCGCGCGGTCGCCGGCACCACGCCTGTCGACGTCATCGACATGATGGCGTACGGCATGATGGACGCCCCCAAGGTCCTCGACCAGGCCATCAAGCTGATCGGCCACGAGTAAGGTCCCTCGCCGAGCCAACCGCTCGGCACCTCGCGCGCATGCGCATCCGCTGTAGTACTCATCACCCCCATATATAAGGAGAGATTGCAATGGCTACTCCCTTGGATGGCTTTATGAACTGGATGGAGAAGAACTTCATGCCGGTTGCCCAGAAGATCGGCAATCAGCGTCACCTCGTCGCTATTCGCGACGCGTTCATCTCCATCATGCCCGTTACCATGGCCGGCTCCGTCGCCACGTTGCTCAACGTGTTCTTCCGCGACCTGCCCAACACCTGGTGGGGTGCGGGCAATGCCTTTACCGAGGCTTGCACCCAGCTCATCAACGTGAACGTCAACGTCTTTAACGGCACCATCTCCATTCTGGCGCTGTGCTTCGCCTTCACCCTGGGCTACCAGCTCTGCAAGGCGTACGACGTCTCGCCGATCTCCGGCGGCGCCGTGTCCCTGGCGGCCGTTGTCGCCACCATGAACTTCGCCCCCGAGTTCGCCTACACCCTGCCCGGCGTCGGCGCCGACGCGGTGAAGGCGCTCGAGGCCGCGGGCCTCACGGGCCTCACCGTCACGGACGCGGGCGCGGTTACCATGAGCGTGACCGGCTCGAGCATGATCTCGACGGTGCTCACGAGCGCGACCGGCCTGTTCACCGCGCTCATCTTCGGCCTCGCCTGCTCGATGATCTACATCAAGCTCATCCAGGCCAAGCTCACCATCAAGCTGCCCGACTCCGTCCCGCCCGCGGTCAACTCCGCCTTCGTGGCCATGATCCCCGGCGTGCTGGCCATCTTCGCCTCCGCCGTGGTCACCCAGATTTGCGTCGTCGTGTCCGGTGCGTACCCCAACGACCTCATCTCCGAGTTCATCCAGCGCCCGCTGCTCGGCATGTCCTCCGGCTTCTTCTCTGTCCTGCTCGTTCAGTTCCTGATCCAGCTCTTCTGGTTCTTCGGCATCCACGGCATGAACGTCCTCGCCCCCATCATCGAGGGCGTGTACACCCCGGCCCTGCTCGAGAACCTCTCCGTGTGGAACGCCACCGGCGACATCTCCCAGATGCCCTACATGTGGACCCGCGGCTCGTTTGACGCCTTCACTATGATGGGCGGCTCCGGCCTCACCCTCGGCCTGATCATCGCGATCCTGTTCTTCTCCAAGCGCGAGGATTCCAAGACCATCGCCAAGATCGCCGGCCCCATGGGCATCTTCAACATCAACGAGCCCGTCATCTTCGGTATGCCCATCGTGCTGAACCCGATCTACTTCATCCCGTGGATCCTCGTTCCGGTCATCACCTCTGCGATTGCCCTCGGCTTCACCTACGCCGGCATCATCCCGCCCGTCTACATCCAGGTGCCGTGGATTATGCCCGCCGGCCTGTACGCCTTCTTCGCCACTGGCGGCAACATCATGGCCGCTCTCGTGGCCCTGCTGAATCTGGCCATCTCGGTCGTCATCTACCTGCCCTTCGTCATCATGGCGAACAAGGAGCAGGAGAAGCAGCAGGCTCAGGCCGCGTAGGCACAAGATCTGCTACTCGCCGCGCTCTTGAGCGCATGAAAGGGAGCCTCGCTGGGCAGCAGCGTTGGCGAGGCTCCATGAATCGGCCGCCGGTGGTTCGCAAACGTGCCGGCGGCTTTTTAGAAAGGTTAGGTGCCACTCATGGGTTTCAAGTCGCCTTGGGCCGTCTTTATGTTGGGCGTCGGGTTGTTCTTTATCGTGATGTCCAACTTCGGCGCGGCGTCCGGCTCGACGATGAGCATCGGCTTGCTGTTCGGCGGCGTGCTCATTGTCATCGTGAGCGGCATCTACCTGTTCGTTACCAGAAAGAAGAGGTAAGACCATGGATGTGAAGTTCCCCCAGGACTTCTATTTTGGTAGCGCCACCAGCTCGACTCAGGCCGAGGGCGCCCACGGTCCGGAGCATAAGGCCGCCGATATCTGGGACCTGTGGTTCGAGCAGGAGCCCTATAAGTTCCACGGTGGCGTGGGCCCCGCCACGACCTCGACGTTCTTTGAGCACTGGCGCGAGGACATCGAGCTGCTCCACGCCACGGGCCAGAATTCCTTCCGCACCTCCATCAGCTGGTCGCGCCTGCTGCCCGATCCGGAAGGCGAACCGAACGCGGAGGCCGTCGAGTTCTACCGCAACGTGTTTTGCACGCTGCGCGCCGAGGGCATCGAGCCGTTCGTGAACCTGTTCCACTTCGACATGCCCGCTAAGCTGCAGGAGCGCGGCGGCTGGGAGAGCCGTGAGGTCGTCGACCTGTACGAACGCTACGCCCGCATCGCGTTCGACCTGTTCGGCGACGTGGTCAAGCGCTGGTACACCTTCAACGAGCCCATCGTGCACGTGGAGTGCGGCTACCTACAGCAGTACCACTACCCGTGCAAGGTCGACCCCGCGGCCGCCGCTCAGGTCGCCTATCACACGGCGCTCGCAAGCGCCCTTGCCGTGCGCGCCTGCCACGAGGTCCTGCCCGACGCCAAGATCGGCATCGTTTTGAACCTTACCCCGGCTTACCCGCGCTCCGACAACCCCGCCGACGTGCGCGCCGCCCACATCGCCGAGCTCTTCGCCAACAAGAGCTTCCTCGACCCGAGCGTGAAGGGCACCTACGACCCCGAGCTGGTCGAGCTCATCGAGAAGCACGGTCTCATGCCAAAGGTTGCCGAGGAGGACCTCGCCGTGATCCGCGACAATACCGTGGACTACCTGGGCGTGAACTTCTACCAGCCCCTGCGCGTGTGCGCCCGTGCGAGCCTGCCCAACCCCGAGGCCCCGTTCATGCCCACGTACTACTACGACGTGTACGCCATGCCCGGCCGCCGCATGAACCCGCACCGCGGCTGGGAGATCTACCCGCACGCACTGTACGACATCGCCATCAACCTGCGCGACAACTACGGCAACATCGAGTGGATCGTGTCCGAGAACGGCATGGGCGTCGAGGGTGAGGAGAAGTTCCGCGGGCCGGACGGCACCATCGCCGACGATTACCGCATCGACTTCATCAAGGAGCACCTGACCGAGCTCGCCCGCGGCATCGACGAGGGCTCCAACTGCATCGGGTATCATCTGTGGACGTTCATCGATTGCTGGAGCTGGCTGAACGCCTATAAGAACCGCTACGGCCTGGTGGAGCTCGACCTTGAGACGCAGGAGCGCCGCATCAAGAAGAGCGGCCGCTGGTACAAGGAACTCGCCGAGAACCACGGGTTCTAAGCCGGGGCCATCCGAGTCTTTCGGGGTCGCCCCTTGCGTTGTGCGGGGCTGCGGTTTGGCTCCACGATGCCCCCGCGCCCCCACGACGCGGGTGGTGGCCCTGGATGTCCGCGTGGTCGGACGGCTGAAAGGAAGCACATGAAAGTTCAGGTCAAGCTTAACGTGTCGGCAGAGGATTTCTTCGCCGCCATCACCCGCTCCGTGCTCTACGACGCCGAGCAGGCACGCGGAAAGAAGATCCCCGTCAAAAAGCTCAAGGCCGGGTTCACGTATCAAAAGTCGCTGAATGCCAAAATCGGCGGCGCCCAGCATGTGACCACCAAGATCACGGAGTTCGAGCCCCCGCGCCTCTACGCCGCGAGCATCATCTCGTCCAAGGGCGAGAACACCGTGCGCTACGAGCTCGAGCCGGTGGCGGGGGAGCGCGCCTTCACGCTGACCTACGAGGAGGGGTACGCGGGCGATAAGACCTTGAACGACCTGAACGGTAAGCTGGTAGGCTTCTTTTACGGGCCGTCCGCCAAGCGCAAGATCAAGCGCCGCTTCCGCGATATGGAGGCCTATATCAAGCAGAATCCGGGCTCGGACATCGAGACCGGCGAGGTGGCGAACACCGCCGAATCCAAGAACGAGGAGTAACCATGGACGATATGAACAGCATGGAAATGGCCTGCTTTGAGATCATCGCAAACGTGGGCACGGCCCGCAGCTGCTTTATCGAGGCCATCGACCTGGCCGGCGAGGGCAAGATCGAGGAGGCCGAGGCGCGCGTTGCCGAGGGTGAGCAGTTCTTCCTGAACGGCCACGCCAAGCACGGCGAGATGATCAGCCAGGAGGCCGGCGGCGAGCACATCGAGCCGAGCATCATCCTAATTCACGCCGAGGACCAGCTCATGAGCGCCGAGACCTTCAAGATCTTGGCCGGCAAGTTCATCGCCCTGGCCAAGAAGAACGCGTAAAGTCGCGAGTGCATAAGGTCGCGGCTGCGTAAGGTTGCCAAGCCATGTCGCCTGAAGGCGAGCGCATGCCCGTTGGGGTGTGCGCTCGCCTTTTTTATTCGGGTAGCCGCTTTGTTCGCGCTTCGTCCGGGAGACCGCCTAATTCCGACCGTTGATTTTGGACATACAGCCGCCGAAAACGCCTCTGTATGTCCAAAATCAACGGTCGGAACATGTGGCTGCAGCGGCGATGCGGCGCGGGGGCCGATGCGGCTGCAGTGGCAATGTGGCGCGGCGATGCGGCTGCAGCGGCGATGCGGCGCGGGAACGGTGACGCGGCAGCGAGGCTCGCTACAGCCCGATGATCGAGGGGAGCCAGGCAATGTCCTCGTCGGTGTAGGTGGTTTTGCCGCTGCCGAGCCGGTCCTCGTTGATCATGGCGAGGATCTCGCGCGCGGCCATCGTGCCGATCTCCAGCGACGGGGGGCACACCGTCGTGATGCTCGGGTGGAAGTACGTCTTGGTGTCCAGGTAGTCGTAGCACGCAAAGGAAATGTCTTCGCCAATGCGCACGCCCAGCTCCGCCAGGGCTTGCTGGGCTCCCTGGCCGCGCCCGTAGTTGAGGGCGAATACCGTGTCGACCTTGTCCTCCAACACGAGGGCCATCATGTCGCGATAGCCGCTCTCGCGGTCGTAGTCGCCAATGCGCACCACGGCGTTGTCGCGCGCGAGGCCGGCATCGTCGAACGCCTCAAGTACGCCGGCCAGGCGCTCGCGGGAGACGTATTCGCGCTGCGTGGCGGCCAGCACGCCGATGCGCGTGTGACCAGCGTCGATCATGCGCCGCGTGACCATGCGGCAGCTCTTGCGGTTGGCGGCGAGCATGTTGTCGACCTGCGGGTAGGGCAGGGGGTTGGACACGGAGATCGTGGGGATGCCGGATTGCTCGATGAGCTTGCGGCCGCGCTCGTCGTCGATCGCCTCGAAGAGCACCAGGCCGTCGACGCGGCGGTCGATGAGGTTCTCAAGCTTGCGGACGTACACCTCGCGGTCCTCGCGAAAACCGGACAGGATGATGTTGTAGTCGTTGATCTCCATCTCACGTTCGACCTGCGCCACGACGCTCGTGGCAAAGTGGTTGAGCATGTTGTTAATGAGCAGGCCGATCGACATGCTGCGATTCGAGCGCAGGCTGCGCGCCAGGTAGTTGCTGCGGTACCCGAGCTCGTCGATGGCCTCGGCGACGCGCTTCTCGTTGGCGGCTTTGAGCTTGTATCCGTTCAAATAGCGCGAAACGGTGCCCGCCGACACGCCGGCACGCTGGGCAACTTCTTGAATGGTGGACACATGCGCTCCTGATGATGGAAATTGAATCGATTTCGATACACCCATTCTAACGAATCTCCGCCCGGGCCACCTACCGTTCGCGGACAAAATATGCCGCTGATGAAAAAATCGAGAACGTGCCTTGAAAACAAGCGAGTTTCCACGTAATCTACTGTTTCGTGAATGTATATCGTTCACGTTAGTATCTGTCGGCCCCCGAGATTGTTCCAACGGTGCATGCGCATCTGCAGGTCAGGTAATCGGGGCCCCGTAAGTTCGAAAGGGGTCCACCTTTGAGTGAGATTCAGAACTCGTCCATCTTCTCCCTCGACGACGTCGATACCGAGGAGATGAACAACCTCATCGACAACTCCATCACCGATTTCGATGAGGGCGACCTGGTTAACGGCACTGTTGTGAAGATCGAGCGCGACGAGGTTCTCGTTGACATCGGCTTCAAGTCCGAGGGCGTCATTCCCGTCCGCGAGCTGTCCATCCGCAAGGACGCCAACCCCGCCGACCTGGTTAACTTGGGCGACTCCATCGAGGCTCTGGTTCTCCAGAAGGAGGACAAGGACGGCCGTCTGGTTCTCTCCAAGAAGCGTGCCGAGTACGAGCGTGCTTGGAACCGCATCGAGGAGAAGTTCAACGCCGGCGAGAACGTCGAGGGCGAGGTTATCGAGGTCGTCAAGGGCGGTCTCATCCTCGACATCGGCCTGCGCGGCTTCCTGCCCGCCTCCCTCGTTGACCTTCGCCGCGTGAAGGACCTCACCTCCTACATGGGCACCCGCATCGAGGCTCGCGTCATCGAGATGGATCGCAACCGCAACAACGTCGTGCTCTCCCGCCGCGTCGTGCTCGAGGAGTCCCGCAAGGCCGAGCGCTCCGAGATCCTCTCCAAGCTTAAGAGCGGCATGCGCCTCAAGGGCACCGTTTCCTCCATCGTGGACTTCGGCGCCTTCGTGGATCTGGGCGGCATCGACGGCCTCATCCACATCTCCGAGCTCTCTTGGAACCACGTCAACCACCCCTCCGAGGTCGTCAAGGTCGGCCAGGAGGTCGAGGTCGAGGTGCTCGACGTCGATCTGAACCGCGAGCGCATCTCCCTCGGTCTCAAGCAGACCACCGAGGATCCGTGGCGCGCGCTCGTCAAGAAGTACCCCGTGGGCGCTATCGTCGAGGGCACCGTCACCAAGCTCGTGCCCTTCGGCGCGTTCGTTGACCTCGGTGACGGCATCGAGGGCCTCGTGCACATCTCCGAGATGGCCAACAAGCACGTCGACCAGCCTGCCCAGGTCACCGCTGTGGGCGCCAAGGTCCAGGTCAAGGTCATGGAGATCGACCTCGATCGTCGTCGTATCTCCCTCTCCATGAAGTCCGCTGCCGAGACCCTCGGCATCGAGATCGAGGTCACCCCGCTCGAGGGCGAGACCGAGGAGAAGGCTGAGGACGCCGAGTAACTCTCGCGCTTCCGTGCTCGAACCATAGGTTCTTAGCAAGACCCCGATGGGCGCTGCCTGTCGGGGTCTTTTTGTTTTGATATTTGCCGCCCACCTACTATGTCGAAGGGATGGACTATGAATATCGATTGCGTCGGCCGATTCGCTCTGGTCGAGCGACCCGTGGTGCTGTTTGACTTTGACGGCACGCTGGCCGATACCGGCGCGGCGGTCATGCGCACGGCGAAAGCCGTTCTTGCGGAACGGGGGATTGAGGCTTCGCCTGATGACCTTCGTAAGCTGATCGGGCCTCCGCTCGTCACCGGATTCCGCGATACCTTCCAGGTCTCCCAAGCTATAGCGGAGGAGCTCACCGTCGCCTACCGCGCGTTGTTCGACAAGAAGGTCCAGCCAAGCGATTATCCGCCCATTCCGGGTGTTCCCGAGCTTTTGGATGCCTTGGAGCAGGAGGGTAGACGAATCGCGATCGCCACGTCTCGCAAGGAAGATGGCGCGCGCCGCATGGTCGACGCCCTGGGGTGGACGCATCGGTTCGAGTGCGTTATGGGGCTTCATGAGCCGTATCGCTTGACCAAGGCGGATTCCATACGAGACGCGCTTGCGTTCATGGACGCTGACGCGCAGGATGCCGTCATGATCGGCGACCGCTTCAACGATATCGAGGGCGCGCGGGCATGCGGCGCTCCCGTCGTGGGCGTGTACACGGGCGCCGCTCAGCCGGGTGAGCATGATGCCGCCGATGTGGCATGCTCCTCCATGTTCGAGGTGGCCCGCGTGCTGGGAGTTGCGTAGCTCCAGGTTCAACTGTCCGGATTTTGGGAACAATGAAACCGTTTGTGTTGCATTACGGAAAGGAGCGTGTATGGACGCTTGCCGTTTGAATGATGTTGAAGCGTACGTTGACGAGGTATGGGAAGACGTGGTGCGCGACATCTCGTCGCTCGTGAGCCATCCCTCGGTTGCCGATTCGTCTGCGGCGGCCCCTGCCGCGCCGTTTGGCCGCCCCGTGCGCGACGCGCTCGATTGCGCGCTCGCAATCGCCGATCGCCTGGGCTATGCCACCGGCGACGACGAGGGATACGTCGGCTTTGCGGACATCGCCGGCGAGCGCGCCGACCAGGTCGCCACCATCGCCCATGTCGACGTCGTGCCCGCGGGCCCCGGCTGGGGCACCGACCCGTTTTCCATGGAGCGCCGTGAGGGGTGGCTGCTCGGCCGCGGTGTCATCGATGACAAGGGCCCCGCGGTGCTCTCGCTCTACGCAGGCGCCTATCTGATCAAGCGCGGGATCACGCCCCGTTACACGTTCCGCGCGCTCATTGGCTGCGACGAGGAGGTGGGCATGACCGACGTGCACCACTACCTCGAGAATCACCCGCAGCCGAAGTTCCTGTTCACGCCCGATGCGGAGTTCCCCGTATGCAACGCCGAGAAGGGTTGCTTTGGCGGCACGTTCATGAGCGCGCCCATCGAGGGCGGCGCAATTGCGAGCTGGAGCGGTGCGGAGGCCACGAACGCCATTCCGAGCGAGTCCGTCTGCGTTCTGAACGTGCCTGCGCAGAGTCTCCCGGAGCCTCACGCCCACGCCGAGCGTCTGAGCATCGAGCCGGTGGGGGAGGGCTGCACGCGCATCTTTGCCCAGGGCATCGGCGGGCATGCCTCCATGCCCGAGGGCACCGTCAACGCGATCGGCCTCGTTGTGACGTACCTGCGCGAGATTGCGAACGCGCAGCCCGATCTGTTCGCCTCGGTAGAGCGCTCCTTCCTCGAGCTGCTCGCGAGCATCCATGAGGATACGGCGGGCACGGGTCTTGCCATTGCGTCCGAGAGCCCCGCGTTCGGCCCGCTCACCTGCAATGCGGGTGCCATCACGGTGCAAGGGGGCCGCATTGAGCAGACCATCGACGTGCGCTTCCCGGACTCCATAGCCGCCGCGGAGATGACCGAGGCCTGTAGGGCGGCCGCCGCAGCCCACGGCGCCGAGTTCATGGTGGGCACCGTCAAGGAGCCGTTCTCCGTTTCCGCGGACAGTCCGGCAGTTCAGGCGCTTCTGGACACGTATGCGGAGGTCACGGGTAAGGACGCCAAGCCGTTCTCCATGGGTGGCGGCACCTACGCGCGCAATTTTGCCAGCGCGGTCTCCTTTGGCCCCGAGGACTCCTCGGTGGAGCTTCCCGCATGGGCGGGCACCATGCACGGGCCCAACGAGGCGGCGAGCGAGGAGCTGCTGCGCGATGCCCTCAAGATGTATATTCTGGCGATTCTTCGCCTGAATGAGCTCGAGCTCTAGTGGTTGCCAGGTTCTAGGAAAAGGAGGGGCCATGCCCGGATTTTGGGAGCAGATGTTCGGCATCGTGATCATCGCGCTGGCGATGGTGTTTGGAGGCTTTCTGTATCGTAAAAGCCACGGTGGGACCGCGCAGCGTCCGAGCACGTCGCAGCCCGCGAAAAAGAAGCGCCCGCGCAAGAAGGACCGCACGGGCAAGCGGTAAGGTGCGGACAGGCGATAGGGCGGCTCGCGAGCCGCGCTCGCGCGTGGGGCCTAGGCGTAATGTAAGGCGCCTGTAAGCGGGTGCGCAGCGCTCGGTAATGGTCGGTCAGAGGGCCGTAAGAGCTGGCAGACGCCGCGTGTGGCGGCGATCTCGAACGGTAAGGTGCTAAATCGTAAGGCGGTTGGGCCATGAGGGCCCGTAAGGCCGCCGCGCGATTTAGCACCTTTTCGTATTCGAAGGGACCC
The DNA here is from genome assembly GCA_030525945.1 of Coriobacteriaceae bacterium. Classification (GTDB taxonomy): domain Bacteria; phylum Actinomycetota; class Coriobacteriia; order Coriobacteriales; family Coriobacteriaceae; genus Collinsella. The sequence continues at coordinate 6,646 of JAUNDT010000005.1, read as the reverse complement.
ACATGTTCGATTACTCCTGCTCTCGCCGCTCCTTCCTCGGTTTTGCCGGTGGCCTCGCCGCCGTGGCCGGCCTCGGCCTTGCCGGTTGCGGCGCCTCCGACGCTGCAACCGCAGGTTCCGCCTCCGCTGAGGGCAGCATCACGGGCGAGGTCACCTACGACGGCGCCTCCTCCTTCCAGGCGCTCGTGGAGGCCGCTGCCGAGCAGTTCATGAACGAGAACCCCGACTGCGTCGTGTCCGGCTCCGGCAACGGCTCCGGTGCGGGCCTCACCGCCGTGGCCGCCGGCACCGTGACCATCGGCAACTCCGACGTGTTCGCCGAGACCAAGCTCGATGCCGACGCCGCCGCCAACCTGGTGGACCACGAGGTCGCCGTGGTGGGCATGGGTCCGATCGTCTCCAAGAACGTCACGGTCGACGACCTGACCTTGGAGCAGCTCAAGGGCATCTTCGGCGGTAAGATCACCAACTGGAAAGAGGTCGGCGGCGAGGATGCCGAGATCGTCGTGGTGAACCGCAAGGAGGGTTCCGGCACCCGCGCCACCTTCGAGGATGTCGTGTTCGCCGGTGAGAAGAACACCTACAAGCCCGCTCAGCCCGAGCAGGACAAGTCCGGCGACGTCCAGACCCTCATGGCCGCCACCGACAACGCCATCTCCTACATCGACTTCTCCCACTTCGACGACGCCAAGTTCACCGCCATCAAGGTGGGCGGCGTGGAGCCCGAGAGCAAGAACGTGCTCGACAACAGCTTCCCCATTTGGGCCACCGAGCACATGTACTGCGCCAAGGACGCCGACGACGCCACCAAGGCCTTCCTCGAGTACATGCTCTCCGACGACGTCCAGGGCTCGCTCGTTGAGGAGCAGGGCTTCATCCCCGTGTCCGAGATGACCGTCACCAAGGACGCGACCGGCAAGGTCTCCGCTAAGTAGTAATCCCTCGCCCGCAACGGGCATACACATTCGAAAGGTGCGCCATGGCAAAGCAAATGCCCAAGCGCAGCCTTGAGAAGGTCGGTTTTGGTGTCACGGGCGCGTGCGTCGCGCTCGTGACACTGCTTGTGCTTGCACTCATCGTGATGGTGGCGCAAAAGGGCCTTTCGACCTTTTTCAAGGACGGCGTCGATTTGGTCGGGTTCTTCACCGGCACTGAGTGGAGTCTCGCCCATGTGGACGAGGCGACCGGCCTGCCCAAGACGGGCGCGCTGCCGCTCATTGTGACGTCGTTTGCGGTCACGCTGCTCTCCACCGCCATCGCGCTGCCCATCGCGATCGGCTCGGCGATCTTTGCCGTGGAGATTGCCCCCAAGTTCGGCAAGAAGGTGTTCCAGCCCCTGATTGAGCTTTTGGTGGGCATCCCGTCGGTCGTGTTCGGCCTCATCGGCTTTCATGTGGTGGTCGCCGCGTGCAAGGCGATCTTCGGTACGCAGACGGGCCTGGGCATCCTGCCCGGCGCCATCGTGCTTTCGGTCATGATCCTGCCCACGGTCACCACGCTGTCCATGGACGCCCTGCGCGCCGTGCCGGACGGGTATCGCCAGGGTTCGCTCGCGCTGGGCTACACCCGCTGGCAGACCATCTGGCATGTGGTGCTCAAGAGCGCCTTGCCGTCGCTTATGACCGCGGTGATCTTGGGCATGACCCGCGCATTTGGCGAGACGCTCGCCGTGCGCATGGTCATCGGCGGCGCCGAGGTCATGCCGGCGGGCCTCATGTCGCCGGCGTCGACCATCACCACCACGCTCACCACGAGCATGGCCATCTACGCCGACGGCTCCGTGCAAAAAGATGTGCTGTGGTCGCTCGGCCTGCTGCTCATGGGCATGTCGCTCATCTTCATCATGATCATCCACCTTATTGGCAAGAAGGGGGCGAAGTCCCGTGGCTAACACACGTCAGGCGTCCCGCCAGGCCGCCGCCGCTTGCGCTGCGGGCGAAGGGGCGCAGGCTTCCGCCTCTGCGAGCGGGCTTCGCGTCAACACGGCGCATGTGGTGCGCGCGCAGCGCATGGACCGGCTCGCCACCGGCGTATTGACCGCTATCGCGGTCTTTGTGATGCTCATCGTGGTGTCGATGGTGGGTTATATCCTCGTCGAGGGTGCGTCCACGCTGTTCTCGCCCGGGTTCCTCACCGAGCCCAGCCGCTCGAACGGCACGGCGGGCGGCGTTGCCTACCAGCTGTTCGACTCCTTCTACCTGCTGGTTATCACGCTTTTGATTTCGGTGCCGGTGAGTTTGGGCGCCGCGGTGTTCCTCACCGAGTACGCGCCCGAGGGGCCTGTCACGCGCATTGCGAGCACGGCCATCGAGACGCTGTCGTCGCTGCCGTCCATCGTCGTGGGCATGTTCGGCTTCCTCGTGTTCTCCGTGAACTTCGGTTGGAAGTACTCGATCATCTCCGGCGCGGTGGCGCTCACCATGTTCAATATCCCCATTCTGGTGCGCGTGATTCAGCAGGCGCTCGAGGATGTGCCCCAGCACCAGCGCGATGCGTGCCTGGCCATGGGCCTCACGCGCTGGGAGGCCACGGTTCACGTGCTGATTCCCTCCGCCATGCCGGCGATCGTGACGGGCGTGGTGCTCTCCGCGGGTCGCGTGTTCGGCGAGGCGGCGGCGCTGCTGTTCACCTCGGGCATGTCGAGCCCCGTGCGCCTGAACTTCCTCTCGCTCGATTTTTCGAGCCCCACCTGCGCGTGGAACATCTTCCGCCCCGGTGAGTCGCTCGCGGTGCACATCTACAAGATTTACGGTGAGGGTTCGCCCGCGGCCCAGCACATCGTGTGGGGTACCGCCGCGCTCCTGATGGTGTGCGTGCTGCTGTTCAACATCGCCTCCCGCGTGGCGGGCAAGGCCCTGGCAAAAAGGATGACTGCCGAATGAGTGATGTGATTTTGGGTGACGGCGAGTGCGAATGCTGCGGCCATACCAACGACGGAGTTGAAGTTGGCGCCGCTGCGGCAACGTGCGCCGCGGCGCCCGACTGCGATGGCTCTCCTGCCGGTTGCGGCTGCGATTCCGCCGGCGTTTCCGTGCGCGAGCGGGTTGCTGCGGGCAGTGAGTTGGGCCGAGCCGCCGCCGCGATGGCGCCGACCTCGGAGGTGGTGCTCGAGACGCGTGGCGTCAACGTGTACTACGGCGACAACCATGCCCTGCACGACACCTCTCTGGCGTTCCATAAGGGCGAGATTACCGCGCTCATCGGCCCTTCCGGCTGCGGCAAGTCGACGTTTTTGCGCAGCTTGAACCTCATGAACCGCGAGATTCGCGGGTGCCGCGTGGAGGGCGAGATCCTCTACGACGGGCGCAACATCAACACGCGTGAGGAGAACCTCTACGAGCTGCGCCGCTCCATCGGCATGGTGTTCCAGCAGCCCAACCCGTTCCACAAGACCATCTACGAGAACATCGTGTTCGCGCCCAAGCGCCATGGCCTGCGCGGCAAGGACAACCTTGACGCGCTCGTGGAGGAGTCTCTGCGCGGCGCGGCTCTGTGGGACGAGGTGAAGGACAAGCTGCACCAGAGCGCGTTTTCGCTCTCTGGCGGACAGCAGCAGCGTCTGTGCATCGCCCGCACGCTCGCCATGCACCCGGATGTGATTTTGTTCGACGAGCCGTGCTCGGCGCTCGACCCCATCTCGACGCTGGCGATTGAGGACCTCATGCAAAACGTGGTCCGCGACCGCGCGATCGTGATTGTGACGCACAACATGGAGCAGGCGAGCCGCGTGTCCAACCGTACCGCGTTTTTCTACATGGGCGACATGGTGGAGTACGGCGAGACCGACCAGATTTTCCAACGCCCGCGCGACAAGCGCCTTAACGATTATCTGACGGGTATGTTCTCGTAAGGTGCACTAATCCCCATCGGAGTCCTCCCGGGGCATATCATCCCATGCTCAAACAGTCCTGAGCTCGCACGAAGGCCGCATTAAGCGGCCTTCGGCTCATGCGGAACTGCGCGTGGGACGATATGCCCCGGGAGGACTCCTGGTTATAGCACTCTGAGGCGAGGGGTCGGCGAGCATGTTGGGGCTTAATGCAAGAACAGGCCAGCGGAGCAGGGCATGGGCGCTAAGGCAACGCCGTGCGGGCCGTATTGAAAGAGTATGAGTTGTGGAGAGGGACATACTGGCGCTGTAGAGGACATCGGGTCTTTGCCAGCGTATCGGGTGCGACAAGGGGCGTATGGGGTCATTTTGATACGTATCGGGCTGGCTGGAGTAAGAAGCCCATGGCGACAGCGTGCCGGGCGGGGCGGGTGCATAAGGTCCGAGGCGAGTTCCGCACGAGCCGAAGGGCCCAGTGGGCCCTTCGTGCGAGCAGGACTGTACGAGCAGCGGACCTTATGCACCCGCTCCGATCGCCAAGGCACCTGACCCTGCTAAGATGAATGGCTGTGAATGCGAGTGCGAGGAGCATGTGCTTATGGCCATTTTGTTGGGCTGCGATAGCGTACATCTGGAGTTTCCCACCAAGTTGATCGCCGATAACGTCACGCTGGGCGTCAACGAGGGCGACCGCATCGGCATCGTGGGTAAAAATGGCGATGGCAAGTCGAGCTTGCTGTCGGTGCTCGCAGGCGTCCTTGAGCCCGATTCCGGCCGCGTGACGCGTCGCCGTGATGTGACCGTGGGTGTGCTCGGCCAGCGTGACTCCTTGGTCGACGGCGACACGGTGCATCGCGCGGTGGTGGGTGACACGCCCGAGTACGAGTGGGCCTCGAGCCCGCGCGTTCGCCAGATTCTGGACGGCCTGATCGCCGACGTTCCCTGGGAGGGGCCGGTGGGCGAGCTTTCCGGCGGCCAGCGCCGTCGCGTGGACCTGGCGCGCCTGCTGATCGGCGACTACGATGTGCTCATGCTCGACGAGCCCACGAATCACCTGGATATGCGCACCATCAACTGGCTCGCCGACCACCTGAAAACCCGCTGGCAGCAAGGGAGCGGCGGTCTTCTCGTGGTGACGCACGACCGCTGGTTCCTCGACGAGGTCTGCACGTCCATGTGGGAGGTGCACGATGGGCGCGTCGACCCGTTCGAGGGCGGCTACTCAGCATATATCCTGCAGCGCGTCGAGCGCGACCGCATGGCGGCGGTAACCGAGGAACGCCGGCGCAACATGGCGCGCAAGGAGCTCGCGTGGCTTTCGCGCGGGGCGCAGGCGCGCAGCACCAAGCCCAAGTTCCGCGTTGACGCCGCTCGCGAGCTCATCGCCGATGTTCCGCCCGTGCGCAATGAGCTTGAACTCAAGCGCCTAGCGGTGAGCCGTCTGGGCAAGCAGGTTATCGACGTGATCGATGTTGATGCCGGGTATGCGCGCGCTACCGGTGCTGCGGACGTCCCTGTGGGAGGCAGCGGGCCCTCGCTCGGCTCGAACGGAGAGGTCGTCGGAGCTGCGGCGTCTCCCGACGACGCATCGGTAGCCAGGCGTGGCGCGGATGCCTCCGACGGCGCGTTTGCAGCCGGGTATGCAACGGACGCCTCCGACGGCGTGTCTGCGGCCGGGTACGCAACTGATGCCTCCGGCAGATTGTCCCTCACTGCCCCCTACAGTCGCCCCGTTCTTTCAGACGTGACGTGGCTGATCGGCGCTGGTGACCGCTACGGCTTGCTCGGCGAGAACGGCGCCGGAAAAACCACGCTGCTCAATATCATCCAAGGCAAGATCAAGCCTTTACGCGGTCGCGTGAAGATCGGCTCCACCGTGCGTTTTGGCGTTTTGTCTCAGCAGCTTGACGAGCTCAAGCCCTTTGAGGGCGACACGATCCGCGAGGTTCTCGCGCGTGGCAAGCGCTATGTGATGGTTGAGGGCAAAGAGACGAGCCCCGAGAAGCTGCTCGAGCGCCTGGGCTTTACGCAGCAGCAGATGTGGAGCCGTATTAAGGATCTGTCGGGCGGCCAGAAGCGCCGATTGTCGCTGCTACTCACCATTCTTGAAGAGCCCAACGTGCTCATCCTGGACGAACCCGGAAACGACCTCGATACCGACATGCTTGCGCTGGTGGAGGACCTGCTCGACAGCTGGCCGGGCACCCTTATTCTCGTCACGCATGATCGCTTTCTCATGGAGCGCGTGACCGATCAGCAATGGGCGCTGGTGGGAGGCACCTTGCGCCATGTGCCCGGCGGCGTTGACGAGTATTTGCGCTTGGCTGGGCAGCTGGACGCTCGGGGCTCTGCGCGCCCCCAGGCACCTGGGTTTGCAGGCGGCGCCTCGCGAGAGGCATCAGGTGCCGTAGGCGTATTAGCTTCCACGAGCGCCGTCAATGCCGTGGGGGCCGCCGATGCGAGCGAGCGAGAAGCCGGATCAGTTCGCTCTGCGTCCGGACTCTCGAACGCCGAGCGCCAGCGCCTTAAAAAGGAAGTGGCCTCGCTGGAACGCAAGATGGAGACCCGACGGGTCAAGCTCGAGGACGCAAAAGCGGCCATGTATGACATCGACCCCACGGATTTTGCCTCCCTGACCGCTCAACAAGAGGTGATCGCTGCTGCTCAAGAAGAGCTTGATGAGCTGGAAATGGCCTGGCTCGAAGCAAGCGAACGATTAGAGCAATAAAGGCTGCGCCTTTGCCGTTTACTCAGGGGCTTCGATTGCCCGGATGTTTGAAAGATAGGGCTCGAGGTGCCGATGGGCACCTCGAGCCC
>JAUNDT010000012.1 GCA_030525945.1 Coriobacteriaceae bacterium | reverse complement strand
GTAATGCCTTGAAGGCGAAAGGGCCTCCCTTACGGACGGCTCAACTGTAATGGGGGGTCAGCTCCTAGGAGCGTCCAACGCGCCGTCTCCATCGAGGCGGGGCGCATCATGGGCCAGATCCACAACGAGATCGCGGGCCTGTACCACGACCCGGACAGCGAGGAGAGCCACCACGCCCTCTCGGTTCTTTGCACCCGCCTCATGTTCCTCATGTTCTGCGAGGACGCGGGGCTGATCGAGCCCGGGCTCTTCCGGGATTACGTTGCCTCTGTCGATGGCGGGCACCTGCGCGGAGCGCTCATCGAGCTCTTCGGGTGGCTCGACACCGACGACGAGGCTCGCAAGCAGGAGTACCCCAGCGAGCTCCTCGCCCGCTTCCCCTACATGAACGGCGGGCTGTTCCGGGAGCGCATCCAGATACCCCAGCTGAACGAGCAGGTTCATTACGAGATCCTGGTCTCCGGCTGTCAGGAGTTCGACTGGTCGGGCGTGGACCCCACCGTTTTTGGCTCCATTTTCGAGGGCGCGCTCAGCCACGACACGCGCCGGTCCGGCGGCATGCACTACACGAGCCCCGAGAACATCCACAAGGTCATCGACCCGCTGTTCCTAGACGGGCTGAAGGAAGAGCTCGACGACATCCTCGCGAAGCAGAACCCGAGCGCCCGCACCCGAGCCCTGCGCGCCTACCACGACAAGCTGGGGAGCCTCACGTTCCTTGACCCCGCGTGCGGGTCGGGCAACTTCCTCACCGAGACCTACATGTGCCTGCGCAGGCTGGAGAACACGGTCCTCATGGAGCTGCAACGTGGCGGTCAGTCCGAGATCTCGTTCGAGGAGGCGGAGGAGGAGAGCCTCGTCAAGGTGACGCTCGCCAACTTCCACGGCATCGAGGTCAACGACTTCGCCTGCTGCGTGGCGCGCACCGCCCTGTGGATCGCCGAGAAGCAGGCCGACATCAACACTGCCAAGGTGGTCAAGCGCGTCTACGACGAGCTGCCGCTCAAGGAGTACGGGACGATCATCCACGGCAACTCTCTACGCGTTGATTGGGCCGAAGCCGTACCCGCCGCCGATCTGGACTACATCGTCGGCAACCCGCCGTTCATCGGCTACTCGAACCTCAACGACGCCCAAAAGAGAGACCGAGCCGACATTTTTGGCAAGTCTGGCGGCGTCCTTGACTACGTGGCCTGCTGGTACAGGAAGGCCGCGGATTTTACGCGCGGGTCGCACACGCGCTGCGCCTTCGTGTCCACCAATTCCATCTGCCAAGGTCAGCAGGTCGAGCCGCTGTGGAGGCCGCTATTTGAGGACGGAGTCTCTATCGATTTCGCCCATAAGACTTTCGTCTGGAACTCCGAGGCTTCCGATAAGGCGAATGTGCACGTGGTTGTCGTTGGTTTTTCCCGGCAAGACAATGTTTCGCCATTGATATTCGATGCGCTAGGGGGGAGAAAGGCAAATCATATTAACGGATACCTCGCAGATGCTCCCAACGTATTTGTTGCAAAGAGCTCTCGCCCTGTATGCAACGTTCCGGGGATGTCCAGGGGCGGTGGTGCTGGCGACTGGGGATTCTTGACGCTCGATGAAGAGGAAGCCAGCCAGCTTCAGAGGGACTACCCGGAGATGAGGAAGTACATCAGGCCGTTTTCCATGGGCGCAGAATTCATTAAGGGCGTCCGGCGTTACTGCCTTTGGTTTGCGGGTGTGTCTGGGGTGGAGCTCAGTAAGCTACCATCTCGAATCAAGGATAGATTCGAAGAAGTTCGTTCTCGACGCGCCGCATCTCCGCGTGCCGGTACGCGCAAAAGAGCTGAGAAGCCTTGGGAGTTCGATGAGCTGAAGGTGCCGCAGGAAGGGGCCTATCTGGCTGTTCCTCAAGTCTCATCTGGTAGGAGGAGGTATGTTCCAGTTGGCTACATAACTGATGGAACCATCCCGGGGAACAAGCTCTTCTTCGTTGAGGGTGCAGAAATATATGACTTCGGGATTATCGCAAGCCAATTTCACAACGCATGGATGAGACAAGTTGCTGGACGATTGAAAAGCGACTATCAGTACTCGAACACCATTGTGTACAACAACTTCATTTGGCCGGAGCCCTCGGACAAAGTTAAAGAAGAGGTGGAACAGCGCGCCCGGGCCGTATTGGATGTGCGCGAAGCGCAGCAAGGGGCTACGCTTGCCGAGATGTATAGCCCGGACAACGAAGCGTTCTTCCCTGACCTCATGCGCGCCCATCGCGAGCTCGACGCGGCTGTCGAGGCCGCCTACGGCGTCGACTTCAACGGCGACGAGGAGAAGATAGTCGCGCACCTGTTCAAGCTGTATGCAGAGAAGACTGGAGCGTAGCACCCGTGGCGAACTCGATTTACAACCCCATCACCCTTGAGGTCGGCAACGTCCTCAAGGACGTCATCACGGGAAAGATCGGTCTGCCCGACCTGCAGAGGCCGTTCGTGTGGAAGAACGACAAGGTGAGGGATCTTCTCGACTCCATGTTGAAGGGTTATCCCATCGGGTACGTGATGCTATGGGAGCCGCCCGCCGACGATGTGTCGAAGAAGTCGCAGATCGGTGACAACGATAAGGTCTACGCCGTCCCCAAGGAGCTCGTTATCGATGGGCAGCAGCGCCTCACCGCCCTGCTCGCGGTTTTCTACGGCGTCGAGGTGAGGGACAGCTCGTTCGGCTCGCGGCCCATCAGAATCGCCTATAACCCGGTGACGGCTGAGTTCAAGGTGGCCGATGCATCGACTGATAGGGACCCGAGGTTCGTGTCGTGCGTTTCGGACGTGTTCGGGGCGAACCGGGAAAACGCGTTCAGCTCCTACAGACGCGCGTTCATCAAGGCGCTCAACGAGTCAAACGTGAAGAAGGGCGAGCCCGAGCTCGACGACCCCGCCGAGGACGCCATCGAGAGGGGCCTCACCGCCCTCCTCGGCCTCGAAAGGTACCTGTTGCCGGTCCTCAGGATAACCGCCGACGCCGACGAGGAGACCGTGTCCGACATATTCGTCCGCGTGAACTCTCAGGGACAGGCGTTGAAACAGGACGACTTCATCATGACGCTCCTGTCGGTGTATGAGCCAGCCATGAGGGAGCGCATCGAGCGCTTCTGCGCAGACAGCCGCATCCCCATGGGCGGCACCTCCTACAACCAACTCATCGCTGTCTCCCCGACCAGCGTCATCAGGACGGCGGTGGCGGTCGGTTTCAAGCGCGGCAGGCTTCGCTATGCCTACCAGATCCTGAGGGGCAAGGACCTCAAGACCAAGGAGACGAGCGCGCAGACCCGTGCCGAGAACTTCGAGCGCTTCGGCGTCGCCCTCGACCAGGTGCTCGATCTCAACAACTGGCACTCGTTCATCAACCTTCTGGGTGAGGCGGGCTACGTCGCGCCCAGCCAGATCAGCTCGGCGAATGCGCTGTTTTTCACCTACGCCTTCTACCTCATCGGCAAGCGCGAGTTCGGGATGAAGCACGGCGAGATCAGCCGCCTCATACGCAGGTGGTTCTTTGCGTGCTCCATCACCTCGTATTACGTCGGGGGCTTCGAGACCGCCTTCGAGCGCCAGTTGACCGAGATCTCGCAATTGGGCGAGGCGGACGATTTCCAAAAGTACTTCGAGCGGTCGGTCGCCTCGCTCCTCACGGACGACTACTTCTCGATCACCCTGCCGAACGACCTCGACGCAAACGATGCCGTTGGCCCCACGTGGAACGGGTTCGTGGCGGCGCAAGTCGTCCTCGGCTGCAAGTCTCTGTTCGGCACGACCCCGCTCTCCCAACTTCTGCTGCCGAGCGCGTCGGGCACGAAGAGGGCGCTCGACAAACATCACCTATTCCCGGACAACTACCTCAAGTCCATCGGGCAGAAAGAGAAGCGCAGCGCACGTGCGAACTTCGCTCTCGTGGACTACGGCACCAACATCGAGATCTCAGACGACTCCCCACTCGACTACGTGCCGAGGTTCAAGCAGAAGCTCGGATACGACGCCTACGAGCGCACCTGCGAGGAGCACGCCCTCCCTATCGAGTTCGAGGGGCTGGACTACGAGCGCTTTCTCTATAGGAGGCGCATTCTCATGGCAAAGCTGATAAGGAGGGGCTTCGAGAGGCTTTAGCGCCTCTTCGGGCGCGCGATTCCTCCGCTGGGTTTCCCGACGAACCAGCGCCCGTCCTGACGCCATATCGTCTTGAGCTCGCCCGTGTGGCCCATGAACACGTCGAACCTCTCCACGAGGTTGCCGAACACCACCCGCCCGTGCGTAACGTGGCGGGCGGTTGACTTTATTGGCCAGCTCCTTCCGTCTGGCCATATGAGCCTTTTGGGCACATCGACATCGTCGTTGAGGCCCTTCGGCGGACACTCGACCCCCACGTAGACTCGGTCGCATTCGCGCGGTATCCCGCACGTGCCTGACAGGTCCCTTCCCTTGAACAACCCAATCACTTCCCTTCGGGGCGATTGTAGGCCTTCGTCCGGACGCGGCTGAGGCATGCGTGCCCGCAGGGGAGGCCGTGCCAGAGGCCGCACCCGGTGGAGCCTCCGCCCGCGCGCGTCAAGGGGCCGCACGGAACCCCGCACAAACCTGCGCTTCGCTTCGGTTGGTGGAGGTTGCCGTGCAGCTCCCTTGACCCGTGCGGGCTCCAGCTCGTGGCTTCAGGAAAGAAGCCGTAGGCGCGGCAAGCAGCGCCTGCGGCTTCTGTCTGCGAGGCGGAGAGGATTGGCCGACATGGCCGGAAGGGAGACCGATATGCAGGAGCTTATGCCGAAGGGGGTGGCGGCGACGGTGCCGCCGCTGTACGCGACCGAGGACGAGGGGGATCCCATCGCCCGCGTGAAGCTATTTAGCAGCGTGAGCGCGTGGACGTGGTACGTGACCGAGTACGATCCCGCGACGGGCGAGGCGTTCGGCCTCGTCGAGGGCTTCGCTGACGAGTGGGGCTACTTCTCCATCCGTGAGATGGAGGCGGTGAACCGCTCGCGCGGCTTCAACGCGGTCGAGCGCGACGTGCTGTTCGAGCCCGCGCCCGTGAGCAGGGTTAGGCGTTAGAGACGGGATGGCGGGGCCGATACGGCCCCGCCCCATACCGGCGGAAAGGAGGAGGAAATGCGCGAGGGAAAGAGGCGCGGGCGATACGTCGTCTACGAGCGCGGGCTGCTCCGCCCGTGCGCGGGGACGATTGGAGCCGGGCCGACGTGCTGCTCGAGCGACGACCTCGGCGAGGCGCTGGGGATGCTCGACGTCGTGCTCGAGTTCGACCTCCAGGGCTTCGTGCGCGACTCGGAAGAGGGCACGGTCCTGGACCCGACGGGCACCGATGGGTGGATCCGGCTGTAACGGCCACGGGGCGCCGCGCCTCCCGGCGCGGTACTCCGGGCCCGCAAGGGGCCCTCCGCCCGCTCGGCCCGCAGTGCGGGCCTCGCTCTCGCTGCGCGCGGTCGAAACGCTCCCTCAGGGTCGCCTTCCGACCTCGCTCCGCTCACACCGCCGACAGCCCGCGAGCGGCTGCATTCGATCGCTTGCTCATGGCCACGATCATTCCGCCGCGTCGCGCGCCGTCGGCTCTCGCTCCGGGATTTCGAACGCTCCCTCAGGGTCGCCTTCGGAAGCCCTCCGCTCACCATCCCGATGGGCTGGCAAGATACGGATTCCGTTGCACGGAATCATCTTGCCGCCCTCTCGGGCGGGGCGGCGAACCGCTCGCTACGGCTCGCTCCCGCCGAGTGATGGGCCGCTCGCTACGGCTCGCTCCCATCGATTGGCTTAATGGTCCCTCGGTTCATCGCACTCGCTGGCAACGAGTGCACGGCCCGAAAAGATATCCGCGTCGAAGAACTCCCTGAGCGAGACGCCCAGACCTTTGGCGATGCGGTCGATGTTCTCGATGGAGACGTTGCGCCTGCCGGTCTCGACTTCCGCGAAGTACGTTCGAGACATCTCTATCGAATACGCGAACGCCTCTTGGCTCACGCCAAGGCGGTTCCTGAGCTCCTTGATGCGGAGCCCGACGCGCATTTTGGGACCAAGCTGAGTCATCGGCACCTTCCGTTCATCGGTACCAATGGTTCAGCTGCACCCTATTTAAGTCACCCCTATATAAGTGACAATCTGGCGTACAATGACCTTGCCGGACGGCTGTCTGAAGGGAACCGCACGCAGTTTCGTTGCGATTCCGTCGCCATGGGTGCGTCGGCCTGCTACTGAACCATGTTTGGCGAGGCGTTCTTGGTGGCGAGCCCGCACGGCATCAAGGTTATCTGGACGAATGCGGAAGGAGAAAGAGGCATGATATCGAGGAGGGGCTTCTTCGGCGGCGCGGCATCGGTCGCTCTCGCCGGGCTTATGGCGCTGACGGGATGCGAGGGCGGAACTGGCGGGCTGGAGGGGAAGACGCTCTACTGCGCGCCCGCATGGAGTTCGGGGAAGATGCAGAGCGTCACGTTCACCGATGGGGAGAACTGCAATTACGCCGGCGACCAAGAGCTGTCGGGCACATGGTCGCAGGATGACGAAGCGATCGTGATCGCGCTCCCCGGCTACGAGTCGATGACCTTGAAGAGGGTCGAGGGCGAGGACGCGTACGTGCAGTCCGGTTGGGAGGACCTTGGGGAGCGGTACTACCCGACCGAAGAGGAGGCCGTCGAGTATCGCGACGAATTCCTGAGCGGTTCCGGGGAGCGCGTGGGCACGCTCCTTGAATCGACGGAGTGGTGCCTGGAGGCAGACGGCAACGTGCGCAAGGCGGATGAGGCCATTTCCTTCAAGGACGGCAAGGCGGAGTTCGAAAAGGGCGAATACGACGAGAGCGCGAGGTTCAACAAAGTTCCGGATGAGGGCAAGTGGGTCGCGCGCGACCATTCGGGCGAGTGCGCGGTTGAGGTCGAGTCGTTCACGGCGTCGCGGAGCGGCTCGTCGATGGTCCCGCTCTACACGGGAACCCTCACAGTGGGCGGGGAATCTGTACCTTTCACCTTGCAGATCTACGAGAACGGGCCGTCAATCACCTTGGATGGCACCATCCGGTTTTCCGATGAGAGGGCATTTCAGGGATAAGGGCCTTTGTCGTTCGTTATGCCGCTCGGGGCGCATGCCCCTCTTGAACAGGAGGTTATATGATGGGAAGTAGGCGTTCTGGTGGCGCGTTCCCGCTGATCGCAGCATCTGTCGTTTTGGTCTCTGCATTTGCGGCGGGGCCCGCTGCCGCCCTGGCGGCGGAAGCCGGGGATCTTGAAGTCCCGTTTGCCCAAGACCAGAGGGTCGCCTTGGCGATGGAGGGCTCCCCCGCGTCTGCGGGGGCTGGAACTGAGGGGATCGCCGCCGGCGATGGGTGGACGCTTGACGCGGACGGTGTCCTGACTATTGAGAAGGACGTCTCTAAGCCCTCTGACCTCAGGTACGAGTGGGGGCGGTACGCCGAGCGGATTCGCGAGGTGAGGCTTGCCGAGGGCGTCACCGCCATCCCGAACGGCGCGTTCGCCTCCAGCTCCTACGGGGTCAGCCCGATTGAGTACCCGAACCTCACCAAGTTCACTGCGTCCTCGACCCTGAAGACCATCGGGTGGGACGTCTTCAGCGGAACGAGGAGTCTGACGGAGGTCCACCTCAACGACGGCCTCGAGGCCGTGAACCACAGCGCCTTCGCGGACACCGGCATCACGTCCATCGTCCTTCCTGACAACGTCACGTGGGGCGGCGACTGCTTCGCGGGCTGCTCGCAGTTGGGCGGAACGCTGGTGATACCCGGCGGGTCGAAGTTCGAGGAGGGGCACAACGCGACGTTCTACGGGGTCGGCGTCGATACCGTCGTCATCGAAGAGGGAGTCACGTGGATTCCCAATGGCGCTTTCAACGGGTGCGCGAACCTGAAACGCGTCTATCTCCCGAAGTCCGTCGTCCAGATCGGCGATACCTACGAGACCTCCCCCGGGATCTACTACGATTCGTTCGACCCGTGCCTGATCGTGGGTTACAGGGGAACCGCCGCCGAGCAGTACGTCGAGCATTGGCTTGAGCTGAACCCCGAGGGAAACGAGGGTCTTGCGTTCCACGCGATCGACGGCGAGGAGCACGAGTTCGGGCCTTGGGAGTCGGTCTCCGAGGCGACCTGTACCGCAGAGGGCATCAGGAAGCACTCTTGCGCGATCTGCGGTGCCGAGCGCACCGAGGCCCTGCCCGCCTTGGGTCACGCGTGGGGCGAGGGCGTGGTGACCGCCGAACCGACCGAGAGCGCGGAGGGCGCGAGGACGTTCACGTGCGGAAGGTGCGGCGTCACGCGCACGGAGTCGATCGCGAGGCTCGAGCAGGGGCCGTCTGCGGCAAACGGCAGGAAGACCGAAGGCGCGGGCGGGAGTCTCCCCGCCACGGGCGACCCGGCGTTCACGCTCGGGATCATGACCGCCTCCGGTGCGGCGGTCGCCGCCCTTGGAGAGGCGCTGCGTCGCAGGAAGTAGCGGACTCTGCAGAATTGGCAGATAAACAAATGCAGAGGCCTCCGGGGGAAGTCCGCAAAGGATTCCTCCGGAGGCCATTTGCTTTTCCTGCTGCCGTCGTTCATGGGTGTTTTCGGGCGGGTTGCGCTGGCGGGTCTCTGATTCCTACATGTCCCGCGTGATGTAGTCCATGGTGCGGTACAGCTGCATGCAGAGCCTTATCGCGCGCATCACCCCGTGATAGGTGAACCGGATCGTGCGCCCCGTCCTGCGGTGCGTGACGTAGCCCAGCCTCACCCCGTTCACCTTGCGCTCGCCGCCCAGCGACTTCGAGTGGAAGCGGTACTGCAAGTCGCCGCCCTTCGAGCGCTTGAGCTTGATGCCGTCCCGCGCGAGGCGGCGCGACAGCTCGGCCATGCGGTCGGGGCAGTCGGGCATGCGCCCCACTTCCTCGATGCGCTTGGCGACCGTCCGCCTCACGCGCTCGTTCTCGGAGCGTTCGGCCCGCCCCTTGCGGGCCATGTCGCGCTCCGCCGCCCCGGGCTGCCTGCCGTGCACGCGCGAGTTCGCCTTGCCGCGCTCGAGCTGCTTCAGGCCGTACTTCTCGTCGAGGGTGCGGATGGTCGCCACGCGCGCCCTGGCCGCTTGGCGGGTAGGTCCTTCGTCGAGACGCAACCCAGACTGGATGTTCGAGCGGTTTATGGCGATATGACAGCAATAGCGGTCCGTGTTGTCGCTCGCGCAGTGTTCGAGGTGAAGCACGAGCACGCTTTCGTAATCCTCGTACCTCGTGCGAACGTACTCGCGGGTGTATTCCATGCAGAGCTCCGGGGTCATCTTTCCACCGTTGCAACTACATTCGTCCGCATTAAATGCCACGACTTGATGCTCGATCGGGGTCCAGCGGCTGTTGGCTTTCCCGGGGACGTCGTGACCCGCGCTCCTCCTTGTCTCATCCATCTCGATGAAGGCCCTGTCCTCGTCGATGATGTTGAATGTGTCGTGCGCGAGTGCTTTATCGCGGTGCCAGTCTAGGTAGGACTCGACGTTTTTCAGGTGGCGAGCGCTGTGGACGCTGACCTGTTTGATTGCGGTCATCATTGCTCCTTCCTGGCGTTACAGCGCGCCCCACTCATCCTCATTGAAATCAGTGCCGTCTGTCTCGGGAAACTCCGGGCACCAGATGGCGATGGGGTCGCCCTTGTGGGTCTCGATACGCTCGGTCAGCCTGCGTTGGCATTCCCGACGTTTCGCTCGCTCGTGCTCGCGCGTCCCCAAGCCGAAGTGCTCCCTCGTCGGCGTCTCCGTGCAGTCGACGAGCGGGATCTCGAATGCCCCCGAATGGGAGGCAGGGAGGCCGTTCATCGCTTGCTTGACCACGATCGCTCCATCCTTGTCAGGTGACCTTGTGGTCCATTCCCACTGATGGATGACGTCGTCCGCGTGCTCGTTGAAGCTGGTGCCCCCGCTGGTGCCGTGCGCGCCCCTGTTGGCGCTGGTGCCCTTCGTGTGTTTCGTGGTCTTGCCCACCAGCTCGGTGAAATACTGGCGGTCCTCCGCCTCGCCGAGCTTGAGGGCGATCTTGACCGCGCAGTTCGCAAGGACCTTCGGTCGGCCATCGCGCTCGCCATATCGGTTCCATTGCGCAATATTTTGGACGGCTGTATGGCAGAAATAGCCATATGATCTTCCGAGGCTCAGGACGGAGGGCAGGCTCTTGACGGTGGGGAGGTTTCCCCACTCGTCGCCTATGACGGTGAAGGGCCTGTCGAGCGCGCCGCCGTTCGCCTCCGCGAGGATCCGGGCGGTCGCCCACAGTGAGTCCAGAAGGATGGTCAGGATGGCGTTGTAGGGGTTGTCGTCGTCGAGGACATGGAGGAAGAGGGCAGCCTTCTCCGTGAGGACGCGTTCCGGGTCGATCTCGTCGCCGGAGACCATCCACGCGATGGGGGCGGACGAGAAGATGCGCATGCGCACCTTGAGCGTGGAGAGGATGCTGCGCATCTCGTTCCCGCCGCTGGAAAGGAACTGCGAGGCACGCGCCTTGGCGGGGTGCCCGGCGGGCAGCTCCCTGAACAGCGCTTTGAGCCCGCTGGCGGGGTCCGCGCCCGCGCCTTCGGTCCCGCGGCACAGGATCTCGTTCACCGTCGCGAGGTTTTTCGCATCGTACGGGCAGGAGTCGTGAAGCACGGTGAGGAGGATGAGGGCCGAGAGCAGCGAGCGCGCCGACTCCACCCAGTGGGAGCTCCCAGCGCCCCTGTCGTCCGGCACGATCACCGCCGCCATGGAGTCTGCCGCCTGCTCCACTTCCTGCGTGAGCCCGGCGTAGATGAAGCGGACGAGGGCCGTCAGGGGGTTGTAGCGGTTGCCCTTCATGGGGCTCTGCGTGTCGAGGATGAGGATGCTGTAGCCGCGATCCTCAAGCTCCTCGCCGCACAGCTCCAGCATCTCATTCTTCGGGTCGCTGAGCGCAACGGAGTGCGGTTCCGATCCGTTGCCGCCATCGCCGAAGGTCAGCAGGTCGAGGGAGGGGATGAGAATGCCACGGCTCTTGCCCGACCCCGTGGAGCCCACGATAAGGGAGAAGGTGCCCGGCTCGAAAAGGTATTTCCCGCGCAGGAAGCCGTAGACAAGGCCGCGCTCCTTCGGGGAGGCCTTGCCGTCCCACGTCGAGGACCCCCTTATCGCTTCGCCTCCCGACTTGAGCCGCGCCGCGCCGAGGACTCCGCCGTCCTCTGCGCGGTCCTTCGCCGCTTCGCCGCTGAAGAACAATAGGGAGGAGAGGAAAAGGGCGAGCAAGACGGCTGGGGTGCCGACGGGGCAGGCAAGGAAGTTGCCGGACAGCCACCATTGCGGGATGAGCGATATGTCGAATTCCGGTATGGCGGCGACGCCGCGCCCGTCCAGCAGGCTTTGGGCGAGCGGGGCGATCGCCGGACAGCAGAAGACGGCGAGCGCCATCGTCGATAGCGCGGATGGTATCAATACGTTCATTTGTGGCCTCCCTCCGCTGCCTCGGAGAGCAGCTTCGAAATCTTGGATGCGGATGCAGAGACGTTCGATATTGCCACTTGCAGGCCCGGCAACAGGGCCTCGTCGATACCGTGGATATGCGCCGCTCGCACCAGCTGGTTGAGCAGCCCGCCTTCTTTCTTGAGGGACGTCCTGATTGCCGTCAGCTCCTCGGCATCGGCGATCTTCACCGGCTTCTCGTCGCAGTGGAGCGCGGCCTCGCGCATGAACGTCGACGGGGGCATCCCGAAGGAGGTGGAGCGCGCCACGATGGCGGCGCGCTCCTCGGGGGTCACCCTGACGTTGATGTGCTGGTCGCGCGGCTTGCCGCGCATCGCCTAATTCCTATCGCGGAAGGTCGCGAATGCGCCGTCGAATTCGAGCTTGGTGGTACGCAAGATTCCGTAGCGGTTCTTTAGGGCAACAAGCTTAAGGCGCTTCTCCTTGTCACCGGGGAAGTCAAATGGGAACTCGGTCTTTTCGTCATCTTCGGTTAGGTAGAGAGCGGCGTCGAAGCCGTATTCGATTGCGGAAGAACCGCCGAACATGCTCAAGTCGGGCTTCTTCGTGCTGTAGGCGGTGCGCGTAATCGAGCTCAGAGCGATGATGGGACAGCCGTAGCAGTTCGATATGTCGCGAAGGCCCTTCACGCAGGATGCGATGGCGAGGCGTTCGTCCATGAACGGCTCGGCCGCCGAGCCGCATGCGAGGAGTTGGAGATAGTCGATGAAAAGGATGGGAACCTGACCGCGCTCGCGAATGCAGCTACCAGCAAGACAGCCAAGGTCGGTAACGGTTAGCGGGCCCGTTATGCAGAGATTGGGCGCGATTTCCTCGCGGTACTTCTCAAGCGCGTTTTTGAAGTGATTGTGCTTCTGGTGCTCGGGGCTCGCCGCATCGGCAACTGTGGAGAGGGTCAGCTCGCCCTCGCTGAGACGCGTGAGGCTCTTGGCAAGCAGCTTATGTTGGGGTAGTTCGGCAGAGACGAAGATGACCGTATGGCCGTCCCTCGCAAGCTTGTCTGCTTCCTGAAGCGCGAGGGTAGTCTTGCCGACGCTCGGGCGGGTGCAGATGGCGTAGTTTTGGCCGGGAAATACGCCACCAAGAATGTTGTTGAGCGCCTTGAGGTCGAAGACGGCGATGGGTTTGTCCCCAGCGATGGCGTTTACGTGCTCATTGAGCACTTCGGCTTCGAAGATGGGGGAGACTACAGGCTGCACGGCTCGGTCACCTCCAAGCGATGCAGGTAATTGAAGAAGCTGGACTCAAGTACGAACAGGCGGCTGTGGACTTTGATTCCACATCCGCTCTCCTTGATGAGACGCGCAGCGGTCACGTTGCTGAAACCGGTGATCTCGCATATCTCGGGCACGCCGAGAAGGCGCTCACGTCCGAGGATGACTGGGACGATTGTTCCGGTGATCGCAGTGTCGTTGCTTTGCGAGTGAGGGATGACCGTCGTTGGAAGGTCAGAAGGGGGCGCGGCTATGGCGAGGGCCATGCCGTCAGGTGGTGTAGTCATGCTACTATCCTTAATGGTTAGCTCGTCCTCCCTCGTCATCCGCCAAGATTCGAGAGGGAGGGCGGGCGCCGATGCTACAGAGGGCTAATTCTTCGCCCCCTTACCGCCCTCGTCGATAATCTCAATCCCATAGGGATTGCCAAGAACGGGGTTATGAGGCATAGCGGGGAAGCGACCAATCGCCGGAGAAGAGTCCCATTCGGCGAGATTGAGGAAATTGCCCTCAGCGTCGTAGTGAGGGTCGATGCGTTTATTGAGGATTGCTTCGAACTTCGGGAACGCGCGAGTCACGATTTCGTCGATCACTTCGGCGGAGACGTCGCCGGAATGAAAAACAACGAAGTGTGGCACTCCATAGATCTTGCCGTTGCGCACTTCCACAATGGTTGCCTTGTCTGCAAAGGGTGCGTCCATGGGGTTGGCGACAATCCAGTTGCGGGGATCATCGGGAATAAGAATGGACATATCGCTAGCCATGGGGATTTTTACCATGGGTTGGATGGGGGTAAGGCCATCGGCGAGGACATCGAGGATGGATTTAAGCTGTGCCCACGTCTCGACTTCTTTGCTGAGTTCGTTGCGGGTGAGCTCTTCAGACTCCGGCGTAGACTCATAGAGGGACTGGCTTAACTTGCCCTCGCGTTCGACTATCTGAGAAAGCTTGACTGCCTGTCTAGGATTAAGCGAAAGCAGGGAGGGCAGGACGGAATCAATGACAGCACCACGCGAAACGGTCGTGCCGAGTTTGCTGAGTAGATCGCGATAATGGTCTACAAAATAATCTGTCCCTTCACTCATATCAACGGAGCGTTTAATGCGTTTAGGTGAGTTGAAAAGCATGGAGATCTCCCTTCGTCAAGTAAATAATAACACAATATGGGTTACGAATAACATAAATAAGGTTACAGATTTAGGATTTACGGACAAGGGAGTCGAATAGCCCAGCCGCCGCACGGTTGTTTTCTTCAACTGCCCGCACGTACATATTGAGGGTCGTGGTTGCGCTGGCATGGCCGAGCCATGCCTGAATCGTTTTTACGTCAGTGCCTTCAGCTGCAAAAACCGTTGCTACCGTATGACGAAGACCATGCGGGGTTAGGCCAACATAGTCTTTTCCGCGTCGGATTGTCTTTCCGTCGCGGGCGAAGGTGTGGGTCACCGTTTCGAACTGTCCGTAGCCGTTATCGACGCAATAGTTCCTAAACCACCGACCGAAGTTGTGTCCATCCATGCGGGTAACGTATGGCAGTCTTCCGGCGATGACCTTCTCAAGTCCGATGGAATGGACGATGGGGGTCTCGCCAGTCTGTTTCAGGCCAAGTTGATTAAGCTCGGATGCTTGCAAGGCTTTCCATCTCTCAAGGTATTCCTTGAGAGATGGATTCACGGCAAGGTCACGGTTGCTCATGTCGGACTTGGGAGGGCGAAGTTGCTTATCGTTGGTGTATTGCCATCTGATGCGGATCTTGTCATCGCTGGAGCTGTAATCGTTCCACGACAGGCCAAGTGCCTCCCCTTTGCGAAGTCCAAGGTGGAAAAGAAGCATCGTGCACACGGTTGCCGGAGACATCGGTTCTGCAAGAAGGCGGTTGTAGAAGTCGGGGAGCTGAGATATTTCCAGCGTCTCACGTGGCTTAAGGTCCATCTTCGGGGCCTTAACTTTTCGACACGGATTGCAGTTGATGACCTCGTCATCAACTGCGCACTCCATGATCTGTCGAAGCTTTACATGAATACGGTGCAGTTCGCTTTCTGAGAAACGGCCAGTATCGCGAGCGTTCGCGTATGCCCTCCGTATATCGTCGGGGCGCAACGCTTTGAGTGGCATGTCTCCAAACAACTCACGGATATGTCGGATGTCGTAGTTTTCACGATTGTGTGAAAGGGGGGAATTCATCTCGTCCTTGCGGAGCCTGTGGAACTCCTCTGCATAACCAGATACAGTCAGTGGAAGATCAGAGGAGCGGGAAGTGCCCAGCAGCTCGTCCTTATAAGCCTCAAGCGCTTTGTCGCACTCGGACTTCCAGTTCTTGGGATTCTTGCTCTTACAGTGATATGTGCGCTTGGGGCTTCTAAGGTATTTGCCTGTGTTCGGGTCTTTGCCGAGAGAGAAGTAAAGTCTGAAGGAACCAGGCCTATTCTTAATCGGCTCGGCGTAGCCTTTGGCGCTGTCTTTAATCCTGTATTCCATGATGTGCCCTCTGGTCAATGTTTGGGGTACGCTCGGGGGCGGGGCTTTGCGGCCTCGCCCCCGAGCGTACCCCAAAACTTTCACCCCTGCAACTCTACTACGGGGTGAAAAAGGGGTGAAACGAAAATCTAATCACTAACTGCAAATCTGAGAAAAACACTAATTTACGTGCAGAAATAATATAAGTGGTAAAAACAAGAAATACCAGTTAACGTACTTCTTCATGTTCTCGTAAAGCGGGGGTCACCGGTTCGAGCCCGGTCGCTGGCTCCATCGAATGCTTCAGGCCGGATGCATACGCGTCCGGCTTTTTTCTTATTCATCCCTCCTCTTTATCCAGAAAGGGATGAAGCTGGGGCCGGACTAATTCCTAAAGATAATTCGGGACTGCGCCCCAAAACTTGGACGTAATAAATCATAACCGCCAGGCGGCCTTCCGAAGGGCCTGCTCCCGGAACTCAACCGGGGTCAGGCCCTTCAGCCCGGCATGATGGCAGGGCAAGCTCATCTGAGATGCAAAAGGGAAAACTTGGGAAAAAAAGGGAAAAGAAGGGAAAACTTGCAAAACTAGGGAAAACTTGCAAAACTAGGGAAAAGAAGCATGGGCCGCATTTGGAGGATGTCATGCAGAGGTACGCCAATCCCTTTACGCCCACGTTCGGCATCGTTCCGCCCTTCATGGCTGGTCGTACGTATGTGATCGAGGACATTCTCAACGCACTTGACGAAGGTCCCGGCGACCCCAATCTCGCGACTATTTTCATCGGAGCACGTGGAACGGGAAAAACAGCTCTTCTTTCGTATCTGGCGAATGAGGCGACGCGTCACGGTTGGATTTCGGTGAACGTCGTCGCTGGTCCCGGCATGCTTGAGGATATGTACCAGCAGACGAAGATCGCCGCACGTGAGTTCATCGAGACGAGTGAGAGCCCTAAACTCAAGGGCATCACGATTGCCCAGTTGTTCGGGATCGAATGGGAGGCGGCTCCGCGAGAGGAGCTCAACTGGCGCTCGCGCATGAGCGAGCTCATTGCGGGCTTGGAAAAATATGGGATCGGCCTCCTGTTCACCATAGATGAAGTTTCGGCTTCGCTTGATGAGATGGTTTCGTTCGCCTCGACGTATCAGCTATTCGTGCGTGAGGGAAAGCGCGTCGGACTTCTCATGGCGGGGCTCCCGCATCAGGTGTCGATGTTGCTGCGTAGCGAATCCATATCGTTTTTGCGCCGCTGCGTGCAGCACAGGTTGAGCGGCGTGAGCGACGCCGAGATTGCATCGGCGCTCAAGCTCACCATTGAGAGTGGAGGCAGGACGGCCTCGCCTGAGGCGATTGACGGCATGCTGCACGCTATCGGGGGATTTCCATTCATGATGCAGCTCGTGGGGTATCGTTCATGGGGTTTGAATCCGGCAGCGCGCGAAATAACGTTTGAAGACGTGGAGCGGGGTGTGACGCTGGCGCAGCAAGACCTCGATGCTCGTGTGCTCGACCCTACGTATTACGAGCTTTCGAGGGGCGACATCAGATTTTTGGATGCAATGCTTGAGGATGACGGCGTGAGTGACCTTGCAGATATCGCCGAGCGCATGGGGGTCACGTCGAATTACGCGTCAAAGTACCGTGCTCGCTTGGTCGAACAGGGTATCGTGGGCACGCGCGGCCGAGGGCGCGTGGCGTTCGACATGCCGCATTTTAGGGAATATCTGCTTGAGAAAAAGCAAGAGTAGAAACCACTCGTCCTGAATACGGGCTTCGGCGGAGGGGGCGCCGCGTCCGTGGCGAGCCCGTGGCGATGGGCGCCTTTGCGTACACGAGCGCCGATGCCGCCACGAACACGGTGAACGTCACCGATATCTCGCTCGAAGAGGCCTCCGCTCTCGTGCCCGTCGACAGGGCACCGCTTACGTCTTGTATACTTCAATCGATGACCTGTCGGGACTGAACGAAGGGCATGGGATGAGAATCACGGTTGTCGCGGTTGGCAAGCTCAAGGAGCGCTTTTGGGCCGATGCATGCGCCGAGTACCTCAAGCGCCTGGGCGGGTACGCGAACGTGCGCGTCGTTGAGATCCCCGACCGCGACCCCGCCAAATCCGGCGGAGAGGACGCTGGCCGCGCGCTCGAGGGCAAGGCGATCCTTGCGGCCATTCCCGAGCGCTCCCATGTGGTCTTGCTCGACATCGGCGGCAAGGAGCGCTCGAGCGAGGAGCTCGCTGCGCACTTGGACGAGCTGATGATGCGGGGCTCGAGCTCCATCACGTTTGTGATCGGCGGGTCCTGCGGCGTGTCCGACGAGGTCCGCGCCCGCGCCGACGAGCGCCTCTCCTTTGGCCGCATCACCATGCCGCACAACCTCGCCCGTGTGGTCCTGCTCGAGCAGGTGTACCGCGCCTTTAAGATCATGCGCGGCGAGCCCTACCACAAGTAGCGTTTGAGGCCGCCCCTCATGCGCTGCCGTCCGAGATGCATGGAATAGCGTTGCGGGCGCGCGTGGTATAGTGTCCTTTCATGTGGGTACACTGCCTGCGAATATGACGTTTCCGCCCGAGTCGGCTTGCTCGGCTCGCGCGTTGGGAGAAAGGACCGTCCATGGCGGTAAATGAACAGCTGCTGCTCGAGGTGCTTGAGCAGATTCGTCCCAATCTGCAGGCAGACGGCGGCGACATGACCTATGTGGGCGTTGACGAGGACGGCGTGGTCCAGCTTGAGCTCACCGGCGCATGTGCCGGCTGTCCCATGAGCTCGCTCACCCTCTCCATGGGCGTGGAGCGCATCCTCAAGGAGCACGTGCCTGGCGTGACCCGCGTTGAGCAGGTCGGCGGCGGCGCAGATGCCGCGAACGACCTCTACGACGAGTACGCCCCGTTCTAATTGCGAGCAGGCGATCTACCAAAAGGCCGGGGCCGCGCGCTCCGGCCTTTGTGCGTAGCGCCCGCACGCATTCACGCAGAGCACCCAAGCGAAAGGCGCAGCAGAGCATGCTCAACGAGATTTACCATGCAATCGACCCGGTGGCGTTTAGCGCCGGGCCGTTCACGATTTACTGGTACGGGCTGGCGTATATGTTCGGCGCCCTACTCACCGGCTTTATCATGTACCGCACGCAAAAGCGCTGGGGCATGGGCTACACCGTCGACGACGTCATGACGCTCGTTATCGCCGTGGTGTTCGGCCTGCTCATCGGCGGCCGCCTGGGGTACGTGCTTTTTTACAGCAACGGCTATTACTTCGAGCATCCTCTGGAGATTATCTTTGGGCAGAACGGCCAGGGGATCAGCGGCATGAGCTTCCACGGCGGCTTGGTGGGAGGCATTGTGGGAGGCCTCATTGGCTGCCGCGTGCTGCGTCTCAACCCACTGACCGTGGGCGACGCCGCGTTTGTGGGCGTTCCCTTGGCGCTGTGCCTGGGCCGGTGCGCCAACTTTATCAACGGCGAGCTTTGGGGCAAGCCGACCGACCTGCCCTGGGGTGTGGTGTTCGGCGGCTCCGCCGGGAATATCCCGCGCCATCCGAGTCAGCTGTACGAGGCGTTTCTCGAGGGCATCGTCCTGTTCGTGATCCTTTACGCCCTGAGCCGCCGCAAAAAGACGCCGCCGCAGGGCGCCATTATGGGGACGTTCGTGCTCGGGTACGGCATCGTTCGATTCCTGGTCGAGTTCGTGCGCCTGCCCGATGCACAGCTCGGCTATTTGGCCGGTGGCTGGCTCACCATGGGGCAGGTCCTGAGCATTCCTTTGATCGTGATTGGAGCGGCGGTGCTTGCCTGGTCGCTTTGGGCCAAGCGGCCTCAGCGGGCAGATTGGTAGCCCGGCGCCGCCTTGCGTTGCCGGGCAATCGGTATGTGTAGCCTCGCGGAAACCCCTTTCGCGCAGATGGCAAACGGTATATCATGCTGAACGTGTGTTTACATGGGCTCTCGATGCGCAGGCACCGAGCGTGCGCAGGGGGCAGGGAAATAGAAGGAGCATTACATGTCCGGACACTCTAAATGGGCAACTACCAAGCACCGTAAGGGTGCGCAGGACGCAAAGCGTTCCGCCCTGTTCTCCAAGCTGAGCCGTAACATCACCGTCGCGGCCCGCCTGGGCAACGACCCCAACCCGGACAACAACGCCTCCCTGGCTGCCGCTGTGGCCAAGGCCAAGGCCCAGTCCATGCCCAAGGACAAGATCAAGTCCGCCATCGACAAGGCCTTTGGCGCCGGCGCCGACGCCGCCGTGTACGAGAACATCGCCTACGAGGGCTACGGCCCCGCGGGCGTTGCCGTGTACGTCGAGTGCCTGACCGACAACCGCAACCGCACCGCCGCCGACGTTCGCTCCGCATTCTCCCACGCGGGCGGTAACCTGGGCACCTCCGGCTCCGTTGCGTTCCAGTTCGAGCGCAAGGGCCAGGTCGTGGTTGCCAAGCAGATCGTCGACCCCAACGACAAGAAGGAAAACCTCATGGCCAACGGCGCTGCCGGCGATGAGGAAGAGTTCATGATGGCCGTGGCCGAGGCCGGCGGCGACGACTACGAGGACGCTGGCGACGAGTGGGTCGTGTGGACCGCCGCCAACGAGCTCATGGCCGTTTCCAAGGGCATCGAGGCTCAGGGCATCGAGGTTAAGGGCTCCGAGCTCACCATGGTCCCCACCACCCCGACGGCCGTCTCCGGTGTGGACGCCAAGAAGGTCCAGCGCCTGATCGATCGTCTCGAGGAGCTCGACGACGTCCAGGACGTGTACTCCACCATGGACATGACCGACGAGGTCATCGCCGCCCTCGAGGAGGAGTAAGCGCTCGCTGTTGACGCGCTTGCCGCAATTGATAAGATGCGCTTAAGAGCCGGGCTCGTACGTGTGACGGGCCCGGCTCGCTTTATAATTTGCTAAGAACGAGGCGAGTGCGCAAAAAACGCGCTCTCGATGCAGAAAAGTGCCTTAGTTTGTTCGTAAAGGAGGGGAGAGGCGATGAAACACGTACGCAAGGCAGCGTTTTGCCTGTATATCGCTGCGGTCATTGTGGTGCTTGCGATGGGTGCAAGTATAATAAGCGACTTTTTCGCATCAAAGGCCCCCTCTTTTGCGCACTGGCTCACGCAATCCATGCCCGGACGGGTTCTTTGCGCCATCGCGCTGGGCATCGTGGCTGTTCACGCGCTCGCGGTGCTGGTTGGTATGGCGCTCGATAAGCCCGAGCCGGCGCGCATGCGCCTGGAAGCCTGCCCCGACATCGAGGTTTCCGTTGACGCGCTGCGTTCTGTTGCCCGAGCGGCGGCTACCAGTGCCGACGTTATGGTCGAGGATGTGCGCGCCCGTGTGGTCGGCCGCAACAAAGACGGCGTGGAGATCAAAGTCGACGCAATTGCGCTTACCTCGAAAGATCTTAAAGGCCTGGCGCATCGCGTTCAGTCACGCGTCCAAGCTGCCTGTGACGATATGCTCGGAGTTTCCGGTGTCCGCGTGCAGGTGTGCTTTCTTCCCAGCAAGACTACAACCGTAACCAAGGAGGTTATGCGGTAAGTATGAGCGAGAACAATACCCCTAAAGCCCCTAGGGCCATTATTGAACAGGAACCCGGTTCTACGTCCGCCGGCACCGCGCAGGGTGGCTCCGAGCGCGTCGGCACCGAGGAGCGCGCCTGGGAGCAGGCGCATGCCGCTTCGCAAAAGGCCGAGCGCTCCGCAGGCGGTTTCCAGGATGCAACGATTGGCTTTTTTGAGGGTGTGGGCCGCGCGGCGTGGGCGTACGCCGATGCGCATCCGCATGCCACGCTATACGGCATCATCGGATTTGTCGTGGCCGTGCTGGTTTTGGTCATCGGTCTTTGGGACACCATTGTTATTGCGGCATTCTCCCTGGTTGGCATTATCATCGGCCGAATGGTCGACGATGGCAGCAATGCCGTGAGGTTCATGCATCGCTTTGATTGCAGGAAATAACGGCGAGCACGTTTGATTCAGTCGGGTAGTGCACCCGAATAAGGAGGAAATCATGGCAGACGAGAACACCGAGAACGTCGAGCTTGATCAGAGGGCAGAGGCAACCGCAATGGCGGGTTCGCCTGCGGTAGAGCCAATGGGGGCTCCCGCGGCACCGGCATCCACGGCGCTCGACGGGCCTGCGGCGGACGCCGAGGACGCCGAGCTCGTGGAGGACATCGACGACGATACGGACGACTCCCTCACGTACTCCAACGGCGTCATCGAGAAGATCGTCGCCATGGCCACGCGTGAGGTGCCGCATGTCCTAGGGATGAAGGGCGGCCTCATTCACCTCGTGCAGGAGACCTTTGGCGCGGAGAATCTCACCAAGGGCGTGAGCGTTGAGGTGACCGACGACAATCGCGTGATCGTGAACATCTCCGTGATCATCGAGTACGGCTGCTATGCGCCCGCGATCTTTGAGGACGTGAAGGAGCGCGTGACCGAGCGCCTGACCGCCATGACCGGCCTGGAGGTTGCGGGTATCAACCTGCGCATCGAGGACGTTGTCACGCGCGACGAGTACGAGGCGAGCAAAAAGCGCCACACCGAAGACGCCGAATAGCCCACCCGCCCAAAATGCGTCATTTAGGGTCAGACCCTAAATGACGCATTTTTCTTTATTGCGTTTTTGTTTCACGGGTTGCCCGGGATACGTTACCCTGTTAACCTCATCCCCATGATTACGTTTGTTGGACATAGCGCGATGATGATGGTCATGGAGATGCCCTCGCCCGGGCACTTTGTCATGCCGCGCGTATGCCGCGGACTGATGGAGACCGGGCGCCTCTACTAGGCTGTCTCCGGCGGGAGATGGCCCCGCCTATCCAAGACCATCCGCGAGCGGAGTTCCTCGTGATTCAACTTCAACATGTATGCAAGTCATATCGGGGGCACGAAGATGCCCTGAGCGATATTTGCCTCGACATTGCCGACGGTGACATCTTTGGCATCATTGGCATGAGCGGCGCGGGCAAATCCACGCTCGTACGCACCATCAACCTGCTCGAGCGCCCCACGTCGGGCGAGATCATCGTTGACGGTCGCGATGTGACGCAGCTTGCCGGAGCTGACTTGCGCGCCTACCGCCGTCGTGTGGCCATGATCTTTCAGAACTTTGGCCTGCTCGCGCAAAAAACGGTGCTCGACAACGTGTGCTTCCCGTTTCGCGCGGCAACCGGCAAGGTGACGGACGAGAACCGTGCGCACGCGCTTGAGCTGCTCGACCGCGTTGGTCTCAAGGAGAAGGCAACCAGTTATCCCAGCCAGCTTTCGGGCGGCCAACAGCAGCGTGTGGCGATCGCCCGCGCGCTGGCGTGCGACCCCGAGGTCATTTTGTGCGACGAGGCAACGAGCGCGCTCGACCCCAAGAGCACCAACACGATTCTCAAGCTCTTGCGCGACATTAACCGCGAGACGGGCGTGACCCTCGTGGTGATCACGCACTCCATGGATGTGGTTGAGAAGATCTGCAAGAACGTGGCGGTTCTGGAGAACGGCCGTGTTGTTGAGCAGGGAAGTGTCGAGCGAGTCTTTGCCGATCCTCAGGCCGAGGCCACGCGCGTGCTGCTTGGAAAGGTGGACTGGGATGCCTAGCGATTTTATCGAGGAGTTCGCTCCTCTTCTGGTTCAGGGCACCATCGACACGCTCGTGATGGTGTTCGTGTCCACCGCCATCGCCTACGCGATCGGCCTGGTGCTTGGCGTGGTGCTGCATCTCACCGCCGCCAACGGCCTACGACCCATGCGCGCGCTCAACGCTGTGCTCGGTTGGGTGGTCAACATCGGGCGCTCCCTGCCGTTCATCATTCTGATGATCGCGCTCGTGCCCGTTACTCAGGCAATCGTGGGCACCTCGACCGGCGTGCTCGGCGTGATCCCGCCGCTCGTCGTTGCGACCGCACCGTTTGTGGCGCGCCTGATCGAGCAGTCGCTCGCCGAGGTCAGCCGCGATACGGTCGAGGCTGCGGAGGCCTGCGGAGCATCCATTCCCCGCATCGTGTTCTCGGCCCTGCTGCCCGAGGCGTGCCCGAGTATCGTACGCGGTGTTGCCGTGACGCTTATCGCCGTGCTGGGCTACACCGCCATCGCGGGCGCCCTGGGTGCCGGCGGCCTGGGCGACATCGCCATTCGCTACGGCTATTACCGTTTTGAGGACGGGGCCATGATCATCACGGTCGTGCTGCTCGTCGTCCTCGTACAGCTTATCCAAACCATCGCGGACGTTATCGCCCGCAAGATCGACCACCGCTGAGGTATCTCCCGGTGCCACGCCCCGGCGCTCGTTTGCCGCGTGCGTGCCTACGCGCACTGCCTTCCATACACGCCGACCTGCGGCGTGCGGAAAATCGGCGTGTGCCGAATCCTCAGTTGACCCGAAAACCCTTTTTACGCAAAGGGGGCCTCTCCCCAATGCGCGCCTATCGAATCAAACAGCAGAAAGGACATTTCCATGTCGAACTTTGCCATCGCTTCCCGTCGTGTTCTCGTTAAGGCCGCCTTTGTCGGCCTGGGCGTGCTTACCCTGGGCGGCCTCACCGCCTGCGGCTCCAGCGCCCCTGCCGACGACAACGTAATCACCGTTGCCGCCAGCCCCGCCCCGCATGCCGAGATCCTGACCGACTTCGCCGCGCCCGCGCTCAAGGAGCAGGGTATCGAGCTCAAGGTCAAGGAGTACACCGACTACATCCAGCCCAACAAGGACACCACGGCCGGCGCAGTGGACGCCAACTACTTCCAGCACATCACGTATCTGGACAACTACAACAAGGAGAACGACACCGACCTGGTGAGCGCGGGCGCGATCCACTACGAGCCGCTGGCGGTCTACGCCGGCAAGTCGAGCGACCTTGAGGCGATCGCCGACGGCGCCACCATTGCGATCCCGAACGACCCCACCAATGAGGGCCGCGCCCTGCTGCTGCTCCAGGACCTGGGTCTCATTACCCTCAAGGACCCCACCGACCTGGAGGCCACGCCCAAGGACATCAAGGACAACCCGCACAACATCAAGTTCCAGGAGCTTGAGGCCGCCGCGCTGCCCCGTACGCTCGAGTCCGTGGACTTCGCGGTCATGAACGGCAACTACGCCATCGAGGCCGGCTTCCACGTAAAGGACGCCCTGGCGCACGAGGATTCCGAGTCGCTGGCGGTGGAGAAGTACGCGAACATCATCTGCGTTGCCAAGGGCTCCGAGGACGACGAGGCCGTTAAGGCCCTGGTCGAGGTCCTGACCTCCGAGGACTGCAAGGATTACCTGGAGAAGACCTACGGCGAGGACGTTCTCCCGGCGTTCTAATTCCGCAGCCGCGTGCGATTACGCGCGACTGACGTGATGAGGCCGCCAGCCGAGCAGCGTGTCTTGAGCAGGCCGGGGCATAACCAGCGTGTATGCCCCGGCCTGCAGGGCGCGGTGCTTGACTGGCGGCTTTTTGTGCCGCCCCCGCCGCCCGCCGCCCGCCCGCAGCAACATCCTCGCGCACCCTTGTATTTCTCCTTAAAGGGGCTAGTATCGGGTGCGTAACGCGGGACGAGCGAAGGGCGGCGCTGTGGCGGAGCCAGTAGAAAACCTAGCGGCGGCTGCGGGTCACACGCCGCCGGTCGAACCTATGGAGCACCTGGTCACCGAGGAGGACATCCGCCGAGGTAACCAGGTGCGCGCCAAACGTGGTAGCGACCCGCGCTTCCTGCACTTCTTTGCCATGCTGAACGGCGGCCTCATCCTCACGGCGCTCGCCATCGTGCTCTTCAAAACGCCCAACCACTTCGCGTTCGGCGGCACCTCGGGTGTCTCGGTTATCCTCTCAACGTTGTTCCCGTCGCAGCCCGTGGGCACGTTCATGTGGATCATCAACATCGTGCTCGTGGTGCTGGGCTTTATCTTCCTCGAGCGCAAGGCGATCCTGTGGAGCGTGTTCGCGTCCTTCGCGCTTTCCGGCTACGTCTCGCTGTTCGAGATCATCTTCCCGGGCGCATCGAGCGCGTCCATCACGGGCGACATGTGGCTTGACCTATGCTTCGCCGTGATCTTGCCGGCGATCGGCAGCGCCATGGTCTTCGACATCGGCGCGTCCACCGGCGGCACGGATATCCTCGCCATGATCCTCAAGCGGCACAGCACGCTGGAGATCGGGCGCGCCCTGCTCATCGTGGACATCGGCATTGTGTGCGTCGCCGCCGTGCTGTATGGCCCGCGCGTGGGACTTTACTGCGTGCTCGGCCTGTTCGCCAAAACGCTCGTGGTGGACAAGGCGATCGAGAGCATTCACCTGCGCAAAGTGTGCACCATCATCTGCAAGGAGCCGCTCAAGGTGGAGAAGTTCATCGTGACCGAGCTCAACCGCACTGCCACCATCAGCCGCGGGTACGGCGCGTTCTCGGGCGAGCTCGTGACGGTGATCATGTGCGTGCTCAGCCGTCGCGAGGCCGTTAAGCTGCGCCGATACGCGCGCGAGGTCGACCCGGGCTGCTTTATCACCATCGTGGACAGCTCCGAGATCGTGGGCAAGGGCTTCCGCGGCGTTAATTAACGGCTACGCGGGCAATTTCGCCCCGCTCCGCGTGTATCTCCGCTACAATCACCGAGGTTTGATTGAGCGAATATCGAGAAGGGGCGCACTATGGCATCTGAAGCGCAGGAACAGCAGAGCGTGGGAATTCTGGGGGCGGCAAGCGTGCTGACCAACCGCATGGTCCCCGATGCGCTTTCGCCCGAGCAGATCGAGGCCAAGGCCGAGGCCGCCGCGGTGGGCAAGGCCTCCATGCCAAAGATCAAGCTCTTCGTGCTGGCCATGTTCGCCGGCGTGTTCGTGGGCCTGGGCGCGGCGTTTTTCACCGTGGTGATGGGCGACACCGAGATGGGCTTTGCGGCGCAGCGCGTGCTGGGCGGCCTGTGCTTTTGCCTGGGTCTTGAGCTGGTACTGCTCTGCGGCGCGGAGCTTTTCACGGGTAACGCGCTCATGGTACTGGGATGCGCCTCGGGCAAGGTCTCGCTCTACGGTCTGGCACGCAACTGGACGATTGTGTGGATCGGCAACTTTGTGGGCTCGCTGCTGCTGGCAGCCCTGATTCTCGGCGCCAACCTGCAGGGCCTGAACGCGGGCGCCGTGGGCGACGCCATGGTGTCGCTCGCGGTGGGCAAGGTCACGCCCGGCTGGATCACGCTCTTTTGCAGGGGTGTTCTGTGCAACGTGCTTGTGTGCTTGGCTGTTTGGGTGGGTTTTGGCGCCCGTACCTCGGCCGATAAGGTGCTCGGCATCATCTTGCCCGTCTGCGCCTTCGTGGTCATGGGCTTTGAGCACTGCGTTGCCAACATGTTCTTCCTGCCCATGGGCCTGGCTGCCAAGGCGCTCGGTTTTGGCGCCGCAGTCGCGGGGGCTGATGCCCTGACGCTGGGCGGCATGCTGTTCAATTTGTCCGCCGCCACGCTGGGCAACATCGCGGGCGGCATCCTCATTGTGGGCGTCGGGTACTGGATCGCCTACGGCCGCGCCGCTAAGAAGTAGGGCGTAGGGGAGTGCACTGCCGTGTGCGCTTCGACTCGAGCGCGCCCGGCACATACATGCGGTAATACGTAGCAAAATGGACCGCCTCGGGCTGGGCTCGGGGCGGTCCATTGTTGTGCGCGTGTTATGCGGGTTGCGGGTGGCTGGGGAGCGCCGCTGGTTGCTGGCAGCGGGCGAGCGTCGCGGACTGCGGCTGCGGGCGGCAGGCGAGCGCCACTACTCCTCGGCGGTTTTCATCTCGACTTCGGGCGCGGCCGCTTCGACTGCGGCTGCCTCGACTTCGGACGCAACCGCTACGCCCGCGGTCGCCTCGTCCACCACGTCCTCGTCCTCACCCAGGCAATACTCGACGATGGCGGCCTTGAGCTGGTCGATACCCAGGCCCGTCTCGCTGCTCGTAACAATGACGCGGCTAGCGGGGACGCCGATCTGCTTGCGGATGGCCGCGGCCTGGCGGGCGGCCTTGGTCTTGGAGAGCTTGTCGGCCTTGGTGAGGCAGACGATGAAGTTGAACTCGTTCTCGCGCAGGAACTCGATCATCTGCAGGTCGAGCTTGCTGGGGTCATGGCGAATATCCACGAGCGAGACCACGAGGTTGAAGCTGCGCGCGGAGTCGAAGAAGTCGCCGATCAGGCGCGCCCAGCGGTCGCGCTCTGCCTTGCTGCGCTGCGCGAAGCCGTAGCCGGGAAGGTCAACAAAGTGCACGCCGTCGGCCTCGAAGAAGTTGACGTTGGCGGTCTTACCCGGCGTGGAGGACACCTTGACCAGGCCGCGGCGGTTGAACAGCTTGTTCATGATGGAGGACTTGCCCACGTTCGAGCGGCCCACAAAGCTGACCTCGGGGCAGGTCGACTCGGGGATCTGCGAAGCCTTGCCGTACGAGGCGACGAACTTCACCTTGTTGTAGTTGATGGATTCTGCCATGGTTTGTTCCTTTACGGGTGCGAAGGGCGTGCGAGGAGCAGCAGGAGACGTGCGAGGGTCGCGGCGCGTCTAGTCGCGCGGCTCGATGCCGAGCTGGGCGGCCAGGCGGCGCACGATGGAGAGCACCAGGCCGCTCGCGCTTGTGGCGTACTCCTCCAGGTCGAACTCGCGCGAGGACAGCGCGTCGTAGCTCTCGTCGCAGTTGTCCGAAATCGCGCGCAGCACCAGGCAGTCGATGCCGTTCTTGGCGGCGATGTGCGCGATGGCGGCGCCCTCCATCTCCACGCAATCGCCCTGCGTGGCGGCAACGGCGCTGGCTTTCATCTCGGCGCCGCTCACAAAGCGGTCGCCCGTGGCGATGGTGCCGCGCAGGAACCGCTGCGGTTCCTCGGCGGTGTTGTTGCGGCGGAAGAGCGTGGCGTCGGCCGCTTCGCGGGCCTCGGGTATATCGCCAGCGGGCGCGGCGGCGTTCACAAAGCCGTGCTTGAGCAGGGTCTGCTCGGCCAGGTCGACCAAAAAGTCGCTGCTGGCGAATTCCTCGAGCTCAGGCGCGGACTCGGCAATGAGCGCGGTGTCGGTGTCGAGGTAGCGCAGGCGCTCGCCAATGACCACGTCGCCGATGTGCAGATCGGGGTTGAGGCCGCCGGCGATGCCGGAGAAGATGATGGCGTTCGCCCCATACTTGCTAATGAGGTGCTGGGCCGCGGCAGCCGCGTTCACGGTGCCCATGCCCGCGACGGTCGCCACAACGTCAAAGCCGTGGTACGCGCCTCCCACGATGGTGAGGCCCGCCTCCTCAACGACGGTGCCCTTCTCGACGGCGGCGTAAATCTGGCGAACTTCCTTCTCGAGCGCGCCGATGACGGCGATGCAAGGTGCCATGCGTCTCCAATCAAACTGTCAGTCAAATGCTGCCTATTCTACCAGCTGGGCCTTTTCTACATAATCAAAGACAAAGCTCGCGATGGCCGCAGAGTCGTTGATGTCGATGAACGGGGGCAGCGCGACGTCCTCCTCGTTAAACGGCGTGCCCGCCTCCTCGGCGGCGGCGCGGGCGAGCTTGGTCGCCTTGGTGCGGAAATCACGCGTGACCACGTCGTTGCAGGCCACGGCGAGCGTGTGCTCGTCGATGAGCTCGAAGGAGTCGCGCCCGCGCATGCGGTCAATGCCGCTGCGGGTGACCACGATGCTCGGGAGCCCCGCGCCCTTGTACCCCTCGACGATGACCACATCCACGTCGGTGTAGCGCTCAACGAGGTCGCGCACGTCAACCTCGCCGTCGATGCGCGCGTATTCGGCGTACGAGCCGGGCGCGACCAGGCCGACGTGACGGCTGCCCGCCTGGGCATGGCGCCAGGAGTCCTTGCCCGGCTGGTCGATCTCGAATCCCTTGTGGCCGTGGTGCTTGATGGAGCCCACGCGTAGGCCGCGCTGCGTAAGACGGCTGATGACCTTTTCCACCAGCGTGGTTTTGCCGGCGTTCTGATAGCCCACGAACGCGATGGCGGGGGCGGCAGCACCGGTGCGCGGACCGCCGGGCAGCGCGGAGGGGGCGAGCTTGTCGGGCTCGGGCTCGCCTGCGGGGCTGGTCAGGGTGTGGCCGGAGTTGCTGGCGGTCTCGGGCTCCCCGTCAGCGCCCAGGCCCGCATCGTCCGAGCGCTCGGCTTCCGTCTCGCCCAGCCCAGCGCGCTCCCAGACGCCGGAGCGCCCGCCCTCCTTGCGCAGCAGGCGCACGTCGACGATCTCCATGCCGCGGTCGGCGGCCTTGCACATGTCGTAGATGGTGAGGCAGGCGGTGGAAGCCGCGGTGAGCGCCTCCATCTCGATGCCCGTTACTCCGGTGACGCCGCAGGTGGCGAGCACGTGAAAGCCCACGCGGCCGTCCTCGCGCGCGGGGGCCCAGCCCTCGGCGGGATCGGCTCCGGCGGCGGCGATGGGCTCGATGTCGACCTTCGCCTTGGTGATGTTGAGCGGATGGCACATGGGGATGAGGTCGCTCGTGCGCTTGCTCGCCATGATGCCCGCCACGCGCGCGCAGGCGAGGACGTCGCCTTTTTTGGCGCGGTCCTCAAGCACCATGGCCTGGGTTTCGGGGTGCATGAGGATGCTCGCCTCGGCGAGGGCGAGGCGCTGCGTGACGGCCTTGGCGCCCACGTCGACCATGCGCACGTCCCCGTGCTCGTCCACATGCGTGAGCTCGTCGCGATAGGCGTCGCGCGCGCCGCCGCCTCCCTCAACGAGGGTGAGATTGGGCGATTCGCCCACCACGGCGGCGGGGTACTTTTCGTGCACCGTGCGCCCCAGGGTCTTGGGGCGCTCGGGCTTATCGGGTGTGCGGGCGGTCACGAGGATCAGCCTCCGATCTGGGACATGAGACGTGCGGTTCCGTCGATACGGTCGTGTTGCTGGGGTTTGCAGGCGAGCGCCTCGCGGTAGCGGGCGAGCACGGCGTCGTCATCACCCGCGCGCAGCGCATCGCGCACCTGGTGTTCGGCATCGGAGAACAGACAGGGGCGCAGCTGGCCGTCGGCGGTGAGGCGCAGGCGGTTGCACGAGCTGCAAAAATGGTTGGACATGGCGGAGATGAACCCCACGGTGCCGGCGGCGCCGGGAAAGGCCCAATAGCGCGCCGGGCCCGCGCCGTACGGAGCGGCGTCCACGGGCTCGAGCTCGCCGATGCCCGCGGCGGCCGCCTCGGTGCTGATGCGCTCGCGCAGCTCATCTGAGGGCACGACGTCGCTTGCGTCCCAGAGGCGCGCATCGAGCTCCTGCTCCGCCGCCATGGCGCGGCAGCTGGAGCGTTCGCCGGCGGGCGCGGAGGCCGTCGACCCGATCGGCATGTACTCGATAAAGCGCACGTGCACGGGGCGGTCGAGCGAGAGCTTGGCGAGTTCCAGCACGTCCTGGCGCATGCGGCGCACCACCACGGTGTTTACCTTGACCGGATGAAAGCCGTGTGCGAGCGCGGCGTCGATGCCGGCGAGCGCCTGCTCCACGCGCCCAAGCCGGGTGATTTGGGAAAAGCGCGCGGGATCGAGCGTGTCGAGCGAGATATTCACGCGATCGAGGCCCGCGCCGCGCAGCTCAGGCGCCATGCGCGGCAGGAGCGCGCCGTTGGTGGTGAGCGCGATGTCCTCGATTTGCGGGATGGCGCGGATCTCCTCGATGAGCGGCACGATGCGGTGGCTCACGAGCGGCTCGCCGCCGGTGAGGCGCACGCGCGTGATGCCCTCGGCCGCCACGAGACTGACAAAGCGGGCGATCTCCTCGGCGGTGAGCAGCTCAGCATGGTCGCGCGGGGGCACGCCTTTTTCCGGCATGCAGTACACGCAGCGGTAATTGCACTTATCCGTTACGGATATGCGCAGGTAGTTGATGCTGCGGCCAAAGCCGTCGTGAAGTGAGCGGGCCATGCGCGCCTTTCCGTGCCGTGCGGCAAAACGCCGGGGTGTTCTTGTGTTCATGGTACCCCACGGCGGCGGGCGGCGGACGATGCCTTCTCGCCGCACTTTGCTACACTGGTACGTTACAGAGACGCCACGTAGAGAGTATGGGAGCAGGGTGCGCATGGGAGCACGGTTCAGCTTTTCGACCCCGGAGTTGACCCGCCAGGTGCGCCGGCTCGTCGCGGCGCGTCTGTTCTTGTATCTTGGCGCGATGTCGAGCTACTTCATCGGCGTGATGGGCACGCTCACCTTTGCCATGGGCGCCGGTGTAGGGGATAACGCCATCGCGGTTGCGCTGCTCAACCTGTGCATGGTTGTGGGGCAAATGAAGGGCGGCGGGCTGCTGGACCGCCTGGGGCCGCGGGCGTACTTCCGGCTGGCGGCGGCGGGTCTCATTGCGAGCGGCCTGCTGTACCAGGTGCTGGGCACGAGCGTGGTGGGCGTCTACCTGGGCGGCGCGGTGTTCGGCCTCACGTGGGGCATCTCCGACATCATCCCCCGCGCGTTCCCCGCGTATCTCACCGGTCAGATCGACGAGCTCAAGCGCATCAACTCGCTGCTCACGCTTATGAATAACATCGCAACAGTGGTGGGACCGCTGGTGGGAGGCGCTATCGCGCTCGTCGCGCCCACGCAGACGGTCTTTTTGTTCATGGTGCTCTGCACGGCTCTCGCCTGCATACCCGGTTTTGGGCTGCGGGCGCTGCGTACGCCGGCAGGGGATGAGGAGGCGGCCCTGGAGGGCGACGGCGGGCGTGCCGCTGCCGAGCCGGGCGAGTGCTCCGCCGGCGACGGCGCAGCCGGCAAGCCCGGCGACCGTGCCTCCGACAAGCCGACCGGCGGCGTGTCGGCCGGCTTTGCCACGATCTTCGGCAGCAGCGTGCTCACGCTGCTGTTTTGGTCGACGCTCCTCTCCTTTATGGGGTACGGCGCGTTCGACCCGCTCGAGTCGCTGTTCTACCGCGATGTGCTGCATGTGGGCGCGGAGTGGATGGGGTGGCTCTCGGCGCTCTCGGGCGTGGGCGGGCTCATCGGAGCCGCGCTGGCGGGCGTGATGCCCACGCGCCTCATCAACGTGCGGTCCATGCTCGTGGTGCTGCTCATTACGGGCGTGGGCAGCCTCGTGTACGTCTCGACGCCGTTCGTGGCGGTGGCGTGCGTGGGGCAGTTCATCTTGGGTGTGGCCTTTGCCGCGTTCGGCCCGATTTCGAACACGCTGGTCCAGGTGCACGCGCCGCTCGACCAGGTGGGGCGCGTGAATGCCGCCATGGGCGCCGGGTACAACCTTGCCGGAGCGTTTCCACTGCTCTGCGCGCCGGCGCTTGCGCACGTGTTCGGCGTGCAGGGAACGCTCATCGCCGCCGGTGTGGCGGTTGCCGTGGTGCCGCTGGTGATCTTGGCCATGCGGCGCGGCGAGCTTGATGAGCTTGTTGCGGCGGAGCGCGCCGCCGAGCAGGCGGGCGAGTAGGGTTTGCTAAGCTGGGCGTAGTCGATACGCTCGGGAGACGTGATATTCATGCCGCGCAGGGAAACGCAGCAAGACAAGCAGGCGCAATCATTGGAAACCAATCCGTCCACGCAGGTCGAGAAGGCCCAGGCAGGGGCGCCGCGCCGCAAGGCCCAGGCACCAGGAGCGCCGCTCCGCATCTTCGGCTTGAGCCCCGCCGAGTTCGCCAAGCGCATCGCGCTCATCTTGCTGGGCGCGGGGATCTTTACCTTTGGCGTGCACAACATCCACGAGGTCACGGGCATCACCGAGGGCGGCATTATCGGCCTGGTGCTCTTTGGCGATCACTGGTTCGGCATCCCCGCCTCGATTGTGTCGCCGGTGCTCGACTGCCTGTCCTACGCGGTGGCATTTAAAGTGCTCGGCGGCGGCTTTTTGGGCTGGTCGGCGGTGGCAACGGTCGCCGTGGCAGCGTTCTACCGCCTGTGGGAGAGCCTGCCGCACCTGCTGCCCGATTTGTCCGCGAATCCGCTGCTCGCCGCGGTGCTCGGCGCCGCGTTCGTGGGCGTTGGCGTTGGCCTGGTGATCCGCCAGGGCAGCTCCGCCGGTGGAGACGACGCGCTGGCGCTCTCCATCTCAAAAATCACCGGCTGGCGCGTGGGCCGGTGCTACCTGTTCACGGATCTCACCGTGCTCGCGCTTTCACTCACCTATATCCCCGTGGTCAAGATCGCGTATTCGCTCATCACGGTCATGCTGTCGTCGGCGATCCTCGACGTGGTGGCGTCCGCGTCGTGGGACCATGTCGAGCAGTTCGCCGAATGGGTGCGCGAGAGGCGCAGGGCGTAACGAAAATACGGATTGCATCGCTTTGCGGGGCAGCTCCCAAACTTGGGGCTGCCCCGTTTTTTATTCAAGGTGTACGACAGGGATTTCGCATTTCATCAGGGGTGTATGACAGACAAGACGGAGCCAGAGGCTTAAAAAAGAGCTGTCGTCGACGCTTGCGCGAAGAGGACACAACCTGCAGGGGACTTGGACGTATCGGTTCCCGTAATGGGGAATCGTACGCGGCAAACGGATGGATGCTGAGATGTCTCGATCTTTTTTCACGCTATTGCGCCTGTGCACGGGGCGAAGGCTGCTGTGGGCAGCGCTGGCGTGCGCGCTGCTGATGCTGTACGAGCTCGTTCAGCTTATGCTGAGCTCATACGGCACCGCTGGCCAAGTTGAGATCATGGGTATCGACTTGCCGCCTCTGGTTCTGGCGGCGGAGGCCCTCGGGCGCTCCGCCGCTCCCTGGCTCTTTGTGCCGTTCATGGTTTGCTCGTATGCGCAGGAGCACATGGCGAACGGATATGCCGCGGTGATTCGATCAAATGGCGGCGATGCCAAGAGCCTGGCATCGAAATTCATGCTGGTGGCAACGGTGCTCGCGTTGGGCGCTGCCGCGGCGATGTGCGCGTACACATTGCTGGTGTGCGCGCTTTTCTGCCGTGGGACGTTCGACGCCAGCTACATGATGGGCCTCTCGAGTGCGGGAGTTCGAGTGCTAACGGACGATATGGCATTGAATTACGCTGGGGCAATTGTTGTCGGCATGCTGCGAGTAGTGGCGATTGGCGCCGTATCCATGGGTATTACGCTGATTGTCCGCTGGAGGTATGCCGGTGCACTCGTTGTTCCCATGGTGTGGCTCGCCCTGTCCTATACCCCTGCGACAGCGCTTATTGCTGGGGTGTTGGGAATGGCAGGCATGCCGCTGGGTGCATTGACGGTACCCGTATGCAGCGTGATGGCGTACATGGAGACAACCGCTACGTTTCATACCTTTCTCTGTTCAGAGGCGCTTTCCTGTTTGACCGTGATCGCGGTAGCGGCATTGGTGGCGATTATGGCCCCGCGCTCGCTCAGGGTGAAAGCGGCCGGTTCCTTGG
This sequence comes from Coriobacteriaceae bacterium, assembly GCA_030525945.1. Classification (GTDB taxonomy): domain Bacteria; phylum Actinomycetota; class Coriobacteriia; order Coriobacteriales; family Coriobacteriaceae; genus Collinsella. Next base: position 9,014 of record JAUNDT010000012.1, on the reverse strand, counting down.
GGAAACGGCTCGGCGGGATGAGGAGGGATCATGCGTAGTGCGTCTGACATGCCTTCTGCGTTCTGGCGGCTCCTCGGCTTCGAGTTGAGGAGATTCGCAACGCCCTTTCGCATAACGCTGACAATCGTTTCCCTCATTGCGATGGTGGTCCTCGCACGCGACAATTTGCTGCGAGAGATGGCGATTGCGTCCTCCCAGCTCGCGGCAAGCGGTACGAGCGTTTCGCCAACTGCCCTTGATATGGTGTACCTCGCTTTTAACAACCAGCTGATATCAGGGCTTATACTCCCGGCTGTGTGCGGCATGCTCTGCGCTGATCTCGTGGTGCGCGACCGCGTGGACGGGATGCGTACGGTCATTCACTGCGAAATGCGGAGTGGTTTGGCATACGTGGTAGCAAAGCTTGCCGTTGTCGCGATCGTGTGCCAGGTCATCGTATTTCTCCTCATCGTTGCGTGCACGCTCATCTCCTGTCTTTTCCTGGGTCTTCCTTTGTCAGCCGAGCCTTCCGCATGGCTTGCCTCGAATGGTCCGCAGGATAGTATTTGGGCGCAGTACGGACCGATTCCCCATGGCTGGAATTACGCCCTGCTGATTGTTGCGCTCGGTGTTGGGTTTGGGGTTTTGGAGACCGTCTTGTCCTGGACCGCCATGGCGGTGTGCTCCCTGCTGAAGTCACCGAGTGCGGCGCCGTTGGCCGTTGCGTCTTTTTACGTGGTCGCAGCGCAGGTCGAGTCGCTTGTCACAAGCTTGGGACTGCTGCTGGGGATCAAGCCTTTGACTACGACGATCGGCTGGATCATCGATCGGCTGTGCCTTGTAAATTACCGATTGGGAGCGACTCTTTTCCAGGAGTCCGCCGGAGGTGCGTATCAGGGACCTGTTGCCGTCACATCGGATATCGCAACGAGTGTCTATCCAATCAATAGCTGGGCCAGCCTGTTGTTGATAGTTGCGATTCTGTCTGTCGCCTCGATAGCGTTGCTTCTTTTTCAGGAACGAAGGTGCTGCAAGTAAACGTGCAGCGGCGAACGTGCCGGGTTACGCAGGGTTGGATTTGATACATCGGATAGTGTAAAGAGGGGGTGTCACGAGATGCGCGTTTCTATGCCCGTGGGCGATGATGACATGGCCATTGCTCTCAAGGACGTCAGTGTTTCGTACAAGGGCAGGGTTATTTTCTCGAATGCTTCTCTGGATGCGAAGAGGGGAGACGTCATTGGGTTTATGGGCCCCAACGGCGCGGGGAAAAGCACGATGCTGCGTGTTCTGGCAGGGCTCGTTATCCCCCGGCAGGGAAGTGGGCACGTGCTGGGCTATCCGTTGGGAGGCCGCGGGCATGCTCCGTTTGGCATCATGCTGGAAACCCCTCCATTCATTGAAGAGAAGACGGGAAGGGAAAACCTGGTTTTGCTCTCGAAGCTGCGCGGTGTGGAGTGCAAGGACGTGCATGCGTACTGCGCTGCGTGCATGAAGACGGTCGGCTTGGAAGCAGCGCACGATGTGCCGGTCAAGTGCTATTCGCAGGGGATGAGAAAGCGACTCGGTTGGGCTCAGTCGTTACTCGGAATGCCTCCGCTGTATCTCTTTGATGAGCCGATGAACGGGCTTGACCCTCTCGGCGTGGTGGTCTTGCGCAACTGCATTCGCAAGCTCTCGGATCGCGGTGCGGTTGTTGTGGTGTCCAGTCATCTGCTTGCGGAGCTCGAACGTGTCTGCACGAAGGTGTATATGTTTAATGACGGCGCGGTTTTTCCGGTGACGTCGCAGGGCGAAGCGTCGGGTTGGCTTGAGCGGGTGTATGTGAACAGTGTCTTGGGAAAAGAGCAATGAGGGCGTGAACAGTGGCAGCCGGCTGGCTGGAATCTGTCGCACGGTGACACTCGCTGCCGTGCTCCTCGTTTGCGGCTTGTTGGCATGCGGCCTTCTGTGGCAAGCAATCGTGCCGATTCCACAGCGTGCGCTCTTGGTCTTGTTGGGCGGCACATGGACCAGCATGCCCATGCTCACGCAGATGGTCATCGGCGTTGCGCTTCTTGGTGTCTCAGCGGTTTTGGCGCGTTCATCGCGCCTGCGTTCGGCGCTTGTCCGGTGTATGTCGAGGGGCGGCGATGACGAGTGCATTAAGAAGGCCCGGTACTTCAACGCCGCATCACCTCAGAAGATGCGGCTCGTATTGCCTGCGATACTAGGCGCGGCCCTGTTGATTTCTATGTACGAGCTAACGACAAGCTGGATTCGCGTGGTGGCGCATGTCGATCACGCATGGGCGGTAGGGGTTACCTCCATGGACCCCCAATGGGCGTTTATCGTGGCGTTTTCCGTGTGTGCGGTTACGATTGCGCTTTATTTCCTCGCGCTTGGCGTTTTTCGGTTCGCACTGGTGGCGGTGGCGATAGAGGGCTTTTCAGTGCTTGCATTTGGCGCGCTGGGCTGTTCGCCCGACATGGTGCCGCTTGTGTTTTCGCTTCTATTTGGGTTGCAGATCATCGGTGCGATTTATACCGTGTGGAAAGAGGAGCCGCGGGCTCTTCGAGTACTTGCTTGCTTCGAGCTCGCGCCCTTGCTTGCTCTTGCCGCTACGGTGGGGGAGCGCATGGCGAGCCTTATGGCGAGCGGCTTGTCTGCACATGGCGCGCCCTCCATCGCGCTGCTTGCGGCGATGGCCGGATGCTCCGTGTTCGTCCTGTTCTTTCGCACAAGCGCCAGACAGGGGCAGGACATTGACACCTCCTCGCCTCATCCCGATGAGGGCCCTGCATCTCCTTCTTCTGAAATGATTCAAGCGCAGTTGGCTCCTTACGGGTTGTCCGAGCGAGAGTTGTTCGTATTGTCGGAAAGCTTGCGGGGAAAGTCGCTCGCCTCTATGGCCAAGGACCTTGGTGTTTCGCGGTCAACGGCGGGGACCTATCGTTTGCGGGCGTATGCAAAGCTGAATATCGAGTCGCTTGATGAAGCGCGGGCAATGTTCGATGCGGATTCTTCGGTGCAAAAGGCCGAGCAGGCGGGTGCGGCGGATGAGCGCGTGTCCTCAGCGAATCGAAATGTCGCCGTCCTGGGGCTGACGGCGTGGTTCGTGTTGGCCGAGGCTCTTTTACTGCCGTGGAACGGGTCGCGCGCATGGTTGTATGACGAGGCCTGGTTGGCGTTGCCGATTGTTTTTCTCATCATCGCATCTGGGTATGCGATCTCTCCCAACCGTGCAGAATCGAGAAAGGCGCGTCCGAGTGGGCTTTGGATCGCAGCGGTTTGCGCCGCCTTGTCCGTCCCCATGCCGCTCTTCATGACCGGTCAGTTGGGCTCCAGTGGGGGCGTACCTGTTGTTTTCGATGTGCTTGTAATGTCCGTGCTTGTTTTTGGGTTTGAGGCTGTGGTGGGCCTTGCACAGAGTCTTCGTCGAGGAGCCGTGGGGTGCGCGGCGATGGCGGGGATGGCTGCGTCCGTGGCATCGATGATGGCGGAGTGGTACACCCTCTTGCTGGCGGTTTCGGCGGGTATCTTGTGCGTGCTATTTATCGGAATCGCACGCACGGAAAAGCGCGGTGACGAAAGTGCGATGTTCGAGGGCGCCCGCAAAGATTCAGCGAAGGCAATAAGCAACAGTGTGGGCTTTGTTCCACATGGGGAACAGACCTTTTGCATCGTGCTCGGTCTTTCAATGGTGGGATGGGGCTTCTATCAGATTAACGAGGTCGCAGTCCTGGATTATGCCGCCGTTGCAAACAGCTCCCCAGTGCTTTTCGCATGCTCGCTTTGCCTGTTTGCGATTGCCGCTCTTTTGGTTTGGAATCGCTATTGTGTGCGCCGTGAATTCGCCCCCATCGTTCTCATTGTGATCGCCTTGCTCATTGGGATGGCGGTGATAGCCTTCCTAAAGATCATGGGCTGTAACGCCGAGGCGTCTCCCATGGGGCATATGATGCTTGGCTTCCCGGCCACGGTCCTTATAGGGTCCCTTGTCGACATGCTCCTTACCTTTCGTGCCCGACATGGGTGCGGATCGTTCAAATTCGCCATTCCAACAATGCTCATCGCTGCGTTGTCCATATGGTGCGGCGGCGCCGTCTTTGCGGACATAGCGAGGGGATTTACATCGCAAACGCTGCTGGGGACGTGTGTTGTCGCCGGGGGAGCCATCGGGTTCGTGGGAATCAGGGGCGCATGGCATACCTTGCATAAGCGGGCGGAGTTGGGTGCTGCAAACTCCGAGGAAGTGATGCGCATCTTGCAGGAAGCGGGGCTCACGCAATCCGAGGCGCGGGTGGCTCTGCTGTCGTGCGGCGGCCGCACCGCCCGAGAGGTTGCCGAGGTGCTCTGCGTTGAGTGCAGCACCGTTCGATCCCACCTGAGAAGCGTGTACCTGAAGCTAGCAGTGCACGCGAAGTCCGAGCTCGAGGTGGCAGTGGCCGCTCTTGCGCGCGAGCACGTGCGGTAGCCGCAGGTTCGGCGAGTTTCGTTGACTTATGTAAAATGCTTTGCGAGATTTGGGCCATGTGTATGTATGGCTCCATGTGGCTTTGGCGGATTGAGCAAGGCGAGGAGGGTGCCTTATGGCGGAGACGGTGTTTCCCGAGGGATTCTTGTGGGGCGGCGCGATCGCGGCGAACCAGGCGGAGGGCGCATGGGATGTGGACGGGCGCGGGCCGTCTGTTGACGACCACTTTATGGGCGGTACCTACGAGGTCCCGCGCGAGATCACGCGTGAGATCCATCCCGACAGGTTCTACCCCAATCACGACGGTATCGACTTTTACCATCGCTACGAGGAGGACATCACGCTGTTCGCCGAGATGGGCTTCAACGTCTTTCGCATGTCCATCGCGTGGAGCCGCATTTTCCCCAACGGCGACGACGCCCAGCCCAACGAGGCGGGCCTGGCCTTTTACGACCGCGTGTTCGATTGCTGCAAGCGCCACGGCATGGAGCCGCTCGTCACGCTTTCGCACTACGAGATGCCCTATCACCTGGTAGAGCGCTACAACGGCTGGGAGAGCCGCGAGCTCATCGCGCTGTTCGAGCGCTATTGCGCCACGGTGTTCGAACGTTATCAGGACAAGGTGGTCTACTGGCTCACGTTCAACGAGATCAACTGCGGCACCTCGCGCATGGGCGCCCTGTTCGAGACCTCGATGATCCGCGGCTTTGAGGGTCCGGCGTCCAAGGTGGTGGTAACGCCGCAGCAGTGCTACCAGGCGCTGCACCACCAGTTCGTGGCGAGTGCCCGCGTGGTCAAGCTGGCGCACGAGAAGTACCCGCAGTTCAAGATGGGCAACATGGACTGCTTCATCCTCTCCTACGCCGCCACCTGCGACCCTGCCGACGTGTTCGCCAATCAGCAGGAGATGAACCGCATGAACTGGTACTGCTCGGATGTCCAGGTCCGCGGCGCGTACCCGTTCTACGCCAAGCGATACTGGGCCGAGCACGGCATCGAGCTCGACATCCGCGAGGGGGACCTGGAGGACATCGCCGCCGGCACGGTGGACTTCTACACGCTCTCCTACTACATGTCCTCCACGGTGGGCACGCACAAGGACCTGGAGATGTCGCAGGGCAACATGACCTTCGGCGGCAAGAATCCCTACCTCAAGAGCACCGACTGGGGCTGGCAGATCGACCCGCTCGGGCTGCGCATCGCCCTGAACGAGATCTACGCGCGCTACGAGATCCCGCTCATGGTGGTGGAGAACGGCATGGGTGCCTACGACGAGGTCGAGGCGGACGGCTCCATCCACGACGAGTACCGCATCGACTATCTCAAGAGCCACGTGCGCGCCATGGGTGAGGCCATCGCCGACGGTGTTGATTTGATGGGGTACACCTGGTGGGGCCCGATTGACATCGTCTCGGCGGGTACGGGAGAAATGCGCAAGCGCTACGGTTTCGTCCACGTCGATAAGTACGACGACGGGACGGGCACGTACGAGCGCCGTCGCAAGGACTCGTTCTTTGCGTACCAAAAGATCATCGCGAGCAACGGGGCGCACGGATTGGAGAGCTGCTAGCCTGTCCCTTTTCGCGTACGGCGCGCGGGAAGGCCATTCAACAAGACTGCACACATGACTCAAGGAGGAGCCATATGGCAAACAAGTACGACGGACTCGCGCGGTCCATTATCGCGGCCGTGGGCGGCAAGGCGAATATCGAGGATACGAAGCATTGCATCACGCGCCTGCGCTTCACGCTCAAGGACGAGTCCGCCGCCGACGACGCCGGAATCGAGGCGATGGACGGCGTGGTGAAGGTCATGCACGCCGGAGGGCAGTACCAGGTTGTGATCGGCACGCACGTGGGTGAGGTGTTCGAGGCTGTGATCGATGCCCTGGAGCATGGCGGCGAGCCTGCGGGCGCGGAGGGTGGCGAGCGCATCGCCGGGGAGGCCGGCGAGCCCGCTGCCCAGGCGGCGCCCGCACACAAGAAGACCTTCGTGAACGTCGCCATTGATTTGATCTCGGGCATTCTCCAGCCGGTGCTGCCCGTGCTCGCCGCCGGCGGCATGACAAAGGGCCTGCTGTCCTTGGCCGTCTTCTTCGGCTGGCTGAGCAAGGATTCCGGAACCTACACGGTTATCTGCTCCTTTGCCGACGGCATTTTCTACTTCCTGCCCATCTTCCTGGGCCTGACCGCCGCCCGCAAGTTCAAGATCAACGAGTTCGTGGGTGCGGCCATCGGCGCGTCTCTGTGCTTCCCGGCTATGGTGAACATCGCCTCGACGGCTGATGCCCTGGGCTCGGTACTCACCGGCACGCCGTTTGAGATGAGCTACCACGCTACGTTCTTCGGGCTGCCCATCGTGATGCCGCAGTCGGGCTACACGTCGAGCGTCATCCCGGTGGTGCTCGCGGTGTGGTTCGCCTCGGTGATCTACAAAAAGCTCGAGGCCTCGACGCCGTCTGCCGTGCGGTTCTTCATCGTGCCCATGGTGACCCTGCTCGTGACCGTTCCGCTTACGTATCTCGCCATCGGCCCGGTCGCCTCGATCGTGACCAACGGGCTGTCGCTGCTGCTCCAGAGCATCTACGAGATCCCGATGGTGGGCGGCCTGCTGTGCGGCGCCTTCCTGGGCGGCGTGTACCAGGTGATGGTCATCTTCGGCCTGCACTGGGCCTGCGTGCCGATTGTTCTCACGAACCTGTCCGTGCTGGGCTTTGACGCCGTGCTTTCCGGTCGCGAGGTGTGCACGTTCGCCCAGACCGCCGCGACGTTCGCCATCTTCCTCAAGACCAAGAACGCCAAGCTCAAGCAGATCGCGCTGCCTGCGGCCATCGCCGGCTTCTTTGGCACCACGGAGCCGTGCATTTACGGCGTGACGCTGCCCAAGAAGACCCCGTTCATCATCAGCTGCATCGCCTCGGCGATCGGCGGCGGCTTTGTGGGCCTTATGGGCGTCAAGAAGTTCACGTCCGGCTTTACCGGCATTTTGGGCCTGCCGATTTTTGTCGACCCGTCCGGCGTTGAGGGCATCACCAACGTGATTTGGCTGTCGGTGGGCATCCTCATCACGATGGCGATCTCGTTCGTGGGCACGTGGCTCACCTATCGTGACGACGAGGTTGAGGCCTCGGCGTAAAGCCGGGCTGCATGCATCCGAGTTGCCCGATGTTGCGCCATCGAGTTGACGGGCGAATTATAATCGGGGTAGTGAAAGGCGCCGGCGTCGTGTGCGCCGCGCCGGCAGTAAGACCCCATGTTGCGGATTGAAAAGGAGAGGGCAATGGGCCTGTTCGACATGTTCAAGAAAAAGGAAGCCCCGGAGGCTCCGGTCGTTCCCGCTTCCATCGACGCCCAGGATGGCGCCGACGTCCTGTGCTCCCCGGTCTCGGGTAAGGCGATCAAGATGGCCGACGTGCCCGACCCGGTGTTCTCGGGCGAGGTCCTGGGCAAGGGTTGCGCCGTGTGGCCCGAGGGCGAGGTCGTGTACGCCCCGGTGAGCGGCAAGGTCACCGTGGTCATGGGGCACGCCGTGGGCATCATGTCCGACTCCGGCGTCGAGGTCCTCGTGCACGTGGGCGTCGACACCGTGAACCTGCAGGGTAAGGGCTTCACCGGGTACGTTTCCCAGGGCGACCAGGTCGCGGCCGGCCAGCCTATCCTGTCGATGGATCGCTCCGTGATCGCGGAGGCCGGCTACAAGGATTGCGTTGTCGTCGCCGTTTCCAACAGCGCCGAGTTCGCCGACGTTGAGCTGGCCGTCGAGAACGAGGGGCGCGTTGAGGCGGGTTCCGTCGTTGCCAAGGTGACGCGCAAGTAGGCCCGGCCCGCGCCCGCGCCCGCGGCTGGGTCGGGGCGTATGCCCCGTGTGCGGCCCGCCCTTGGGCGCGATGCTCTGCTGCGGCCCGCCCGGGTGCACGCCGTTCTTCGTCTAAAAGTGGCCCGATGTGCTGGCCTGCAACACACCAGCACGTTGGGCCACTTTTCTACCCATTTTCGGGGTGGAAAGTGGCAAATCGTGCTGGCGAGTTGCAGAGCAGCGCAAAGGGGCCGTTTGCACGGAGTTACGGACGCGGCGCGCGGACGCGCAGGATGCGGGCGGTAACGCGGTAGTAGATCATGACCGCGCGCTGCGCCTTTCCCCGTATCGCGTAGGTCCGGGCAGAGCCAGAGATTTTGCGACGGTCCATATTGGCTTTGGGGCAGTTTTGGCGACATGTGCTGTTTCGCGGCGGTACCTGCTGGCTCTGCGATGGTTTCGCGATGGGCCCATGCCGAGGTCTCGTCCTTATATTTGTTTCCAATCGGCATGACGTCCCCCGCGGCGACTCAGAGCTGTCAGGGCGCGCTCCGCCCATCGCCTCGAAGTGGCCCGATGTGCTGGCCTGCAACACACCAGCACGTTGGGCCACTTTTCTGCCCCTTTTCAGGGTGGAAAGTGGCAATTTGTGCTGGCGTATTGCAGAGCAGCGCAAAGGGGCCGTTTGTGACGCTTGCGGCACGAGCGGAAGGTGTGGCACGAGCGGAAGGTGCGGCGCCAGCGGAAGAAACGACAACAGCGGACGGCACGGCGACAGCGGACA
>JAUNDT010000011.1 GCA_030525945.1 Coriobacteriaceae bacterium | reverse complement strand
TCATGCCGAAAAACAGGGGGATACCAGGTTGACAAAACCATAGAGACACCCCCCGCCGCTCCGCCCGTGTCCCCCGTGCCCTTCGCGCCCGTGCCTCCGCACCGGTGACCCCGCCCCGCCCGTGTCCCGTGCCCGCGCCCCCGCGCTGGTGCCCCGCGCCGCCCACGTACGGTCGTCCCAAACGCGGGCGTGTTAATTCGGGTCACTCCATTAACGTGGAGTGACCCGCGCTGTTTATAATGGACGGCATTGCACAATTGTTCGGAAAGGGGCCCGCCCATGGCGCTTACCGAAGACGACGTTCGGGCGATCGCGAATTACGCCACGATCGCGCTGGACGATACCGAATTGACCGAGATGACGGCGTATTTGAACAACGCCGTTGAGATGCTCGAGCCCGTTTTGGCCTACGGGGACCAGGACGTCGAGCCGACGTTTCATTCCATAGGCGACCTGGCGAATGTCATGCGCTCCGATTGCGCGGACGCCGAGCGCGCGCTGCCGACTGAGGAAGCGCTTGCCAACGCAGGCGCGTCGCGCGAAGGTCAGTTCCGCGTCCCCTCGATTCTGGGCGGGGGTGAGTAGCATGTCCGTGAACATCGACACCCTCACCGCCGCGCAAATCGCCGCCGGCGTCCGGGCGGGCGAGTTTACCGCCGCAGACGTCGCCCGCGCCGCACTCGACGCCATCGCCCAGCGCGAGCCGGAAGTGCAGGCGCTCCTGCAGGTCACACCCGATCTGGCTCTCGAGGCAGCCGAGCACATCGACGCCATGCGCGCTGCCGGCGCGGACCTGCCGCCGCTCGCGGGCGTGCCCTTCGTCATCAAGGACAACATGAACCTCGCGGGCACCCGCACCACCTGCGCCTCGCGGATGCTCGAGAACTACGAGAGCCCCTACACGGCGACGTGCGTGCAGCGGATGCTCGACGCGGGCTGCGTTCCGGTGGCCAAGGCGAACATGGACGAGTTCGCGTTCGGCTCTTCCACGGAGTCCTCGGCGTTTCACCCCACGAACAACCCCTGGGACCTCGCGCGCGTGCCCGGCGGATCGTCGGGTGGTTCGGCCGCCGCGGTGGCCGCGGGCATGGCGCCGCTGGCCCTGGGCTCCGACACGGGCGGTTCCATCCGCCAGCCGGCGGCCCTCTGCGGCGTGGTGGGCATGAAGCCCACGTACGGCATGGTGAGCCGCTACGGTGTGGTGGCGTTCGGCTCCTCGCTCGACCAGGTGGGGCCCTTTGGCCGCACGGTCGAGGATGTGGCGCTGGCGCTCGACGTGCTCACGGCGGGCGGGCGCGACCCGTTCGACGGCACGAGCCAAGACGCGGCCACCTCGTTCGCCGCATCGCTCGAGGCGGATATGGCGGGCAAGCGCATCGGCGTCATTCCCGCATTTATGGAGGCAGACGGCCTGGCGCCGGAGGTCAAATCCGCAGTTGAGCAGGCCGCCCGTGTGCTCGAGGCGCAGGGCGCCGAGCTCGTGGAGGTCGACCTGCCGCACCTCGACGCCGCTATCGCCGCCTACTACGTGATCGGCCCCGCCGAGGCGTTCTCCAACCTCGCCCGTTTTGACGGCGTGCGCTACGGCTACCAGGAGCCGGCCTGCTCGAATTTGGCTGAGCAGAGCTCGCGTTCGCGCGCGCACGGCTTTGGCACGGAGGCAAAGCGCCGCCAGATGCTCGGCGCCTACCTACTGTCGTCGGGCGTGTACGAGCGCTATTACCGGGCGGCGCAAAAAGCGCGCACGCTTATTACCGAGGACTACCGCTGCGCGTTCGAGCGTGTGGACGCGATCCTCATGCCGGCGAGCCCCACGGTCGCGTTCCGCCACGGCGAGCTGTCCGACCCCACGCAGATGTACCTGTCCGACATGTTCACCATCTCGCTGAACATCGCGGGCAACTGCGGCATTTCCGTGCCCATGGGCGCGGGCGCCGACTCGGGTATGCCCGTGGCGGCGCAGCTTGTGAGCGCCGCGTTCAACGACACCACGTTGCTGCAGGTGGCCCGCGCACTGGAGCGCGGTTATGCCGAGGCGGCCAGCGCGCCCGGGTGCACGGTTGCGCCGGGTTTTGCCGGGAAGGGAGGTGAGCTCGCATGAGGGAGCTCAAGGACGTTTTGCAAGACTGGGAGGCCGTGATCGGCCTGGAGGTCCACACCGAGCTCACCACGCTCGAGACCAAGATGTTCTGCGGCTGCAAGCTCAGCCATGACGACGCGCCGAACACGCACGTGTGCCCGGTGTGCCTGGGGCTGCCCGGCGCACTGCCGGTACCCAACCAGCGCGCCATCGAGAGCATCGTCAAGGCGGGCCTGGCCACCAACTGCCAGATCCAGAAGCGCTCGATGTTCTACCGCAAGCACTACTTTTATCCCGATATGGCCAAGAACTTCCAGACCACGCAGGGCCCCGTGGCGTTTTGCATGTACGGCGGGCTCGATCTGGAGGTGAGCGGTCCCGGTGCGGCCGAGCGCCCCACGTGCGCTTTTGGCGAGGGCGAGGCGGCGAGCCTGGCGAGTGCCAGCGCGAACGCCGAGGGGCTTTCGCGCCAGATGGCCGAGAGCCTGCCCGAGTACGGAGACACCCCCGTTACCTCGGAGTATTACCGTGAATCCGGCCCCGCTGCGCCCGTGCGCCACGAGGACGGCTCCTATACGGCGCCCATCCGCATTCTGCGCATCCACATGGAGGAGGACGCCGCCAAGATGGTGCACGTGGGCGGCCAGGAGGGGCGCATCGGTGGAGCGGCGGAGAGCCTCATCGACTACAACCGCTGCGGCACGCCGCTGATTGAGCTGGTCACCGAGCCGGATCTGCGCACGCCGGAAGAGGCGCGCCTGTTCATGGAAAAGCTGCGCCGCATCTTCCTCACCATTGGGATTTCGGACTGCTCCATGGAGAAGGGGTCCATGCGCTGCGACGGCAACGTGAGCATCCGCAGGCGCGGCGAGTCGAGCCTGGGGACCAAGACCGAGCTCAAGAACCTGAACTCGTTCAAGGCGTTGCATGACGCGCTGGCGTATGAGATCTGCCGCCAGGCGGAGGTGCTCGAGCAGGGCGGGGTGATTTACCAGGAAACGCGCCATTGGGAGCCGAGCCGCAAGCGCACGGTGGTGATGCGCGTGAAGGAAACCGCCGACGACTACCGCCTGTTCCCCGACCCGGATCTGGCTCCGTTCGATTTGTCCGACGAGTTCATCGAGCATTGCCGAGCCGAGCTGCCGGAGCTGCCCGATGCCAAACGCGAGCGCTTTGAGGCCGAGTTCGGTATCAAGCGCGCGGACGCCGAGCAGATGGCGGGCGACCCCGACACGGCCGCGTTCTTTGAGGCAGCGGCTGCGGGCACGAGCGGCAAGGCGGCGCAGGCCGTGGCGAACCTAGTGGTGAACGAGCTCGCGGCGTATCTCAAGGGCGCCGGCGTGGCGCTGGGGGAGAGCGGCATCGCGCCTGCACAGGTGGCGTCGCTGGCCAAGCTGCTCACGAGCGACGCGATCTCGAGCAACCAGGCGCACGAGGTGTTCGAGGCCATGGCCAAGAGCGGCGAGGACCCCGAGGCGATCGTGGACGCGCGCGGCATGCGCCAGGTGAGCGACGCGGGCGCGCTGCAGCCGATCGTGGACGAGGTGCTCGCGGCGTGTGCTGATCAGGCTCAGCAGTACCGCGACGGCAACCAAAAGGTGATCGGCTTTTTGGTGGGCCAGTGCATGAAGGCCAGCCGCGGCAAGGGCAACCCCAAGCTCTTCAACGAGCTCTTGCGTGCATCGCTGGAGGGATAGGTCTGGGTGCCCGCGCTTTGCCCCTGCGATTGCGCAAATGAGGCAGCGCGAGCGTCTTTCAGCAGCCCGCCTGCGCGAGTGCCTAGGTTACTCGGTCGCTTCCGACTCGGTTGTAACCGAGTAGCCTTCTGTGGGGCATGAGGCCATTGTTCGCAGCACGCTACCAGTCGTTTTGACCTTCGGAACCCCGTCCGTAGAGCTCTTTTGCCTGTTCTGGGTTTTGCTCAAAATGCTCGATGGCATCGCGAATCGCCATGTTCACGAACTCCCCCGGTGACATGCCCAGTAGGTACGACGCGCGAAGAATGCGCAGAAGCTCCTCGTCCGTTACCTCGAAGGTGACTTCGGTGAGATGCTCGTCCTTACCGCGCGATTCCTCCGCCTCGGCAAGGAGCGCCGACATGTTGTCCATGAGGAAGCGCTTAAGGTGCTCCTGCTCCTCGTCGCTGAAGCCCTGGGACTTCCATTCCGCGCACGCAGGGGCGACGGTCTCCGCGATGTCATGATCTCCGGTGGGCGACAGCCGCGTGAAGCGCACGGGCAGCTCATCGCGTCTGTCGACGGTGTGCAGGTAGTCGTAGTCGAGGTAGATGTTCTTGTAAGCACCAAAGAAATGGTCGAAGTAGTACATGATGCGTTCCTTTCTAAAGGGCAGTGGCCTTTGCGTGGCGTTCTGCTTCATCCTATTTGGTGGGGCTCCAGATGTATTCCTCCATCTTCTTCGCCAGATGAAGCGGCGTGGGCAAATTCACACGCATGCCCCGCTTGTACAGCTGCACCAAGCCCGAGCGACTGGCCTCTGCGCGTAGCACGCATTCCCGAGCGAGTTCCTCATCGTCGCTGGTGAGCAGCACGTATTCATTGAGCGATTTGGTGAGATACCGTGAACCCGGGTTGTCGAACTTTGAACCGTAATAGGCGAGTTTGTATGGCGTGTCTCCAAGGCGCGGGGCGAGCGCGATCCAGTAGCCGCCCATGTTGAAGATACCCTGCTTGGAAGCGCGAGCAGGTCCTTTCTTGCCTGCGTTGCCTTGGGTTACGGAGAGGTCGGTGTAGTAATCGGGAACCTCTCCGTTTTCCCCTAGCCGCACGCGAAGAACGTGCAGGTTGGTTGCGCTCGTGTCGAAGAGCTGGCCTCGCATGGGGGTAGAGCTGCCTTGTTCGGAAGCGGGTCCATATCGCAGCGGGCCCTCTGCCAGCCCTTTGTCGCTGATGCCTGGCCACCATTTCTGTCCCCGGATGGCGGAGTATGAATTGACGAGCAGGAGCGACCCCTCAGGCGCTTCATTGGCAATGATGTCAATGAGGTCTTTGAGGCCAATCCCTTCGATGCGATGGGCTTTCCTGTTACTGAAGGGGCCGCTGATGCGGGCGAGCTCGATTTGGGCTTTCCAGTACGGCATCCAGTTCTTGTTGATTTGCGGGCAAAGCGCAAGGGATTCACCAGAGGCTATGCAGACCTTGGTGGCGATGAGTGCCTCGGGTAGTCTCTGATGATTAAGCCGATCGGTAAACAGGTGAATGCCGTACAGTGGGGCATCGCACTTGAGCTGCCTGGTGTCTTTGAAGTCAAAGACAAAGCCAAGTTGCCGCATGAGGTCGCGAAAGGCGACCTGGGCACGTGTGTCGAATGTGTCTTGCTCACCGGCTTCGGATGCTTCTGTCCGGGGAATGAGGAACTGGGACAAGCGGCCAGTGCGCGCCAGGCCAGCTCGGATTGCTTCCTTGGGATCCTTTCCCATGTCGCTTTTTCGGTACGCATCTTGTCCGGGCAGCATAACGATGCAAGCGGTTGGGATGCCCAACGGTGCGGGGCCGAGCACCTTGGCTATCTTGCTGACGCGCTCCCGCACAGCGGCGTTTGACGCGTTGTCGAGCCCGACGAGTATCGAACCCGTTGCATCGCTATTCCCTCTGCCGTATCCGCAGCTTGCCGCTTGATCGACCAAGCGCGTGGTCATAGAGACCTCAATGCCGTCGATGCTTCCTTTTGGACCAAGAAACGCCTCGGCTTCCTTGCGTACCACTGCAAGCTCATCTTCATCACTGGCTCTTCCGATGAATTCAAGTGCGATCCGCTCGCTGCCGGTGGCGACGGAGAGGCGACGCCTATTGGAAGATGCCCAGGCTAAACGTCCAGCTTCGTCGAGCTTCTTCTCATCGTAGAGCTTGACGAAGTTCCTGAGGCTTTCGCGCTGAGGCGGCTCGCATGGTTTGGCGATACCTTCAAGGCATGCCGAAACGAACTCGAAGATCTCGGCCTTGTCATTGAATGTGAGACCGTCTTCGACGTAGTGCTTCTTTTGCCAAGTTGCCGATGCTGCCTGCGGAGCGAGTATCTGCGGATTACTGCCTGGTTGAGCCCATTCGTCCATATGGGTGAGGTAATCCAAAGGGTTTGGCAGGTCGATCCCCATGAACTCTTTGAGGTGTTTTGCATCGAGCTCGTCCCATGCGATTCCGCGCGTTTTGCCCTTATATCCGAGAGCGACTCGGCACCAAGGTTTGCCAGGACGACGTATTAAAGCGTTGATGCCGTTTGGGAGGTAGACGGTTTTTCCGCGCTCTGCGTCGAGATTGCCATGTGCGTAGCGGTGTAGGTGCAGCTTTACGTTGAGACGAACTTCGCGGTTGGGAGGCACAGTTTGCGTGCTCAAGGTAAGGCCAATTGCAAAAGGGTGGTTGTTGTGCCAAAAGAGCTGGGATACCAGTTCGTATTCAGACCCGGTGCCGCCCTGCATGCGCTCAAAGATGAGTTCCTGTCCACAGGAGAGTCGGCAGGGTCTTCCGACAATGGATCCGCTGACGGATAAGGCGAACGCGGGGAACGTGAGGTCGCCTTCCGGGTGATGCTGCTCATCAAAAAGGCGGATACGCAGAGGATGGGTATGGGGTTCCAGCACGGCAGGGCGAATCAGCTCCATGACACGACGATACGCCGAGCTGGCGCGTTGGTCAGCAGAGGATGCGCTCCATGCCCAATTGGAGAGGATGGAGTCCAGGCGCTTGAGATCAATTGGCCTCTGGGCAATGATCCAGTTGGGAATGGGGACGTTACGCGTACGGTAGACGGGCATAATCTGGACGGGCTCATCAAGAAAGTGCATGACCTACGTTTTAAGCATTCTTGTGTTGAGGCATTGGTGCGATCTGCCGTCGCAAAAGAGATCGATGAGTGCATCGTGGAGCTCCGCGGGCATGTCGAGCGAATGGTATGTGGCTGTGTACGAAGCGACTGGGATGAGCGACATGAGATGCAAAGACCCGCCCGCCTTTTTGGGCGAGGGATTTGACGTGGATGCTTGCGTTTGGTTGGTCATGAGGGGATTCCTTTCATGAGCGCGGTGTAAAACGGACCGTAGAGCGCTTGGGCGACGGCTGGTTGCTCGCTTTCGGAAACGAGCCAGCTCATATAGGCTTTAAGCAGGTCGAGCGTGCGGAAGTCCTGAACGTTCGGGTCACGGTTGCCGGTAAAGGCAGCGTCGGCAAAGTAAATGCGAGGCGGCCTGCGCTCGAAATCCCGAACACGGGCAAGCCGCCCGAAAATCTGGACGATGAGCACCATGAGCGTTGCGATGATGTCCCGACACAGGCAGTCATCCGTCGATGCGTGATCACTGAGGCGGAGAGCCTCGTCTTGTTCGAGCGCCATCCAACAGCGCCAGGCCGCTTTTCGGAGCTCCTGTTCGAAGAACGGGGAGGCCGTATCAAGGCGCCGTGCTTCGTTGCAGGAAAGGCCGACCACACGCTTAAAGCGAATACCCAGGTCATGAGGTATGCCCATGGGTCGTACGGCGAATACCAAGGTGTCGATGCAGGAGTGCCCCATGCCGTCTACGATGTTAAAGCCGCGTTCGATTGCCATGGCGGGTGCGATGAGGATGCGTTCTGGTCGCGAGGCGAACAGGTACACTTCGCTGCGCATGAGACGAGCCTCTCCTAACGCGCTTTCCTGCTCTTTAACAAGCGAGCAGACCTTTTCGGTGCATCCCCTGCTGCGCAATTCGGATTGCAGCGTGTCGCGTGCGGCTCGTGCCTCCTCGTAATTGTTGACGATGATGAGCGCCTTGCCCGCCCGCGGATCTTTGAGTTCCTCGATGAGTGTATCCGTGACCGCCCGAAGCACGAGGTTCAAGTGCTTCCTGCGAGATGATCCGCTTCCCGAAACGCGAACATCGAGGCCAAGGTCGCGAACCTCGGAGCGAGAGAGAAACTCCGCGATTTCCGCTGGTGCATCCAGCAGGTAGTCAACGGGCAGATTGAGATGAAATTGCAGGCAGCCGGGCTCATAGCTCGAGCCCGACAAGAGGAGCGCATGTGGACCCTGGGGGTTGCCGTCCTTTCCGGTGACGAGCCAGGGGAGTGCGGTCATGAGAGCTCGGCCCGTGGCGAATTGACGATACAGCGTGATGTCACCCTCGTCAGTGATTCTGAATCCGCACAGGTTTCCAACGGGAGATGCGGGGAGATACGGTGTCTGACGGCTTGTCGAGGCGTGCAGATAATTGCAGAGCCGCTCCATCGTGGCGTCTCTATGGGTGAGTGCTTCTGATGAGCGATCGAGCTCTCGAAGCAGGTTGTCAAAGCAAATTGCCTGAACCGTGAAAGTGAGCCGATCGCGAAGGGTGGGACTGACGTCCACGTCTTTTTCTTCCAGATAGCGGTTGAGCTTTTGTTGGAAAAAGCCGCTGTCGATGTCCTCACATGCCACGTGGACAGCATCGATAAGAAGCGAGATATCGGGCTCTTCACGTTCTTTGCCAAGCTTGCCATGCAAATTGATGATGTATTCCAGGTCGGAAAGAATTTCTGGAGAGAGACGCCCGCGGTTATCACTGGACGCATTTCTGCGAAGGAGCTCGACCAGGAGAAGTGAGGTGAAGGTCCGGTTTTTCAGTTCTTTCCAGTTGGCGATCGCGGGCTTGCGCGCACTTGATGCGAGGATCTTCGCGGCGGTCTCGGCGCGTGAGCGGAGGCCGATAACGCGTTCGTTGTTGGCGTTCAGCAGTTTTTCGGCGGGAGGACGCTTGGAGGCACGGGCGAGCTCGTCTGCCGAATCGCGAACGAACTCATGGAAGCTTTCGGATGGGGCGAACAAGCCGTCGAGTTGCGACTGGACGCGATCTGCCTCATCGAAGATCACAAGGTCAAAATCGCCAAGAACATGCTCGAAGAATGGCTGTCGCTCCGCCCCCAGGGTGATCATGGCAAATCCCGATGGCGTGGTGACAACGATTTTTGAGGTGCGTGCCGCCCGCGCCATGGCTTGCGATGGGCAGGTGTCGATGAAGGGGCAAGCATGCCGCGCGCCCTTCTGGTCTTTAAGCTCAAAGCAGGGCATCGAATCGTAGCTGGTTGGCGTATCTGCGTTTTCGGCCATGCCGTCTAACAGACAGGGCGTCTCAAGGAATCGGGCATGAACGTCATCAAGGAGCATTTCGCCATTTTTGGAGGTGAGCTCATCGAGATGCGCGAGACGGTTTCTGCGTGAGACAAGAGGCGAGGCACTTACGTCGAGTTGCTCGAAGAACGCAAGGGAGTCCATGACATCCGCGATTGAGTTTTGGACAATTGCGACTCGAAAGCCTCGTTTGGCGCAAGCGTATGTGAGTACATTTGCAAGTACGGATTTTCCCGCACCGACGATGCCAACGACGTTCGTCACCTGCTCGATGGTAATTTGTTCCGAAGGTTCAGCATTTTCACCGACAATCCGCTTGAACAGACCGAGGGATGCTGCCCTCGTGAGGACTTCTGCCAAGTGCTGCTTGCCTGTGAGCCTTCCGATTTCGCCTGCGGCGTCAATGAGCTCGGAGAGAGTGAACGTGATGGGAGCTCGCATTGCCTTGTGCGAGGAATCCTGCGGCCTTGGACGCACGGGCGGGGTGGGCGCATAGTCGGGTATAGCGACTTTTCGCATGGCGCCTTGAGACTGTATGTTTGATGGGGAGGCTGCTCTGCTTCTGTTTTGCTCAGGCGCTGCCCAATAGCTGTAGTCTATGCCTGCTTGCGCCCGTGCCATGCGCGTGGATGGTGATGGGGGCTCCTGGAGCCATTCGATGTACAGAATGTCGCGGCCCGTACCCTCAAACACCTTCGTGCGCGCGATGATCGTATTGTCCATGATGTCGAACATACGATAACGCTCTGTGGTCTCGTCCATATACGCGTTCAGCATGTCTTGCCAGTTTCGAGTGGACGTGATGGGCGTGAGGTGCCGACGCGCCATTTGGAGTACGCGCTCTCTTTCCCCGAAGGATTGGGTGTTGAAAAGTCGGAGATTTGAAAGCAGCAGATTTGCCCTGTCTGCACGCATAGGGTTTCCGTACTTCATGGCTAGGACGAGCAGTGGCTCAACCGTGGTGATGAGTGTTGCCACGCTATTGCCTCGCTTTTGATCTCCCATATGCTGCGCTATCGCTTGCTTAAGGCTGTCGATGCGGGCCTGTGAGCTATTTGCCTGCATGCTGATTCTCCTGTTCATGTTTGAGAAGCCTGTTGAGCTGGGGGAGAGTCGTGCATGCGTGGCCCGGCTTGTTTTTGAGCGCGGCGTTCGCCGTTTCCAGGCGTTTCGGTGGCGTGCTGCGAGGGACGACGTAAATCGCCATGGCGGCGTTGAGTGCGTCTTTCATCGTGTCTTTTTGAATATCCCGAGTAAGCCGATCAATGTTTTTGTGGTCTTTGGCATCGATGGCAATCGTTCGCCCGTCCGGCAGTGTAACGAGGATGTCGCAGCTGTCGAAAGCGGGCCAGAGCTCGAAAGCCAAGCCGGTTTTTTGGACATTCCGGGCGATCTCCAGTTCAAGTTTGCCGGGCTTGGCAATGAAGCGCATGATGCCGCGCCTAAGACGCAGTGAGTCTGGAGCCAGTTTGGGTAGACGCTCGAAGCTTGTTGCGTCAACGCCTTTAGCACACTCAACTGACATGCACATAGTCTGGAGCCGCTGACGCGTCATGGTCCAGCCGCATGCGGGGCAGATTCTCGCGTCATTGGGTGCCGATTCGTATGCAAGTTTGACGAGATCGTAGAACCAGTTTGGATCGATACCACTCTCATCGATTTGCGCTGGGCTCTCCGCGTCGATAGACGACAGATTTCCCGATCTAATGAGGGATAGATCATCGTATGTAAGGATAGGGTGTGTGATGAGGAATTTCCGTCCAAAGACGTATCCGTTTTGTCCGCCCGCCTTGAGCATGGTGTAGGCCTGGAATTCGTGGAGATCGGCCAGGTCGCCATTGCCGTTGGAGGCAAGCAGCTGCTCGCAATCATTAGTGACCGAGAAGAAGTTTCCATAGACGTCTACGAGGGGCCCGAACCTCAGGTTGGAGTCGTCTGATAATGCTTCTTTAGCCGCTGGGCTCCATCCCTCGACCCACGTTGCGAGATCTTGCGTGCAATGGGAGCGGATAAAGCTGGATTCGCTGAGCCCTTCAGTGAGTGCATACCTTATCTGGTCATTTTCGGCATATTGCATGTGGAGAGCGACGAATTTCTCAATGCCGGACCGCAGCTCATCGGCATACGGGTATCGGTGCGAATCGGAACAGAACAGCTCCTCGCGTTTGCGCACGCCGGCTGCGATGAGAAAGATCGCCTCGGCAAAACGCCGCCTGATGCTGGCTTGCTCATCATCCATGGAGGCTCCAATCGTTGGTGCTCGGGTTTATGGCTCCGTTGCTCGCACCATACAATTCCGTCCGGACAAAACTTTTTGCGATGTGTGGCAGGTTGTACTGGACTGCCCCGATACCCATTCGGCATTGATTCCCCAAGCTCCTGGCCGATTTCGGGGCCGATTGGCGGAAGCGGTCCAGGGCTCCCTGTCATTTCGATTGCCTGTGAATCTCAACGGTATGGGAGGCCAGGTTATGACTTGTGTAGATAGGTGAACAGCGTATTTAGATAATGAGGTCATTCGAGAGTCAGGACTTTCGGAATACCAGGCTGATTTGGTGGGCAGTTGGGAAGAGGCTCTAATAGCTGAGCTAACTGTGATGGGGCATGTTGGGTGCATGCTCGGGGGATTGCATGTCGGGCAAGCGGAGCGCGGGGGTGATTATCCTATTTAATTCTTGAAAAGAAGAGGAGATAGAAATAGACTGAAATACATAAGATTATTAAGGTTGAAAGGTTGCCAAACATGACAACTTTTATCTCTTTAGGAGAGGCATCGGATTATCTCGGAGTCAGCCGTAACACTTTGCGAAATTGGGATGCGAGTGGAAAGCTGGTCGCCGATCGTAATCCGATAAATGGATATCGCCGATATGATATGCGTAAGATATCCAAGTTAAAGACTCAAATTAATGGGTTACTGCCGAGGCAGGAATCTGATGGAAATGAAGGCGCTGGGACAGCTGCTCTAAATAAAGATAAAGAGGGCAGCGTCAGGACTGTTCGCTCGCTTATCAACAAGCTGCACAGCGTTATCCGGGATGCTGATGCATCGAGTGACGTCATGGAAAGATTCGATGAGACGAGCAAGCTGCTTTTTATAAGGCTGTTTGAAGGAAGGGACTCAGAGGTCTTTTCGTGTGCCTCTGAAGATGCAGATGTATGTGCCAATCGGATTAAAAGACGGTATGCCGAGCTGATGGATGAACACCACATCGACAGCTACGGTCGCTGTGATTCAATTTTGTTAGATGATGGCTGCTTACTGCAATGTGCCAGATTGCTGCATGGTGTTGAGCTAGGAACGAATGCTGCTGATATTAAGGGCCTTGCATATGAAGAAGTTGTTCGCGGGACCTTCGACAAGAGTGACAACCAGCAGTTCTTTACCCCTCCCCTAATTGTCAATTATATGGCAGCGATGCTCGGCGACCGATTAACTGGGACAATCTGCGATCCAGCCTGTGGGACGTCGGGCTTTTTAATAGCAGCATCAAAGATAAATAAAGATGCTAGTTTTTTAGGTTTTGAAATAGATCCAAGACTGGCGTGGGTATCTCAACTAAACCTCTGTCTCCATGATGTGCAGCATGCGCAGATTGAGCTATTACTTGATGGCGGGACTCTTGGCGCTGGCGCCATGGACTACTTTTCTACGATAGATGTCATTCTTACAAACCCTCCGTTTGGTAGCGATTATTCAGATCAGGACCTTCTTTCACGTTTCGCTATGGGCCGGGGTAAGAAGTCAAGAAGGCGCGGCATTCTCTTTATTGAGCAATCTTGGAATTTACTTAAGCCTGGAGGAGTAGTTGCTATCATCATCGACCAAGGGGTGTTGACATCCAGCTCATCCAAAGATGTTCGAGATTTCATAGTCGATCACTTCAATATTCTTGCAATTACAGATCTTCCCGACACCGCATTCATGCCCTACGCAACAGTGAGCACCTCAATCCTACTTTTGGAAAAAAAGGCGCCAGGAGAAGAGGTACGCGAACAGAAAACGTTCTTTTCAAAAGCCCGAAATGTCGGTAGGCGACCTA
Source organism: Coriobacteriaceae bacterium (assembly GCA_030525945.1). GTDB lineage: Bacteria > Actinomycetota > Coriobacteriia > Coriobacteriales > Coriobacteriaceae > Collinsella. The sequence goes on along the minus strand of JAUNDT010000011.1, from coordinate 45,867 downwards.
ATGGCGACGACGATTATCGCTATGACGAAGGGGGCAGGGCGTACGTTAACAATGACCTTGAAGGAATCCTTGAGGCTTGGAAAAAGTTTCAAGCCGGCGAGCCAGTCAGCGATTTTGAGAACGTCTATGTGTGTGATTTGACCAGCGAGGCGTTTGACAACCCTGATACTCGTCTTGATTTTGCCTTCCATCACCCGATGCGGCTTCATAGCATTATTGATATTAAGCGCTGTCGTTTTCCCTTGGCGGAGCTAGGAGAAATATGTACAGAAAGGACCGAAAGCTACGTGCCCTCGGCAGATCCTGACGCTTCTACAATCCTACTAACAGGGCTTGCAAATATCGAATCGCATAATGGGCGTGCGGTGCAAGTTCGCACGGCAGCTGCTTCGATAAAGAGTGGTGTTAAAAGATATGAAATGAACGACCTGCTGTTTGCCAAGATGCGACCAGCTCTTAGGAAGGTGGCATACATGCCCTTTGAAAATGGGGGCTATGCTTCAAATGAGTGTGCGGTGTTCACTGTGAATCGCAAGAGTGACGGAGCATATATTGTGGAGCCTTCTCTTCTTGCTGCGATACTTAGATCGAATTTCGTATACGGGCAAATTGTTCATCTCATACAAGGAAGCGGGAGACCTCGAATTAGCAATAAGAACTTAAGGAGAATCAAAGTCCCCATCATTCCAAGACAATTGCAAGAACGCTATGTTGCAGGATTGACGGCACAAGCTAAGGTTGTCGAACAGATGAAGAGGGACGCAGCCACACTGCTGCGGGAAGCCGCAGTCCTTGAAGAGGCGGCGGTCAATGAATGCATGAGTGATATTTTAGGAGGTTATGATGATTAAAGGACTGCGCGAGGCTTTGAAGGCCGAATTGGATGTCCCGGCGACGCTTAATTGGTTTAGACAAGAATACCTGCCAGAAGTGCTTGAGCGAATTAACAGGGATGGCTCCAGGAAAACTATGGCACTTTACGGAGGGGAACGCCTCCGTACGAACGAGAGAAACCTAACCGACACACGCACCCGACTTGGCCTGCTATTGGAGCACAACTTCACCAGAATATCAAATGAAATCCTAGTGGATGAGGGTGTCGATGATTTGTTCTGGAATTACGTTGTTGCCAATCGGTTTCCAGATTTAGAGGTGCATTCGATTGACGGATCGACACATATTCGAATAGAGATGAAGGCGCTCGAGAGCCGGGCTGAGGAGAAGTCCGCAAATTTTGCGACCCTAATAAAGGATATCGATCCAGAAACTGATTACCTCATCGTGTGTTTATGGCAATGGGACGATACTCCAAGTGCCAGCATCGCTTGGGATTCTGCAGTCAGAGTAGAAAAGATATACGTCTTTCATGCTTACTCTCTTGCGCGAATAAGAGACTACAACTGGCTAAATCATCCGCCAAAAAACTGTAAGGCATACCAAGGAATTGACATCAGGACTGCAGTGACCTGCAACGCAGCTCACTTCTCTACGGAAGAGCACAATATGGGAAAGATCCTTCGCTTGTGGAGTAGGGGACGAAAAGAGCTGCCTGTTGGTTTTTCTGACCTGGAACAAGAGACGCTCGAATCGTATTTACAGTTCGTTGATGAGGTTTATTATTCAGGATTTAAGTTGCTGTCAGTTGAGATACTCAAATCGATTGGTGGCGATTGTATCGAGTATCACACTTACGAAGATGCTAGCTATCCTGAAAGCAGGGGAGTCGCAGTTGTCCCTAGAGAAGTTCCTTTTGACAAAGAAGCTCGCCGCAAAATACTAAACGATTGTGGTGCGGGTGTTGTTGTTAAGATGAAGAATAACTATCAGTGTGTCGCCTGGAGTGTTGGAATGGCCGCCGAAATGGATAGTCAGCTATTTGATAATACCAAACCAAAGAATGCCGCTCAGAAACTGATTGGCACCGGTTTGTTAAGAATCGACGACTAGACTGATCAACTAATCGTCGGCGCGCATATTGATTACTTGTCGAACGTAAAGGAATGCGTCTTTGTCGAACTTGCGGCCAGACATGTGATTAATAAGCTTTAGGAGCAATTCAAAATCGACGATATAAAAATCATTGACGCCGTTTTGGTCAAATGGGTGTAAGGCGTAATTAGAATCGAGAATTCCAACCTGAAAATAGTAACCGCCTCTATTTTGATTGCCTGTGGCAGAGCGAATGAGCAATGTCACTCCTGGACGGACAAGCAGATTCCTGAGATCTTTGGGAGAGAGGGGTTGGTCTGTGTCAAATGTGACAATCGGAAATCTGGGATCGGATAGTTTCGTCATCTTCAAACTCCTGTCAGGTTTCAGAGACCTGTATCAAAATGCTTAAGGCTGCTGGAATCTACGATCTCAATAAGGTGTAAGGGAGCGCAGGTATCTTGCCGAGAGTCTTATTAATGAAGCTACGTCGTGTCTTCAGTTTAGTCAAGAATTCAAAGGTGCTGCCGCAGAACTTGCCACTAGGTTTACTCGGTTTTGACCGAGTCGGTTAAAGCCGAGTAAACCTCAGAATCTTGCGCAGCGGCTGGGGTTATTCCAGATTTCTATATCCACGACCTGTGTGTAGGTGAATCATCCGGGCGACATGCTTTGATTTCTCTTCTATATCAGAGATTCGATGCAACACCTCATCATAGTCTTTGAGGGCGTCTTGATACTCGCTGTAGAGCAACGCAGCGTTTGCCTGATCTGCCTCGGTGACCACTGGGGCGGGAATATCAGCAAGATGCCTAGGGGGGATTGACCCGGTAGCTGCGGCTTCCCTGCAGTCGTTGATAAATGCCTTTCCCTCCCCAAACGCAAGATAACAGTACAGGACATATGGATGGATCTTGCCCTTGTTGGGGCGTAGGACCAAAACGTTCTCACTTGCGATGAGAGGTTTGAGGTTGTCTCCAACCTCATGGGGAACAATTTGAACGCTGCCTGCAGTGGCGTTTCGGGCGACAAGGATGTCACCCGGCTTCAGCTCATATTTTTCCAGCTCAAACGTGTCATGCTTTTTGCAGTACTTTCCACGGGGCTTTAACGCCCCGTGTTCAAAGTCCACAATCGAGATATACCGTATGGGAAGCCTGGAGTCTTCGCTCAGCCCGCCGTTGCGCCTGACCGCGCTTCCCGCCGAACTCAGAATCTCCGCAATATCCCCAACACGCATGCGTCCGTCAATCCTGGCTTGAGCGATCTTTGCATTGAACATGCTCATACCGGCTTCAGGATCAAGCAAGAGGTGCTCGGGTGGCACTTTGGCAATCGTGAACGGCTGAGATCCCGAGTCATTTCGACCATCATCGGAGACGTACGAGAACGCAATGGTGTCATTGGCTTCGCTTACGATGAGATAACAGTCACGCTCATGGGATGGAGCCGAGAGGGGGCGTCTTACGTAGGCGACTCGTTCGATGAGGCCCTGCTCAAGAAGATGCCTGCGAGCGGAAGTGTATTTACGTGAGGAAAGGTATGCACACGGAATGCGGACGGCAACCCTTTCGAACCCATAACCAATAGACGCAATTGCTGCATAAAGGGGTCCCCAGGGGCCAGTCGTTCTATCGAGCATTCCCTCGTGGGCAAGTATCTCGGCCTCCCAGCGCCGTTCTTGCCGCGCAATCCCCTCGTCCCTGACATCTTCGAAAAGATCGATATGCAGATGTCCCGGATTGACGTGTGGGGGCTCAGCAAGATGGTCAATCGCCTCGAGCGTGGAGCCATGAAGCTCATCGACCTCGGTTTTTCCTTCGCAAATGCTTTCAAGGTACGTCTTGGACCTTAGGTGATCGTAGATCGCGTAGATGGGGGAGGAAGAATCAAGTCCCAAGAGATTGCGAACAATCTGCCTTCGTCCGTCGTTGTTGGTCAATAGGCAGCGCTGTACCTCGGTATCTAGATAGTTATCGCTCATGGGCCTCCCGTCGTCTACGACATTCTACCAAATTTATACCTACCTAAATTCTGATGTTGACTCTACGGATTATCAGATATAGAGTCTACGGCACAGCGACAAGACGAAGGGAGATTCGAATGAGTCGTAAGGAAAAACCACTGGGATTCGGCAGCTGCGAGGAAAAGCTCGGCGTGATGGCGGAGGCCTTCGAAGGTGAAGACGGAGCGACTGAAGTCGTGATGGGCGTCATTGAGCCCTCGCATCCGTCTCCCATGTGTGATGGGGAAAGCAGCGCTTCTGGTCTAGCGGCGTACGGCATGTTCGTGGCGGCGCTGCCGGAGGACCTGCGCTGTCGTGTCACGCGCTACCCCTATGTCGATGGCGGGTTTATCGAGTGGCTTCCCGTTGTGTTTGATCGCGATGAGGCCATGGCGGCGGCGCATGCCCTTGTGAAGTCTTCGGTGGCCGCCTGGCCCCAAAACGAGACGGCGCTTCAATTCGCGTTGGGACTCGAGGAGTATCTCTCATCGGAGCTCCTTTATCTCACCCTCGTTGAAGATCACGACGATATGCATATGGCAGCGTTGCAGGAGTTGGTGACTGGGGATCTGTCTTGTGGCATCGGTTCTTTCTCGGATCGTATGGAGCGCATGCGCGCAGATGGAGCAGGGGAGATCGGTGGGCTTCTGGATTCGTTTGAGGAGTTCGAGCGCGTGTGCCCGCACGAACTCCGCGGCCAGGTGCCGCTTATGGCGCAGTTCATCGTCGGCGTCTTCCTTCACGGTATTGAAAAGCAATAGTTGGCAAAAGCGCGTTCGCGCGCTGGCAACGAAAGGAAACACTCATGGATATCAAGCGGTTTAACTTCAAGGACATGTCCCGCAGGGCCAAGGTGGCACTGGTGGGCTTCATTGCTGCGGTGGTAATCGCGTTCGTGGCTGCGTTCGGGCTCTTTGCGGGGGCGAATGGTCCGAGCAGGGCGATCATGGATCAGGTAATCGAGTCCGAGGTTGCGGACACGCTGCCGAGCGCAGGCGTCTATGACGCGGAGGGCACGTGGGAGATCACGTCTGTAAAGATTATCTCCAAGGAGCGCCATGCCGTGGAAGGCATGCTGGCGAGTCAGTTCGGCGACGCGTACTACGCGGTGGCCGCACAGGTCAAGGCGAGTAACGGCAGTGCCGAAGTGGAGCGTTCGATCAGCTGCGATTTCGTCAAGTACGAGGGAACATGGCAGCTGGTGAGTAGCCCTCGTACCGAGTCGGAAACCTGGCATGCACTTGCCGGGCCCGACAAGAAGAAGCTCATGGAGCACGCCGGCGACGCGTTGCGCATGGTCGATTCCGCCAAGCGCACCAACGAGCTGCAGATGCTCTATAAGGACTGCAAGGCGAGTGTCGAGGACCTCACGTTTGATGAGGAAAAGCAGACTGCGTCCGCCCAGCTCGTCTTCAAGCGCGAGAACGCGTTTTCGACGGCCGGCGCGACGATCGATGTCGACTTCGAATTCGGTAACGGACAGTGGGGCATCAAGAGCGCCAAGGCGAATGGCGATGCCGCAAAGCTCTCCTATGACAAGCTCGTGGGTACCTGGAGGGGAGCATTTCAGAGCACTGCGGCGGACGACGGCAATTGCTTTGGTGCGCAGAACGCAGAGCTCGTCCTCAAGATCGCATCGGTCGATAGCGAGTCCGGCAAGGTCGAGGGAACGTTCCAGGGGCTCGCACATAACCACGCCTATCTTGACGACGATGCCAACGGGTGCGAAGGGGATTCCGACACCGGTGAAATCGCCTTTGTGGCGACTCTCAATGAGAGCGAAGTGATTGGCAAGAACTACGAGGGCATGCTGACCATGACCATCGGAACGGGCTTTACCGCCCCCGAGACCGCTCACGGCAAGGTTCGTATCTCGTTCGGCTTTGGCACGCGTGAGGACGAGAACGCGGCTGTGGCCAAGCTCACCACGCAGGCGAACATCAAGAAGGGCTATCGCAGCTCCAGCATGTTCGAGGACACCTACACGCTCACGAAGGAAAAGTAGCGGCACACCCGAAACGCCGCGCCTGGGTTGGCGCGGCGGATTAGCGGCGAGCTCGGTTGGTCTCTGAGCATCAGCGAACCGCAGCTCGCCGCTCGCCAACCGTCACCTTAAGAAAGGGGAAATAGATATGGGCAATATCGCAGCAGCGCAGACGGGAGCCTCCTTGTACGGAAGCTTTATCGCACGGTGCGAGGAGATGCTTGGTATCTCCGAGCCGGCGGAGGGAGTTGGCTGCAAGCAGCGCGCATCGAAGTGCAGCCTGCCGCTCGTTACCAAGGGGGAAGACGCCCTGGCGGTCGCCAGCGCCTTTCGATCCGTGTATGTGGACGGCAACCCTGCGTGCGAACGCTACTGGTCGGGCAACAGGATGGTGGCGGACAGCTTTCTTGCGTCAAGCATCCTTGTCCTTAATGAGTACATGCCCGAAAGCGATCGCACGTTTAAGGGCCTGCTCGCCTTGGTCGAGATGGAATCAGTGGGAAGCCGCGTCTCGCCACTCGATTTACTGTATGAGCAGATTTCCACTGGCATTAAAACCGTGCCGAAGCGCAGCGTCGCGCTGCTCGGTCAGAGCGGGGAGGTCGATAGGGCGACGGCTGAGCGCGCGCTGGGCCGGGCATCGATTGAGGGGCTGACATGCATTTGGAGTCCCTTGCGTCGGAGGAGCGATGGCGCCATGCCGGCTCACAATAAGCGTGCGGACGGCCTGAGCGGTTTCACCCCCGATGAAGATGCATGTTTGGCGTTGTACGAGCGCTACCGCACGGCGAGCCCGGCGGACCGCCTTATCGCCGTGGAGGAGGCCAAAGCGGCGATCTCGTTCGCCATCGATCCGTGCCGACAGCGAGCGAGCGAAGTCTCCTATTCACTGCTCGATGCGCTTGAGGCGAGTGCCCATCGGGCGGTGCTCAGCGGCAGCGCCAGCAACGAGCTGTTGCTGGCGGAGAGTAATGACGGCCTCAATCGATGCATGGACGCGCTGCGTTCGAGCGGCCTTGGATAGCCCGGATGCCGATGATGCGGCTTTCAAAAGCACGGTTGATTTCAAAAGGAGGGGCTTATGAGTTCAATTGAAATGGCGGCGTTTCGCGGAGAGATGACTCCGTATGACGTGCGTCGTTGGGCGACGGACGAGGAGATAGCCGATTTCGGCTCAGGGGATCTGCACGGCGATATCATTTTGGCCTAAGGGGCGGGAATCAGCTTTGCGGCCGCGCCGACTTTCGCCTCGCGCCGCAATCGCAACGTCATGTTCTTGGCAAGCTCGGGCGCGGGCAAGACGTACTCTGGCGTGCTGCCCACGCTCGTAAATCACTTACCTGGTAGCTATGTGGTTACAGACACCAAGGGCGAGCTCTACCGTGCCACTGCGGCGGGATTTGAGCAGGACGGCTACGAGGTCACGCGACTTGATACCATCGACCTTGGTCGATCTGCGTGTTTTAATCCGTTTGCATATATCCATACGGAAGACGACATACCCGTGGTGACAAAAATGGTCCTCGAGGCGATCAGCCCCTCTCGCGACCAAACATCCGATGTCTTTTGGCCCAAGATGGGCGAGGTAGGCATGGGGTCGTTCCTGGGTCTCCTCTACGATCTTGAGACAATTAACGGATGGTTGTCTCCGGACGGTCGTGCGCAAGGCCTCGCCGGTCCCCGGTACCTGACCATGCGCAATATCCGCCGCCTGTTGGATATGGTCCGTGCGACGCCGGACTCCTCTCCCGCCGATCTCACGCCGCTCGACCACATGGTCGACCAGCTTACGAAGGGCGAGATGGCAGACCCGTTCTTTGAGGGCAGAAAGCTGGTGTTCGAGCCCAAGCGCGACTCGTTTGGCGTGCGGCAATACCATGCCTTCAAATCGGGGGCGGAAAAGACGGTCAAGTCAATCATCATTACCCTGCAGTCTGATTTGGCGCGCGTGTGCACCCCCGAGATCGAGCGGGTGCTTGATTGCGACGAGCTATGCCTTGATGAAATCGACGAGCGTCGCCGTGTGATCTACCTCGTGATGAACGACAACGATGCGGCGAACAACTTCCTGGGCAACCTTGCCTTCAAGATGCTCATCAACGTGGCGATGAAGAAGGCGGATGCCAATCCGGGCGGAAAGCTCAAGATGCCAGTTCAGCTCATCGCCGATGAGTTTTGTAACCTGGGCTGTCTGGATTCGTTCGAGCGGGCCATTTCGGTTATGCGCTCGCGTGACATGGGCGTGCTCATGTGCGTGCAAAGCCTGGGCCAGCTCGATCACGTGTACGGAGCCGAGGTGCGCGACATCATTATGGAGAACTGCGACTCTATGGTGATCATGGGTACGGGATCTTCGCTTGTAACGGCGGCATTTGCCAGCGACCTGTGCGGCACCACGCCGATTGCTTCCACGCGCGCGGGCGATGAGGGCACAGTTGTGAGTGTGGATGAGCGGGTCATCACGCCCACCGACGTGAGCCGCCTGCCGCGCGAGCAGTGCATCGTCAAGATTTCGGGTGCCAAGCCCTACCTTACGCGCAAATTCGATGTGCGCAGCCATCCGAACGCCCACCGCTTCCTCATGCTCGATGCGTAGCCGTGCTCGCATCTCGTTTATCAGCGTCGGCCAATCTTAGTGTTGCCCTGGATTCTTAGAACTGGAGAACGTCATGCCCATCATCAACCCCGCAAGCATCACCAATCTCGAAAATGGCCGTTGCGACCATCTGGATGTGCTGAGCGAATTGTTCAACAGCCGCGTGCTCATGCTGAGCGATCAGATTACGAGCGCTGTTTGCTCCCAACTCATTGCGGATATGCTCGTGCTTGAGCAAAAGGACCCGCATGCCCCGATCACGTTGCTAGTGAGTAGCCCGGGTGGGGACGTGTACGCCGGCCTGGGGCTTATCGATGTGATGCGCGACCTTACCTGTCCCGTCGACACGGTGGGCTACGGTCTGGTCGCTAGTATGGCAGCGGTCGTTCTGGCATGCGGCCGTCGTCGTCGGGTGTATCCCAACACGAACATTCTGCTGCACCAGCTTATGACGGGCACGGGCATGTCTCAGCAGTCCGACATCGATATCGTGGCGGTTCACGCCTCTGCACTGCGATCGCGGCTCGACGACCTTCTTTCCGAGCACATGAACATAACCGCAGAGGAAGTTCATGCGCTCACCGAGCGGGACTGTTGGTGCGATGCCCGCCGCGCGCTTGAACTGGGCGTGGTTGACGAAGTTATCAGACGCTAGTCCGTTTGGAAACAGATTGCGGTATCTTGTATAGGTTATGGCTCGAATGCGCGCCTATACACGCAAGGACGCGGGTCCGCCCGCGTCGCCTGTTTCAAGGGAAAGGACCCTTATGGCCCAAACGCACCGTCCCGCCCGATGCCTGTGCAAACGTGCAATTGTGGGGGTGGGCGCCGCGCTTTCCGCGGTCGCGCTCGCGCCTACGATCGCATGGGGAGCCGACGCCGCAATCGCGGGTCTGACGGCAACCGGCGCCTCGGCACCCGACCACGCGCCCGCGCTCGCGGTCGACGGCGATCCCAAGACGTACTGGGAGTCCCCCGGCGTCAACTCCATGCAAGACTACCGCCGCTTCATCGACATCGATCTGCACGGCCTGTTCCGCGTGTCCAAGATCGACCTCACCTTGCGCGAGGGCTCGTACTACCACTACGGTCTGTACGTTTCCGCCGACGGTGAGACCTACAACAAGGTCGCGTTCAAAACGAACGACGACGTCGCCACTGCCAGCGCCGCCTCGCACACGTTCGACCCCGTCGAGGCCCGCTACGTGCGCGTTGCCATCAACTTCAACTCCGCTGCCCAGGCGGTGAACGTCGCCGAGGTCTCCGTCTTTGGCGAGAAGGTCTCGAGCGACCCCGCGCCCGCCACGCCCATCGAGGTCGAGGACTTCGCCAACACCACGTGGGGCACCGAATGGGAGCGCGTTGAGAGCGACGCTGCCTACGCTGCGGAAAAGACCATCGCCGAGGTGAACAACCTCGTGGGTCGCGTGCTGGGCAAGGAGTACCAGGACTGGTTCGTCTTTGAGCTGCGCGACGCCCGCGACGGCAAGGACGTGTTCGAGATCTCCGACAACGGCGACGGCCGCATCAAGGTTCGCGGCAACAACGGCGTGAGCCTCGCCTCCGGCCTCAACTACTACCTGCGCCACTTCTGCAAGGTCGACTACAACCCGCTGTTCGGCTCCAACCTCGAGATGCCCGCCAAGGCCCCCGAGGTCGGCAAGAAGCTGCTCAAGTACACCGACTACGAGTACCGCTACGCGCTGAACTTCTGCACCTACTCCTACACCATGGCCTTCTGGGACTGGGGCGAGTACGAGCCCTTCCTGGACTGGTGCGCCATGAACGGCGTGAACCTGCTGCTCGACATCGTCGGCCAGGAGGAGGTCCTGCGCCAGACCCTCACGCAGTACGGCTACACCGACGAAGAGGTCAAGGAATACATCACCGGCCCCGCGTACTACGCATGGTTCTACATGCAGAACATGACGAGTGCCGGCGGCCCGCTGCCCGACAGCTGGTTTGAGCAGCGCACCGAGCTCGCGCGTCAGATCCACGACCGCATGCAGGCCTACGGCATCAAGCCCGTCATCCAGGGCTTCGGCGGCCAGGTGCCCGCGGACTTCGCCGAGAAGAACCCCACCGCCGTCGCGGCTTCCTCGGGTTCCTGGTCCGGCTACGACCGCCCCTTCATGATCAAGACCTTCCTCACGGAGGAGGACAAGGCCCAGGGCAAGGAGGACTTCTTCGACCGCGTGGGCACGACCTTTTACGAGACGCAGGAGCGCCTCTTCGGCGACGTGTCGAACTACTACGCCGTCGACCCGTTCCACGAGGGCGGCACCCTGCCCCCGGGCTTCAACATCGTCGACATCTACCGCACGGTCCAGCAGAAGATGCTCTCGCACGACAAGGACGCCGTGTGGGTCATGCAGCAGTGGCAGTGGGGCATCAACAACGAGAAGCTCTCCGGCCTTGCCAACAAGGACCAGGCCCTCGTCCTCGATCTCCAGAGCGACCTGCGCTCCCAGGCCAGCCCCATGGAGGAGGTCGGCGTGCCGTGGGTGTGGAACATGCTGCACAACTTCGGCGGCCGCATGGGCATGGACGGCGTGCCGGAGGTGCTCGCCAACGACATCACCGAGGCGTACAACTCCAACAAGTACATGCGCGGCATCGGCATCACGCCCGAGGCCATCGACAACAGTCCCATCGTGTACGAGCTGCTTTTCGACATGACCTGGGAGCAGGACCCGGTGGATTACCGTGCCTGGACGCACGACTATGTTGAGCGCCGCTACGGCGGGACCGACCCCAAGATCGAAGAGGCCTGGGACATCCTGCTCGACACCGCCTATAAGCACAAGGACGGCGAGTACTACCAGGGCGCCTCTGAGTCCATCATCAACGCGCGCCCGTCCGACAGCAAGATCGGGTCTGCCTCCACGTGGGGTCACAGCGACATCGATTACGACAAGGAGGAGTTCGAGCGCGCCGCCCAGCTCTTCATCGAGAGCTACGACACGTACAAGGACTGCGAGGCGTTCCGCTACGACTTCGTGGACGTGATGCGCCAGGTGCTGCAGAACACCTTCCAGGAGTACCAGCCCCTGGCGGGCGCCGCGTACAAGAGCGGCAACCTGGAGCTCTTCCAGAAGCTTTCCGATCAGATGCTCAAGATCGTGGACATGCAGGACAAGCTGCTCGCCACCTCCGAGCACTTCCTGCTGGGCACCTGGATCGAGGACGCGCGCACCATGCTCGAGGGCGCCGACGACTGGACGGCCGACCTGTTCGAGCTCAACGCGCGTGCGCTGGTGAGCACCTGGGGCCAGGAGAAGAACAGCTCGCTGGTGGATTACTCCAACCGCCAGTGGGCGGGCCTCACGGGCGACTACTACAAGGGCCGTTGGGAGATCTACGCGACCAACCGCATCGAAGCGCTCAAGAACGGCACGCAGGCGAGCGACCCCAGCTGGTTCACGTACGGCTGGGAGTGGGCGAACCTCAAGAGCGACGAGTCCGGCGCGTACGCCACCAAGGTCTCCAAGGACGACCCCAAGGCGCTCGCGACGCAGATCATGGACAAGTTCACGATCGGCGCGATGTCCGAGTTCACCGACGGCGGCGTGTCCATTGAGCGCGTGAACCTCGCCGCCGGCAAGGACGTCAAGGACGTGGACGCGAACACGACCGTGCCCAACCTGACGGACGGCAACACCGATACCGGCTGGAAGGAGCCCGGCAAGAAGAACGCCACGCTCGAGGTCGACTTGGGCGGCACGTTCGACATCTCGGGCATCGGCCTCACGCTGCAGCAGATCGCCGCGGACTTCCCCTTGAGCTACACCATGAAGGTCCTCGATGAGCAGGGCCAGTGGGTCGAGGTCGGCAAGAGCACGGGCGATAAGGTGAGCTCCAAGAACGAGGTCGAGTGCAAGGTGCGCGGCTCCAAGGTGCGCTTTGAGCTTGCCTCGACCGACGGTAACAACCTGACGGGCATCTACGAGGTCTCCGTTCTGGGCACCGCGCTGCCGGCCGGCGAGTTCACCAACCTGTCGCTGGGCGCCACCGCGAGCGCGTCCTCGACCGAGGGCATCCGCGACGTCTCGTGGGGCATCGACGGCAAGGAAGACACGCTGTGGGTGAACAACGGCAGCGGCGCGGCCTGGTACAAGGTCGACCTCGCCAGCGCGCAGCGCGTTGACCGCGTGCGCTTGGTGTTCGAGCAGCCCGGCCGCCAGTTCAAGTTCCGCGTGGTCGCCGGCATGGCCGACGGCTCCGAGCGCGAGCTGCTCGACATGACGAACCCCACCGCCGCTCTCGAGCGCATCTACACGATGGACCTCGGCGCCGAGGTGAAGTGGGTCAAGGTCGAGTTCACCGACGCGACGGGCTCCGCATGGCCCGCCATCGCCGAGCTCGAGCTGCTGCAGGAAAAGAGCGAGGGCGTCGCGGTTGAGAACATCGCGTCCAGCGCCAAGATCACGAGCTCTGCTGCAAAGCCGGGCGAGGGCGTGGACCAGCTCACCGACGGCAGCGCTACGGGTGAAGGGGACTGCTGGGTCTCCAAGGACGGCGCTAAGCCTGCGCATATCCAGCTGGACTTCCCTACGGTGAAGGACGTCGAGTCCATGCGCCTGCTGTTCGAGCAGGATACGCCCGACCGCTCCATGCAGTTCACGGTGAAGGCCATCATGGAGGACGGCTCCATGCCGGTTGTGTACGAGCGCGGCGCCGACAAGCTCGGCGAGCAGCAGGGTCTCGAAATCGATATCCCGGTGAATAAGGCCGTCAAGGGCCTGCGCATCGATATCCAGGACGCCAAGGTGCCGTCGAACGGCAGCGGCGCCTGGCCGCTCGTGGGCGAGATCGAGGTCTTCGCACGTCCCGGCAACATCGCGCTGGGCTCCCAGGTGAGCGCGGGCGAGGGCTCCTCGCTGGACGCCGCCGCGCTCGGCAAGCTCGTGGACGGCGATACGGCGGGTGAGGTCGTTCTCGCATCTGAGGCCGACAAGACGATCACCCTCGCGCTCGACCGCGCGGTCGACGTCGAGGCACTGATGCTCTCCTCCGCCATGGGTTCCACCCCGCTGAAGTTCACGGTCGAGTACTTGCCTGAGGGGGTGGAGAACGCCGAGTATAAGACGCTTGTCGACTGCAAGGACAACGCGGCCGCCAAGTCCAGCCTGTTCGTGCGCGCCGCCAAGCCCGCGCTGACGAGGAACGTTCGCGTGACGTTCCACAGCGAGGGCGAGGTCAAACTCACCGAGATCGCCCTGTACGCCGCGGACGTCTCTGCTCCGCTGCGCGACCAGCTCGACCAGGCCCGCGCCGTCCTGGCGGGTGTGAAGGTCGGCGAGCACGCCGGCTGCTATACCCAGGCTGCCGTGGATGCGCTCGACACCGTCCTCGACGGGGCCGAGGCAGCGCTTGAGGCGGGCGTGAACTCGCAGGATGTCGCTGAGTGGCAGGCCAAGATCGCCGACGCGCTGCGCGTGTTCTACCGCGATGGCTTTGTGACCGTGAACCGCAGCGACCTGTACGTGGCGCTCGAGGATGCCAAGGCGACGAGCAAGGCTCTGCGCGAGCAGGGCGAGAACGCCGCTGCCGACGCGCTCGATGCGGCGTATGCCGAGGCGAACAAGGTCGCCGACACCTATAAGGTGACGCAGGCCGAGCTCGACGCCGCTGCCGAGAAGCTCTCCGCCGCCATCGACGCCGCGCTCGCTCAGCTCGACGCCGCAACGCGCCTGCAGGTGCTGATCGACTCCGTTGATGAGCTGCTCAAGCAGGCCGAGGTCGGCGAGTTCGAGGGCCAGTATCCCCAGGCTGCCGCCGACGCGCTCGTCAAGGCGCGTGACGCCGCGGTTCAGGCCAAGGCCGATGCCGCCGGTAACGTGGACAAGCTCGCCGCCGCCGAGAAGGCGCTGGCAGATGCCAAGGACGCGTTCCTCAAGTCCGCGGTGCACATCGATGCCGCCGCATACGAGGCGGCGCTTCAGCGTGCCGAGGGCTACGCCGAGAAGAACCACGACCGCGATGCGTGGAAGGCGTTTGAGAAGGCGCTCTCCCAGGCTCAGGATGTCGACCTGGCGCAGGTGTCCCAGGCGAATCTCGATGCCCTGACGGGCAAGCTCGAGGGCGCCATGGACGAGCTCGACAAGCAGGTGCTCGATCGCTCCGAGCTCGAGGCGGCCATCGCGCGCGCCCAGGCGGAGAAGGAGGGCGACTACACCGCTGAGAGCTGGAAGCCGTTCAAGAAGGCCCTCGATGCCGCGCTGAAGGCGCTCGATGCGTCCTCGACCACGCAGGCTGAGCTCGATGCCGCGGCCGATGCCCTTGCAAAGGCCCAGGAAGAGCTCGTTGCCAAGGATCACGGCGGTGATCAGGGCGGCGATGGAGATACCGACGGCGACTCCGGCAACCAGGGTGGTAACCAGGGAGACGGCTCTGATGGCAATGGCCAGCAGGGCGGCGGCCAGACCGGGCAGAACGGTCAGGCGGGCGGCTCCAACAACCAGGACGGCCTGCCCTCCACGGGCGATCCCGCTTCGCTGGTTGGCGTGTTCGGCGTGATGGCCGGCGCGTCCGTGCTCGGTGGCTTCTCCTGGCGCAAACGCAAGGAGCGCACCGCCGAGTAGCGCGCTGGCGCCGCGCCGTGCGGCGCGCTGGTGTCATGCCGATCAGCGCGCCGCTCTGAGCAACGAGCAGCACGTTGGTGCCACACCGAGTGGCGCGCTGCTGTCATGCCGAGTGGCACGCTGGTATCACGCCGTGCAGCACGCTGGTGTCATGTCGAGTGGCGTGCTGCTCTAAGCGACGAGCAGCACGGTGCGCGGTGCTCGAAGCGTTAAGCAGCGTGCTGCTCTCCATTACCTGGCCGGTCGGCCGATTCGCTGACCGGCCAAACGGGTGCCCCTATCCGGGCACCCGTTTTTTATGCGGGTAGAGCGCTTGATCTGCGTTTTGGCAAATATGGGACTCCTTTCCCATGGTTGGCGCACTCGTGTGTTTGGTGCGCTCCGATTGGGCGCAGCAAGATGCCGCGGTGCGATTATCGGCTAGCTCGCTCGCGCGTTTGGTGTACTCCGTTTGGGGCCTTGAGCAGATTCTCGGACTCTTTTGGTCAAAACACCCCGTGACTGGGTGGTTGGAGCATATCGGCGGACGTGCCCGAGCAAAACGATGAGAAGTCGTGGTCAATTCACCCCGTGACTGGGCGTTCTGGGGGCTGTTGTCAGCTGGATTCGCATGAAAGAAATGCGTTGGTTGGTCAAATTACCTTGCGACTGGGCGGATATTCGCCCGAATGATGCGATGAATGGCTTGCGTAAGCTGCACATATCGCCCAGTCGCGAGGCGATTTGACCAACTCGGCTAAATTCTGGCGCGTGATGGGCGCTTTAGAGGCCCAATCACAGCCTGATTTGACCAGAGCGCGAGGCTATTCAGTTGGCGAAGCATTAAAAAAGGCCGAACTACCGCAGGTAGACGGTAGTTCGGCCAAATTTCCGTTGGTGGAGCTGATGCGAAAAACTGTGAACTCTTCGCGCTTGGCAAGTCAACGATCCAGTGAAATTCATCTCGATACGTGTGTTGTTCAGGCATCAAATAACTGGTTTGTGCTGATAGGGACTTACAAAAAAAGTTAAATATGCCCTTGCTTTATTATAGGGTCTACCCTATAATAATAGATGTCAGAAGGGAGGTGATACAGTTGGAAGACAGAGTTTGGGACGTGTTTCTTGTGGTCCTTGGCGTGGTGCTCGCAAAGGTTACCGATGAAACAGTTGAGCGTCTAAAGAAAAAGACCCCTCGCAAGCCCGGAAAGCACGCAAAGAGGTCTTAGCACAAGGGGCATCGCTTAGGCGGTGCCCCGCCGCTCACGATTTTAGCGCAGGAGGTGCGCAATGAAAACACTGGTTATATCGTTCATCGTGTCATTCATCGCGTTCAGGATTTGGCGCAGTAGCCGCAAGGGGGAGTAATGCAGACGGAGGCGCAACGCCGAGCAAGCAGCAATTACCGCAAGAAGGTCAAGCAGCTCACCATTCGGTTTTATCCAAACAGCGATAGCGATGAAGAGCTGTATGCATGGCTGAAGTCACAGGAGAACACAACGGACTACATCAAGAGGCTTATTTCAGCCGATATGCATAACCACAGATAGATGGAGGAGTCCAACGCAGTAAAGAGGGCTACCCCTAGTTGGGTAGCCCTCTTTTTGCTAATAGATGAGTTTTTGACCGGGGTAAATCGTGTAAGGCGATGCGATGCCGTTCTTGCTCGCGATGGTCTGCCATTCGACGCCCACTTTCGCGCCGATGCCGCTGAGTGTGTCGCCGCTCTTGACGATGTAGACAGATTCCGCACAGATTCCAGCGCGCTTGTTGACGATCGCCTGAACACTCTTCGCCTTGCCGCCGAGAACTTCGGCGCGAATGGGATTGACGCCGAACATGCCGCGCTCGACATCGTCGGCAAGCTGCTCGCAGCTTGTTCGGTCGACGTAGTTGATGAGGTCTTGCACCTCATTGTAACGGGTGCCAAGTTTGGCCTTGCGCTCATCGTCCGCGCCGAACTCGCCGCGCATGACTCGGGCGACGAGTTCCAGAGCGGTCCCCTCGATCGTCTGCGCGGGGGTGTCGGGCGCGTCGACCTCCGGCTTGACAGCCTCGGACGGGTTGCAGAATTTGTCCCATGCGACACGCGTCATATGCGCGATGTCGAGATCGAGCGGGCCGTCGTAGCCGCCCGGCCTGCCGTTCGATGTGTATTGATGCAATGCGCACGTGTTCCACGCCCCGAAGCCACCCGAAGGCAACCAAGGTGAATCTTGGTATCCGGTTCGCTCGGTATTCGCATATTGCGCAACCCAGAGGGCGTGATTGGGAGCGATCGCGCTCCAATCTTCCTCGGTGCAGACCGATCGAGACATATATACGGCGCAGCGCACCCCCGTAAGCTCGAAAACCCGGTCGAGAAACAGCTTCGCCTTGTCCGTCCCGATTCGACCGTACATCTCATAGTCGAGCGCGGGGAAGCCCTCAGTGAAGTAGTTCTTGCAGTTCGCCACAAAATAATCGGCTTGAGCGATTGGGTCAGCCTTATTCAAGAAGTGGTAAAAACCCCACTTTTTTCCGAGCTTCTTCGCGAGCTGAACGAACCCGTCGCACGTGTCGTGGACGATGTCCACTCCTTCCGTGGCCTTGCAGATCACGAAGTCACAAGGAACCCTGGTGAGATCGAGGCCGCGCTGGTAATCGGAAATGTCGATGCCGTGCAGAGACATGTTACGCCCTCCCAATCGATATGAAATAACCCCAGTCGACATCCGCCATCTGCTCATAAGTGAGGACTATGGCGTATGCGCTGCAAGGGTCGTGGATGGTCACGCTTTTGCCGTCAGATTCGGCGAGCAACACGATGTGGCCTCCGTAGCTCCGACCGCTCTCCTCAAGCTGTCCCTGCATCTCGGCGAAGACAAGGGAACCGCTCGACAGGTCTTCAAGAGCGCGCGCCATGTCCTCATAGATGACAGAGCTAGTGACCGTGTCATCCTGTTCGTGCATCCACATGCAGAATCCGGGCATGTAGTTCTGCCCGTCCTGAACGAAGTCGTTTCCGACGGCGTTGAGCATGTCCACGGGCGTCCAGTCTTCACCACTGAAGTAGCTCCATGCCATTGCGGCGCACGTAAGCCCACACCCGGAGTCGGAAAGCTCCGCACCGGCATAGGGAAGCCCGCCCCATCGCTCGTCGGTCTGCATGTAGATCGGGACGATCGGGGCGGGCGCGTCGCTGATTATCGCGGTGCTTTGCTCGGTTTGGCGCGGCCTTTCGGTCGGGTCGTTCGGTGCGGTGAGCACGGTGATTCCCGTGAGCATCAGGCATGATGCCATGCCCGTGAGAAACGCCGCCAGAAGCTTGAGCCTACACATCGGCCTTCGGCTTGTCGTACGTCATAGCCTGCTTCGAGTCGCCGATTCCGGCGGTCGTCGGGTCGTTGACCACGCCGAGAATCGCGAGCACGGCGAAAAGCGCGTTGATGATCGCTGCAAGCTGCTCATTGAGCACGCCGAAATCCCATTGATAGCCGAACGGTGCCGCGCATACCTGCACGAGCAGCAGCACGGCGGGGATGAGCGTCAGCCAAAAGGTCTTGTTCTTGATACGCGCGGTTGTGTTAATCATTTCGATTCTCCTTTTCGTAAATCAGGTCAACCCTGTCGTAGATGTGATTGACCTTGCTTGCCATGTCGTGCGAGTTTGCGCGGGACTCCTTGATCTCGCTGTGCAGGGCGTCGTTTGAAGCCCTCAGCGATTCGACGGTAGCCTGAAGGCTCTCTGAGATGTTGTTGCTGCGCTCCATCTGCGCGGCGATGCGGCCCTCCATGACGGACCTCTCGCGGTCGCGCTTGGCCCTTTCGTTCAGCTCGTCGCGCTTGCGCGCCTCGCGCTGTGATTCAAGCTCGGCCTGCCGCTCGTCGCGCTTCGATTCAAGCTCCGCCTTTCGCTCGTTGTTTCGCCTGAACTCATCAAGAAGCAGTTTGGCGAAGATCCCCAATCCGACGGTCACGACCGTCATGAGGAACCATTCGGGGCCGAAGGCGGCGGCGTGGCTCACTATGCTCTCGCCCATCTTCTAGACCTCCGAGACCTCGCGCCAAACTGTCTCTGTGCCGACGGCACCCGGTTCCCAGACATTGTTCGCGACGAGCGATTCCCAGACCTTGCCCTTGTGCTTCACGCGAGCGCCGAGTGGGTATGGGTTCGTCGATTCCGGTTGCTGCCATGCCGGGACATCCTCGCTCGGCGTGTCCGACGTGCCGTGGTCGAGAACCCGTGCCCAGAGACTCGGTGCCTTGTCGGGAGACCAGTCTGGTTGCGAAGTGTGCGCCTGGAGGCAGACGTACAGCACGTCGTTGTGGCTCACACGTTCGCCTTCGGCGTATTTGTGCCCGTTGCCGTCCCACAGGGCGAACAGCGCCGCGCTCTTGGATGCCACGTCACTCGACAGCGACGGAGCCATGCCGTCAAAGATGGCGATGATCGCGCGAACCTTCGCCTCCTCTTGTTCGGTCAGTGCCATACTTTCTCCTTTCCTTGAAAACAAAAGCCCCCGCGATGAGCCGCGGGGGCTGGATGCCTGTCTATGCGCTTTCCATCATCCGAAAAGCCACTTGTATAGCGCGTCCATGCGCAGGACCGTGTCGTGCGCATCGAGCCGCTTCATGCCGCCGCGCCACGATTGATAGGATTGGTTTACCTGCTCCTTGGTCATCATGCCGCGACCGACGAGCGCCGCCTGCTTCTTCAGCTTCCTGCGTTGCCGCGTGATGGAGCTTCGGCATGGCCTCACGACCACCTTGCCGTCGCCGAAATAGAACCTCTTCTTGAGGAAGACGAAGCCGCGAGACAGCTTCACGATCCTCGTCTTCTTCCGGTTGATGACAATCCCGAGTTCGTCGCATAGCGATTCGATTCTTTTGAGCGCGTCATGCAGAACGCTTTTCTCAAGTGCGATGCAATAGCTGTCGTCCATATAGCGGCCACTTGCGAGGATTCCGGGCGTGGACAGCATGAGGTGGTCGATTGGGGACGGCAGGGCGACGGCAAGCACTTGGTTTGGCTCGCTGCCGAGACCAAGGCCGCGAGTCCCGTGCGCGTCAATCTGGTCGAATACGACCGCTTTAACCCGATCGTCGTCAAGTGCCCGGTCGATGAGGCGCTTGCAAGCTCCGTGGTCGATGTTGCCGAAGTAGTTCGCGAAGTCGACCTGAAGGATGTACCCGCGCTCACCGTGCCTCTTGTGATGGTTTACGAGTTGGCGCTTTAGGCGCTTGATGGCGTATTCGGTGCCTCGCCCCTTTATGTTCGCGGCGCACCCTTCGGTCAGCGTGGGCCATATCGCAGGTGCCAACGCGTGCCTGCTGATAGATTTCTGTATGACTCGCTCTGAGAAATGGACAGAGCATATGTGCCTGAGCTTTCCGCGCTCGAATATGTCGAACTCGATGAATCCGCGCTTGAAGTCCTTGCCGGATAGGAGGTCTTTACGTGCGCGCATGATGTTCGGCACAACCCTCAGCATGTACCTCTGGACGCTCGATTTCCAACTAACGCCACGTGAGGCGTCGACCGCCGACTGGTATAGGTTGTCGAGATCTGCGATGGATTCGAGCGTGCACCCCTCTATCCGCGCCGAGCGATTTGCGGCCCTTTTGCTGTCGCGCCGCGCCCGGCGCGCCGCGCGGCGCTCATCGGAGTTCATGGGAGGCACCCCGAACGGCTTCATGCGGCACCCGCAAGCCGCTTGACGGATGACCATGAAACGCGGGCAGGTGCCAAATCCCGCGCCATGCAAGAAGCGAACGGAAACCGTCTCGGGGTGCAAATTTACGGGCTCGCGCCCGATGGTTGCCCCCTCCTTCCTCAAATGCACGGCGCTCAGAGCTGCTGTCTGCGCGGTCTGGCAGGTCTTGGGAATCACGGGAACGGGCGAACCCAGTCATTCGTCGCGGCGTTGTTGTTGGCATTGCCGTTGTTGTTGACATTGCACACGTTGGAGGACGAGCCGCCCATGACGGAGCGGAGCCACCAATTGACGCGAAGATTTCCAAGGGGCAACACTCGTCCATTTTACCCCTTTCCTATCAGCTTCACGCCAGACCGAGCTCCCTTGATGAGCTTTATGTCATCATCAACGTCCTGAATAAGCGTCTCGAACCACGACAGGCTTATGTTCGAGTTGAGAGACTTCAGACATTGCAGGTCTTGGAGCAGTTGGTTGCAGTCGGCGATCGCGAGCGTCATGAATCTCTTGCGCTCCTCGACGTTGCGCGCGGTGTTCGGGTAGAACGCATCCGCCTTTACGAGATTCATGACCAAGCTTCTGGCTGTCTCGGCCATGGGGACGGCGAAGACGAACCTGTACGACTTCGGCAGCTGCTTCGTTGTAACCTTCTTGGTGATCTCGGCCCTTATCTCCAATGCAAGCGTGAAATACTTGTGGGCACTCAGATGCCTGTTTCGGGCATATACACCACTCAAACGACCATCTCCTTGCTAAGCCGTCTCGACCTGATGGCGCATGCGCAAGGCATGCGCCGGTTCAGTGTTGCGCACGGCTGATAAATCAGCCTACGAGGAAGCACGGGAACGGGCGAACCCAGCCATGCGTCGCGGCGGTGTGGCTGGCATAGCCGTAGCTGTCGACAAAGCACACGTAGGAGGACGAGCCGCCCATGACGGAGCGGAGCCACCAAGAGACGCGAGTTCCCAAGATTCGAGACGCCGTGTCCGCGAAAATCGGGAAATGGCAATCGAATCCGATGCTGTAGCCCGTCTTGCTCCATGCTTGGAACCCGTAGACCTCGATTTCGGAAAGAGACCATACCTTCCCCAGATCGACCCAAGACCAACCGCTGTCATCGGTGAGCTTCCCGCTCGACGCGTAGCGCTCATTGAGCAGAACGCGTTGCGGCATGATGGCGGCTTGGCATTCGTTCGGGAGGGATGGCAGGAAATCGCCGATCTCCCACTCATGCAGCTTCGAGCACAGATAGGGATGCTTCTCATCTGCGATGCCGTTGTTGTCGTTCGTGTCGCGCCACTTGATATAAGAGCCGTTCACGGCCTTGTCGCCGGTGACGGACACCGGTGCGGACGGGACCATCGCTATATGGTGGCCCTTCGGCGTGTCCCCGCACTGGTAATACGGGTCGATGGCCGCGATGCGATACCTGACGGTCTGGGAGGGGACGTTGGCACCGGCCTTCAGCTGCACATCGATGTAATCGCCGATGCGAAGCCCCGTGAAGTTTGCTGCCTTCACCCGCTTTTGGAGCCACGTCCAGACGTTTGCGCTGCCGATCTCGGCGGCGAAGACCGACGCGATGGAGCGCCCCTTATAGGTTCCGGTCAATTGCTGTCGGTCGTATTCCTGAGCGGTGGTCGCGGCGTTTGCCGTGTTCCGCGCGGTGACGTCCTTGACGTTGCGCGGCGCTCCGTTGAATGTGAGGACTGAGACATCTGCCATGTTGGTTCTCCTTAATTTAGGGTTGCGGTTTCGCCAGAAATGCCCGACTGCGCGAGCGCAAGCGTCTCCCCGCTGTAAGAGGTCACGCGGGTCGACGGGACGTATGCCGTCTCACCGATCAGGACGTACTTGTCCTGAAGCTCCGCAACCGCAGAGGCGAGGATTTCGTTGGCCTCCCGCAGCTCCTCGACCTCCGCGTCGCTCGGCGGCTTAATCGATGCGATGCTGTTTGCGATGTTCAGTGCGTTAGTAGCGGCGGCGGTCGCGTCATCCGCCGCGCCGTTTGCCCTCGACGCAGCGGAATTGGCATTTGACGCCGCAGAGTTCGCGAGGCCAGCCGCCTTGTTCGCCGCTTCCGCCGCCTTGTCGGCGTTTTGCTTGGATGTATTTGCCGAAGACGCTGCGGAATTGGCCGAAGCTGCGGCGTCGTTTGCCTTTTTCGCAGCCGCGTCCGCACCGTCAGCAGCGGCGTTCGCCTTGCTCGCTGCGGTGTTCGCGCTGCTTGCCGCTGTGTTTGCCGTGCTCGCGGCTGCATTGGCGGAACTCGCGGCATTGTTCGCATGTGCCGCAGCGGCGTTCGCAGACTTCACGGCCTCCTCGCCACGGTCGATGAGATCTTGCACGGCGTCATCCCAGTTCTGCGCGGGCTTCTGGCCGTCGAGTGCGCTGCGCAGAATCTCGATCGCGAACCGCTCGGTCGAATACGTCCGGTCTCCATTCGTAACCGTGAAGTAAGCCTCATCGGTGTATCCCGCGACGCTGCACAGCTTGGATTCATCGACCGTGATTGTCGCGGCGTTGCCCGAGACGGAGCATTGCCCGCGATAGTAATTCCGTTTGTTCGGCAGGCGCACGACGAGCCAGACCGTGCAGCCCGTCAAGGTCAGCTCACCCCCGTTGTCGTAGATGAGCGCCCTGATCGTGGTGCCGCCATCGTCTCCCTGACCGACCTTCACGTAATCGCCGACACCATGCTTCGAGATGTCAAGCGACAGAATTTGAGTGTTCACCAGAGTCACCCCCGTCCGCGTGGCGTTTTGCGTAGCCTGCGAATAGCGAAATCGCCTGATTCACGGTCTCGGCCAATCGCTGCACGGCTGCGTTCGTCTCGATCAGCGCGTCGCGGATCCCGTAATCTGCGATCGGGTCGCCGATTACGGGCTTCTCATTAACGGGTTCATTCATTTCCGTCAGCTCCAAACAAGGTTGTCGATGAATTTCCCATCGAGCCAGCCGAATCCATTGGTTCCGCATCTGCACTGCACACCGTTGGGATTGATCAGGATGTAGTGGGTGTTGTCGAACTTGAGCAGGACATCATCGCCGTCCATGAACAAGCCGCGCTGCCCCTGGCCTCCCGCCAACAGGTTGACGTACCAGCCACTTCCAGACCTCATGGCAAGTCGTTCATTCGACATGGTCATAAAGCCGTCGATTTCAGGCGTCTCCAAGGTCACGTCTCGCCAATAGGTGTTCGCTCTCAAGAAAGCCTTGTTGAACGTCTCGAAACCGCATCCGTTCAGCTCGCCGTCTGGGGATGCGGTGGCGTGTAGAGAGCAGAGGTTCAGGTAATTGCTTCCATTTGCGAAGAAACTCCCTCCCAAGAGGCCATCCGATGTCATTCCCACATTCATGTACGTTTTGGAGTTGCGCGTGGTTTCTATGCGGTCGGTCGAGATCGTACCGGCGCGGATGTATTCGCCGTTCAGGTAGATCAGGCCGTTGGATAGGTAGATTCCCTGCGTCCTCCCGTTGTTGGTGAGCTTGTTGTAGATGTCGCGCTGCGTCTGTCCGCTCACCTTGTCCTCGGCGATTTGCGCGACCGTCTGCCCGCCAACCTTCACCGCGCTCGAAAGCGCAAACTCGCCCGTGCTGAGGTCCCAGTAGTTCCGCCCGCGCTCGTCGGTGAGCAGACCGGCGCGGATTCGCTCGGCGCGCATCGTGCCGGTGTTGATCGCGTCAGCGCTCACCTGGGAGCCGGTTATGAACGTTCGCCAGTCCCATTGCCCGTCGGATGCCAGATTTGCCGCGAGCCTGATGCCCGCGCCGTTGATGTTCACGGCCCACATGCCGGATGTCGCCCTGATCGGCAACCCGGTCTCGGCGTCAATGGGCACGTTGCTCCAAATCGTGCCGAGTTCGAACGTCTCGACCTTGTACGTCCCGACGGCGTTGAATTGCGCGTTGAGCGCAGCTTGCAGCTGTATGAGCCATGACACGGACGTTCCCGCCGCAGCGTCGTAAATCGCGTTCTGTTGGCTGTTGCCGCTTATCGCGTCGCTCACGCCCTGCCACATGTCCGCCATCGTGTCGGTGAGGGTGCCGAACGTCACCGTGGCGTCTCCCGTGAGCAAATCGCGCTCGATCTTGGAGACGCGACCGCGAAGGCGGATTCCCTCATCTGAGAAGCCCCTGTCGATGATCGCCACGTCATCGCCTACGCCGACCCCTTCCCATGAGCGCCCGAACGCGTAGAGGTCGATGACGGACGCCACGTAGGTCACCTTCGGCTCCTTCGCCCGATCTAGGTACTCCCGGGTCTCCTTGAGGAGCTGCGCGGCGTCCTCGCACTGCTCGTTGACATATGAGCACACGGCTGGCAGGATTCCGCCGCCTCCATCCGGATGACCCCAGATGCGCGTCGCCTCGGCGTCCTCGACGTAATCCTTGCCACCGTTGATGGATCCGAACGTGAGCCTTCGACCGTATCCGCCGCCCTCCGTCTCGACCCCCTTGCCGTATCCGTAGACGCGCGTCTTCGGGTTGTCGCTCGCGACGGTGCGCTTGACCGACAGCAGATCCTTGGTCCATGTGAACCGCTTCGCGCTATCCCGGCGCCCGCGCTTGGCGCGGATGCCGACGCGGCGCGAGACAATGGACGAGCCGTCGTGGACGACGAGAGTTTCAAGCTCGCCGCCCCATGTCTTCAGGATTCCGGCTATGGCCTCGCGCACGCTCTGATGGTAGAAGGTCTGCGACGCCGTGCCGCCTTGGTCGCACGTGCCGACCGTCCAGCGCGTGCCGGTCAGAACCGATGTCAGCGCAACCGAGACGCTGCCGCTAGGACGCTTGTCATCAACCCAGTCGTCCCACGTCTCTGCGATTGAGTTGATGCACGTCGCCTTCGTCTTCGGCTTGCCGCTGTCATCGTGGACGCGCTCGAACTCATCGACCATGTGCTCATGGCATGCGCCCTGGAGGTCGACCCAGACGATCCTATCTCCCTTCTGCAAGTCCTCGTCGCACGTGACTTTGAGTTCGTCGGTCCCGTCGAGCGCATCGGCGTGCAGAGCCTCGCTTACATGGAGCCTTCCCAAGTTCTCGCCCCACCTGCTGAAGCGGGTGAAGCCTATGCGCCTTACTAGAGCCATCTTTCCCGCCATTCAAGAACGGCGGTGCCTCCTGTTATGTTCAGGTGGCACCGCCCATTGATTTCGAAATAATCAGAGTCGATGGAGACCGGTGCCGTCTGGCTGTTGACGGTGGCCCGCTCCTGCTCCATGTCGATGCGGATGACGCTCGATTGCGCGAGCTGTCCCGTCACCGCCACGAACTCGCCCGTGTCGACGTTCGTGATGCGCCATGGCTTGCCCGCCTCCGGGCGGGCGGTGACGTGGAGGTGCGCCGGGCGGTTTCCTCCGACGTTTATGAAGACATTACCAGCCGATACCTCGACGCGGCGCTTCTGGCCGTAGAAATCCGGATCACCGATGTGAAACGTCACGATGGTCGTCGGGCAATCGTCCGTGATCTCATCGAGGTCGGTCGCGCCCGTGACGATCGCCATGAGGTACCGTGTCGGGTCATCCGGCAGATAGAGCGGCGCGGGTTCGTCCGACCACAGGGCGGATGCGAGCTTGTGGCGCACGTCTGACACCCTGCGGCGGTCCTCGGATCTCAGCCACACCTCTACGGGGAGGTCGTAGCCCGCGCGAAACGCGCTCTTGAAAACCTCCCCGTGCCTGCCGGGTACGCTCTCGAACGTCGCCGACACGTCTGCCATGATCGGTCTGTGAACCTTGCAGTAGACGAGGCGCGACAGGTCGTGCCCGTTGAAGATGATCCGGTCGTGTTGGTTACGTTGCAATGGGAACACCCCTTTGTTTCAGCTTGCTCGCGATCCCGACGCCGATCTGCTGGCCGGTCTCGTAGGCATCGACGCCGTTTGCCACGGTCGCGTTCACGCAGACGGATACGCTCACCTGCTGATTCGGCGTCGATGAGAACTGGTCGAACGCCCTGTTGACGGCCGTCTCGATGAAGCCCTTTAGCTGACGCTCGGGTGCCACGAACTCGCCGCCCGCCTCGCCGACGCCGATGATCGACGGGCCGTCGAAGTACCCGCCCCTCCTGTACCAGCTGACGCTCACGCTCGGCAGGCTGATCGGGCCGAAATCGTTCCACTTCACGTTGAAATGCGGCATCTTGGGCTTGGGGATGCTGATGCGGATGCCGTTGAACGCCCCCATGATCTTGCCGGGGATTCCTGAAATGGCGTTCCACGCGCTCTGGATCGGGTTCTGAATGAACCCCTTAACCGAGTTAAAAACGCTGCTCACCTTAGAGCCGAGACCGGGAAAGCCGAGCTTGTCGCCGATTCGGTCGGCGATGCTCACGACCTGACTCCGCGCCGCGTCCATCTTGGTTTGGATGTTGCTCTTGATGAGGTTGAAGGCGCTTGCGGCCTGAGTGCTCGCGCCCTGCCAATCTCCGTTCATTGCGGCCTTGAGGGCATTAGATGCCGCAGAGCCGACGCGCTTGCCGGTCTCCATGTCCCCTTGGATGGTCTGTTTTATGCCGGAGAACGCGTTGCTCGTGTTCGCCTTGAGGTTGCCCCAAGCGTCGGAAGCGCCTTGTTTGAGGTTTTCCCATGCGATGCCAGCGGCTTCCTTCGCCTGATTCGCCTTGTCGGAAATGGTGCTCTTTACGTTCTCCCAAGCGTCGGAAGCCCCCTGCTTCAGGTTCTCCCACTTCTCGCCGACTCCGCTCACGAAATCGCCGACACCGCTCTTGACGTCCTCCCAGACGCCGCCGAAGAACTCGCCAGCTCCGGACAGGAAGTCCTGCACCCCCTGCCATTTCTCGGAGATCCAGCCGGTGAAGTCGGACCACATCTGCTTGCCCGTCTCGGTCTGCGTGAAGAACCACGTCAGACCTGCGACGGCGGCGCTCACGGCAGCGACACCCAAGCCGATTGGGTGCGCGGCGATCAGACCGGTGAAGCCGGTCCATCCGGACGAGAGTACGCCGGTGAGTATACCCCCAAGTTCGCCGCCCTTCGTGACGATGCTGCCGAACCCGCTCTTGATCTTCCCCAAGAACCCGACATCGCCCATGACCGACTTGGCACCGCCCCAAAGCTCGCCTGCCGTCTTGAAAGCCTTGCCGACGCCATCAGCCGCCTCCATTGTCTTGCCGACGGCGGTCGTGACGCCGCCGAAAGCCACGGCACCGAGAGCGAGGTTGTTCACAAGCTCCTGCTGCTCGGGTGACAGGGACTTGTACCAGCCAGTCACCTTTTCAAGGGCCGGAGCGAGCGTGTTCAGGAGGCTCGTGCCGATCTCGGTCACGGCGGTCTTGACGGGCATGGCGGCTTCGCCAAGCTCCTTCATGCTCTTGTTCATCTCGTTCTGGGCGTCACGCGATGCAAGGAGGTCGGCGTTGGTCTCCTGATACTGCTTGCCAGCCTCGCCATAAAGCCCGGTAAGGGTCTCGGTGATGAGCTGCGCGCGCTCCTGCTCGCTTCCGCATGCCGCGAGGGCCGCGTTGAACGCGTCTTCTTTTGTCTGTCCGTCAGCAACAGCCGCGTTGAACGCGTCCTGAGCCGCGGAGTGGCCCGCGAGCGCCGAGCTCCACTGCTCAGCGCTCGCCGTTGACCAGTTGAGAGCATCGGCGAGACCGCCCGTGACGGTCCCCGTGTGCGCCGTCTCCTGCGCCGCCTCGGCGAGATTTTCAAGTGGCAGTGCATCGCCAAAAGTCGCGTAGGCACCGGCGGCGATGTCCGTCCACTTCTTCAGCTCCTGCTCGTTCGTCGTGAGACGCGCGAGGTTCTGGGAAGCCTCGGTGGCCGTATCGGACTCTCCCAGTATGCGATAGAACGTCGCGTATGTCCCGGAAGCCTGCTTCGCGGTCCCGCCCGCGCTCTCCCAAGCCGTTTCGAGCTGGCCGCTCTGCTGTATGGCCTCCTCTTGACTGGCGGCAAGGCCGGACAGGGCACCGGCAGCGCCGACGATGCCCCCGGACAGCGCCGTTCCAGCGCTGGACATCTTGGAACCGGCGTTGGAGATCTTGTCCGCGTTGTCCTCGATTGCCCGACCGACCTTGCCGAGAGCCGTCTTCGACCCTTCGGCCTCTCGGGTGGTCGCCTTGAGTTCGTCGCCGTAGCTCTCAAGTTGGCGCTCGCATTGCATGATTGCCCTTTTGAGGCTGTCGTACTGCCGCTCTTCCTCAGCAGTGAGCTTCGCGCCGCTCTGCTTCTTTGCTTCGAGCTGCGCGAGCGCCTGCTTGTAGGCGTCGAGCTTCTTTTCTATGTCTGAATAGGCGGCGCTCAGCGCCTTGACCTTCTGCTCAAGAAGTTCCGTGTTACCGGGGTCGAACTTGAGGGCTTTGTTGATGTCCCGCAGGTCGCCCTGCGTCTCCTTCGACGCTTTCTGCACCCGCTTCAACGCGCCCTGAAGTTCGGTCGTGTCGCCGCCGAACTTGATCACGAGACCTTTGTAGGAAACCGCCACGTCACATCACCTTCTTCGATTGTCAAAGACCATGAACGCTTGAAGCAACGCGCCATCTCTGGTGCGCTGCCGTCAAACCCTCGCGATCAGGACCAGAAGCACGCCTCCGCCTTTCTGGCCTTCTCGTCATCGTCGTAATACGCGGACGCGTCCGCGTAGAACGCGTTGATCTCAAGGATGTCCTGAACCTGCGTGTAGCTGAGCTGTTGCAGGTCCGATATGCTCAGGCCGCATTGCTGGCAGCTGTATATGTACCGTGCATCGCAAGCGTCGAGCAGATTACTTGGAAGCTTCGGCAACGGCCTTTTCGGCGGGCGCGGCGTCCACTCCATCTTTTGCCGAAGGAAAAAAGTTGTCCTCGACGATGCGCATCACGTCGGCTGCCCAGCCGTCCTTGCGCTCCAAGCTGAACGTGCCGGAGGGGAGGGCGGATGCCCATTCGTCAAACGTCTGTGGGAACGTCGGCGTGGCGGTCTTGATGCACGCATAGAGGATCTCGAGCATCGGCGTGATCGCGGGAACCTCGTACGTCGTGAGGGAGTCCGCGATCTTCGACACGGCATCGGCGATGTCTCGCGGGCGCTTGCGCCCCGCCTCGGTCACCTCAGCGAAGGCGCGGCTGAAGGCGATTGGCGTGAACCCGTTGAACTCCGCGTTGTAGACTTCTTCTCCGATTCGAATCTCCATTACGGCTCCTCAACGACTTCGACCTCGGAAAGACCCTCGGTCTTGACCGCCTCGAAGAACGTGGCGTAATCGGACAGATCGGAATACGAGTCGTATCCGCTCGTGCGCTTGGTATCTTCGTCTCCGGTGGCGAGGCTGACCGGACGCCACTTGAACGGAAACTCAAGGGTGGTGATCTCGGGGGAGTCCTGATTGGTGTTCGCCTCGTTCTTCGGCTTGCTCATCTCGCACATGAGCAGGCAGCGGCGCTTTCCCATGACGTGACCGGGCTGCTCGCACATGAAGGCGAACTTCTTCGGCTTCTTGTTCGCGGTCAGGCTCATGCGGCCGTCCTTGGTGACCGTGTAGCCGGTGATGTCAGCGAGCAACCGACGAAGATCCTTGGTGCTCTCGACATCGAAGAACGACATGGTTCCGCTGCCGCCGTTGTCCTGAGTCTTGTCAAGCCAAGGCTCGTTGTCGGCATAGCTGGTGGCGCTCTCAACGGACGGCTCCATGCTGATGCTCACCGTGCCGGGGACATGCACCGGCTTGTCATAGGTGAGCTTTTCCTCATCGGTGCAGATCGCGAAATGAGAGTTCTTGACACCGAAGTAGCCATTTTTAGGCATGGCGTTTCCTTTCTACTCTTCCACGTTCACGCTGAACGCGGCTTCGACCAATTTCTCAGACTCGATGCTCGTCACCGCGAGCGCGTACGGGCAGTCGGCGGCATCGAGCGCATCCTTTATCTTCCGTTCCCGCGCGTAGTCTCGTCGGCGCGTGTATAGGGCGATGTCGTACGGCATCCACGACGCATAGGCGGCGTTGTCCGCATAGACCGATTCGCCGTAACCGGCAACGAGCACGATGTAGGGAGGCTCGGCGTCTTCAGAAAATGACTGGTTAGACCAAGCGATGCCGATGGAATCGAGCACCGCGCATAGATCCTTCAACTTGATCAATCCCCGTCACCGCCCATCTGCGCGAACTCCATTGCAACCTGATCGGCGACCTCGCGAATCACCCCGTCGCCGGGCACGTCGCCGTAGACCTTGCCGGTCTGGTTCTTGATCTTGTGGCCGTTCTCAAGCAGGTGCGTGAGCTGATAGACCCTGTTGTGCACCGTGCATTCCGTCCCGGTCTCATCAGTCTCGACCGTTGCCTTCCAACCCTTCTTGTAGGCTCCCGTGCGCTGCCTGCTCTTCTGCTTGAGCAGCTTCACAGCGCGCTTTCCGGCCTGAGCCGAGTTCTCCGCAGCGGCAGCCGTGTTGTCCTCGACGCATTCCCTGAAGCAGCTCGTTATGAACCGCTCGATGTCCATCTCAGCCACGGTCACCGACCGCCTCTGAGAGCGTGAGCCGCACGAAATCGGCGCTTGATCGGTCGACGCGCTCGACGCTCAGCCTCCTGCCGTCCAACTCGACAAGCCGCTCTCCCTTGTATGCCGCCTTGCGGAGCTGCAAGACGGCCTCTGGATGGATGCCGACCGTCGCGGCGGCGTAATACGCGGCGTCGCTCACGCTGAACACGTTGCACGCGACCTTGCGCAAGACCTCACTGACCGATTCGACGCCGAACTCATCGCGCTCGATGCGCTGCGAAATCAAGACGCAGCTTGCCGCCCACATGCTCATCAGGCACCCCCGTAATCCGACGCTCCGTGCATAAGGGTCACAAGCTCGTCAAATGTATGCATGTACCTATCGGCGTCGGGGTTGTCCATGCCGAAATTCGCCTTGCAGAAGACCTTGATGGCGAGACGAACGGTGCCGTCCGAATCGTCCTGAGACTTATCGACAGACACGCCGCCCGCGCGCATCGCGGCGCGAGCGGCGTCGATGAGGTCTGCAATCTCATCGTCGTAGTCGGTGACATCGGCGGGGATCCTCAGCGCGTCACGGCATGCGTCAAGCATCTGCACTTTCTCCGCCATGGCTGGTCACATCCTAGGCGGTGCCGACGGTGAGCTGGACAAAGCTCTCCGGAACAGCGAGGCCGCCGTCGTAGAGCATGTATCCGTTGATCGCGGTGTTCCAGCTGCCGTCGGGGAGCGTGACGGCCTCGACAACAGGACCGTCAAACAGGTTGGAGCGGAAGAGATCGGGATAACCGAGCATGATGACGCCATCCTCAAGATTGTCCTCAAGCTTCACGATGCTGCCGAAGATGCGGCCCTTCACGGTCGGGTCATCGTCGCGCTCATCAATGAAGTAAGAGCGCTTCGTCGCATCCTCAATTGCCGCGATCTGATTCCAGATGGTGCTCTGGTTCGCGTAGATGCGAACGCCCTTCGCGGCGGGGTTGCCGTAAGTCTTGAGCAGGCTGAGAGCCTTCATCACGTCGGCCTTGGTGAGCGTTCCAGCCTTAGCCACGTTGATCTTGTTTCCAGAAGCCATGCCGAGCGTGCCGTCAACGAGCTTGGCAAGAACGATCTTGTCACCAGCAACGCCGCAACGTGCACTGACCTCGCGGTTGATGTAGGTACGGAAGCTATCGAGGCTCTGAATCATCATCTTGCGGGAGAGCTTGACGGTCTTCTTGATCTCATCGCCCGTGAGGGTGATGTGATCAAAAACGTTCTGCTCTTCGTCGGTGGGCGCTGCGCCCTCGGCGGTCTTGGCGGCATCTCCCTTGGTGATGGACTTGTGGCGCACAAGCTCATACTGACCGGGAATGGTGTCGCGGGTCACGTCGCTGAAGAGCGCCGTGGA
The DNA here is from genome assembly GCA_030525945.1 of Coriobacteriaceae bacterium. GTDB lineage: Bacteria > Actinomycetota > Coriobacteriia > Coriobacteriales > Coriobacteriaceae > Collinsella. The sequence goes on along the minus strand of JAUNDT010000011.1, from coordinate 13,258 downwards.
ATTGTCGATGAGAGAAATGATCTCGCTCTGAAGCTCGACGGGGACAACAGAGCTGGTGTTGCCGGTGGTAACGGTGAACGCCGCGCGCTGCTCCATTGCGGTGAGCGCGGTTCGCTCGACGTCGTTGAGGTCGTTGCCCTCAACGAGGCGCACACCGGCGCTGGTGGCGAGGTTCTTCAGGAAACCACGGGTCTCAGCGGCGGAATAATCCGTCACGTCGTACACGGCGGAGCGGGCGTTGACACCGCCCGAAAGCGGGAGGGAGCCGACCTGATGCGCCGTGCCGTTGTCGATGGCGGAACGCGCGGCGGCGATGCGGGCGGCGCGGGACTCGCGTGCGGCGGCGTCGGCTGCGGTGCGCTTCTCGATCTCGGCGGTGAGCTGGGACATACGCTCGGCGTCCTTCTCGGCCTGCTCGTCGCTCACGCCCTCGGGCGTGCCGTCCTTGTACTTGTCGATAAGCGCCTGAAGCTCTTTCAACATCTCGTCCATTTTCTAAACCTTTCTGCTCTTGGCGATTGCCAATGTTGCCCGCGCGATAGCGAGGGCGCGATTACGACGCGCAAGCTCCTTGCGCGACTGCTCAATCTCTCCGTCGAGCAGATTCCTTGCTGAGATCTCCGTGTTCGGGTCAGCGGGCAAGCTGACTGCCGACACGTCGAAAACCTTCTTAACGCGCGTGATCGTCGTGGTATGGGTGTCGCGGTCGTACTCGTCGGCAGCGACGGTGAAAGCCCACGACATGCGCGTGATGAGTCCGGATTGAATCTCTTCATAGAGGTCGCGAGCCGCTTGAGACCGCGAGAGGTCGGCCGCGACGAAAAGCCCATGCTCATCCGGCTCAACGATGAGCGTTCCGTTGCTGATTCGCGCGAAGACCTTGCCCGAGTGGTCGAACTGCATGATGACATCTGACATGTCGGCATCGCGGAAAGCGTCTGGACTGATAACCTCCGTGTATTTGACCCCGTTGTAGTCCTCGAACAGCACATAGGGGTCATCGAACGTCGAAGCATACCCCTCGACGTAGTAATCGCTGTCGATGCGCTTCTCTTTGCCGCCGCCGTCCTGCGCGGCGCGGGCGATCAGCGGCACGGACAGTGAGCGGTACTGTCGCTCATTGGGCTTCGCTGGCATCATCATCCTCCTTGTATGCCGACGCGGATTCATTTGACTCGATTACGGATATGTTCGCGTTCTTAGCAGCCGCGTCAGCGGCCTGCTCGACCGTGTGCTCGCTGATGAGAGCCAGGTCGATGTACTCGCCACGGATCACGTGGCGCTCTCCGCCTTCGTAATGGGCTGATTGGAAGACGTCGGCGACCTGGTTGCCGCACCAGATACCACGGTCGAAGAGCGCGACGGAAACATTCAGTTTGGTCGTGTTGCTCGCGAACTCCAACCGGTTCGCGCTGAACATGATCTCGTTGCCGTGGGCAATCTCGTTCGGCGTGAACGTCATCGCGGTCATGACGAATCCGAGTTGGACCGCAAAAGGCTCGATGCGCCCCTCGTAATACGAGTTGAACGTGTCCTCGTCGGCCCGGTTCATAACGATGTCCTCATTGCTTCCGAAGAAGCGATAGGCGCTCTTCTCGATGCGCTCCATCTGCGCGGCATCGACCGTGTAGCTCGTCGGCGTGATCTGCTGCACGTCGCTGAAGAGCTTGTCATAGACCGCGATGCCGCCAGCGTTGTCAACTGAGAGCTGGGAGTTGAATCTCTTCCGCGCCGCTTCAGAGTCAATCTCATTGCGGTTCTGGCTGAGCTTGCCGATGAAGCGCACTGCGGCACCCTGCCTGATGGCCGTCTGCTCCGCCTCTGCCTGTGCGTGCATCAGCTCAAGCGTCGGCTGAAGCACGTTCGTCCCATCGCCGAACAGGTCGGACTGGTACTGATGCCTCGTCATGACGCCGACGCGCGACCACTCGACAAGCGCCGTGCCACCCGTGGGGAAACGTAGGTTAAGCCAAAGCTCGCCACCGACATCGTATGCCTCGCATTGCGATGGGAGGACCGGGTAGTAACCTGTGACCTCATCGCCATCGCCGAGCGGCACGATGAGCGCCGTGTCGTTGACCTGAAGCATCGTCCAGACGCGCTTTATGAACTGAGGCGTTGTCATCCAGGGGTTTGGCGCGTGGCGAAGCGCGCGCGCCGCATTCGGCTGTGCGCTCCCGGAGATCTCCGGCTTGAGCTTGCTCGCATGGTCGGCACCGCTCTCGATGATGCTGCGCGTCAGCTCGGCCTCATACAAGCCGCCCTGCCACGTACTAAAGCTCGGTGCGTATGCGGTGAACGTTTCGAAATACCCGTTGACCGCCTGCATCTGCGGTCGATGAAAGACGGCATCGAACAGCGAGCGCATCACCGGTCGTGTACTTGCCATTTAACCTCCAATCATCGCCGCGTAGTCATCGGCGATGTTCTTCATCGCAATGAACGCGTCGCATTCAGCCGCCCAAGCGTCTATTCGGTTGCGCGGGTCTTGGTTCTTCTTGTCCGGCTGGATGTTGCCGTTCACGTCGGTGCGGATCGCGACGTTCGAGCGGCACCACTCAGCGATGGGGTTTCCGTTATCGACAATCCGCCCCTCCTTATAGAGGGCGCGAAGCTCCTTCATCGGCATGCTCAAAGTCTGAGCGCCCTGGATGATCTTCTGCAGGTTGTCCGCGCCGAAGTAATCCTCATAGGCTTCCTGCGTCGGCACGTCGCGCATGTGCCACGGGTCGTAGCCGCACGCCACGGCGTAGATGCCGTATTCGCTCTGGACCTCGGCAACCCAGTCGAGCACGTCGCGCTTATCCATGATCGGTGTGTCGCACGTCCTCATGAGTCCTCGCGCGATCCACGCATCGTATGGGACTCCATCGCGCCCGCCGCGCCGACCCTCTCGCTCGGCCTGCTCCAAGGCTCGCTGGGGAATCCACGCCATGTGCATCGCGTAGATGTTCGGGTCACCGGGTCGCTGCATGAGCAAACACGCCGCCGTCAGGTCGGTTGTGTCAGCAGCATCGACGCCCAGCACGGCGTAAGTGAATGTGCCGTCACTCGGGTCGAAGGTCGCATCGTTGTGTATCTCGTCCCACGTGAGCCAAGCTTGGCTCTGGTTCTCGATGAGGTTGAAGTCCTTTACAAGCAGGGTCGGCAGGAAAGTCGGGTCGTCCTTCGCCTTCGAGACGTTCTGGCGCAGGGCGGCGAGCGACTTGATGGTTCCCAAGCCCGGATTCGCCTTAATCCAACAGCTCTCGTCCTGCCATTCCTCGCGCTCGTCAAGCTCGAAGATGAAGGCGATGAACCTCTCTGCCTTGTCACCCGTTGCTTGGCCGTCGAGCCACTTGCAGGCGTACTCGTACTGGGCGTCGAAGATGCCGTTTCGGACGAATCCGTTTGTGGTGATCTCCAAAACCAGCGGCTGTCGGCGCGCCGACGTGCCCTGAATCGTCAGGTCGTAGAGGTCGCGGTTCTTCATGGCCGCAAGCTCGTCCACAATCGCGCCCGAGATGTCGAGGCCGTCCAGGTGGTTCGTGTTCGCACTGAGTGCCTTGATGCTCCCCATGTTCAGGTCGCAGTAGAGGTCGGACACGCGTTTTCGCACATGGCGCGAGAGCGCGGGACTCGTCATGACCATACGCCAAGCGTTGTTGAAGCCCTTCGCCGCCTGATCGTGCGCGGTAGCGACGTTGTAGACCTCCGGAGCGCCCTCGTCATCGTTGATGAGCAAATCGAGCTCTATTGCCGACGCGAGCGCGGTCTTGCCGTTCTTGCGCCCCATGATCCAAAGCACCTCGCGGTACTGGCGCGTGCCGTCGGCGTCAACGAACCCGAAGATGACCGACAGGATCGCCCGCTGGAAAAGCTCGAGCTTGAAGTCGTGGCCCAAGCGTCCAGACGGCAGGCGGCAGAACCGTTCGATGAACTGAACGTGCTTCTGCGCGTATTCCTCTCGGAAGTGGTAAGGGTAAAGCGGGTCGGTGTTGTCCATGTCGCGCAGGATGCGCGCGGCAACCTTGCGCATCTTGGCACAGGCGGTTATATCGCCGCCCAGTATTCCGCCGAAATACTCCCTGATCGCGCGTTCGCACGACCCGTCGGCACCCTTGTAGCGCCTAACACCTCGTCTCATTGATGAAGTCTATGAGCGCGTCGGCGGCGGCGGTTCCGTTTGGCATCATGTCCGTCAGCTGCTTGACCGCGCGGCTGAACGTGGTGAATAGCTTGTTGTATGCGTTGAAGCCTGGGTGCTCCCGCAGCCCCGTCTGCCCGCCGCCGTTGTCGTACTCCGTGAAGATGTCCTCATAGAGCAGGTCGGCGCGGGCGTCATCGAGCTTCACCTTCATGAAGGCGATGTTCGCGAGCAACGGCATGATCGCCTTGCGCTTCTCGTCCGGGATGGCCTCCTTGGTGAGGTCGCGCAGTTTACGAAGCTCGCTCTCGACGCGCGACTGCTTGGAACGCGCCCCCTTGGGCGGGCTATTCGCGGCAACCTTGCCCGAAACCTTCGAAGTATCGCCAACTTTCACCGTCACTGCAAGACCACCCCCTTTCGAAAACCCTCCGCGCGCATAAAACTATCTCCCGGCGTTGGTCCCCTGCCACCCACCCTGTGTTTTTGGGATGGGGGGATATTCCGCCGTGTCTAGCTGCGGTTTTGTGTCCCGCTTTTGCGCTTGGTCTGCGTTGTGCTGTGTTTGTGTGCCGTTAATCGAGCGGCACCAGATTGCCGTCACTGTCAAAGCCGAAGCCCTGACGTGTCGCGCCCTGCCTGATCCACCCATGCACTTGCTTGTGGCATCGGTCGCACAGGCTCACGAGGTTATCAGGGTTAGTCGCAATGTCAGGGTCGTTCACGTTCGCAGGGCTTAGCTCCACGATGTGATGCACCATGACCGCCGGGGTGATGTCACCGCGCTTCAGGCAGTGTTGGCATAGGTGCGCGTCTCTGGTGAGCGCAACGTCACGCGCCCGCTCCCATTCCGCACTGTGGTAGAAGGCGCGACTGAAGTCCTTAGCCATCGCGCCTCCCTTGTGTCAAATGGCGGAGAGCACAGGATTCGAACCTGCGGATGCTCGGCATCGTCCGGTTAGCAACCGGATGCATTAAGCCGCTCTGCCAACTCTCCGCGTATATCGGAATGTCAGACTCTATATCTGAATTTATGACTCCTATATCGAAGCTCTGATATGTCCAGATATGAGGAAGGCCGCGCAGGTTCCCCCGCACGGCCTTTCATGACAATTCACCATATCGAATCTTAGCAGAACTTGGAAACTGAACGCAACCGACGTTTATCAGGCGTTCTTTATAAAAGCCCATCCGACCGCATCAATATACGCAAAACCTACATCACATAGTTTGCGACACCATTGCTGCGAACTCTGCATAATCTCGGCAATCTCGTCCCACGGCTGGGCTTGCAGATACCCCATGCAGATCGCGTCAGCGTAGCGCGTGCCCTTTAGCTTCGCCAGACCGCCGCGCCCGTCGATACCGTATAACACCTCGCAAGCTTCGTCTATCTGCTTCCGAGCGTCGGTGATGCGTTGTTCCAACCGCTTCTCAAAGTCGATGCGCTGGATGATGGCGAGTGAAGCGTCTGTGCAGAATCCACCGCCGCCCGAAGGCTGGTAGCTCTGCGCCTTCGCGCCCTCCTTAGCCCTCATGCACTCCAGCATTTCCCGCGCCTGTTCGGTCTTCACCACCTCAGCGCGGATTCCCTCGAAATACTCCTTTGCCTTCATGCGTTTCACCTACTCGATGCCGGTGCTGCCGAAGCCGTCGGTGCCGCGCTCGGTGCCGCTCAGCTCTTCGACCGGGACAAGCTCGCACGGAACATAAGGCATCACGACAAGCTGGCACACGCGCGTGCCCGCCTCGATGGTCACGGTTTCATAGCTGAGGTTGATGAGCGGAGCGCACACCTCGCCGCGATAGCCGCTGTCGATGACGCCGACGCTGTGGGCGAGCGTGATGCCCTGCTTGGATGCAAGGCCGGAGCGCGGGAAAAGCAGTCCGACACAACCGCTGGGAATCTCGATTGACAGGCCGCAGCCGACGATACAGCGCTGCATCGGTTCGAGCGTCACGGTTTCCGTGATGCGCAGATCGAGACCGGCATCACCTTCGTGGGCGTAACGAGGCACCTCCATGCCTTCGGCAACCTTAACGTTGAGCTTTCGTCCGAACATTAGAAGACCTCCTGACTTGTGAGAAACGAAACGCGGTCCGCGGGAACCCAACGCGCCCCGCAGCCGCCATGCATCGAGACGTGGCGGATTGACACCTTTCCGCGATGGCTCATGGCAACGACGCGGTAGCGAGCGCCGTTGTAGAGAACAACGTCATCGAGGGCGAGCGTCCGCCCCTGTTCGTCTCGCGGGTTTGAGCGGGTCACATCATCGGCTTGGGCAAGCAGCTCGCGCAGCTCTTCCACCTCTTTGCTTCGCTTGAAAAGTTCCAACAACATCCTTGCTCCTTAAAACGGAATATCCTCGTCGTACACGTCTGGCGCCGGTGACGTCGCAATCGGCTGCGCCTGTTCCGCCGGTTGGGCATATGCGCTCTGCTGCTCGCGCTTCACCTGCATCAGCTCGACGTTCTCAACGCGAATCTCCCAACGCTTCAAGTTCTGCCCGTCCTTCTGGTAGGTGTGCGTCCTCACCCTTCCGGAAACGGTTACCTTCACGCCCTTGGTGAGGTACGGCGCGAGCGCTTCGGCACGCTTGCCGAACATCGAGCAATCGGGCCAATTCGTGTAATCACCCCAAGTCCCATCGCCGTTAGGCACGCGGTCATTGACGGCAAGAGAGAAAGTCAGGATGGGCGTACCGCTCTTCGTGTACCTCAGTTCGGAATTGGCTCCGAGATTGCCGGACAGAATGACGTGGTTAATGCTCATAAATCCGCTCCCTTAAAATCCCTTTGATCTCGATGACGTTCGCAGAAATGAATATCAATTGCGCCAAGACAAGCAGCATCATGTCTTTTTCAGCATCGGAGCCGAAAAGAGCGAGCAGCGACAGCAAGCCGCCGCACAGGTAGAAAATGGCGGTCAGCATCCAAGGACCTCCAACAGGGCGGCACGCTGGCGAACGCCAAGACCCTTGATGCGCCGACCATCTGCAATTTGCAAAGCCCTCATAAGTTGCTGAGTCTTTGCATGGCCGTACCCAGGCATGGAGTTGATAACCTGCTTTACGCGCATGTTGGACACTGCTTGGCAGTCGGCGTCGGCGAGCTTTAGCACCTGGCCAAAGGTCATCAGACCGGACTTCAGGTCATTACGCACAATCGCTCGCTCCCTGCGAACTTTCGAAGCCTTCTCAAGATACTCGCGGCGTTGCTCAGTGGTCAGATTCGGAATCATCATTGCCCCTTTCGAAAGTCACGTACTCACATCCGTGCACGATGCGAACCGGTGCCGTGTAGTCGCTCAGCGCTTCCTCGACGGTGGAGGTCATAAGCTTGTGCTTGATCCGCATCCACTCGTCATCGTTAACCTCGATTTCCTTCACTTACTCCACCTTTCATAACTCGATAAGTTCCGGTGAGCTTCAGGCTCTTCAGCATGTCCAGAGCGTGCCTCGCCTGAAGCTCTCCGCAGATCCGAATTGATTGCGCGGGAATGTCAATCTGGTACGCGGTCGCTGCCGCATCGCGATCTTTGTCCCATCGATCCTGCAACGCGTCGAAAGTCCGCATCATTGACGCCTTAAGCTTGTCGCTCACATCGAGATTCGAGACCAGTTCCCGAGCTTCATCGTGGTTCATGGCACCCCCTTTTCGTGATTGCCTGATAATTACTTCTTATCTGTCACCCGCTATCAAAACCAAAGCCAAAAGCCGTGGTTTACCTTGCGTTTCTTCCTCTGCTCGATTGATGGCAGAAAAAGCGCTTTGGTTCACTTTTGGCACACCTCCTTACCCAAGCGCCCGGCGCTTCGCTTCGCTGAAGAGCTGCGCCGCAACGGCATCGCGACCGGGCATCAGGTGCCCGTAGAACCGGAGCGTCGTTGCCTCGTCCGCGTGGCCCATCCGCTCCGAGAGCGTCTTTAGGTCGCAGCCGTTGGCGATGAGCCACGAAGCGTGCGTGTGCCGCAGGCTGTGGAACGTGATCTCCTTCGGAAGGCCGCACGAGTCACGGATGCGGCTGAAAGCGCGTGAAATCGTCGTTGGGCGCATATAGGAGCCATCGAGCGTCACCAGAGGCGAATCGGCATCAAGACGCCCGAGAACCGCGTTCTGCAACCTCACGAACGAATCGATAACGCCCAGATCCTCTGCGGTCACGGCGATGTTTCGGCATTTGCGGCCTTTCGTGACATCGCGCCGGTACGGCTTCGCCCCGGCGCTCTCGATGACATTGCCGCCGACGTGCAGGAACATCTGATAGCGCTTCACATCGGCCCTCTGCTCCGCGCACACCTCACCGACGCGCATCCCGGTCACGAGCGCGAGCCATGCGGCGAACGCATAGACCGCACGGCGGTATTCGCCCATGCCGGTTCCCTCGACGCCCATCGCCGATTCGAGCCGCGCGTTGAAGTCCTCGAAGTCCCATTCAGTCAGGGCGCATGCCTCATGCCGCTCGGGTGACGGCTTCGACACGTAGACAATCGGGTTGGCGTCGCATATTCCGGCATCGACAAAGTGGTTGTAAGCGCCTCTCAGGAAGTTGTGGACATTGATGACGCTGTTCCTGCAAAGACCCTGACCTCCGTCAGATTTGGGCATGAGCAACGCCTGCTCGAACCGGTTGAAGTCCATGACGCTGAGATCGCGAGCGTTGGCAGTCCTCAGAAACCTCGCAACGTAGTGCGTGAACAGTCGATAGCTCTTGATGCTGTTGGGACTTGCGCCGTTCCGCCCCCTGAGCTGGACGTAATCGGCAAGAAGGTCGATCAGGCGGGCGCTCTTAACCTCTCCGTTCGCCGTGAGGTTTGCCGCCCACGTCTCCGCGAGTTCCAGAGCCTCGGACTCCGTTGCGGCGTTGGGGAATCGCTTATAGGGGCGGATCGCCCTGCCGTCAACGCCGCGACCGAGATACAGGCGGCATTCGAAAACGCCGTCCCTGCCCCTTTTGACCGTGACGCTCATGCTACTTGCTCGCCCTCTTGAACATGGAGAGCATCCCGACGATTGCCGAAAACACGAACGCCGACAGCACCAAAAAGCCGTAGCCGATTCCGAAGAAAAAGCCGACAGCGAGGCTTACCGTCACGGCCAATATGACGATGCTCGCAAGGATCATGACGGCCAACCCGTCGATCAGGTCTTTGTTATCCATTGGTTGCCCCCTTAAGACATTGCGGCCAGTGCCAGGAAGATGAGAAGTAAAGCGACCGCGCAGAGCTGCCGGTAAACCCACCAATAGGCGCAGAACGCCGCCGATGCAGTCAGGATGGTGGTGACGATGGCGATTGCGATGCGGTGGCGTCTCACTGCTCGCCCTCGATCTCGGCAATGAGGTAGTCGATGCACTGGCGGCACTTGCGCAGATCCTGAACCCCGCCCTTACGACGCCAACGCCAGATGTACTTGAACGCTGCGGCCCACCAGTGCGCGGCGATCGCCGGGAGGGCGTAGGTATCGCCGCTCATCATCGAGCGCATGGCATCCATGCATTCGATCTTGCCGTCTCCGGCGTAATGGTCGGGATGTTCAACGGGATTGCCCGCGAGACACCCTGCAAGCTCCTGAAGCGTCTTTGCCTGTTTAACCTCGATCATCTTCAAACTCCTTCAGTGATGATTTCTGAAACGGTAGAATTTGGCATCTGAATGAATCGCCTCGAACAAGTCTGAAATGAACGCTGCTGAAAGCATCGTGTGCATTCTCAACGCCGAATCGTTAACGTCACTGCTCAGGTCGAGCACATTCCGAATGTCAATGTCCGGCTTCGATAGGGCTTCGAGCACCGACGCGGCCTCACTCCTGATTTCGGCGATGCACTGTTTGCAGTAATCGATCTTGTCATCCGATAAGCCCATCGACCTTCTCCCTTCTTGGTTTGCTGCCGTCCCTGCCCGTCTCACGGCAGAGCCAGCATGATTCGTGCTCTTGATGATTTCGGACGAACCAATCAATCGGTCGCTCCTTGCCGCAGATTGGGCATCGTCGTATCTCTACGCGCCCGTGATAAGTTCCCCAAGGCATCTACGATCACCCCAAAACACGCTATGTGGATAACTCTGTGGAAAACCTGTTGAAAACAGAGGTCTGAAATCGCAGATTCGAGCGTTTCGGAAGTGCCTGCAAAGAGAAGAAGCAAGAGAAATAACCTTGCTTGTTAGGTTGACTGACAAGCAAGTGAGTGGGTTTGGTTTGGTTTTAAGAACCAAACCCACTCCTTCTTGTTTTGTTTTGTTTTGTTTTAGGCTTTTGCCATCTTTTGCGGACGGGTTAACCGAACCAAAAACCAACGGTTTTGTGCTTGGTTTTAGGAACATGCTTTTACACCTCCCTAGCTGTGGAATCTTCAGAAGTCTTGTTCTTTCGAGGTCTGCCGCCCTTGCGACCGTTCGCGCGCTGCTGACCGAAATAGAGCGCGTTTTTCTGCATTCGAACGCTCTGCAAGTAGCCGTTTTCATCGCATTCCAAGAGCTTCAGATCGATTAGGTCGGACACGAATGCTTTGCAGTCCTCCATGGCCATGAGGTCATCGAAAGCGCCGCCGGTTCCGAACCCGAGTACCCGCGCGAGAATCTTCGCGTCCTCGTCCGTCTGGAAAGACACATGGTGCCCAGTGGACGATGCGAGGTATTCGCAGAGAATCCACCATCGCCCGTATCCGTCGTATCCACGGCGAAGAATCAACCTCTGGCACTTGTCATCGTGCGATGCGTTGGAATCGTGCCTAAAGAAGGCCATTGGCTCGCGAGCTGCGGCCAATTCCTCCCTGCTCGCCATGTCACACCTCCTAACAATCTTCCTCGTCGCATTCGGCGCATGGTTGCCCGTGCTGGTGCCATCCGTCCCAAATGCAGTGCTCCCATTCGCGGCAGTTGGTCCAGATCTCCCGACCCCTGAACAGGCAGCACGATTTGGTGTTGAACGTCTTCTGTTCGAACTCGCACGCGCCGGGCGTCGGCATCGGCGGTTCGCCGAAATCAAGCGACAGCTGTCCGTGCCCGCTAGTCCTCGTCATCGTCGGAGATGTCGAGCGCGATTGAAGAGCCGATGTATTCGAGCAGGTCTTGCAGGTGCTTTGCGGTGTTCTTCTCAGCGTCAGCCCTGCCATCGAGAAGAGTGCAGACCCAGGCGAGGGTTCCGCGCACGACAGAGAAGACGGCGGGCATATCGACTTCGACCTCAGCGCCGGATTTCTTGTTGAGAAGCTTCATGCTCCCGCAGGTGACGAAGGTCTTTGCCCCGACCTCATCAATCAGGTCGATGATCTCTTTACGCTTCATGGTTGTTCTCCTTTTCATCGAAGATTGAGTGCTTGATTACGATGTCCATGTCCGGGTGCCGGTTGAGCAGGTAACGCGCGAGCATCGGCGTAATGGTGTTGTTGATCCCATAGGTGTGCTCATGGCCGCTCAGGTCGTAGAAGGTGACCGGGTTGAGCTTCGAGCGCCCCTCATACCTCTGCTTTTCTATGAGGTATTTGGTCGATACGCGCTTTCCGTGCGCCGCGATGGCGAGCGCCGTCAGCTCGATCTCCCTGAGTGCTTGCGGGTTGAGTGCGCACCATTCATCGAACAGCTCGCGATGATCCTGAATCCTGAGCGGCAATGACCTAGGCTTGCTTTCATCGCGCATGACTGATTCGAGCGAGCGCGTGCAATCATCAACGTCCATTGCCGCGCTCCCTGCATGCCCGAATGTAGTGCCCTAGCACGTGCTCTGCCTCGGCTCTGGTGGCTGTCGGCGGGATGTTCAGGCGCACGCGCTTGAAGACGGACCCTATGCAGCTCGTTTCAGGCGTCCGCGTGCTCTGCTCGATGCGAGCGACCCAATAACCATCTGGGTCGCGATGGAGGCATACGATTGGGTACGGATTGCTCATCGCTCCACCAGCCTGAACAGGTATGCCATGCATGCGATGATGGCGGCGATGCACAACCCGATGCCGAGCGCCGCCATCGTGCCCGAACCTATAAGGGATTCAAGCGCTATGAGAACTCCGGTGAACGCGTCCGCGACAAGCTCTGCTGCTGCGAGCGGGATGATTCCCGTGACAGATCCAACCGCAATCGCATAGATGCCCCAACGCTTCCAGCGTGGCATCTGCGTTAAAATGTCCTCTGTCAATTGCTGGCTGCAATCTGACGCGCCCGTTCGAAGTTGCCGCTTCGGGCGGGCATCTTTCTTCTCATGTCCCAGATACGAACCTTGCCGAGCGCGTACCTGCACCAACGGAACTGCGCGGCGCGCAGCCGCGTTGCTTCGGGCATCCGTAAAACCACCCCCAAAACCAACGGTTTCAATCTCGGTTTTCATCGTCTGAAACCCCCGCTTTCCTAACCGGTTCGGCTACGCTCTTGCCCATCCAGAAGCCGAGTACCCCGATGCCGATGAGCCAGATAACGAACGTTGGCGCGCTCACGGGGCTGAACAGCGCAATGACGATGAGTGCGATTGCCAGAGCGAGCATTGCTAAACCTCCTTCGTGATTCCGCACAGGTCGTTGACCGTGCACCCAAGCGCCTCGGCGAGCTTGTACGCCGTCTCAAGCAGGGGCAGGCTCATCTGCCTCTCATACGAGCGGATGGCGTCGACAGACACGCCGGATCTCTTGGCAAGCTCCTCTTGGGACACGCCCGCCTCGGCGCGCTTGACGCGCAGGGCGCGGGCGATCGCCTCTTTCAACTCACTCATTCCGTCTCACCTCCCTTCAATCGGTCGCGCCGACTTTCCTTTGACCATGTCAAGGAAAGTCGTATCTTTCCCCATGGGGAAAGATACGTACTAAGATTCTTAGCACGCGTCACAGACTATACCAAGAATAATGATACTGCAATACTCGAATACTAAAAATCTTGTTAGATATACCAATTTCTTTTATACTTATCGGTGTTGAGCTATTAAAGGCGGTGAGACATGCGACTGACCCTAAAGCGCGTGCGGGAAGAAAAAGGATTCACGCAAGGACAGATTGCCGACGCTCTCGGAATGAAAATCTCTACATATAGAACGTGGGAGCAGGGAACTGTAAAGCTAACCCTCGAAAACGCCTGCAAGATTTCTTTGGTGCTTGGATGCACCCCAAACGACCTTTGCGGTTGGTACGACAGCCATCCACGTGAGCCTGAA
>JAUNDT010000010.1 GCA_030525945.1 Coriobacteriaceae bacterium | reverse complement strand
CGCAGCGACGGCGCCTGCCGCCGCCGCGAGCGTCTCCGGCGTGCCGAGCGCTGGCTCTTCTGCTGGCGCGCCCGCCGCACCGGGAGCGGCCGCTCGCGCTGCTGCGCCCGTGATGGGTGGTGCTTCTGCCAGCTCCACGCCTGCGGCTGCGTCTGCGCCCGCTTCGAATCCCGCTCCTGCTCGTTCCGCTGCTCCGCACGGTGGCGCGGCTGCTGTTCCGGCTGACCAGCAGCGCGTGACCGTGCCGGCTTCCGCTCAGCCCGAGATGGCCGCGTGCGCCGTCACGCCGCCCGCCGCGAACGACAGCGAGCTGCAGCGCCGCTGGATCGAGGTCGTCAAGCGCATCACGGCTGCCCAGCCTTCGCGCGGAGCGTTGCTGCAGAACTCGCGAGCGGTGAGCGACGATGGCCAAACGCTGACGATTGCGTTCCCCCAGGGGTCGACGTTCGCGCTCAAGATGATCACGCGCCCCGATTCGAACGCGATCGTACTGCCCGTCGTGTGCCAGGTGTTTGGCAAGAGGACGGTGACGTACGAGATGGAGGGCGCGCCCGCGGCCCCCGCGTCGGCGGCTCAGGCGGCCCCCGCTCCGAGTGTTGCGCCGGGTGCGTCGCGGCCTACGCCGGGCGTCGTGCCGTCCTCGGCTCAGGCGGCTGCCCCCACGCAGGGCGCGGCTTCCTCGGGCGCGTCTCCCGCTCAGGCTTCTGCCCCCGCGCCTGCGCAGGTCGCGGCTGCGTCTTCGCCTGCACAGGCCGCGTCGACTCCTTCGCCTGTGAACGCGTCCGCCCCTGCTGCCGGCCCCGCAGCCGTGCCGGCGCCTGCTGCCGCTCCCGTGGCTCAGCCGGCCGCCCCTTCACCGGCTCCGCAGGGCGCGTCCGCTCCTACGGTCGCGCACGCCGAGCGGGTCGACCAGAAGAGCGGGCCCACGTTCCTCCCCGAGCCGGATATCGACGCCGATCGCAAGGCATGGATGGACGAGCAGGTGCCCTATGATGACGCCGCCATCGCCGCGTACACGGACGATGCCGAGGTCCCGCCGTTTGACGCCCCTGCGGCTGTCCCAGCGGCAGTCGAAGCACCCGCCGCGGCCGCGCCCGCGCTTGCGGCAACGCCCTCGGCTCCAGCGGATTCCGCAGCCAGCGTAGCTCCTGCAGTCGCTTCTTCCGCCACCCCGTCCGATCCAGCCCCCGCTCAGCCCGCCCCCGGACAACAGCCGGAGCAGGGCGACGCCGCTCAGGAAAACGTCGACCCCAAGGCGGTCATCGAGAGCATTTGGGGCAACGTGGTCTTTAAGTAGACAAGGGTCGCAGGCATGGTCGGCCGCCGCGCGCAAGATCCGGCGCGCTCGCGGCTGGCCCGCACGCAGGGAAACGCGCAACGCCACGGCACTTGCGTTCGGCAGGCCCCGTTCGCCGTGGTACCATGCCCAAGGCATAGATTGGTCGGCATTATTCACGTGCCGGCTTGCAAAAGCGAGCTTTACGCTCGCACGGTAATACGCAAGGAGGGCCATCATGGCCGGTATCAACATGCAGCAGCTCATGAAGCAGGCTCAGCAGATGCAGCAGAAGCTCGCTGAGGCTCAGGACAACCTGGAGAAGGTCACCGTGGACGCGAGCGCCGGCGGCGGCATGGTCAAGGTCACGGTTGACGGCCAGATGCAGATCAAGTCGCTCACCATCGACCCCGACGCCGTCGACCCCGAGGACGTCGAGGTGCTCGAGGACATGATCATCGCCGCTGTGAACGAGGCCGTTCGCGGCGTTGCCGAGATCGCCAACAAGCAGATGGGCGCCATTACGGGCGGTATGGGCGGTGGCTTCCCCGGGATGCCGTTCTAACGAGCTTGCATACGGGGCCTGGGTGCGAACCCGGGCCCCTTTAGAGGGCGCCGCGCTCGCGGCCCCATTGGAACCTGTTCGCAACGTTTTTCGTGCGGGAGCTTTGTCATGAGCGCAGATCGCAGCTTGCAAATCCTTCTCGACGAGCTCGGGCGTCTGCCGGGCATCGGGCCAAAAAGCGCGCAGCGCATCGCATATCACCTGCTCGAGGCCGATGCGGAGGAAGCCCGTCGTCTGGCGGACGCCATCCTCATGGTCAAAAACGAGGTGCATTTTTGTAGCCGCTGCTTCAACTACGCAACGGACGACGAGTGCTCCATTTGCGAGGACTGCTCCCGCGACCGCAGCCGCATTTGCGTGGTCGGTGAGCCGCGCGACGTGACCGCGATCGAGCGCACCGGCACCTATCACGGCCTGTACCACGTCCTCGGCGGCGTTATCAGCCCCATGGACAAGATCGGCCCCGACCAGCTCAAGGTGCGCGAGCTCCTCGCCCGCCTGGGGTCGGAGCAGATCGAGGAGGTTATCATCGCCACGAACCCCAATATCGAGGGCGAGACCACGGCGAGCTACCTCGCCCGCACCATCAAGCCACTCGGCGTGACCGTAACGCGCCTGGCCAGCGGCTTGCCCGTGGGCGGTGACCTCGAATACGCCGACGAACTCACCCTGGGCCGCGCCATCGAGGCGCGCCGCGCGCTCTAACGAAAGGGACATCGCACATGAAGCGCACGCTCAAAAACCTGCGCGGCAGCTCCAAGCTGCGCATTCGTCGCGGGGCGTTGCCCTCGTCGCTTATGGGCTTGGTAACGTTCTCGTTTACGCTGCTGGTGTTCACCACAGTGGCGTACACCTCCTCGCTTCCTTCGCTGGTCATGGCCCGCGCGCGGGTGAATGAGGAGGGCCTGTTCCCCGCCATCACTCAGGCGCTGTTCGGGAAGGGCGGCACTCCGGGTGTTACCGGCGAGCAGGGCGGCGATTCCGCCGGTGCGGAAGGCGGCGCGAATGCGTCCAATAGCAAAAACAATGCGGGCGGCCGCCCCGGCTTTTCCTTGGGCGGCGCGGTGCTGCAGGGCCTCGGCAAGCCGACCGGCGGCGCTCAAGGCGACAAGCCCGGCAAGCCTGGAAAGCCCGGGTCGGGCGATAGCGACGACGGTTCCGGCAAACCCGATTCGGGCGATGGTGACATCAACGTGCCCGGCGGCGGCGACCCCGATGCTCCCGAAATCGGTGGGGGCGGAGACGGCGGCGACTCCGGTCAGAATCCCCAGGAGCCGACTCCGAGCCCCGAGGAAGAGCAGGAGCACTACGAGTTTCTCCTCGGCAAGGCGCAGCGCGTGGACGGCTACATTGCCGAGGTCAACGCGTGCGTCACGGCGTTTAACCAGGACAGCCTCGCGGACCTGCAAACGCGCCGCAACCACTTGGGAACGTGCAACGCGTTGTCATACCGCCTGTTCGACGATTACGCCACCACTATGAATGCAGTCATACCCAACGGCTCGGCGTATATTGGCGCGCGTGGCAAGCTCACGGCGATGTTCCGCTGTTTGCTGGAGTACCTGGGGACCATCCAGGAAGCGTGGGAGATCAAAGTCAACTTCGACGACCACGCCGCGCATATCGAAGAGTTCATGTTCCCGGTGTATCGCGACACCGTGAACGGGCAGAACGTCCATCTCACTGAGTTCTACACCTACTACAACGGGTTCGAGCTATGAGTGACGAGCTCGAGATAGTACATGAGCGCGATAACTGGGGTTTTGGCTCCGGCTTGCGCGTGGTGAGGCTCGAGGAGTTCGAGGAGCCTTACGGCATGACGGGTGATGAGCGCCTGGCGTACCGTCGGCGTTTTGTGACGCTCTTTGTGGACGGCACCGCCACCCGCCGCGGGGGCTTGGGCCGCGTTTCCCGTGCGGTAAACGCCATGGGTGAGGTTTTCGCCCTTAAAACACTGCTTGTCCCCGAGCGCGCCGAGAACGAGGCGGAGGACGCCTTTGCCGCGCGCAGTGAGCGTGCCCGCAAGGCATTCCGTAAGGAATATGAGGTCCAGCGCTCGCTCTCGGGCTTCAAGGGATTCCCGCGCCTGTATGGATTCGCGCAGGTTGACGGCGTGCCCGCGATTGTTATGGAGTGGGTCGACGGCATCACGCTGGCGCAGGTGCGCCGTGAGCTTTCCGTGGACGAAGCGGGCAGGGTGGCCCCGCTGGATGCGGCGCGCTTGGGGCGCGATCTGTTCGGCTTGCTTACGCGCCTCGATTTGGTGGGTGAGGGGTTCGTGCATCGAGACATCTCCCCGTCGAACATCATGCTTCGCACGGCGCATCTTTCGGCTGCCGAACAGGCGGCAGAAGGCGCGTTCGATCTCTGTCTGATTGACTTTGGGTCGACGGTTTCGCTCGATCCGGAACAAGACCCTCGCCTTACGGGAACGTATGCAACCGTGAGCCGCGCGACCGTGGCCTACGCTCCGCCCGAGATGCTCACGGACGATATCCCGCGCGTGGCCCAGATGCGCAAATCGTCTTCGGTTGACGTGTACGCCGCGGCAAGCGTGCTGTTCGAGCTGGTTGGCGGAGCGCTGCCCTTCGATGTGGAAGAAGGGGGCGAGGTGTCTCCCTATCGCGTGAAGATGGACGAGAAGCCTGCCGCCCTCGTTACCGCGCATGCGCCCGGCGCCGATATGGCCGCGCTGCTGCCCTGCGAGCCCGACGCGGCGGTTGCGATCGCCCACGTTATGCAGGAGCTCGGCACCGACCTCGATCCGGCGGATGCCTGCCGTGCGCTCGCCCACGTGGATGAGCAGCTCGCCGATCTGCTGCGGGTGTGCCTGCAGGCCGAGCAGGGCAAACGTCCCACGGCGCAGGCCATGTGCGAATCGCTTACGGCGTTTTGCCTGAACTACGGTGAGAACATCGCCCGTTCGGTTCGAGGCGACTGCCTGCTTCCGTGCACGGCGGGGTCCTCGTGGATGGCCTCGATGTCGCCGTACGCCGTTAATCGCGTTGTCCACACGGTGGGGCGAGCGGTCGCCTGGGGCTTGCTGCTGTGCGTGACGGGGTCAACGGCGGTTCTGCTTGACGGCATGAAGGCCACGTTGGATGTGGGCCCGCTGCATTGGAGCGGCGAGTTGTTTGCCCCGGTGGTGGCCCTCGCCCTCTTGGCGCCGGCGGTATGCGGCTATGTTGCGCGAGCATTTGCCCGTCGGCGTGGGCAAGGTGGGGCAATGCAGGGCAGCGTTGCTCTGTGGGCATGCTCTTTGGTGCTGCTCCCTGCTTTTGCGGGCCTGTCCGTCCGCGGAATGTCCGAGACGTACGGCGTGGTGTTCGCGTTGCTCGCCACCGCCTCCGCGGGTTGGCTGCCGTTGGTGCTGGATTACGCCATGGTAGTTGTCCCCGCTTTGATGATGGAGCTCAGGCGGATGTCCTCTTTTGGATCATCCGACGCGTCCGGCGCCGCGCCGGATCCAACCTCGCTCGAGGGCGCTTCTGTCCAGACGGGCGTGTTTCTTGAACCTGCAGAGACCGCATGTGATACCGAGGAGTCACCCGATGTCGTCGATACTGTCCAGTGAGCTGACGCCTTGCGGCGCCATGTTTGAGATGTTCAAACGGCATGGCGGCATTAGTCATAAGGAGCTGGCGGTGCTCGTGCTATCCGAGCGTCCGCTTTCCGACGGGCGCAGCCCGGTGAGCCGTGCCTCCGACCGCACGTGGCTCTCGCGTTTTATCGTGAACGCGCCGGTGAGCTCCTTGCAGCCGCGGTTCTTTAGGGACTTCGGCCTTGCGGGGCAGCGCGTGATGGACCGTGTGCGCGCCAAGCGCCGCAGTGAGTTCTCCGGCCAGTTCCTCATCAACTTGATTTGCGGCGACGCGGGCAAGCCCATGGAGTATGCGCTGGCGGCGTGCCACCAGGACGTGTCGATGTACCGCAACGCCCTCGAACGCTTCTCGCACGACCCGGGGTATACCGCCGGCGAGCGGGCCGAGACGCTTACGATTCTGTTTATCGCCGTGGGGTGCACGGCGAACGTGAAGGCCGCCGTGGCGTATACGAACGAGTACGTTGAGTCGATTTTGGGCGGGCATATGGGCACGCCCAAGATGCTCGACCTCAAGGGGCCGATTGAGCTGCGAGAGCCCGTCGTGCCCGCGGCGTCGCTCGGCTTGGTGCGCGTGGCGGACGGCTACATTTCGGGCACACCGTACTGGATCAGCCCGTACGAAGACGGCGTGACCATCGGATGCTTTGCCATGGGGGAGAACGACATCACGAGCGTCGAGGCTGACGTTTCGGCCAATCATGCCCGCATTTGGTGCGAGGACGGCTCGTGGTACGTGCGCGACCTTGAGTCGACGAATGGGACGAGGCTCGTGAGCGGGGCGACGGGTGAGGAGACCCTTCTGGTGCCCGAGGAGCCGACGTTCATCAATGCCGGCGACGAGCTGCGTCTTGGTGCCGCCACGACCTTCATGGTCGTAACCGGCTCCGTCACGGCGTAAGCGCGGGAGAGCGCGGAGATGTTCTACGTTATGCTTGACGTGGCTGGCAGCATTAGCAAAAGGGCTGAGCCGATGCAAAGCCATCGGTTCAGCCCAAGTCATGTCTGTGGCTAGAAACGTCTGTGGCTAGAAATTGTATTTCTAGAGCACGGCGTACTTAAGGTGACCCGTCAGAATCGATTTTGTTGCGATAATGCCGATTGCATCCAGTCCAAACTTATTGGGAAGGAGTGCATAGTCGCCAGAGTCGATGGATTCCTGAACTATCTTCTCAGCGAGACTTTCTTCTACTCCAGCTGCGGTAAGGTAATTAGAGCACTTTTTGGCACTATCGTCGGTTTGGCTAGCGGCATCCACTTTGATCAAAACGGTAAATAAGCACTTTGCGACCTCTGGGTCGGAGTACCGAGTCTCAAAGGTGACCCCATTGGCGTTTTTGACTCCTGCTAACTCTTGCCTGACGCCGTGAACAAGCTCCCAGCTACCGCCCAAGATAAGCGGATAGGGCATTTTTGTGATGATGCGATCGCATTCTTTATCCGACGTGCCCAGAACCTTGGCGAGTCTGCGCTTCAATGACTCAGTGCTTTCGGGTTCTATGTCTTTAAGAACTAAA
This sequence comes from Coriobacteriaceae bacterium, assembly GCA_030525945.1. Taxonomy (GTDB): domain Bacteria; phylum Actinomycetota; class Coriobacteriia; order Coriobacteriales; family Coriobacteriaceae; genus Collinsella. The sequence goes on along the minus strand of JAUNDT010000010.1, from coordinate 53,119 downwards.
TCGGCTTTCAGGTTCGACAGCTTATCTGCTTGTGGCGTCAAATGCTGCGAGACCCAGTCCTTGAGTTCGAGGTCAATGCTTGCCTCTGCCTCCTTGCGCTTCTGGTTATGAACCGTCGTCCTAATCGTATCGAGAGATGAAAGGCAAGAATCGCATTGCCTCTCTGCCGATCGTAATTCTTCTTCCGCAGAATTGATTTGAAGCTGTAGATCCTTTTTTACCGAGAAGCTAAAAAGACCGCATGAGGCTAATTGATTTTGGAGGGCACTGAGATCGGAAGCGGCCCTTTCCTTATTCTTTTGCGCGAGCTCGAGGTTGCGCTGAGCATCGACCAACTGGGGGTCTTGCTGGCAGATTGAATAATCGATGGATTTGATCCTGCGCTCCCTCTCGTCTTTGCAGAGTGAGTTGATCGCGGCACTGCGCTCTTGCCGAGAATGCAGGCCTAGGGCCTTATCTTCTGCTACCCAGCTTTCAATACGCTTCTTTATGGGTGGATACCAGTCATAAAGTGCTGCGTGTGCAAGGTCGAGCTCCAAGCGCATGACATTGGGGTCCGAGGTGTTTCCCGTGCCTAAGATGTTTGGATGTGCCAGGCAGTAGAGATTCATATCTCCACTGAGGGTCTGCAGCCTAAGCATTTGTAGCAGCTCCTCACGTGCAAATATTTCTCTGATTGGGCGCGTCGCGACTGAACTAAATCCCCGCTTGGTGGAAAGTGCCGACATGGTCTGCTCTTTCAGAAACTTGCTGAATCTGAAGACATCATTATCTAGTATCTCACCAATTTGTTTCGGGAGTACGTTACCGAGCGCGCCATTTAGATCGCTGTCTTTGTAGTGCTTGTCGAGCCTGCTGCATACTTCCTGAATGACTTTTGAGGTCATGGCGGCGATCCACGGCAGGCAGTCGAGCTGGGTGTCTCCGGACAGGATGTCACGGAATTCCTGGCTAAGCTTTTCGAAAGCTGTGGGGTCCTCAGCGAATTCCCGTCGATATGCATCATGAATATCGACGTGGTAGGCGTTGATGATATTGGCGGTGCGGTGTATGAACTTCGAGTTTAACTTAATCTGCTGTTGAATGGCCTTGACACAGGTTCTGTGCTCAGGATATGGTAGCTCGACGAAAAGGCGAAGGACCGTCTTGGTATAACGAGCGAGGAAGTCTCGTTCAAAGGAAAGCATGGAAAGCAAAGTTATAGTATCTGATACTGTTAGGCTCTCATCAGATTGTGCTTTTGCTTGATATGCATCGATTGCCGAATTGATGGAGCTGGCGACTTGGCCCCATGCTGTTATTGCGGTATTCATCTCGCTAGTTGAAGCGCGATGGTCTTCGCAAAGTGCCTTGTAGTACCAAGCAATCGCTTCAGAGGGGTTGATTTCGAGAATCTTGAATGCGTATGCCTCAAGTTTTCCCCAATTTTGAGTGTCTTTGGCATCGCTTGCAAGCTTTAGGTAGCTTTCAATACTAGCGCTGTTTTCGAGGGAGACTGTTCCTGTGACGTTGACGACTCCGTCAACCATCATTTTCTTCGCTTCGTCGATAGAGTATTTGCAGCCGCAGCTCTGGCAGACGAAAACGCCATCTTCCTTAATCAAATCTGTGCCGCCGCACATCTCGCAGGTTAGACGTTTCATGGGAGACTTCCTTTCTTTCACGTTTGGGCTCGATGCCCTATTTGCTTTCCTTACATATGAGATTGCGAATGTGTAGTTGGCGTTCTGTTCGGCCGATGAGTTCAGAAGAGATTGATCCCGAAGCTGCATCGCCCTCAATTTCATGGCAGAGATTGAGAATTCGCCGTTCTATCTCAACCGTTTCGGGGGTTCCTCTGGGATCCGAAAACCGAAGGGTATCGGCGAGTGAAGTGAGTAGAGGGTCGTTATTATCGCCAAGAAGCGCCAGTGAGCGATTGATCGATAATCTTGCGGAAGCGATAGGCTCCTTCGTCTTCTCAACCATTGAATCGACGCGTTGACCATGCTTGCGCGGGTGAATCATTGTTCGCAGGGCATCTATGCCGATTTGAAAGACCGTCTTTTCGTTTTCTGACACCTCGGCCCCCTCACTGTCTTTTTGTTCCGCATTGGGGGCAGAATTTCATTGAGGGGTTGGGGAATTGATAGCCGCACCCAACACAGTATTTGGATAACCCTAAGTCGGTTTCCTGAACTTGATCAGGCGTTTCAGCAATGGGCGCCTTTGGGGCGAAGGTTGCTGCGAGGGTTGTTGGCACCATCGTATCGGAGATGGCTGTGCCCACCATCGAGGCCACGGGACCACTGACGCCTGATATCATACCCATGCCGATGCCGAGGTTGCTGAATTCGCCAACGGCTTCGTTTGCCGCTACTTTCTCTGCCACATCGTAACCGCGTTCCTGTTGATAGGTATAGCCTTCGGAGCGGCGTTTTTCTGCCTGGGCATGGGCATCGATTACTTTCTGTTTGGCAAGTGTTTCCGCGTTGATAACGGCTGTCTGCTGCGCAATTTCAGCCTCTCGCACATCGGCAAATTGTCGGAAATAGAGCTCCTTAAACTTTTCGTAAACTGGTTCTCCCTCAGGTTTCAGGATGTTCGTGACGAGGAATTGACTGAGCTCAATCCCGTAGACACTAAAATCTGAAGCAAGCTTGCTTTTGATTATTTCAGACAGGGGCTCAAGGCATGCATCCATCTGGAATATGTTGAGATGCTGCTCGACGATCGCGTTTGCGATGGCAGATTTGATACGGGTCTGCAGAAACGATTTAAAGTACCCAATTAGCCTATCTTGCGAGAGAAGGGCTTCCGTTCCTACCAATTTGATTAGAAGCTTCCGTGGATTGCTAACAGCGAGGGCCATCTCCCCAGAAGCACCGACGGACAGAGGGAAATTAAACTCGGGATCCATGTATTGGATTTTAGAATTCGTACCCCAAGGGATCCCCATCTGTTCAACGAGATTGATGAAATAAACCTCGGCGTGAAAGGGAGAATCTCCGTCAGTGGCGACCTTTGAGGTCAAGGCGGTGAGAAGGGGTATGTTTTGGGTTTCGAGTACATGACGACCGGGTCCAAAAGAATCGAGAGCCTGGCCGTTGTAGAAAAAAATCGCGCATTGTGATTCATGGACGATGAGTTGGGTGGACGTATTGAAGTCCTCTGCTGGATGCTTCGAGATGAATGTCCGGTTGTCACCCTCGTACTTAATGACGTCAACGATTTTCATAGGCCCACCCCATCAATGCAAAGGTATACAATCTCGGACTCATTGAGTAACTCGAGTGAAACACCCCTAGCGTAAAATTTGTTGCGCAACATTTAGAAATTTGATTGGTTGTTTGTCCAGCGGGCGCACGACCGTTCGCCGCCTGGTCTTGCCGTTAGCGTTTACGCTCGTATGCACCCGCGGCCGTGAGGGTACAATGGACTAACGCGCGTGTTCGTGTGCTTTGCCATGCCGCGTGCGTGTGTGTTTGCATGTAGGTTGACCTGCTGCTTTTGCTTGTCAGCCTCACGGTAACCAACCGGGGCCGCACGACCCCGGCGCCTTATATACCTAGTTCGAGAGGAGAGGGGTATATGGCAGATCGCAAGTTCAAGTCTATGGACGGCAACGAGGCCGCCGCGTACGTCAGCTACGCGTACACGGAGGTCGCGGGTATCTACCCGATCACGCCGTCCAGCCCCATGGCCGACCATGTCGACCAGTGGGCCGCCCAGGGCAAGAAGAACATCTTCGGCGCGCCCGTGAACGTGGTGGAGATGGAGTCCGAGGCCGGCGCCGCCGGCGCCGTCCACGGCTCGCTGGGCGCAGGCGCCCTCACCACCACCTACACGGCTTCCCAGGGCCTGCTGCTCATGATCCCAAACATGTACAAGATCGCGGGCGAGGGCCTGCCGACCGTCTTCCACGTGTCGGCCCGTACCGTCGCCACCCACGCGCTCAACATCTTCGGCGATCACTCCGACGTCATGGCCTGCCGCCAGACTGGCTTTGCCATGCTCGCCGAGGGCAACGTCCAGGAGGTCATGGACCTGTCGCCCGTGGCGCACCTGGCTGCGCTCACTGGTAAGACGCCGTTCGTGAACTTCTTCGACGGCTTCCGCACCAGCCACGAGATCCAGAAGGTCGCCACCTGGGACTACGAGGATCTCAAGGACATGTGCGACATGGACGCCGTCCAGGCGTTCCGCGACCACGCGCTCAACCCCGAGCACCCCGCCGCTCGCGGCTCCCACGAGAATGGCGACATCTTCTTCCAGCACCGCGAGGCCTGCAACAGCACGTACAACGAGCTGCCCGCCATCGTCCAGTCCTACATGGACAAGGTGAACGCCAAGCTCGGCACCAGCTACCACCTGTTCGACTACTACGGCGCCGATGACGCCGACCGCGTGGTCGTGTGCATGGGCTCCTTCTGCGATACGCTCGAGGAGGTCATCGATTACCTGAACGCCCATGGCGAGAAGGTCGGCCTGGTCAAGGTTCGCCTGTACCGTCCGTGGTCCGTCGAGGACTTCGTGGCCGCGCTGCCCGCGACCGTCAAGAAGATCGCCGTGCTCGACCGCACCAAGGAGCCCGGCTCCATCGGCGAGCCGCTCTATCAGGACGTCGTGTCCGCACTCTACGAGTCCGGCCGCTCCGACCTCGTGGTGACCGGCGGCCGCTACGGCCTCGGCTCCAAGGACGAGCCCCCGGCGGCCGCGTTCGCGGTGTTCGAGGAGCTCAAGGCCGACGAGCCCAAGCGCGAGTTCACCATCGGCATCGAGGACGACGTCACCGGCCTGTCCCTGCCCATGAACCCGGACGCCCCCAACACGGCGGCCGAGGGCACCATCGAGTGCAAGTTCTGGGGTCTCGGCGGCGACGGCACGGTCGGCGCCAACAAAAACTCGATCAAGATCATCGGCGACCATACCGAGAAGTACGTCCAGGCCTACTTCCAGTACGACTCCAAGAAGACTGGCGGCGTCACCACCTCGCACCTGCGCTTTGGTGACAAGCCCATCCGCTCGCCGTACTACGTGAACAAGGCCGACTTCGTGGCCTGCCACAACCCGAGCTACATCATCAAGGGCTTCAAGATGGTCCGCGACGTCAAGCCCGGCGGCACCTTCCTGGTCAACTGCCAGTGGACGCCCGAGGAGTTCGCCTCCCACATGCCGGCGAACGCCAAGCGCTACATCGCCAAGAACAACATCAACGTCTACCTGATCGACGCCATCGACCTGGCCTCCAAGGTGGGCATGGGGAAGCGCACCAACACGGTGCTGCAGTCCGCGTTCTTCGCCCTGGCCGGCGTGCTTCCGCAGGAGGACGCCATCCAGTACATGAAGGACGCCGCCACCAAGTCCTACTCCAAGAAGGGCGAGGCCATCGTCGAGGCTAACCACAAGGCCATCGACGCCGGCGCCACCGCGTTCGTGAAGTTCGACGTCCCCGCCGACTGGGCCGATGCCGCCGACGCCGCGCCTGCCGCCACGCTCTCCGACGAGGAGAAGAGCGCCATCGCCAAGCAGGTCAAGGAGCTCATGGAGCCCATCGCCCGCATGGACGGCGACTCCCTGCCCGTCTCCGCCTTCAAGGACTGCGCCGACGGCCAGTTCGAGCTGGGCGCCTCTGCGTACGAGAAGCGCGGCGTCGCCGTTATGGTGCCGCATTGGGACGAGACCAAGTGCATCCAGTGCAACCAGTGCGCCTACGTGTGCCCGCACGCCACGATCCGCCCGTTCGCGCTCAACGCCGACGAGATGGCCGCGGCTCCCGAGGGCCTGCGCACGCTCGATGTGAAGATCCCCAAGGACACCGGCTACAAGTTCGCCATCTCGGTGAGCCCGCTCGACTGCATGGGCTGCACCAACTGCGCGAAGGTCTGCCCCAAGGACGCGCTCACCATGGTTCCCGCCGAGGGCGAGCTGTCCGAGCAGGAGAACTTCGACTACTGCGTGGCAAACGTGTCCGAGAAGCCAGGGCTCATCGGCAACAACGTCAAGTCCAGCCAGTTCAAGCAGCCGCTGCTTGAGTTCTCCGGCTCCTGCGCCGGCTGCGCCGAGACCGCGTACGCGCGTCTCGTCACGCAGGTCTGCGGCGACCGCATGTTCATCTCCAATGCCACCGGCTGCTCCTCCATTTGGGGCAACCCGGCCGCGACCTCCCCGTTCTGCACCGATGCGAACGGCCACGGGCCGGCGTGGAACAACTCCCTGTTCGAGGACAACGCCGAGCACGGCCTGGGTCTCGAGCTCGGCTACAAGGCCGTCCAGGGCAAGCTCGTCGCCGCTTGCGAGGAGATCCTCGGCTGCGATAAGGCCACGGATGAGCTGAAGGCCGCGGCGCAGGCCTGGATGGACGCCCGCAACGACGTCGAGGGGTCCAAGACCACCGCTGCCGCGCTGATCGCCGAGTGCGAGAAGTCCGACTGCGAGAAGGCCGCGGAGATCATCGCCGACAAGGCGTACCTCACCAAGAAGTCCTTCTGGATCTTTGGCGGCGACGGCTGGGCCTACGACATCGGCTTCGGCGGCCTGGACCACGTCCTCGCCTCCGGCAACAACGTCAACGTCTTCGTGTTCGACACCGAGGTGTACTCCAACACCGGCGGTCAGGCCTCCAAGGCCTCGAACCTGGGCCAGGTCGCCCAGTTCGCCGCTGCCGGCAAGAACATCAAGAAGAAGAGCCTCGCCGAGATCGCGATGAGCTACGGCTACGTGTACGTGGCGCAGGTCGCCATGGGCGCCAACCCGGCTCAGACGCTCAAGGCCATCCACGAGGCCGAGGCCTACGACGGCCCGTCCATCATCATCGGCTACAGCCCCTGCGAGATGCACTCCATCAAGAAGGGCGGCATGCAGAACTGCCAGGCCGAGATGAAGAAGGCCGTGGACTGCGGGTACTGGAACCTGTTCCGCTACAACCCGGCTGCTCCCGAGGGCAAGAAGTTCGCGCTCGACTCCAAGGAGCCGGCGGGCGGCTACCGCGACTTCCTCATGAACGAGGCTCGCTATGCCTCCCTCACCGCTGCGTTCCCCGAGCGCGCCGAGGAGCTCTTCGAGGCGAACGAGGCCGCGGCCATGGCTCGCTACCAGCACCTGGTCAAGCTCAAGACCCTCTACAACGAGTAAGTCTGGGCGAAGGGCTCCGGATGGGTCCCGAGTGCGGGGCTGAGCCGATTTGCAGGCTGGGTGCTGTTGGATCCGAATGCAGGTAGAGGCTGGTTCTGAGCGCGGGAGCGTAACGGAGATGTGGCCGAACATATAGGCTCGTCGTTATGAGGACGACATGCGGGCCCCGAGGCATTGCCCTCGGGGCCCGTTTTTGTGGTGAGGTGTGGTGCCGGAGTCTGTTGCGCCGGGCATGCGCTGGCGACTAAGTTGCCTCGTGAACATCGGTGCACTTCCCAAAACTCGGTGCACTTTTGAACCAGAATTTCGCTCGAAGATGGTCAAAAAGCGCACCGAGTTTGAAAAAGTGCACCGAGTTTGAAAGGGGCGCTGCGAGTTCGGGGCCGAACACGGGAGATGTGCTCAAGTTCGAAAAGGCTCATCGAACACGAAGGAAGCGCACGGAGTTTGCCGCGCCGTGCCTCGAGGACGTCCGCTTCCATACTCCACCCTGCTAACGCGAGCGTATATTAGCTGAGTTTGCGGCTATCAAAATGTATAGATAGATAATTCCAGCAGGTGGGGTATGCACGGGAGGGCGTTTGTTAAATCGTTTGAGCAATGTGTGCAACTCGTGCCCGTATCCTTGGGATATGACGTTCATCGGCAATAATCAGCCGTTCACCAGACTTGTTGAAAAACATGAATAGCCAACCCGCGGAAGAGGGTATATTGCATAAAGTACGACAGCTGGTGAATATTTAGACATCAGCGCCCTCCGTTAGAAAAGAGGCAGTCATGTCCAAGCCTTACGGCAAGCCCGACCGCATTGTCGTCGCCCTTGGTGGCAACGCCCTCGGCGATACCCCGGCTGAGCAGATCGAGAAGGTCAACCACGCCGCCCACGCCCTTCTGGGCCTCATTGAGCAGGGCAACGAGATCATCATCACCCACGGCAACGGCCCGCAGGTCGGCATGATCCAGAACGCCTTCGCCTCCGCGCATGAGACCATCGGCACCCCTGCCATGGACCTGCCTGAGTGCGGCGCCATGTCCCAGGGTTATATCGGCTACCACCTGCAGCAGGGCATCGGCCGCGAGATGCACAAGCGTTATAAGCGCTGGCACGCCGCCACGGTCGTCACCCAGATCGAGTGCGATCCCGACGATCCCGCGTTCGCCAACCCCACCAAGCCGATCGGCCCGTTCTACACCGAGGAGCAGGCCAAGGAGATTATGGCCGAGAACCCGGATATGACCTTCGTTGAGGATTCCGGCCGCGGCTGGCGTCGCGTTGTGGCCTCCCCCGAGCCCAAGAAGATCGTCGAGGCCGACTCCATTCTGAACCTCCTCGACAACGAGTTCATCGTCATCGCCTGCGGTGGCGGCGGCATCCCCGTGGTTCGCGACTACGAGAACAAGGGCTGCTACAAGGGCGTTGCCGCTGTTATCGACAAGGATATGGGCGGCGAGCTCCTCGCTGAGGACTGCTCCGCCGACGTTCTGTTCCTGCTGACCGCCGTTGAGCACGTTGCCATCAACTTTGGCAAGCCCAACCAGGAGGAGCTCGAGGAGCTCACCGCCGACGAGGCCGAGCGCCTGGCCGACGAGGGTCAGTTCGGCAAGGGTTCCATGGAGCCCAAGGTCCGCGCCGCCATCAAGTTCGCTCGCTCCCGCAAAGGCCGCACTTGCATCATCGGTGCCCTCGACAAGGCCGCCGAGACCATGGCTGGCCTCTCCGGCACCCGCATCACGGGCTAGTAGTTCTTCCAAGCGCGGCGCCCCGGCGTTCAGTCGACGGGGCGCCGCGCGATGGGTGCGTGCCATCCTCTTCCGCGCCGGCCTGCGGCTCTTGAGGGTTCGCACGTCCGGGTCTGGCGACTCGGTTTTCAAATCGCCTTCCTCTCCCTTGAGGCGCCTCGGCTTACTGCCCCGGGGCGCCTTTCCTTTTGTTGCTTTGCGCAGGGAGAAGGGGCGGGAGGTGGCAAATAGCCTTTGTGCAGGGGGAAGGGGCTGGAGGTGGGGAATGGTGGCAGCGCACGGCAACTGACTGGCGCCAGCACGCGAGGCGGGTGCCACGCACGAGGCAGACACCCGCGCACGGGCGGGTGCAGGCGCACGGGACGAGCGCCCACGCGCGAGCGAGGGCCTGCACATGGAGCAGACGCCCGCGCTCGAGCGGGCGCAGGCGCATAGGGCGGGACCGAGTCTGGGGCATGTCGCCACCGGTATTGCGACTCGCGTTACATCCAGAAGGTCCAGCAGACGACCGTTTGGTTCAAAATGCGCTGAATGCCCCAGCGTTTGGAGCTGTTGAGCGGGCTGTTGGGGTCGAACACCTCGACCATGCCGCGATCGTCGATGCTTTTGAGCACGATATAGTGACCAACCGTGGTGAAGTCGCCCGGCTCCACGCTGCAAACAACCGGCTGGCCGGCGGCGAGCGCCCGGGTAATGCTCGCACGCGAAACGGGGATGGCGGACGAGTTGAGCCCCAGTGACTGGGCGCCCTCGGTCATAAAGCGCCATTCCGTGGCTCCTGTGGGGGCGTAGTTGTTCGCGTCCGCAAAGGCGGACATTTTTCCCGGATCAAGGTCCTGTTTTCCGGTGAGATACACATAGACCATGGAGAGGCAGGTTGGCCCGCACGCGTTTGCGCGCACATCGCCGCCTGCGTAGGGGAGCGCCGCCCACGCGGGGTCGGTTTGGTACAGATGCGGCATGTCGCCCTTGCGCCACTGCGACTTGGGCGTGGACACCGTCACGCCCTGCTGCCCCAGCTTGTTCGGGTGCACGCGCATGGACTCAAGGCGCTTCTTCTCCTGTGCAGCTTCAACGCGCGCGGCCTCCTCGGCCGCTTGACGTTGCATGTGCGTAACGGCGCTGTATACGCCGAACCCCGCAACGCCCACGAACACGATCATCAGGATGATGAGAGGACTCAGGGCACGCTTGCGCGGGGAGAGCCTGCGCCGAGGAGAGCCGCTGCGTAGGCGGGGTGCCGAGTTGCGGGTCTGTGGGCTTCGGCGCCTGTTGGCTGTGCCCGGTTGGGCGCCGCGTGCGGGGGCCGAGGCGTTTCTACGAGGTCGGGGCGCGCCGGGCCGTGCGGCTGAGCCGAGGCGCGATGCACGGGCGCCAGTGTGCGGAGTGGCGCTGCCACTTCGGGCAGCTCGCTCTTGGGGCCTGCCTGTACGCCCGGGGGTTCGCGCGCCGTCCGCGCGCCGTGCGGAAGCGGCCCTGGAATCTATCCCGCTGCCAAGTCGGCCCTCGCCGTGCGAATCAGTAGGTCGACCGGAGCCAGGTCGATTCTTGGGGTTCGAACCAGCAAGCCGTCCTTCGCCAAGTTGACCCTCGCGGACCGCACCAGCAGGCCGCCCGCCACCAGGCTGTCTTTCGCGGTCCGAACCAGTGGGCCGCGCGCCGCCCGTCCGTGACGAGCCCCGGGTCCCCACAGGCCGCGAGCCGTATGCATCACGAACGCCCGACACGGCAGTACGCGGACCATGTCCCCCGGTAGCCCCGCGTGCCCCGGCGGAGCGCGCATCGTATCCGCTGGATGCCCCCGGTCCGCGACGGCGCTCGTTGACGCCAAGCGGGAGGTCGTGCGAAGCGGACGCTCCGGCACCGCCGCGTTGATCGGCAAGCCGCACATTGCTGCGGCGAGGAGTCTCGTACTTGTTGCCGGTGCTCATGCGCGCCTCCCTCAAAATGCAATATCCCCAGTGTATCAGCTTGCAAGGCGCCTCATGTGAACGCCGTCTGACCTCGCAGGTCGCAACAATCGCAGCCTAGGCACGCTCCTTGCCAGCTCGCCATCTCCGCGCGATTGGCCGTTCTTCCGCCCGGCTCTCTCCGCCGTCCGCACCTCCGTCCGCCCGGCCCCCTCCGCAGCTCCACTCCTCCGCCCGTCCATCCATCGCCGCACCGCCGCCTCGCCATTCGTCGGGAATTCGGCACCGCTCGTCAAGGCCGCCTGTCCGCAAGTCGACGCGCCTCGAACGTGCGCGGCGGCTCGCACTATTCTGCAATCAGTTGGAACGCGTGCGGCAAATTTGACCGTGCGCAAGGCGGGCCGGCGGGCAAGAAGCCGGCCTCGAACAGAGAAAGGAGGCGTGCTATGGCGGACACCAAGGCTCCTGCAGCAGAGCAGGGCGGTATGAAAAAGACGCTGTCGCTGTGGAACTTCTTCACCATCGGCTTCGGCGCGATCATCGGCACTGGCTGGGTGCTGCAGGTTGGCGACTGGATGGTCGTTGGCGGCGGCCCCGTTCCCGCTATGATTGCATTCCTCTTGGGCGCCATCGCGCTGGTGCCCATCGGAGCGGTGTTTGGCGAGCTTACGGCTGCCATCCCGGTTTCCGGCGGTATCGTGGAGTACGTCGACCGCACCTTCGGCCACACGGCGTCCTACATCACCGGTTGGTTCCTGGCACTCGGCAACGGCATCCTGTGCCCGTGGGAGGCAATCGCCATTTCCACGCTGGTGTCGGACATGTTCGGCGGCCTGCCCGGCCTTGAGTGGCTGCGCGCCGTCAAGCTCTACACCATCCTCGGTGCAGACGTGTACCTGTTCCCCACGCTTATCGCTCTCGCCTTCGCCGGCTACGTGATCTACCTCAACTTCCGCGGCGCCAGCTCCGCCGCCAAGCTGCAGGCCTTCCTCACTAAGGCCCTGCTGTGCGGCATGCTGCTCGCCATGGGCGTGTCCATCTTCACCGGCTCCCCGAGCAACGCGATGCCCGTGTTCTCCGAGGTCACCAACGCCGGCGGCGGTGTGGCTGCCACCGAGAGCACCAACCTGCTCGCGGGTATCGTGAGCGTGCTCGTGCTCACACCGTTCTTCTACGCGGGCTTCGACACCATCCCTCAGCAGGCCGAAGAAGCCGCCGAGGGCCTCAACTGGAACAAGTTCGGCAAGATTATCTCCCTTGCCCTGCTTGCTGCCGGCGGCTTCTACATGGTGTGCATCTACTCCTTCGGCACGATCCTGCCTTGGCATGACTTTGTCGAGCAGCCCGTCCCGGCGCTCGCCTGCCTCAAGAACATCAACATGATCCTCTACATCGCCATGCTCGTCATCGCGACGTTGGGGCCCATGGGTCCGATGAACTCCTTCTACGGCGCCACGAGCCGCATCATGCTCGCCATGGGCCGCAAGGGTCAGCTGCCCGAGAAGTTCGCCGAGGTGGACGAGAAGTCCGGCGCGCCCAAGCTCGCCTGCGTCGTCCTCGCGGTCATCACCATCGTCGGTCCGTTCCTGGGCAAGAACATGCTCATCCCGCTGACCAACGTCTCCGCGCTCGCGTTCATCTTCTCCTGCACCATGGTCGCCCTTGCGTGCCTCAAGATGCGCTACACCGAGCCCGATCTGCCTCGCCCCTACAAGGTCCCCGGCGGCAAGTTCGGCATCTGCCTGGCCATCGCGGCTGGCGCCATCATCATCGGCCTGCTCGTGCTGCCCTTCAGCCCCGCCTGCCTCAACATGGTTGAGTGGTCCATCGTGATCGGCTGGCTGGTCATCGGCCTGGCTCTCATGGCCTTCACCAAGGCGCGCGCCAAGTAGCGCACCTGCCCCGCGCCGGGTCATGTGCCCGGCGCACCCCTTCCGCGCCCGGGAGCCGCATCGCTCCCACGGCGCACCCCGCGTCCTGTGGAGCCGTAACGCTCCGTTTGGCACATCCCTTCAGGCACTGCCTGGCCGCGTCTTGTACCCCGCGCGGCCGGGAGCCATTGCAAGGCGTGCCGGCTCGTCCCACGTGGCCGGCTTCGCCTGAGCTCACGTTCCAAAAGGAGGAACATCATGGGTAAGAAGTATGCAATCGTCGGCGGCAAGCTCATCGACGGCACCGGCGCCGAGCCGGTCGAGAACTCCCTCGTCCTCGTTGATGAGAACGGCAAGATCGAGTACGCCGGCGCTCATCAGGACACTCCTGAGGGCTACGAGGTTATCGACGCCGCCGGCAAGACCGTTATGCCCGGCCTGATCGACACCCACCTGCACTTCTCCGGCAACCTCACCGACGACGACACCGACTGGGTCATGCAGCCGCTGCTCGAGAAGCAGGCCGTCGCCGTTAAGCAGGCCTACGACTGCCTCACTCACGGTCTGACCACCGTGTGCGAGATCGGCCGCTTTGGCATCCAGGTCCGCGACTGCATCGACAAGGGCGTCTTCAAGGGCCCGCGCGTCCTGGCCACCGGTCTGGGCTTCTGCCGCACCGCCGGCCACGGCGACTCCCACCACTGCAGCCAGCTCGAGAACAAGGAATCCCATCCTTGGGGCGACCAGGTCGACGGCCCGTGGGATCTGCGCAAGGCCGTGCGTCGTCGCCTGCGTGAGAACCCCGACGCCATCAAGATCTGGGCTACCGGCGGCGGCATTTGGCGCTGGGACTCCGGTCGCGACCAGCACTACTGCTCCGAGGAGATTAAGGCCGTGGTCGACGAGGCCAAGATGGTCGGCATCCCGGTGTGGAGCCACTGCTACAACAATCACGCCGCCGCGTATGACTCCGTGCGCTTTGGCTGCGAACAGCTGATCCACGGCTTCGACATCGACGAGAAGACCATGGACCTCATGGCCGAGCAGGGCACCTTCTTCACGCCCACGATCGCCTTCCTGCCCACCTGGTACTCCACCTATCCGCCGGTGTACGTGCCCGAGCTGCACGACAAGTACGAGGGCACCCTCGTTGAGAAGGAGCTCCAGCGCAACTACGACTGCCTGCGCGAGGCCAAGAAGCGCGGCGTGGTCATGACCATCGGCTCCGACTCCTTCTCCTTCGTCACGCCTTACGGCACCTGCTCCATCGAGGAGATGTACGAGTTCGTGGACAAGATCGGCTTCACCCCGGTCGAGACCATCACCTGCGCCACCCTCAACGGCGCCAAGATGTGCCACATCGAGGACGAGACCGGTTCCCTCGAGGCCGGCAAGTGCGCCGACCTGCTCGTGGTGAACGGCGACGTCGCCGCCGACATCCACACCCTCAACGTCGACAACATGGACGTCATCATGAAGGACGGCTGGATCGTCGAGGCCGGCACCTTCGGCGAGGGCAATAAGTATTCCGAGTAACGGGAGCACTCCCAACGGGAGCCCCGGCACGCCCTACGCGGATCCCCGCGCGAACGTCCTCGGCTTTGCGGCCTGCGGAATGTTCGCTTAGGGATTCGCTCTGGGCGGGCCGGGGCTCCCTGCGTTTGCCTCGTTGCGGGTCGGGTGGCGCGGGTCGAGGCCGTCTTTGCTGCGCGCGGTTAAGGGTAAGATGGGTGAGGCGGAAGGAGGGGTTGTGTTCAATCCGTTTAGGTCGCTGGAGCGGCAGAACCATACGAAGTTCTTTCGAGTTGCGCAAACGTGGGCCCTGCGGGGGCTTATGCTCTGCGTGCCCATGCTGCTCGTGTTGCTGGCGCTTGAGTTCGTGAGCAATCCCAACCCGGTTCCCGCGGTTATCACCATCGCCGGCCTGGTTCTGCTCTGCTTCTTCTTCGCCTACGTGTTCGTGGCGCCCGACGACTTCTCGCTCTCTGCCACGGACCGCACCCTGGGCATTGCGAGCAAGATCTTCGCCTACACGCGTCACGGCCTCACGCGCGAGGCCACGCTCGGCGCATGCCAGATCATTCTGCCCGAGACGCTCGCCTCGGCCATTTGCATCACGGACGGGTCCGCGGTGGTGGCGAGCTGGGGAGAGGGGTCTGCCAGCTGCCCCGCCGGTCAGCCCGTGGTGCTTGAGACCACACTGCGCGTGATCGAGGGCAAGCGCATGGAGGTCTTCGCGCGCGAGGTGCCCGCGCCCGGCGAGCCGCGCTTTTTCCCGCGCCTGCACGCCGGCATCATCGCCCCGCTCGTGGTGCGCGACCGCTGCATGGGGACGCTCGAGCTGTATTACCCGCGCTACTCCGATATCGACGCTCGCCAAACGGCGCTTGCCCGTGGTTTTGCCGAGCTCATTTCCACGCAGCTCGCGAGCTTTGAGCTGGAGCGCCAGGAGGACATGAGCGCCCGCATGGAGCTGCGCGCCCTCCAGTCGCAGGTCGACCCGCACTTCCTGTTCAACACCATCGGCACGATTGTGTCGCTCGTGCGCACCGAGCCCGAGAAGGCCCGTTCGCTGCTTATCGACTTCTCCAACTATTACCGTCAGACGCTGTCGAACTCCGATGCGCTCACCTCGCTTCAAAATGAGCTGGGCCAGGGCATTCGCTACATCAACCTCATGCAGGCGCGGTATGGCGAGGACCGCCTCAAGCTCACGGTGAACTTCGACCCGTCAACGCTCGACTGGCTGGTTCCGCCGTTTATTTTGCAGCCGCTGCTCGAGAACTGCATCAAGCACGCCATGCGCGAGGTGGAGCCGCTTTCGATCATCCTGTCCTCCGCCGAGACGGACGACGGGCTCAAAATCGTGGTGGAGGACGATGGCATCGGTATGTCCGAGGAGACGCGCCGGCACCTGTTCGACATCAAGCGCGGTGACGCGACCGGGAAGTCCGGAGCGGCGCCCGAGCGGGATGGCGAGGCGGATCGCGCGACGAGTCGCCGTTCGGCGCCCACGACGGCCGACGGCTCCCTTAAGCGCGGTGGCGGCCTTGCGCTGGCGAACGTGCTTATGCGCATCCACTTCTTCTTTGGCGAGGAGTCCGGCATCCGTGTGGCTTCGAAGGAGGGCGCGGGCACGCGCGTGACCGTCGAGCTCATCGGCGAGCCGCACGAGCCCGAGGGAACGCTGCTGCCCTCAGCGCAGTAGGTGGTGCGAGGCTCGGCGGCTGGTGGTTCGGTGCTAGTGGCGCGATGAGCGGTGCCATGGTGTGGAAGCGTGGCGTGTGGAGACCGGCGATTCGGTGGTGCGGTGGTGTGGCGGCGGACGTCAGCAGGCGCTCGGCATCGTTCGAGCGGCTGCTCGATGCGCTACACTGGGTGCGTAGCGGTGACGCAGACTGTGACGCGGCGCAAGGCATGTCTCCGCGATGCAGCGTGGCGTTGCGATGAGGCACTTCGGCACGCTTCCGCGCGGCATGGGTGCGGCGCTTTCGAACAACCCTTGAGGTATAGGTACGATGAATGGGCGGATGCCCAGCGAGCGGGCGGACGCCCGAGCAAAGGGGGACATATGGCTGATCGGCATGCGTGGCGCGTGTTGGTGGTCGATGACGAGCCGCCCATTCGAGCCGAGCTGCACTACCTGCTCGCGCAAGACGCGCGTGTGGGCGAGGTCGAGGAGGCTGGCGGCGCCACCGGGGCTGTCGAGAAGATCCTCGCCTTCCATCCGGACGTTCTGTTCCTCGACATACAAATGCCCGGCACGAGCGGCGTGCAGCTTGCGGACAGCCTGCAGAATCTCAAAAAGCCACCGGTTATCGTGTTCGTGACCGCGTTTTCCGAGTACGCCGCCGAGGCATTCGAGCTCGACGCGACGGATTACGTGCTCAAGCCCGTTGAGCAGTCGCGGCTTGAGAAGGCGCTCGACAAGGTTGAAGCGGCACTGACGGCCCGTAAGCCCGCGGCTGCGGCTGAGCCCACGCGACGCATTCAGGGCGAGCGCAACGGCAAGCGCTCGTACATCCCCGTGAACGACATCGCCTACATTGAGGCCAGGGCCGATTACGCAACGGCGTACACGCAGGCGGGCGGCTACTTAGTGAGCGATTCCATTTCCACTTTGGAGCGCCGCCTGGCATCCGATGGGTTCCTGCGCGTGCATCGCAGCTTTTTGGTGAACATCGATGACGTGCGCGATATCGAGGTACTCAAGCCGAGCGGGCTGATCCAGCTCACACTCGAGCGCACGGGCGCCTGCATCCCCGTGAGCCGCCGTCGAGCCGCAGGCGTGAAAAAGCAGCTCGGCCTGGCGTAGGCCCGGCTGATCGTGCTGCCCTGCCGCACGCCAGCACAACCAGCGTGCCGAACCATCGCACATCAGCACGGCTGGCCACTTTCTTGCCCCGAAAGGCGATCAAAAGCAGCATTTCGTGCTGGTCTGCTGTAGGGCAGCACGACCGGCGTGCTTAAGGATCGCACATCAACGCTGTTGGCGGCAGAAGGGCCGCACGACAGCACAACCGGCGCGCCGAACCATCGCACATCAGCACGACTTGCCACTTTTCACCTCCCGTAGGCCCCAAATAGTGACCGGTTGTGCTGCCCTGCTGCACGCCAGCATAATCGGTCACTATTCAAGCCCAGGACGCGTCGAAAAGTGACATATTCTGCTGTTCTGCGACAGGGCAGCACGGGCGGACTTCTATTGAGCCACGCAGAGCGAGAAGTCATCACGCAATGGGGTATTGCGCACCGGCACAACCAGTGTGCTGAGGTGCCGTGCACCAGCACAATCCGCCCCGAAGCACGTCAGACTGCATGGTAGCCTTAAGATTCTGTGGCCGCCATGTGGATATTTCTGCATAAAACATGCTGAAAAGTGCAACATCGAGTCCCGCGTGCCGGGAGCAAAGGCCCCTCCATATTCTCTTCGCAAAAACATGCTGCCTGACCTCGAAGGTCAGGTTTGTGGCAGGTTATGCCTGACAACTCCACAGAGCCGTGGCGCTCTCTGCCTCCATGCCGAATTCCTGCTAGGGTTCCGCGCAAGCACGGCGGCGAAGGAGGTCTTGGTGAGTGCAAGTATGGAAGGCGAGCTTGCCCGGCGTTTTGAGGAATGTGAGTGCCAGCGCATTTGCCTGGCACCAAAAGACCGCTCGACGCGCAGGGCCCTGCAGCGGAAAACAAGATCGTCGGCATTCGTCTCGCCCGTCGATGGGGTGTTCGTGAGACGAAATTATTGGGACGCCTTGAATCCCAACGAAAGGACCTTGTGCCTTATCCGGACGCTCGCACGAAAACATCCTTCGTGGGTGTTTTGTTTCGCTTCGGCGGCGCTCGTTCACGGGTTGGACGTGTCGTACATGCTGTCCCACGAGATTCATATCGTCGCTTCGCATGCGAAACGCGGGAGGGACGCGTCGAGCCCCATTTTCGAGGGTGGTTTTAGCGTTGTGCGTCATGCGTACAGTCTGGATGCGGATGACGTTGCGAATGTCGACGGAGTGAACGTGACCACACTGGAAAGGACGGTGTTCGATTGTACGCGCGCCCTCAGCTTTCCTCTGGCGTTGGGCGTCGCCGACTCTGCCTTGCGAAATGCGGCTGGGATGCATGTTGGTCAGCTAATCGCGATGTCGAAAGAACGATGGCCGGGCTGCATGGGGTCGCGAAGATTTGCGGAGACACTCAGGTGGGCAAACCCGCTCAGCGAGAACGGAGGGGAGTCGTACGCACGTGCAATTATGCTGGAAAACGGCGTTGCCGAGCCGGTTTTGCAGGTGGAATTCCCCGATCGCTTCAATCCTGGGGCCATATTCCGCATCGATTACTTTTGGGAGCTGCTGAATAAGATAGACGTCGGCGGCGAGCTCGATGGATTGGAGAAGACCGTTGACGAGGACATGTTGGGCGGGAAAACTGCTGCGGAGGTTCTTCGTCGAGAGCGTGAGCGGGAGTCGCGGCTCAGTGTGGATTTGCAGATAGCCCGCTTTACCTTTCCCGAGGTCCGCGCGGTGAGCCCGCTCATCAACGTGCTCGACGCCTTTGGCGTGCCGCGCGGGATTCCCGACGCCGGCCTTACGATGCTCCGCGATCCGCTGGCCCCGTTCAACAGGAGCAACCCGTATGCTATGCTGCGGTGACGCGACGGCGACCGCGTCGGTGCGAGATGACGCGCGATGACGTGCGATGGTGCGCGATGATGCGTGATGATGCGCGCAATGGCGGCCTGTTGTGCCGCTCTGCCGCACGCGGTGGTGGCCCGCTGTGCTGCTCTGCCGCATGCAGTGATGGCCCGCCATGCTGCCCCGCCGCAGACCAGCACAACATGCCACTATTTTGCCTCGAATAGCAGCCAAAAGCGGCAATCCGTGCTGCTTTGTTGCACGCCAGCAGAACGGGCCATTTTTTCACCTCAGAAGGCGACTGAAAGTGGTCAGCCGTGCTGCTCTGCTGCACACCAGCACGGTCGGACACTTTCCAAGCTCAGGATGCGTCGAGATTTGACAAGTTTTGCTGTTCAGCCGAAGACCAGCATGAACTACGCGATGGAGTATCGCAGGTCAGCACAGGGGGCCACTTTTTTGTCCAGAATGACAGCAAAAAGTGGCAATCCGTGCTGGCCTGTGGTGGAGAAGCAGCGGGCCCGAGCGGGCCCCACTGCCGCCTCCCACAGCAGCGGACCCGCGCAGGTCCCGCAGCCGCCCTCCAGCAGCGGCGGCCCCGCAGCCGCCTCGCCTATTCCTCGCGGTCGAACTCCTCGGACGCATCGAGCACGCGGCCGGAGTAGTTCACGTGCCCCGTAACCGCCTCCATGTCGCCCGACTCGATAAACCGCGCGGCGGCGATGCCGTAGTCGTCGAGCGCGCGCTCGAACAGCGCCGGGAAGCTGTCGGTGCGCTCAGTTCCGGTAAAGGGGTCGGTCCACGGACGGCAGCTCAGGTTGCCGGCAGCCGCGGGGGTCTCCGCCGTAACGCGGTGGGCGAGTGCCTCCAAAAGCGAGTAGTCCTTGACCAGGCCCTCGAGCCGCGCAAGCGCATGCGAGCAACGCGATCCAGCGGGCTCGATGGCGCGATACAGCAGCTGCATGTCGGCAACCGCGCCGCCGTATTCGTTGGCGCCGACCTCGAGCCCATACACGCTGTTCGCCACAAAGCTCGTGAGCGCGCCCGCCACCTTGTCAATGCGCGCGTTCGTCATGAGCTCGCCCGCGGGCGGATAGTCCGCAACCGTCGCGCCCTCGCGCTTGAGCTGCAGCATGAGCACGTCCAGGTCGCTCTCGATGACCGCGTGCACCTGCCCGCCGGCTCCGGTGAGGGTGGGGTCGGCCTCCTGAATGCCCCACTGCTGGGCGTACACAAAGGGGTGCGCGTTGCGGTCGAGCACGTAGTGCGAAAGCAGGCCGAGCGCCCAGGCACGCCCCACGCCCGCGTCGGCAGCGGGCAGATGGCTCACGCCGTCGCGCAGGGCGGCGAGCTGCCGGCTCATGCGGCTGCGGTGCATCACGCGCGCGAGCTCCATGCAGGTGCTCAGGTGCGGCGTGCGAAAGCGGAAGAAGAACGGATCGGGACCCTGGTTTGCCAGCAGAAACGCGGCGCGCTCGTCGTCGCCCGATACGATGCCGGCGGGCAGGCGGTCGATGCTCTCTTCGCCGAACAGGCGGTGCGTAATCAATGCGGGCATATGCCCTCCTTTGGTGTCGCGCGTGCCTTCGCGCACGCGAAAGATGTCTGTGGGCATTATGCCCATTTGGGTGAAGGGCAAGCAGTAGGGCGAGTGTAAGCTCCGCCATCGCCCGCCGCTCCGCATGCCCACCGCCCCGCCCGCCTGCGTGTGGTTATCGTGTTCAGGCGCGCCAGCCACGCGCCCCAGCGCACGCAATATTTCGTGTACCTGCGCAAATAGGATATAAATAACCTTTATGACTAATTGTTAGGGGAATAAGGAGGGGCGCATGGCCAACATGATTGAAATTCGCGGCCTGAATAAGTACTTCGGCGACCTGCATGTGTTGAAGGACATCGACCTCACGGTCGAGGAGGGCGAGAAACTCGTCATCATCGGGCCGTCCGGATCGGGCAAGTCCACGCTCATCCGCTGCGTCGACTTTCTCGAGGAGCCCACGAGCGGCCAGGTCATCATCGACGGCACGCCGCTCACCAAGAAAAACCACCTGGAAATGGCGCGCACGTACAGCTCAATGGTGTTCCAGCAGTTCAACCTGTATCCCAACATGACGGTGTTCGGCAACCTCACGCTGGCGCCCATCAAGCTGCAGAAGAAGTCCAAGGAAGAGGCCGCGCAGGCCGCCATGGCCGCGCTCACGCGTGTTGGCTTGGCGCACAAGGCCGGCGAGTACCCGCAGAACCTCTCCGGCGGCCAGCAGCAGCGCGTCGCCATTGCGCGGGCACTCTGCACCAAGCAGCCCATCATCCTGTTCGACGAGCCCACGAGCGCGCTGGACCCCGAGATGGTCCAGGAGGTGCTCGACGTCATGATTGAGCTCGCGCAGGAGAACATCACCATGATCTGCGTGACGCACGAGATGGGCTTCGCGCGCCAGGTTGCCGACCGCGTCATCTTCATGGACGACGGCCGCATCCTGGAGGAAGGCTCGCCCGAGCACTTCTTCGAGAACCCGCAGAACCCCCGTTGCCGCGACTTCCTCGCGAAGATCCTGCATTAAGGCGAGGGGATGCGTATGACAAACCTTTCGAATGCCGCCTTGCGCTCCCTCAAGGCGCAGGACAGCGATGCGACTCGAGTCGCGGGAGCGACGTTGCCGGGCTTCGTGCCTTTCGGGGCCAAATGTTCTACTGGACAGCAGGTGGGCACCGAGCATAGCGCGGACGCGCATGGACTGTCCGCCCATGTTGGACGAAGCGTCGATCCCGTCGCTTGTGCTCGCTTCGAGCACGCTGGCGTCGAGCATCTCGCAGCCTCTCGCCCCGGTCGCGCCTCCGCCTTCTGCCCGACGCGCCGCTCGCTGTTGCGCGGGCTCGCCGCCTCGGCGGCCCTGATGGGCGCGGGCATCCTCGCGGGCTGCGGCGCCGGAGCGGGCACGGCCGCCCCGGGCTCCGCATCCGCCGCCCCGGGCTCCAAGCTCGCCGCTATCAAGGCACGCGGTCAGCTCAACGCGGGCGTGAAGAAGGACGTGCCCGGCTACGGCTACTTCGACCCCGCGGTGGGCACGTACGAGGGCATGGAAATCGACTTGTGCTACCAGGTCGCAGCCGCCGTGTTCGGCGTGAGCTACGAGGAAGCGCGCGAGCGCGAGCTCGTGGCGTTCACCGACGTCACGCCCAAAACCCGCGGCCCCCTCATCGACAACGACCAGCTCGACATCGTGTGCGCCACCTACACCATCACGCCCGAGCGCCGCGAGAGCTGGGATTTCTCGAGCGCCTACCGCACCGACTACGTGGGCCTCATGGTTAAAAAGCGCGCCGGGTTCAAGCGCATCGCCGACCTGGACGGCAAAATCATCGGCGTGAGCCAGGGCGCCACCACACAGGGCCTCATCGAGCAAATGCTCAAGGACGAGGGCATCGATGCCACTCCGGAATTCCTCGCGTTCTCGGGCTATCCCATCATCAAAAGCTCACTCGACGCCGGCAACATCGACTGCTTCGCCATGGACCGCTCCACGCTCGCGGGCTATATGAACGAGACGGTCGAGCTGCTCGAACCCGAGGTCAAGTTCGGGGAGCAGCAGTACGGTATCGCCACCAAAAAGGGCAGCGACTTGTCGCCCGTCGTGGACCGGGCGGTGCTCGATTTGGCTGCGGCCGGTTGGCTGGATGAGGAGATCGACGCTTGGGGGTTGGTGTAAATGCTCGAAGGGCTGTTCGACCTTAAGCGCTGGGAGCTCGCCTTTGTGCACATGGACACGTTTTGGGACGGCTTTGGCGTAACGCTGCATGTCGTGGTCGCGGGTCTGGCGCTCGCACTCGCGCTCGGCACGCTGCTGGGCGTGTTCTCCACCACGCGCTCCCGCATCCTGCGCGGCATCTCGCGCGTGTACGTCGAGTTCTACCAGAACACGCCGCTGCCGGTGCAGGTCCTGTTCATGTACATGGCGGGCCCGCAGTTCCTGCAGGCCATCACGGGCGCGCCGCAGCCGGTGCGCATCGCGCCGTTCGTGCTGGGCACCCTGGGTGTGGGCCTGTACCATGCCGCGTATATCGCCGAGGTCATCCGCACGGGCATCGAGGCGGTGCCGCGCGGCCAGGTGGAGGCGGCGCAGAGCCAGGGCTTCTCGCGCATCCAGACCTACGCGTACATCGTGCTGCCGCAGACGTTCAAGATTATTCTGCCGCCTTTGTGCAATCAGGCGCTCAACCTGGTCAAGAACACCTCGGTCCTTGCGCTTGTGGCGGGCGGCGACCTCATGTACCGCTCGGATAACTTCGTGAGCCTCTACGGGTACCTGCAGGGATACATCATCTGCTGCTTCATGTACTTCATCATTTGCTTCCCCCTGGCCATGCTCGTGCAGTGGCTGGAAAAGCGCAGCAAGGCCCGCCCACGTGCCAAGAGCATTCCGGGCGTGACCGACGTTGCCGCCGCAGCTGGAAAGGAGGCGTAGGCCATGGAGATCTTCAACGCGACGAACCTCATCTACATTATGGGCGGCTTTGTGAAGACCATCGAGATCTCGGCGCTGTCCATTGTGTGCTCGCTGGTGCTCGGCACGGTGCTCGCCCTGGTCAAAGCCTACGGTCCGCGCCCGCTCCGCTGGCTGGTGAGCGCCTACATCGAGCTCTTCCGCTGCACTCCCAACCTGCTGTGGATCCTCTTCATCTACTTTACGGTGCAGGGCATCGACGTGCTCATTTCCACGCTGGCGTTCACGCTGTTCACGAGCGCCGTTATGGCCGAGATCGTGCGCGCGGGCCTGAACGCCGTTCCGCGCGGCCAGTTTGAGGCGGCGCAGAGCCAGGGCTTCGGCTTCTTTGCCACCATGCGCTACATCATCTTGCCGCAGACGTTCAAGACCATCACCCCGGCGCTGTTCTCCCAGTGCACGACGGTGATTAAGGACAGCTCGTATCTTTCGGGCATCAACGTGGCGGAGTTCATGTACACCACCAATGTGGTGATGGCGCACGCGGTCACGCTCGACCAGGTGCTCATGCTGTACGGGTTCGTGTTCGCGCTGTATTTCGCTCTGAATTTTGGCATCTCGCTGCTGGTGCGCCGTTATCAGCAGCATGCCGTGGCCGCTTAGGGGAGGGCTCATGGGCTTTTTGAAGGATATGCACGAGCGCCGTATCGCGGTTGAGACCGAGGCGCGCGTGGATCAGCCGGTCGTGATCACCATCGCGCGCGACTACGGCGCCGAGGGCCACGAGATCGGCAAGATGCTCTCGCTGGAGCTGGGGATTCCGCTGTACGACAACGAGCTGCTCGTGCGCTCCGCGTCGCGCGCGGGTGAGGCGCTCGACAAGGTCGCCGCCTACGACGAGCAGATGACCGCCGAGTTCATGGCGTTTCTGCCCGACCGCGTGGACTCGCGCACGCTCTCGGACAAGCTGTTCAAGTCGATGAGCCAGGTGATTGTGGATTTGGCCGCCACGCGGAGCTGCATTATCGAGGGGCGTCTGTCCGATTACCTGCTGCGCCACAATCCCAACCACATCGCGGTGCTGGTCACCGCCCCGTTCGACGACCGCGTGGAGATCGTGCGTGCCAAGCGCGGCCTCGACAAGCGCCGCGGCGCCAAGCTCGTGCGCGAGATGCAGCATGCGCGCGAGGCGTTCTACAAGCGCTACTCCGCGGGCAAGTGGAAGATGACCGACGGCAAGGACATCGTGGTGAACCGTGCCAAACTCGGGCGCCAGGGCTGCGTTGACGTTATCGCCGCCGCCTACCGCTCCAAAATGCGCCATTTAGGGTCAGACCCTAAATGAGGCATAAATCTTAGTCGAGTGCGCTTAGATTTGATGATGCTGTGACGCTTAAAAAACTTGAGGTTTGCGGTATAGCCGGGCTTTGTCTGGGCATAACGTAGGTGTCAAACAAAGTCGCGCAGCCCGCCGACGGGCGGCGCGCATCATCCAAGGGAGTGATTACGTATGGCTATGGTTCCGTATCGTCAGGGGTATGGCGCGCTTCCCATTTCCACCAACTCGCTGTTCGACATCTTCGACGACATGATGGACATCCCGCGCACCGCGCTGTCCGCCAAGGCGTTCCCGGTGGACGTCGAGGACAAGGGCGACGCCTACGAGGTCAAGGCGTACCTCACCGGCGTGACCAAGGACGACCTGGACGTTGAGCTCAACGAGGGCCGCCTGTCCATCTCCGTGACCGTCGAGGAGAAGGAGGAGGACAAGGGTAAGAACTACCTGCAGCGCGAGTTCACCGCCTACAGCGCCACGCGCGGCGTCTACCTCAAGGACGCAGCGTGCGAGGGCCTCTCCGCCACGTTCGCCGACGGCGTGCTCACGGTCAACGTGCCCAAGTTCGTGGAGAAGAAGAACGTGACCAAGATCGCGATCGACTAGCTGCTCGACGCTGCGCGGCGCCCTGGCAGGCACCTTGCCTTTCAATCGTCGGGCGCATACCCAAGCATGCATCCCTCCTCGTTCAAGGCAAGCTGCTCGACCAGGGCGCCGCTCGTTGGATCGGATCCCCGCCTACAGGGGCTACAGAATCGAAATCGGTCTGTTTTGGCCGGCGCTTCGAATGCGGAGCGCCGGCTTTTCGTTGCCGCGATCGAGTGTCGCCGATGAGCCGAGTTCGTCGTCGAGCGCGGCACCCACCGCTTCGGCTAGGGCACGGACGGCAAGGCTCGGGCGATTATTCTCCTGCGAGATATGCATGGCCACCACGTGCTCCGTACGGTCGGTCGCCAGCGTCGCCAGCGCCTCGGCTGCCTGCTCGTTGGAGAGGTGCCCCTGCTCCGAGAGGATGCGATCTTGCAGGTAGCGCGGGTAAGATCCGGTGCGCAGCATGGGGACGTCGTGGTTGCTCTCGATGGCGAGGATGCGTGTGTCGGCGAGGGCGGACATGGCACCGGGCGGCAGCGTGCCGGTGTCGGTGACGTAGCCGATGGCGTCGTCCCCGCAGGAGAAGCGAAAGCCCACGGGGTTCACCACATCGTGCGTGGTGGGGAAGGTTCGCACGCGCACACCGGCGATCTGGAGTTCATCGCCGGGGGAGAACGTCTCGAACGGCAGGCACGCCAGGTATTTGCGCGCGTCCGCGGTGCCCTGGCTGGCAAAAAGCCGCCCCTCCCAACGTTTGACCCATACCGACACGCCGCTCACATGATCGGAGTGCTCGTGGGTGAGGATGAGCGCGCGAACATCCTCTTCATTCAAGCCGAGCTGGTGCATGCGCGAGACAGTCTCGCGTCGCGAAAAGCCGTTGTCGATCATGATGAGCCCTTGCGGTCCCTCGACGAGCGCGCAGTTGCCGCGCGATCCGCTACCCAAGATGTGCAGGTGCAAGGCGTTGGCAGGCATGTGTTTCTCCGTGGTGGTCGGGTATCTCAGATACAATGCGGGACAGGAATTATCGCAGGAAGGCGGCGTATGCCAACAGTTTCACAGCGTTACGGGTCGGCCGCGCGTGCCCGTGGCCCGCAAACGCGCGGCGCGCAGTCGGCGGAGCAGGCGAACGCGCCCGTTGTCCTCATGGTATCAGGCGGAGCGGACTCAACGGCGCTGCTGCTTATGGCGTGCTCCGGCGCGCTCGACATCGCGGACGGCCGCGGGGCCCAGCGCATCGCCCGGGCGCGCCTGCATGTTCTGCATGTCAACCACCATTTGCGCGGTGCGCAGTCCGATGCGGACGAAGCGTTCGTGCGCGAGCTCTGCGCGCGCGAGGGGTTGCCGCTGTGCGTGGAGCACGCGAGCTTTGCCGAGCTGAGCGGGCGGAACCTGGAGGCCGCCGCTCGAGAGGTGCGCTACGCGGCCGCGCGCCGGTACGTGCGCGAGCTTTCCGCCAAGGCGGGGACGCCGCGCTCCGCCGCGCGCATCCTCACGGCGCACACCGCAAGCGACCGCGCCGAGACATTCTTCATGAACGCCATTAAGGGCGCGGGCGCGGCGGGCCTCTCCAGTATCCCGCGCCGCCGCAACATCATCGTGCGGCCGCTGATCGACCAAACCCACGAGGACTTGGTGCGGTATTTGCAGGTCGCGGGCGAGTCCTGGCGCGAGGACGAGAGCAATCAAGACACGAGTTACCTGCGCAACTTCATCCGCCACCGCATCATGCCGATGGCCGCCGAGCGTAACCCGAGCGTGGCGCACAGCGTGAGCGCCGCCTGCGACATCTTGGGCGACGAGGACGCGTTCATGTCCCAGCTCGCCGCGACGGCCCTGCGCGCGTGCACGCGACGGGCAACGCGAGGTTCGGTCGTGCTCGATGCGGTGCGCCTCGCCGCAGCCGAGGTGGCGATCGCGCGGCGCGTTGTGCGCGCGGCCGTGGCGTCCCTCAACGTGGATGCCCGCCTGGAAATGCGCCACATCGAGGCGGTGCTGGCGTGCGTGGCGGCGGGCGAGGGCTCGGTCACGCTGCCCGAGGGCATCGACGCGCGCGTGGAGTTCGGCTCGCTCACCCTGCGAACGCCTGCCGAGCGCGAGACCGCGGCAACGGGCTGGCTCGCGGTCCCGGGCTCGATGCCGGTTGCAAACGGCAGCGTGCTGGAGGCGGAGCTCGTCGAGGTTCCCAAGGGGTCCGACCCGGTTCAGATGGCGCTCCAGGCGAATCGAGCGGCGGCGCCAAACGAGCAGGTCGTGCTCATAGACGCCGTGGCGCTCGGCTACGCCCCCCACGACCTCGCGCACCTGGCCGAGGACCAGCGCTGGGGCGCTGAGCGCGCGACTGTGCCCTCGCGGCGGGATGTGGGCCTGTGGGTCGACTCGCCGGTGGCGGGGGACCTGATCTGCCCGTTCGGCATGCACGGGCGCAGCAAAAAGCTCTCCGATCTCCTCAACGAGGCACGCGTGCCGCTGCGAGACCGCCCGCTCACGCCCGTCGTCCGAACCGCGCCGGGCGGGGCAATCGTGTGGGTGGCGGGGATTCGCCTCGACGACCGCTTTAAATGCACCGCTACCAGCAAGTTGTTGGTAAAATTAACGCTTCGTCCGTTTTTGGGCGCTTAAGGCGTCTCCGCAAGGGGTATGCTGCAACCATTCGCACCGTCGCTTTGAAAGGTTTGCCATGGAAACGATTCACCCGGATGTCGAAACGGTCCTGTTCAGCGAGGAGGACATCGCCGAGATGGTCAAGCGCCTCGGCGCTCAGATCAGCGAGGACTACAAGGGCAAGGATCTCGTGCTCATCGCGGTCCTGCGCGGTGCCGTTGTGTTCATGGGCGATCTCATGCGCGCCATCGATGCGCCGCTCGCCATCGACTTCATGGCCGTCTCCAGCTACGGTGACGGCGCCAAGTCCTCGGGCATCGTCCGCATCATCAAGGACCTCGACATCGACATCAAGGGCCGCGACGTCCTGATCGTCGAGGACATCCTGGATTCCGGTCTTACCCTCAAGTACCTCATGAAGAACCTCTCGAGCCGCAACCCCGCTTCGCTCGAGGTCTGCACCTTCCTGTGGAAGGACGTCGAGGGCAAGCAGGCCGCCATCGACCCCAAGTACGTGGGCACGCACTGTCCCGATGCCTTTGTGGTGGGTTACGGCCTGGACTTCGCCGAGCGCTATCGCAACCTGCCTTACGTGGGCATTCTTAAGCCGGAGGTTTACGAATAGAATGACCGACTGCACCGACAGTTTAGACTTTGGCCCCGTCGCCCTCCTTGCCGAGGGCGACGGCTCTGATTCGGGCAAAAAGCCCGAGGACCCGCGCCCCAACGGCGCGCCGAGCGACCCATTCTCGCCTTCGCCCAACGGCGGCAATCGCCAGCCGCCCAATCGCGTGAACATGATCTACGTCGCCCTCGCGTGCATCCTGCTGGGCTCGCTGCTCTTTAACATGGGCGGCGGCATGTTCGGCGCCGAGAAGGCGAAGAAGCTCCCGACCAGCGACTTCGTTGCCGCCGTCGAGGCGAATCGCGTGGACGAGGCAACGTACACGGTGATCAACGGCACGGTGAGCGGCCAGTACTGGCCCAAGGGCAAAAAGCACACCGAGGGCAACCTGGTCCCGTTCACCTCGACGTATGTGGGCTCCGATTCCTTGGCCGAGCTCATGGCCGAGCACCCCAGCACGACGTACAAGGTGGACACGAAGGACCCCGACGCCTTCATGAACATGCTGCTCGAGATCCTGCCGCTCGTGATCATCGTGGTCGCGATGTTCTACTTCATGCGCCAGATGATGGGTGCGAACAACAAGGCCATGCAGTTCGGCAAGACGAACGCCAAGACGAACGAGGCCACACGCCCCAAGGTCAAGTTCAAGGACGTCGCGGGTATCGAGGAGGCGGTCG
This sequence comes from Coriobacteriaceae bacterium, assembly GCA_030525945.1. Taxonomy (GTDB): domain Bacteria; phylum Actinomycetota; class Coriobacteriia; order Coriobacteriales; family Coriobacteriaceae; genus Collinsella. The sequence goes on along the minus strand of JAUNDT010000010.1, from coordinate 24,079 downwards.
AGGAGCTCCAGGAGGTTCGCGATTTCCTGTCCGAGCCCGAGCGCTTCCGCAAGCTCGGCGCCAAGATTCCGCGCGGCGTGCTGCTGGTCGGTCCTCCCGGCACGGGTAAGACCCTGCTCGCCAAGGCTGTTGCCGGCGAGGCGGGCGTTCCGTTCTTCAGTATCTCGGGCTCCGATTTCGTCGAGATGTTCGTGGGCGTGGGCGCCTCCCGTGTGCGCGATCTGTTCGAGAAGGCCAAGGCGCAGGCTCCGGCGATCATCTTCATCGACGAGATCGACGCCGTGGGACGCCAGCGTGGTGCCGGTCTGGGCGGCGGCCATGACGAGCGCGAGCAGACCTTGAACCAGCTGCTCGTCGAGATGGACGGCTTTGAGGACTCCGAGAACGTGATTCTCATCGCCGCCACGAACCGCCCTGACGTGCTCGATCCCGCGCTGCTGCGCCCGGGTCGCTTCGACCGTCAGATCACGGTCGACCGCCCCGACGTGAAGGGCCGCGAGCAGATCTTGCGCGTGCATGCCGAGAACAAGCCGCTCGACACCGACGTGGACCTTGCCCGCGTGGCCCAGCTCACCGTGGGCTTTGCCGGCGCCGACTTGGCGAACCTGCTCAACGAGGCCGCAATCCTAGCCGCTCGCCGCAGCCGCGCCCTGATTTCGATGGACGAGATCGAGGAGTCCATGGAGCGCGTGATCGCCGGTCCGCAGCGCAAGAGCCGCGTGATGAGCGAGGCTGAGCGCACCACGATCGCCTACCACGAAGCGGGCCATGCCCTGGTGGGTCACATCTTGGAGAACGCCAACCCGGTGCACAAGATCTCGATCATCAGCCGCGGCCAGGCGCTGGGCTACACCATGCAGCTGCCCGCCGAGGACCACTTCCTCAAGACGCGCGGCGAGATGCTCGACGAGCTTGCCGTGTTCCTGGGCGGCCGCGTTGCCGAGGAGCTCATGTGCAAGGACATCACGTCCGGCGCGAGCAACGACCTGGAGCGCGCGACCAAGATGGCGCGCGAGATGGTCACGCGCTTGGGCATGAGCGACGAGTTGGGCACGCAGGTGTTCGGCGAAGCTCAGCACCAGGTGTTCCTGGGTCGCGATTACGCCGACCACCAGGATTATTCCGAGGAGACCGCTCGCCGTATCGACGCCGAGGTGCAGCGCATCATGCGCGAGGCGCATGCACGTGCCGAGGAGATCCTGGCCGCTCGTCGCGATCAGCTCGACCTGATGGCGCGCGTGCTGCTTGAGCGCGAGACGGTTGAGGGCGAGGCCGTGAACGCCCTGCTCGACAACGAGTGGGATGCCTACCTCGAGCGCGAGGGCGACATCGTGGCTGCCAAGGAGGAGCGCAACGCCGCCGCTGCCAATGGCGCCGACCCCGCGGTGGTGGAGGCTGAGCGCACTCGCCGTACCAAGCCGCGCCAGAGCGACGAGGAAATTGCCGCCGAGGCCGCAGCCTACGCCGAGGCCGCTGTCAAGGACGAGGGTGCGAGCGACGCGTCGAGCGATGCCGCCGGTGGGTCGTCTGCGGTTGATGGTGGCGCTGTCGCTGCGGTGCCCAATGCCGCCGATGCATCCGAGAGTGCCGTCGCGAGCTCCGAGGCGGGGTCCGCGGACAAGTAGCTCGTCCTGTAGCTGCGGGGTGCTGCCTGGGGCGTCGCAGCCCATGTGTAGCCGGACTCCGGTCTTGCGGCTGTGGGGCTTTACCTGGGGTGCTAACGGCTCAGGCGCCGCACGTGCTCCAACCGCACACATGTCGAGTTGCCACATATCGCTTGAAGAGCGCCGTCCAAGTTGGGCGGCGCTTTTTGTATGCCTTCCGGCCTCCGACCCCGTCTTGCCTTGCGCCATCACCCAAACTCGGTGCACTTTGTAAAACTTGGAGCACTTCTGAACCGTTTTCGGCATGCTAAATGGTTCGCAAGTGCACCGAAGTTTACAATTGCCACAACGCAGCACGGGCGTTCACCGACGTACGTAGACCGATGGACGTTGGCTGTCTGACGTGATCGGCGAGCGTGCGAGGAAGGGCGGTTGAGCATGATGAACGAGGCCATGTACGCATACGGGGCGGCGAGCTCCAAGATCAGGGAGATCTTCACCTACGCCTGCGAGCGCAAGGCGCAGATCGGCGCGGAGAACGTGTTCGATTTCAGCTTGGGTAACCCGAGCATCCCCGCTCCCGCGGCGGTTCGGGCCTCCATCGAGCGCTCACTCGCTGAGCTCAGTCCCGAGGAGCTCCACGGCTACACGCCCGCATCGGGTCTTCCGCAGGCGCGCACGGCAGTGGCGGAGTCGCTCAGCCGCCGCTTCAACTCGGCCTATTCGGCAAACGACGTGTTTATGACCGTGGGTGCTGCCGCCTCGATTTCCTGCACGCTGCATGCGCTCACCACCCCGGGCGACGAGGTTATCGTGGTCTCTCCCTACTTCCCCGAGTACAAGGTGTGGATCGAGGCCTGCGGATGCACGTGTGTGGAGGTGCCTGCCGAGGCGAATACGTTCGCGCTCCCCGTGCGTGCGATTGCCGAGGCCCTCACCAGCCGAACCGCGGCGGTCATCATCAATTCGCCGAACAACCCCACGGGCGTGGTATATGCCTCGCAGGAGCTCAAGGCGCTCGCCCAGCGCCTTAACGAGGCGAACGCGAGCCGCAGCCAGCCGGTGTTCCTCATTTCGGACGAGCCCTACCGCGAGATCTCGTACGGCGCGAACGTCCCGTGGGTACCCGGCGCCTACCCCAACACGGTGGTGTGCTACTCCTACTCAAAATCGCTTTCGCTGCCCGGCGAGCGCGTGGGCTGGGTCTTGGTGCCTCCCGCGTGCTTCGAGGCGCCCCGCGTCATGGCGGCGGTCGCCGGATCCGCCCGCGCGCTGGGCTTCGTGTGCGCGCCCTCGCTCTTCCAGCGCGTGGTGGCGGATTGCGTGGACGTACCGACCGACGTGGCCGCCTACGCGCGCAACCGCGAGGTCCTCACGCGGGCCCTGCGCTCGATGGGATACGAATTCGTGGAGCCGCAAGGGGCGTTTTACCTGTGGGTTCGCGCGTTGGATCCCGACGCCGAGGCGTTTTGCGAGCGGGCGCGCACATACGAGCTGCTGCCGGTTCCGTCGAACAGCTTCGGCTGCGCGGGCTGGGTGCGCGTGGGGTATTGCGTGAGTTTGGAAACCATCGAGCGCTCGTTGCCCGCCTGGCAGGCGCTCATGAACGATTATCGCGGCTAGAAGGGGAGAATCATGGCATATCGCATCCTGGGTGACGTTCATACGCATACGCTGTTCTCGCGCCACGCGTATTCGACCATCGCCGAGAACGTGGCGGCGGCGAAGGCGGCCGGCCTCGAGCTGCTCGGCTCCACGGATCACTTCAGCTGCATGCTCTTCCCCGAGCAGCACGTGCGCAACTTCCAATACTTCATCAACGCGGGCATCTGGCCCCGCGAGTGGGACGGTGTGACGCTCCTGCACGGCTGCGAGGCCGATATTGTGGGCATCGACGGCAAGCTTTTCGGCCAGGATATCCCGGTAAGCGAGGACATCACCGGCCGTCCGCTGCTTCGCAAAACGACGCTGTACAACCGTGCGACGGGCGCGGCGGACTACGTGATCGCCAGCGTGCACAACGGCGACTTCGCGCGCGATTGCACCGTGGCGCAGGTGACCGATATGTACCTCGGCGCGCTCGAGCAGAGCAAGGTGTTCATCTTGGGCCACACGGGCCGCTCGGGGCTCGAGTTCGACATCGACGCGGTGCTGACCTGCGCAAAGGAGAAGCACAAACTCATCGAGATCAACGAGCATTCTCTGGAGAGCTCCGCGAAGTGCCACGGGGTATGCCGCCGAATAGCCGAGCGCGCGGCCGAGCTGGGCGTGGGTATCGCTGTGTCGAGCGACGCGCATCTGGCCATGCAAATCGGCAAATATCCCGAAGTGCTCCGCATGCTGGAGGAGATCGACTTCCCCGAAGAGCTCATCATGAACCGAGGCTGCGAGCCGTTCCTGCGCGAGCTGGCGGCCTCGGGCGTGTGCGAGCTCTAGGCTGAGCACGCGCGATTCCTCACGATAACGTAAGGGTTTCGTCACTTTTGCGTGTCTCCCGCTTGGTATGCTGGGCTCCAGCACCACGTCGTCGCAAGGAGGCGCATTGTGAGAACCATCGTGCGCCGATTTGCTTTGGCGCTGGCAGCGCTTGGCATAACCGGGTTCGTCGCGGGGTCGGGCCAGCTGCTCGCTCGCCACGTTCAAATGCAGCAGGGGGAGGGGGCCGTCGCATCCCCGGGTGTTCCTGCGGCATACGCACAAGCGCCGACGTCGATGGGGCGCTTTGAGGCCGATCTTGTTTTCACGAGCCTCGACGCGCCCGGCAACGGCGAGGCGAGCGCACGCGTTGTGTGGGACGACGCGTGGTTTACCCAGGATGAGCGCATCTACAATGACCAGCTTGCCCACACGGCGTCGGTAATCGCGGCGCTCGCCTATTCCGAATCCGGCTACTACCAGGCGAGCAACGCGTGCCCGCCGTATATGGAGCGCGCCTTGGGCCAGCTGGGGTTCTCGGACGTCGACACCGATTCGTACCGGTATCGCAGCGAGGTTGTGGATGAGGTGCTCGGCCTGGTGACCAATCAGGCGGACGGGGTGGCGTACACGCTGGCGCGCAAGCGGCTCACCTCGTCTTCCGAGGGTCCGGACTCCCGCCCGCGTGGCCTCATCTTGGTGAGCGTTCGCGGCAGTTACGGTTCGGAGTGGTTGAGCAATCTCGACCTTTCAAGTGATGAGGCGGGGGATTATGGCGGCTACGTGCGTGCGGCGCGCGAGATCAGCCGCGAGGTCGAGCAGCAGGTCGCCCGGTCCTGCTCAAACGGCGCGGAAGCATCCGTGCTGCTCACGGGCCATAGCCGCGGTGGTGCGGTGGCGAATCTGGTCGCGGCGGAGCTCAACAACGCACGCGCGGCATCCAATATGCCCGAGGCGCGCATCTACGCCTACACGTTCGCGGCCCCTGCGACAACGCTGCAGCCCCAGGCGCGCAGCTCTCGTTACGCGAACATATTCAACGTGATCAATCCGTCCGACATCATGCCGCATCTGCCCCTTGAGACCTGGGGCTATGAGCGCTATGGCGTGGACGTTCTCCTGCCGCATGCGGGTGAAAAGCATTTTGAAGAGCGCTTCGCGGAGATGCAGGCCGCCTACGAGCGCTCCGTGGGGGTTCCGAGCGCCGCCGATCCCGCGGATGCGCACGCAGTGCAGGCTATATGCAGCGGCATTGCCGAGAGCGTTCCTTCTGCAAAAGACCTCGTGAGCCCGGCGGGCGCGGCAGCGGTGCTCGGCGCGGTTGCCCGCCATGCCGACCCCGTCCGCATACTCTACAGCCATTACCCCAGTACGTACATTGCGTGGCTCGAGGTGCTGGCCGGCCGGTAGCTCTGGCCGGGCGATGACCCCGCCCCGCCGGTTGCCCCGCCCCGCCGGTAACTCCTGCCGCCCGGTAACCCTATGAACGCGTGAGCACGGCCACCGTCTCGACGTGCGTGGTGTGGGGGAACATGTCAACCGGGGTGAGGCGCTCGAGGGCAAAGCCCGCTTCGCCCAAAAGCTCAAGATCGCGCACCTGCGTTACGGGATTGCAGCTGATGTAGACAATGCGCCGGGGCGCGAGTGCCGCCGCGGCTTCGATGAACTCGGGCGTCGACCCGGCGCGCGGCGGGTCCATAACGAGTACGTCGACGTGCTCGCCCTGCGCGGCAGCCTGGCGCATGTACTCGGTGGCGTCGCGCGCGATGAACGTCGAGGCGCCGTCCAGCTCATTGATCTGGGCGTTGCGCACGGCATCGCGAACGCCCTCTTTGTTGCGCTCAACACCCACGAGCACAACGTCGATGTCCGCCGAGCGCGCCGCTGCAGCCGCGCACAGGCCAATGGTCCCGCTGCCGCAGTACGTGTCGAGCAGCGTGTCGCCGTCGCTCAGGCGCATGCCCTCGATCGCCCGCTGATACAGGACTTCGGTTTGCTGGGGGTTCACCTGGTAAAAAGACACGGGCGAGATTTCGAACGTGCAGCCGAGGAGCTCGTCGCGCATGCGGGGCGAGCCCGCGAGGATGCGCGTCTCCCCGCCCAAAATGGCGTTCGTGACGCGCGGGTTGATGTTGTGCGCCACGCAAACGAGCTCCGGGTGGGCACGGCGCAGCGCATCGGCGAGTTCGTCCAGGTGCGGCACCTCGCGTGAACGCGTGACGAGCGTGAGCATGGTCTCGCCCGTGCGCCAGCCCTTGCGCACGATGGCGTAGCGCAGCTGGCCGCAGCGGCGGTCCTCGTCATAAGCGGGAATGCCGAGCGACTGCGCGCAGGCGGCAACGTCGTTCAAAAGCTCGCGCGCGCCGGGGGCCTCCACGGCGCATGCCGGGCAGGCAACGATATCATGCGTCCCGCGCGCGAAGAAGCCGCCGCGAATCGCCCCGTGCGCACCTGGGGCAAAGGGAGAGGCGGCCTTGTGCCTAAAGCCGCGCGGCGAGGCGAGTGGGGCATCGGCGGTGGTAACGGGCCCACTTTCGCGCGAAGATCCCATGCCCAGCACGGGCTCAACCGAAACATCCCAGGAAAACCGCTCGATGCACGGTGCGAACAGCTCTTCCATGGCGGCGTGCTTGCGCTTGAGCTGCTTGCGGTAGGGAAGCCCCAGCCATTCGCAGCCGCCGCACGTGCGCATGATGGGGCACGGTCCGTCGCCGCCGTTGGTGTGATGTGCGCGCTTTGCCATATGAGCCTGCCTGTATTCGAGATGCGTTGCCTAGGTCTATCCCATCCATTCTAACGGGCCGAGCCGCGACCGTGCCCGTATTCGCACCGCGATCGCCCGCGCAGAACCGTTCGCGGGCCCACGCCGCTCGTTTGCCGATGCCTGGTGCTTGTTCGGCCCGGTGCTCATCACTTTCCGAATAGCAATAGGAGGAGAAGGATGTCAAAGATGTTGATTGCGGTGCGGATGAAAGTGAGCAATGGGCTAGCGAAAAACATAGTGCCAGCAATCAATATGGCGACTGAACTTATAGCTAATAAAATGCCCGCTTTGCAGCCGATTGTTTTGAGTCTCTGTGAGCGGTTTGTCGTATTGGTTCGGTTGTGGGAATAAAAGAAAAAAGCCGCGCTGCTGCACATTAGAAGCATTGAATTGAGGAGTGCTGAGGGGTCCATATTAAAGGGTGGCCTGTCCGCATGCGGAGACAGTCCGTTTTTGCAAAGAATGAGTATTAGGGCGGGGGTGAACGCTATTGAAATAATGATACTGGCGGTGAATAGGGATTTTGCAAGATCCTCTCGATTTCTTTGACTTGCCTTTTTCTTCAACAGGTGAATGGTAAATCCGAGCACCCACAGGAACAATGGAGGAATACCGAAAAAAAGGAGTTCGAACTTGTTGCCTATACGATTGATGGCGCCGTCCGCCCAGTGAAGGGGGATGCGATCTGGAAGCTTCGAGAGAAGGATAATCGTGAGAAATAATGGCGAGATGGCGACAAGGAAAGACAGGAAAATTGCTAAACGTTGTTTGCGATTCTTGTTGCTTTGAGCGGTCATCAAGCAGCGCCTCAATCTTAATCAAACAGGCGGATCTTTGACGTTTATTATATAAAAAGGTCACCTATTGACTGGAGGGATGCGAAATGGAAAAGCGCGTGCCAGTTGTATCTGTGACGGAGAGAGGGGAGGGTTTGTCAAGGCGGGGAGGCGCAGATAATTGCCTGCTTCGATTTATTGAGGTGCTGGAGAGGTTGGATTCCGAAGAAGGGGAAGCCGCTTCTTTTGCATCCAATCCAACTTCCTATCTTGAGGATGCTGGAATTAAGGGCCTGTTGTGTGAGGTTGATGACCAGACTGTTCCGGTGTCCAGAATAATAGAAGCAGCGGATGAAAAAGTTCGTGTTCCGGTGGCAAGAGCGCTTGCAAGAAGGATGGGCTATATCGCCAGCAATGCCGAGGGCGGCCCTGCGGAGCCCAGGACCATTCCGTTCGTTAACGCTATTTTTAACGTCAATACATTGGCAAACATGAATGCTCTAGTTAATGCGAATATAGGCGTTTCTGCTAACGCAATGTCCGTCACTCTTGCCAATGAGAATACTAGGACAAATATAAATGGAATAAGACGACAGGCGCGGACGAACGGATACTATAAAATCAGGTTGGACACAAAATACTATTCCAGTAGTGGTTTTATTGCGCTGGATGGAATGGGCTATAGCCCCCTACGACAAGAGGCCCTATTGGCCAGGGCGCTCCGTGCTCAAGAACATCATTCTGGCTTTAGTGCGGCAGGGGAAAGAAGTATAGATTTTCGCTGCGGAGAATTACATCTATCAGCTATTTACGAGCGTACTGATGGCTGTTTTGTGGTCAATTCTGCTCATTTGGTTGAAAAGGGCAAACGTGCGGCCAGTTGATGTTGTAAACATCTTTTCGAAGGCAAGGACTTTGACGTATATCACGACCTATTCTTGTGGGGCGCGATGTGCGCACTGTTTGATGGATTGCTCTCCCGAGCATAGCGAAATGCTTTCTTTTGATCAGATGTCCACCGTGCTTCATCGGCTGATTAAGATGGATCTACCTATACAAACGGTTGTATTTACTGGGGGTGAATGCACTCGTTTGGGCGATGACCTGCTGGATATGATTTCTTATGCGAACTCACGCGGTCTTACAACGAGGATCGTAACGAATGCGGAATGGGCTACTGGGAAAGACAAGACCTTTTGTTACCTACAGGCCCTACGCGAAGCAGGTCTTGATGAGATTAACATAAGTTTTGATGATTACCATGCCGATTGGGTGCCCATATCAAATATTAAAAGAGTGTGGACGCAAGCGGCCGAGCTTTCGTTTGCAACAATTGCGATAGCAACATGCGAACATGGTTCGGCTACGGTGACACCCGACTATCTCCGTTATGAGCTTGGTGAGGTGATACCAACATACTATGAGCCTAATGGCGACATTAATTCTGATTTGCAGGATTCCATTGAAAAGGGCAAGCAATGTCGCTTTATTTCCAACAACAACTTATACCGTTTAGGCAGGGCGCGGAACCTGAGAAAAGATGAGTTTCGTCAGCATCGATGCGGGATGGTGTACGAAGGCTGCAGGGACTGCTGCAGGGATATCGTTATAACTCCGGAATTCCGGGTTGCTCTTTGTTGCGGAATGCGACCTGGTGCCGGCAGTATTATTGATATTGGCTCAGCTGAATTTGAAAGCGAGATGTCTGACTCTGAAGAGATTTTCTGTAGGTACCTTAGCGAGTTGGGACCTTACAGCCTGTTGAGTCTGTTGGGGCGTGTGTTTCCACACGAGACAGGGAAATTGGAATCAATTAATTCGCCTTGTGAAGCGTGTGAGAGTGCGAGTCGATTGATAGAAAAACTAGATTGTGCCGTAGAAATATGTCAGGCAATGCAAGAGCAACTTGATGCGGAGCATTGTCTTGATTCTATTCTGGGGGGAGTTAAAACAGATGCGAGAGGGGAATGAGTTGCAAGAGCTCGCGGCAGAGCTTGAGTATGAGGGGGTTGTTGATCTGTTTGATTCTCTATGCGGCGATGCGAATCGATACACATATTTTGCTGATATTTCCAGACGATTTGATACGAACATATCCAATCTAATGAGATTGCTGTATCTAGGGGAGATCGTTGCGCCAAATCCGGCATGGGAGGTGAGGCATGAGCGATTGTTGTTCCTGCTTAAGCAGTGCGGTTTGTTGTACAGGAGTGAAAAAGGCCTTTCTTTGGGCGGTCTTGCACTTTACAGATATAGAGGTGTCTGGGTTTTTGCGGATGCACCGCAGGTGTCTCCGGTGCTCTATTACGGCCTGGATTCAATAGGTCTGGCTTCTAGGTTAAAGGCCATTCCCGGTGCATCGGCATTAGATTTATGCTCGGGCCCTGGCATACAGGCCTTGATTTTAGCTGCTTCGGGAATGAGGGTGACATCGGTTGATATAAATCCGTTGGCATCACGCCTCTGCAGGATTAATTCCAAAATCAATGGCCTTGACGAGCGGGTAAGCATCAAAACAGCTGATTTGTATGATGGGATTGAAGAAAAATATGCCATGATAATAGCAAATCCGCCTTTGCTGCCGATACCCGGTGGCGTGCCGTACCCATTTATTGGGAACGGGGGAGTGGATGGTCTCGATTTAACGACAAGAATAATTCAAGGTGCTGGACGTAGGCTTATCCAAACAGGTAGTTTGCTTATGATTGGCATGACTGTTTTGGACCGCGAATCGGTCGCCCAGGTTGAGCCGATTGAACATGCTTTAGAGCAGGCAGGTTTAAACGGACTTATGACAATTCTGAATAGTTATGAAACGTTGCCCGGTTCGGATTGGGTGGCTGGTGTCGCTTCAACTTCTTTTTGCCATGCCCCTGTTCGATATCGCAATCCGAGCGCCGCGCAGCTTGAGGTAGCAAAAGCGTACAAACAGGCGGGAATCGAAGGTGTTTGCACCTATGTCTTGAGGGCGTGGCATGAGGGCGAGCGACCTCAAAAAAGACTGCGTGTTGTTAATTACTCCGGCATAGATGATGTTGACGGTCCGTGGCTGCTTTAAGTGCGGTTTGCAATGAATGATTACTATTTTTAGGGGATATGAGTGCTTGTTCGGCTACTAAGAAAAATGTTTAGAACGGAGGGGTTTGCGTCTTTCGCCATTTTTTCAGTTACTGCGCATCTTTCTGCTTTGGCGGTCCCGCATCTGAATGGCTTTTTTCTTGATACACTCGGAAAGTTTAGCAAGGTGGAGGAGATAGTAGAGCTTTCAGTTATTTTGGTTGCTGTTGGTGTTGCCGCTGCCCTGCTTGCCTATTTTGCGAGAATCTCAAATACCAAAATGGCGAATCGTCTCGCCTTTGCAGTTTTGAGGGGATCGGTTGCTCCTGTAGTCATGGGGGAATATCAACAAGCTAAATCAAAGTGGAATACCTATACGGCACAACGTCTTGTGGCGGATTCTAATACAGTTTCAAATTTCGTTGTTTCTTTTTTCCCAGAAGGGGTAATGCGTGTGTTTGCGGCAGCATTTGTTCTGTTGTACGCCTCGCGCATCAGCTGCTCACTGGTGATTTTGGTAGTTATTGCAGGTGTCGTTTATATATCGGTATGTATGTATTTGCGGGACGGTGTCGTGAGAGGCGCGGCCGGAAAAAAGAGCGCGGATGCAGCTTTTTTTCAGGCAATCAACCTTATTGTTACTCGGGCTTCGGATATTCAGATGGGTGGCTGGGCTTCGCGTGCATTCAGCATGGTCGACGAGAAGTACGACATGCAGCTTGATTCAACTGTTGAGTACCAAAGAAAAACAGCCGCCGCGTCTTCGCTGGATACAGTGCTTGCTTCGTTATTTCAGGCAGGATTTTTTCTTACAACGGCAGGGGCGCTTCTGACGAAGGAAGTAACAATTGGCCAATTTGTATCAATCAGCGCCTATTTCTCAATTTTACTCCAAGCAATAACCTATCTTTATTCTCTCTATCTCTCCTATTTGGATGCGAAGGCATCCTCTGCGCAATTAGAAAAGTGTATTCGCTTATCTACGATTCATTCTGGCGTGAATGAAATAAGCAGTATTGATTCGATCGAAATTGACGAATGGAGTGGGGGGCAAACTTTTGGAGAGAAAAGGGCCCTATTAGGTGTAAAAAAGGGAGAGATTATTGTATTTGTTGGGCCAAATGGAGCTGGCAAGTCAACTCTTATTGAGTCAATTGCGGGTTTAATTGATTCGGAATATGAAATAACGTACAACCTTAGGCAAATTACTAAATCGAATTCCTATCTGACTAGAAAAACATGCATGTCCGTCCTGGTACAAGATTCGACTCCTTACAACTGTTCGGTTTCCGAGTTTTTGGATATGGTCGCGGGTGTACCTTGTGCTGCGCAAAATGCATACCTTCGCAATTGTCCGATGCCTTCTATAGGGCCTATGCTTCTGAATAAAATGGAATTAAACTGCGAGCAATTATCTGGAGGAGAATATCAGGCGCTCCGCCTTTGCGTTGCCCTGTCGAAAAAAGCGGACGTGTTAATTCTGGACGAGCCGACTGCTGGGTTGGACAAGAAAATGGTGGAGGAATTGAGTGATGCGATAAAAGATGACAAGCGAGGAAGAATAACACTGGTGGTAACGCATGACGATAGTTTTGCGAAGAGTATCTCGAACCATTTTGTCACGGTGCATAGAGGCAAAATCGATATTAGTTCGAGTTGACGCCCATGTGATGAAGGCAGCGCATAACAATCGGATCTACGCGTCAATTCAAGTGCAGCCATGTGGTCTCGTCACTCCATCGCTTGCATGTTCAGTCGGGCAGGGCGTGAGCGAGGGCTCAGTACTGACGAATTGTGTCACTCGAGTCGACCTGGATCGACTGGAGTGCTAGATCAATCGACCGTTCGCGGGTTCACGCCGCTCGTTTGCCGATGCCTGGTGCTTGTTCGGCCCGCAAGTGGGTAGGCTCAAGCCATACGGCTGTCGTGCGGGATGCACAGGGCACCTCGCACGCATTTTCGGCGCGCTCAACGCGTGCTGGGAAAGGGAGGTGTCCCATGGGTGCACCCAAGACTGGCAATGTAAGGAACGTGGTGCTCGTAGGCCAAGGCGGGGTGGGCAAGACCTCGCTCGCGGAGGCCATGCTCCACCTTTCCGGCAAGACCGCCCGCCTGGGCGGCCACGACGGCACCAAGCCCACGCTCGATTACGATGCCGAAGAGGTCAAGCGCGAGTTCTCAATCTCGACCTCCATCGCGCCGATCGACTGGAAATCCGCCCGCATCAACGTGCTCGACGCCCCGTGCTACCCCGACTTCATCGGCGACGCCTACGCGGCAATGAGCGTGTGCGAGACGGCCCTGTTCGTGGTCGATGCCGCCGAGGGCCCGCAGCCCACCACCGTCAAGCTCTGGTACGCCGCCGAGGACCTGCGCCTCGCCCGCGCCGTGTTCGTGAACCGCGTGGACAAGGAGAACGCCGACTTCGACGCCTGCCTCGAGATGCTCCGCGACCGCTTCGGTATGCGCCTGGGCGCCGTGACCCTGCCTTGGGGCACGGGCGACGACTTCAACGGCATCATCGACCTTGTGCGCATGAAGGCCCGCCATTGCGACGGCACCAAGCAGACCGAGACCGAGATCCCGGCCGACCTGCTCCCGGCAGCCGAGGCCGCGCATGAGACCCTGTGCGAGCTCGTGGCCGAAGCCGACGACGAGCTCATGGAGAAGTACCTCGAGGGTGAGCCCCTCACGCAGGATGAGGTCGAGGGCCTGCTCGCCAAGGCCATCGCGCACCGCCTGTTCGTGCCCGTGTTCGCCGGCTCCTGCATCAAGGAGCAGGGCGTGAACTCCCTCATGGACGACATCGCCACGTACTTCCCCGCCCCCACCGACTACGGCGAGATGCCCCTCATCGACGGCGACACGCTCAAGATCTCCTCTGACGACGATCGCCCGGTGGTCTTCACCTTCAAGACGCTGAACGACGCCCAGCAGGGCCGCCTTTCCTTCCTTAAGGTGCTCACGGGCACCATCGAGCCCGGCATAGAGCTCGTGAACGCCCGCACCCGCAAGGGCGAGCGCCTGGCGCACCTGTACGTGATGTGCGGCCGCGAGATGACCGAGGTCGGCCACGCCTACGCGGGCGACATCGTGGTCGTCCCCAAGATGGCAGCCGAGACCGGCGACACCCTGTCCGTGACCGGCAAGGTCGAGGCCGCGGCGTTCAAGTTCCCCAACTCCCAGTACCGCATTGCCATCGAGGCCGAGAACCGCTCCGACGAGGACAAGCTGTTCACCTTCATCGAGAAGGCCTGCGAGGCCGACCCCACCATGAGCATCGACCGCGATGAGGAAACGGGCCAGACCGTGATCTCCGCCGTGGGCGAGGCCCAGGTGAGCGTGCTGCTCAACCGCCTGGAGGACCGCACCAAGGTCGCGGCGCACATCGTGCCGCTGCGTATTCCGTATCGCGAGACCATCCGCCGCGTGGCGAGCGCCCAGGGCCGCCACAAGAAGCAGACCGGCGGCGCCGGCCAGTTCGGCGACTGCTTCCTGCGCGTTGAGCCGCTGCTCGACGGCGCTGAGTACGAGTTCGTGGACGAGGTCGTGGGCGGCCGCATCCCGCGCGCGCTCATCCCGGCGGTCGACAAGGGCGTGCAGGAGACCATGAAGGACGGCGTGATCGCGGGCTACCCACTCACGGGTATTCGCGTGGCGTGCTACGACGGCTCGTATCACCCCGTCGACTCCAACGAGATGGCGTTTCGTACGGCTGCGCGCATCGGCCTCAAGAAGGCGTGCGAGGACGCCGACCCCGTGGTGCTCGAGCCCATGGAGAACATCACGGTGATGATTCCCGAGAGCTACGCCGGTGCGGTGATGGGCGACGTTTCCGCCAGCCGCGGCCGCGTGACCGGTATGGACACGACCGACCACGGCGAGACGGTGGTCACGGCGACCGTTCCCTACGCCGAGCTCGTCGACTACGCCACGCGCCTGCGCTCGCTCACGCGCGGCACGGGCGACTTCACGATGGAGCCCGCCGGCTACGAGCAGGTTCCCTACGACGTGCAGCAAAAGCTCGTGGAGATCTACGAGCACAACCGCGCGCAGGGCAGGTAGCTTGGCGGACGGCCCGGGTGGGCGGCGCTGCCGGCGTGTCTCGCTCCGGTAGTCCCTCGCACGGGGCGAAACGTAAGCCTAATGGCGGGTGCATCCATGGAGGTGTGCCCGCCTTGCGCTTACATTCCAAACACTGCGCTTACGTTCCTTACAATCCCAAGGCAGTTCGCTAACGGCGCGACGGCGCCTGCCTTAACAGGGCTCTCCCATACTGAAATCACGGCCGCTCGGTGCGGCCCTTTTGCTGTTATGCGTTTCGATGGGAGTCGTTGCATGTTGGAACAAGAGTTCAGCCGTAGGAACTTCGTCCGCTTCTCGGTGGTCGGAGCGGGTGCCGCCGCCGTGGCGCTTTCCGCCGACCCTCAAGACGCGCTCGCGGCGCCGTCGGAGCTGGGCGCGGACTACCCGAGCCAGATCAAGATCGCGCACCTGTCCGACACGCACTTCTTCTCCAAGGGCCTGTACTCGGATTGCCCCGACTTCACGCTTGCCGAGAACTCCGACCGCAAGATGTTCCGCGAGTCGGGCTCCATTATCAAAAAGGCGATGGACGAGATCGTGGGGTACCAGCCCGATCTGGTCATCGTGTCGGGCGACCTGACCAAGGACGGCGAGCTCGTGTGCCATCGCGACATCCATACGATGTTCGCAGACGCCAAGGCGCGCCTGACCGCTGCCGGCAAGGACACGCAATTCTGCGTCATCAACGGCAACCACGATATCAACAACGACCTCAACAGCCGCGACTTCTCGAGCGGCGTTGCCGAGCACACCGACCTGGTTGACCCGCTCGCGTTCAAGGAGATCTACGCGGACTGCGGTTATAGCAGCGCCATCGCCAAGTTCGACGAGGGCGGCACGCGCGGCGGCAGCCTGTCCTACGTGGTGCGTCCGGCCAAGGGCGTGACGCTCATCGCGGTCGACTCGTGCAAGTACTCCACCGACCAAAACGGCCTGGACGTGGACGAGCACGTGACGTCCGGCGTGGTGGGCGAGAAGCTCCTGCAGTGGATTGAGAGCCAGGCGTCCCAGGCGCGCGCCGCGGGCGACATCGTCTTGGTGACCCAACACCACGGCGTGGTCCCGCATTTTTCCATGGAGCCCCAGCTCATGGGCGAGTACCTGGTCGATAACTACGAGGAGTGCCAGCGCCGCTACGCCGATGCGGGTGTTTCGGCGGTCTTTACCGGGCACATGCACGCGAACGACGTCGCCAGCATTACAACCGAGGCGGGCAATGTCCTGTTCGACATCGAGACCTGCGCGACCGTGACCTATCCGAGCGACATCCGCTTCGCCACCCTGTCGTGGAAGCGCGAGGCGGGCACCGCGAACGTCGAGGCAACGCTTGCCCTGGAGAACCATGCCCTGGGCTCCGTTGATTACGAGGACTTCGACACGGGCGCCATCACGGTCATCCCCAACATCACCGCCTACGGCCAAGAGCGCCTGCTCACCGTCGACGTGGTCAAGACGATGATCGCCGACGCGCTCGTGGCGCCCATGCTCGACCAGGTGGTGGCCGAGGGCGGCATCAAGCCGGCGCTGGCGGGACTGCTGTCCGGCATGGGCATCGGCGACGGTACGGCCGAGGCGCTCGACCCTGCGCTGTTCGGCGTGCTGCTCTCCGCGTTGCCCCAGACTCGCGAGAGCGCGCTCGCCCTTGACCTGGGCAGCATCAGCGCGCTGCTCAAGGGGTACGGCACGCTGGGCATTTGGTCCGATGCCGCCCAGGGCCGCGTGGTGCTCGAGCGCCTCGAGGCGGTCGGGGCGTCGATGCGGCCGATTCGCCTTGCGCTTGCGCCCGCTACGCTTTCGCGCCTCGAGGCGGTTGCGGCGCGCCTTCCTCTGCCAGCGGCCGCGTATTGGTCGTACTACATCGACGCTGCCTCGTTCGCCAGATTCATGGCTCCCGTGTACGGCAATGTCGATGCAGAGATCCTTCAGGACGGCAAGAGCGAGACCCTTGACCTGCTGCGTTCCCTGGTGGAGGTGCTGCTCAACCAGAGGGTGTCCACGGGCGGCGAGAGCGTGTTCGACCTCATCAAGTTCGCTTACGGCGACCATCTGAACGGCGACGAGACCTGCCCGCAGTGGGTTGATGCCGCCACGGCGAACATGAAGCTCACGGGCTCCGATGCCGAGGGCAGCCCCGTGGCAGACGGCTCGCTCATCAGCTACCTGCGCGCCACGGTGAACGATGCCGACAACCTCGACAGGCTCACCAAGCTGCTCAAGAAGGTGAAGCTCAAGCTCTCCGACCTGTGCGTGAAGGACCAGGGGTCCGGCCCGCTGAGCCTTATCGGCATGGTGGCGTCCAGTGTGGGCGCGATCTTCGGGTTCCTGGGCGACACCCCGGGCAACATGATCCCCAACATCCCCTCGCTGGCGGAGCTCGCCCACGGCGCCCTGTATTCGCTGACGCACGACGAGAACCAGCTGGGCGACCGCGTGGCGACGCTCACGCGCGGTTTGGTCGACCCGGATTGGAAGCCGTCCGGCGGCGGCACGGGCGGCGATGGCGCGGGTGGCAGCGGTGGTGGCGGCGGCTCGATCGGCGGCAGCGGCTCTGCTGGCGGCGGAACTGGCACGGGCGGCAGCTCCGCCGGCGGTTCCGGCTCCTCTGGCACCGGCGGCGCTTCCGGTGGGAGCGTGTCCGGATCCAAGCTCCCGCAGACCGGCGACACCAGCCCGTTCGTCTCGATGGCGCTGCTCGGACTGGGCGCGCTCGCCGGCGCGTTCAAGGTCTCCCGCAGCGGCGGGACCGACGGGGACCTGGAGCCGATCGAGGAGTAGCAGGCTCTTCATGCAAAGCGGCAGGTCGCCCTTTGGGGGCAGCCTGCCGCTTTTTGATGCGTAGGGCGGGTGCGCCCTCGCAGCCCCTACAGGTCGTCGATGAGCGCGGTGCTCTTTGCGTACGCGGTGGACTTCGCCTCAAAAAAGTCCGTCTTGACCATGTTGGCGTTCGAGTACTGCGAAACCCACGCCATGTCGGCAGGCTCCGACGCGCAGTCCTCAAAGAGCTGTCCGAACCCCAGCGAGCTCCAGCGCAGATTGCCCAGGTAGCGCACGTAGCCCTCGACCATATCGCCGGTGAGGCCCTCAATAGAGTCGCCGATGACGTAGCGTCCCCAGGCGATTTCCTGGCGCACGCCCTCCTCGAGCATTTCGCGCAGCATCGCCACGTTGTCCTCGCAAAACAGCTGCGGCTCTTCTTTTTTCAACTCGAGCATGATGTTGCGGAAGAGCCACAGGTGCGTGTTCTCGTCACGGTTGATGTAGCGGATTTCCTGCGCGCTGCCGGGCATCTTGCCCATACGCGCCAGATTGTAAAAGAACATGAACCCGGAGTAGAAGTACACGCCCTCCAGGATGAAGTTCGCCATGACAACGCGCAAAAACGTACGGGCGTCGCGCTGGTCCTGGAACTCGTTGTACAAATTGCCGATAAACGTGTTGCGGGCGAGCAGGTGCTCGTCCGTCTTCCATTGGTACAGGATCTCGTTGCGTTTCGCGGGATCGCAGATCGTGTCGAGCATGTAGGAATAGCTCTGCGAATGCACGCTCTCCTGAAACGCTTGGATCGAGAGGCAGAGGTTCACCTCGTTGGCGGTGATGTATTCGGCGATGTTGGGCAGGTTGGCCGACTGCAGCGAATCGAGGAACACCAAAAACGAGAGGATCTTGTCAAAAGCCGCGCGTTCGGCGGGGGAGAGGAGCGGGTAGTCCTTCACGTCTTGGGTGAGGTTGATCTCCTCGGGAATCCAAAAGTTGTTCATGGCCTGGCGATACCAGTTGGATACCCAGGTGTACTTCATGTTGTTGAAGTCGTTCAGGTTGGTGGTGTTGCCGCCGATCATGCGGCGGTCGCGGACGTCGATGTCGCCCTGCGGGTTGAACAGCGGCTTTTTCGAAAGGCGCTGAGTCGTTTGTGTTCCCATGTCGAATCCCTCCTCGTGAAATGTCTCCGTGCGGGCCCGGATGTTGCGTCCTTTGCGAGCCCGCCCCGTGCGGGCCCCGTGTGTGCGCTACGCCCCCTTGGGCGCGCCGTGTCCCTTGCGTGCGGGTGGGCGTTGGGACCCTGCGGCCCCCTTGCGGGCGCTGTGCTCCCTGCGGCGACGTGTTCCCCTGCTGGCGCCATGCCCCTGCAGGTGCGTGGGCATTGACTCTCTGCATCCTCCGCCGAACGCCCGCGCATTCCGTTCCCACCCGCCGAGCGGTTCACAACCGAAAGAAACTTGACGAATTCTCAAAGTTTCTTTCGGTTGTGAACCGTTTTCCCGTTGCAGTGACCGTTTGCCGCCGCCGCAGCAACGCCGCAGCGACCGATTTCCGCCACTGCAGAGACACCGCAACGACCGAGTGCCGCCACAACGACCGGGTCCCGCGGCAACGTCGGGGCGAGCGTAGAGCTAGTACGTTGGAATTCCGGTCCATCACCCAATCCGTGTCGCCACTTACTTGCCGATGTAGTATACGATACAAAATCACTAACAGTTAGGCTATGCTTACAAACACGAGATATTGATATGCGGAGGCCGACAGGCTCTACATATAGTGAATAATGAAGAGAGGTCAGCATGGAAACCGGGTTGGAGATGGATCCGCGCGCAGCGGCGACGCCTTTCGATGAGGCCGCCGCGCGTCAGGGAATCGTAAAGGCGGTTGCCGAGGGCTACGACCGCGCGTCGGTCGGGACTCGCGACAACGACTGCGACCGCGCGACGGTCGGGGCTCGCGACAACGACCGCGACCGCGCGTCGGACGAGACTCGCGACAACGACTGCGACCACACGACCGGAACGGCCCGCGGCATCGCCCCCGATCGCCCTCGCGTGTTCGATGACGAGACCCCCGGCTGCATCCAGCACCGCACCACCTCCGCCGAAGATCAAAACCGCATTTCCGAATCGCCCGTAGGTCCTCATCGCGACCCCGGCTTTGCCGCGGCTCTCAACCGCGCGCTCGAGCGCATCCAGCAGGACTTCCCCGAATCCGTCTACGACCTCGCACTTCTCGAGGCTCGGTACCGCGCGCTCGCGGGCGCCAGCTCAAGCACGGCCGAGCGCATGCAGGCCCTCATCCGCTCGGCGGTTGAGCTCACCAGCCAAGAGGCGCCCCGCTGGGAGCTTATCGCCGCGCGCCTGCTCTCCCTGCAGCACCGTGGCGCACTGGCAAAAACGCGCAGCGAGCTCGGTATCTCAACCTTTTCCGCACTCGTCGACCTGCTCACGCAAAAGGGCCTCTACGGCAGCTACATCATGGGTGTCTACACCAAAGACGAGCTGAACGAGGCGGCGTCGTTCATCGACCCCGAGCGCGACGACCTGTTCACCTACGCCGGCCTCGACCTGCTGCTGAGTCGCTACGTTATTCGAGCGCACGATCACACGCCGCTCGAGAGCCCGCAGGAAATGTTCCTCGGCATCGCCCTGCATCTCGCCATGAACGAGCCCCGCGCGCAGCGTCTTGCGTGGGTGCGCCGCTTCTACGACATGCTGAGCCGACTCGAGGTCACCATGGCCACGCCCACCATGAGCAACGCGCGCAAGCCCGACCACCAGCTCTCCAGCTGCTTCATCGACACGGTCCCCGATAGCCTCACGGGAATCTACCGAAGTATCGACAATTTTGCCCAGGTGAGCAAATACGGCGGCGGCATGGGCATGTACCTGGGAAAAGTCCGCGCTACGGGCGGAAGCATCCGCGGCTTTGAGGGCGTCGCCGGCGGCGTGGTCCGCTGGATCCGCGTCATCAACGACACCGCCGTGGCGGTCGACCAGCTCGGCATGCGCCAGGGCGCGGTCGCGGTGTATCTCGACGCCTGGCACCGCGACCTGCCGGAATTCCTCGGCCTGCGCACCAACAACGGCGATGAGCGCATGAAAGCGCACGACGTCTTCCCGGCCATCTGCTATCCGGACCTGTTCTGGCGCATGGCGGAGGAGAGCCTGGACCAGGATTGGCACCTTATGTGCCCGCACGATATCCTTACCGTGAAAGGCTATGCGCTGGAAGACAGCTTCGGCGAGGAATGGGAGCGCCGCTACCTCGAGTGCGTCGCCGACCCGCGTATCCCCAAGCGAACGGTACTGCTCAAGGACCTCGTGCGCATGATTCTCAAAAGCGCCGTCGAGACGGGCACCCCCTTTGCGTTCATGCGCGACACGGTCAACCGCATGAACCCCAATCCACACGCCGGTATCATCTACTGCTCGAATCTCTGCACCGAGATCGCGCAAAACACGAGCGCCATCGAGGAAGTGTCGCGCGAGGTCGCCACGCAGGAGGGTGACACGGTCGTCGTGACCACCACCAAGCCTGGCGACTTCGTAGTGTGCAACCTGGCGAGCCTCTCGCTCGGGCGCCTTCCCGTCACGGACGATGCGGCGATGGGTCAGGTGATCGAAACCGCCGTCCGGGCGCTCGATAACGTCATCGACCTTAACTTCTATGCCCTCCCGTACGCGCGTCTCACCAATCATCGGTACCGCTCGATCGGTCTGGGCGTGTCCGGGTATCACCACATGCTGGCGCGCCATGGCATTGTGTGGGAGAGCGAGGAGCACCTGCGTTTTGCCGACGAGGTTTTCGAGCGCATCAACTACCACGCGATCGCCGCGAGCGAGCGTCTGGCGGAGGAGCGCGGGGCGAACAAGGCGTTCGAGAGCAGCGATTGGGCCACGGGAGCGTACTTTGAAAAGCGCGGATATGCAGGCGATTCGCGATGGGACGAGCTTGCCGCGCGCGTTGCCGAGCACGGTGTGCGGAACGCCTACCTGCTGGCCATCGCGCCCACCAGCTCCACATCCATCCTCTCCGGCACGACCCCCGGCATCGACCCCATCATGCGCAAGTTCTTTTTGGAGGAGAAGAAAGGCGCCATGCTGCCGCGCGTGGCCCCCGACCTTTCCATGCAAACGTACTGGCTCTACAAGCCGGCGCACTACATCAACCAGCAGTGGAGCGTGCGCGCGGCGGGCGTGCGCCAGCGCCACATCGATCAGGCGCAGTCGATGAATCTCTACATCACGCAGGAATACACCTTGCGCCAAGTGCTCAACCTGTATATCCAGGCATGGCGCGAGGGCGTGAAAACGGTGTATTACGTGCGGAGCAAATCGCTTGAGGTGGAGGAGTGCGAGTCCTGTTCGGCGTAGCGTCTGTGTGGGACATGCCTGGCGTGCCTCGCCATACCCCCAATCCGCCTCCAAGATGAACAATTGTTCACAAACTCACGGCTGTGCGCTCTTTGTGCGGTTTGGCATATACCTGTTATCGTGATAGGAAATAGGCAAACAGACGGTATACTTCGCTATCAAATGTTAATGGTTGGCAGAAGATGCACGCAGACGTGAGGTGAGTGCCGTGGCAGAGCAGAAGATGAACCGTTCCTATGACGAGAAGGTGCGCCGCCAGGCTGCCAAGGCGCTTGCCGAGGGCATGGGCCATCGCGCACTTGCCACCAAGCTGGGCATCCCCGACGCCACCGCTCGCCAGTGGGCGCGCTCGTATGCCGTGGGTGGCCGCGCCGCCGTCATGAACGCGGGCGCCAAGCACCGCGTGTACCCGTTCGAGCTCAAGCTTTCCGCCGTCCAAGATCGCCTGGAGAACGGCATGACCGTGCGCGAAGTCATGGTCAAGCACGGTATCCCCAGCGAGTCGTCGGTCAAGGCGTGGTGCCGTCAGTACCGCGCAAGCGGCCCGGAGGCGCTGGTGAACAAGCCGCGCGGCGTCAAGCCCAAGCGCCGCATCGCCGAGTAGCCTCCTCAAAAAGCGCTCCTCATACAAAACTCGCGTATCCCTAATTGCGACCCGTCACCGTGCATTTGGCGAGTGTTATCATGCTGTTTCGAGTCATCAGCTTGAGCATGAAGAAAGGGATCAAGCATGCTGAACGCGATTGAGATCTCCCCGAAGGTTTGGTGGGTTGGCGGCATCGACTGGAACGAGCGCCTCTTCCACGGCTACACCACCGAGCGCGGCATCACCTATAACGCTTATCTCATCATGGATGAGAAGGTCACTCTTATCGACACCTGCAAGGGCACGTTCTCCGACGAGCTCGTGCAGCGCATTTCCCAGGTCGTCGACCCCTCCAAGATCGACGTGGTCATTACGAACCATGTCGAGATGGATCACTCCGGCTCCCTGCCGGTCATCCACCGCGTCGCTCCCAACGCGACGATTTGCGCATCCGCCGGCGCGGGCGTGAACGGCGTGAAGGCCCACTTCGGCATCGAGGCGACCCCCGTCAAGAGCGGCGACACCCTGTGCATCGGCGAGCGCACGCTCACTTTTGTAACCACGCCCATGGTTCACTGGCCCGACAACATGGTCACCTACTCCGACGTGGACAAGATCCTGTTCTCCAACGATGCGTTCGGCCAGCACTTTGCCACCACCAAGCGCTTCGATGACGAGAACGACCTCTGCGAGATCTTCAAGCAGGCCAAGAAGTACTACGCCAACATCGTGTGGCCGTACGGCATGCAGGCCCACAAGGCCCTCGACGCGGTACGCGGCCTCGAGCTCAACATGATCGCCCCCAGCCATGGCTGCATCTGGCGCTCTCATATCGACGAGATTCTCGAGAAGTACGAGGCCTGGACCACGTACCAGACCGAGGAGAAGGCCGTCGTGGTGTTCGACTCCATGTGGCACTCGACCGAGTCCATGGCTCGCGAGATCTGCGACGCGTTCATCGCCGAGGGCGTGCCGGCGCAGCTCATCGACCTCAAGACCACGCACATCTCCGACATCATGCTCTATATGTGCGATGCCAAGTACGTTGCCGTGGGCTCGCCGACTCTCAACTCCAACATGCTTCCCACCGTGGCGAGTTTCCTCACCTATATGCGCGGCCTTTCTCCCAAGAACGACCAGCGTATCGGCCTGGCGTTCGGCTCCTACGGCTGGGCTCCGCTCGGTCCCAAGCAGGTATACGCCGAGCTTGAGAATGCCAAGTTCCAGCTGCCCGTGCCCGTCGTGGCCCAGCAGTGGGTCCCCAGCGAGGAGAATCTCTCCGAGCTGCAGGCCACGGTCCGTTCCATGATCGAGGCATAAGTAGTGCATGTAAGACGGGATGCTCGTATGGGCGTCCCGTCTTTTCTATATAGGGGCTACATCCCGTCTCCTCTATATAGATTCGTTCAAGGACGGGCTCGCAAGACGCAGGTACCAAGCTGACAATCCGATTGTTCGAGTGAGTCGGATAGCGGCTGAACGGGTATAACACCCACGACAGATGGCAAACCCTTATACATAGATACAAAGATGTGCCATCACCAATAGCGGACCGAGGTCCGGCGCGCCCTTCCGTGAAGGGAAGGGAGATATTTCTCAATTATGTAGGAATCGTGAACTTGGAATCCCCGCCCCCGGGGCGCTGCCGCTCT
>JAUNDT010000022.1 GCA_030525945.1 Coriobacteriaceae bacterium | reverse complement strand
ACTCCTTGGCGGCGATCTTGGTCAGGCCGCGCAGGGCCTCCTTGTTGGAGCCGTATGCGAGCTGGCCCGCGATGCCGAACATGCCCGTCGCGGAGGCGAAGTTGATGATGCGGCCCTCGTTTTGCTCCTTCATGTAGGGGAAGGCAGCCTGCATATAGTTGAGCGAGCCGATCACGCCGGACTCCCAAGCCTTGAGCATGTTGTCGTACTCGGTGTCCTCAACGGGCTGGGAAGGCACGATGGCCTGGCCGTTGTTCACGATGACGTCAATGGAACCGTAGGTGTCAACGGCCTTCTGGACAACCTCGAACACGCGCTCGCGGTCGGCAGAGTCACAGGTCATGGCAAAGCCCTCGCCGCCGAGTTCCTTGATCTCGGCGATGGTGGCCTCGATGGGCTCGAGGCGGCGGCCAGTGGCGATGACCTTAACGCCGCGCTTGGCCAGGCACAGGGCGATGCCCTTGCCAATACCCTGACCGGCACCAGTGACAACGGCAACCTTCTCATTCAGCTGCTTCATGACGATCATCCTCTCGTATGGAACTGATAGAAGCACACTGTGTTTAAGTCTAAGCTGGGAGGACGCGCGCTCAATAACTGTTCGGCAAACGGAACGTTTTGACCCCCTGGACGGCATGGGAAGCGTCCAGGGGGTCAAAGATGCGTAGCTACGGAGTGGGTCGACGCGGATCGAGCCGGATCAGCCGCTCGCGGATTGCCGTTTCGACGATAACGTCAAGCCGGCAGCTCGTGGCCACTGCTCCATAGGCGCGATGTCCGGACCGAAGGCGACGTCAAGCCAGTAGCTCACGGCAACTGCCCCAAAGGCGCCGTCCGGCAAGCCGCTTGCAGCTTACCGCTCCGAGGCCTCCGCGGCATCGCCTTGGGCGGACTCGTCGAGCTGAGCCGCCTTGAACTCGCGCCACTCGGCGTACTTGTGCACGCCCGCGCACACGGAGAGCACAAGCCCCACGGGAAGGGCGACGGCCGCCACAACAAGCATGGGCGCTACGGTGTAAAACACAGATTCAAACATCACTGATCCCCCTTACGCAAACAGCCCGCCGGCAATACCGGCAACGCCGGTAAACGCCAGGGCCATAAGGGACGCGGTCACGAGCGTAATGGGCAGGCCGCGCAGCGCTGCGGGAACCAGGCGCTCGTCGATGGCGTCGCGCACAAACGCAAAGAGCACCACGGCAAGGAACACGCCCAAGCCGGCACCGAGTGCAGTGCCAAGGGCAACGTCCCAGGTCAGGGGCTCGGCCGCCACGGCATTGCCGAGGGACACAGCCAGAACCGCAGCGTTGCAGGCAATAATCGGGCACGCACGAAGCAAGCGCTCGCGTTCGGCAACCGACTTACCAGAGCCCAACGCGGTGGCAGCGAGAACAATTACCGTCCAGCTCACAAGCACATACACAAGCGGAGCCAAATACGCAACGCCCCAAGGCTGCATGAGGTAGGTATACAGCAGCCAGCCAAGCGCACCGGAAACTGCCGTGGCAGCGGCGATCATGGCGCCGAATCGGAACGACTCCTGCGGGCGACCAGCCACCAGCACCACCGAGACCATACCGATAAGCTGGGCGAACACCAGATTATTGTCGAGAGCAGCGGTGAACAGCGCATTGAGGAATCCCATTAGCGCTCACCCCCTTCCGTATCGGAAGCGTCCGCGGCATCACTCTTGGCGCACGCCTGCTCAACCGATTGCACAAACACGGCAACGAGCGCCAGCACCAGCAGCGAACCCGTGGGCTTACCAAAAGCGGCAATCGGAGAGGCGGCAAGCTCCCCCATGGTCAAGCCGAAGACTTGACCGGTGGTGAGCATTCCGTTGATAAAGCCGACGAACGCAAGCGCTGCCAGCACCATCGCCGCGGCGAAGATCGCGGTTGTAAGCGGCGTCTTAGCCGGAGCAACCGTCATGCCGTCGCCTGCGATCCATGCCACGACCACGGCATTCACCGAAACAAGCGGAAGATAGATACCGAGCGCCTCAAAGACCACGGGATTGGTCGCGCGTACGCCAAAACCCAGCAGCGTCACGATGGTCACGCTCACCATGAGCATGACCGGAACGCGTGACCACGTGCCGGTGAAGGTCCTCAGCAAGGGGGCAAGCGACGCCATGACCACGATCGCGGCTGCAGAAACCAAGCCGATCATCAGGCCGTTCTCAAACGAAGTCGCCGCAAAAAGCCCCGGCAGGGCGCCGGCAACCACCAAAAACGTGGGTGTATGGATCATCTTGGCTATGCGCTCATCCTGCTCCCGCACGATATTCTCGTTCAACGCCATGTTACTTGCCTCCCATCTGCGCATACGCCTCAAAGGCAATGTTCAGGCAGTCAACAACGGCACGCGAGGTGAAGGTGGCGCCCGAAACAGCGTCGACGTGCGTCTGCCCCGCCCCTGCCTCGTCAACCGTGAGCTCACCGGCAGCAGCGGTGCCCGCAAAGCCGCCGAAGTACTCGTCGGTGAATGCGTTGGTGCCAATGCCGTCAGTCTCGTCCTCGGCTACGACCTGCAGGCCAGCAACGGTGCCGTCGGCGTTGATACCCACCATGAGCTCGACCTCGCCGTGATAACCCTGCGTTGAAGTCACATCGAACACCCACGCGCCCGTATCGGCCTTATACACCGAGTTCAGGCCCTCGACCGCGGGTGCGGACTGAGACTCGAACGTCGCGGCGTCGGGGAACAAAAGCTTACGCTGTGCGCCGCCCTTGGCCTCATCCAAAGCAGCGTCGGAGGCGGCGAACGCATCGCCAAGCCCGTAATGAACGCCGGCGGTCACACCCGCACACACCAGGGCGACGAGCAGAACCGCGCATGCGGAAAAGATGGCGCCGTTGCGGCGGCGTGCCAGCGGGCACTTGTTAGATGAGGGCATGCTTCACACCTCCTGCAGGCTGGGGACGCGTATAGCGGTCGATCAGCGGGGTGAACATGTTCATGAACAGAATGGAGAACGCCACGCCTTCGGGAGCGGCAGCGAACAGGCGCACCAGCGCAGTGATAACGCCGCAGCCAATGCCAAAGATGATCTTGCCCGTTGGCGTCATGGGAGTCGTGGTGTAGTCGGTCGCCATGTAGAAAGCGCCGAGCGCCAGGCCGCCGGAGAGCACCTGGTACAGGGCATCCTGCCCGGCGATGCCCGTGATAACTGCAACTGTGGCGATGAACGGAACCGTGGCCCACGCGTCAACAACGCGCATGACCAGTAAGAACACGTAACCGGCGAGCAGCGTGATGATGCAGGTCTCGCCCAGTGCGCCGGCATGCAAACCGAACATCATATCCATGTAGCTGTAGGGATCCGCACCGGCAGCGTTCATGGCAAGCGGCGTGGCGCCCGTAATCGCATCGAGCGGACGGCCCATGATGTCGGGGTAGGCGCCCAGGGCGATGGGCATGGCGAGCATGATGAACACACGGCCGGCAACCGCAGGATTCGCAAAGTTGCAGCCGATTCCGCCGAACAACATCTTGACCACGGCGACGGCGAACACGGTGCCCAAAATCGCCGGGAAGTATCCGCAGTTGGCAGGCAGGGTGAACGCGAAAAGCATGGCGGTGACCACACAGGACAAATCGCCCGCCGTGGACTCGCGATGCATGAGCATGCAGCACACGTGCTCGGTTACGAGCGCGGTTGCCACGCAGACCAGCACGAGCAGCGGCGCTGCCAGTCCATAGAGAAACACCGACGCCACAAGCGTGGGCAGCAAGGACAGGCACACCATGCCCATGATCCACTGCGTGGACCCCTTGCCGTGGAAGTGAGGCGATGCCTCATTGATGAGGTTCATTCCCTTACGCCTCCTTCTTCTCGGCCTTGGCAGGCTCGGCGGGCGCGGCGGCCTTGGAAGGCGCGGCGAGACGAGCGACTTCGCCGCGGTACGCGGCCTTGCCCTCGCGAATCGCCGCCGTAATGCGACGGTGCGCCGGGCACACGTACGCGCAGGATCCGCACTCCATGCAGTTCATAACGGCAAGCTCGTCGAGCGCCACCGCATCATGACGGCGCGAGGCACCATCGAGCGCGAAGGGAGACAGCGACAACGGGCACGCACGCACGCATCTGCCGCAGCGGATGCACGCCGTCTCGTCGGGAAGAACGGCGGCGTCGTGCAGAGCCACAATGGCATTATTCGCTTTGATGAGCGGGCAGTCGATATCCGTGAGCGTGCGGCCCATCATCGGTCCGCCCATGATGATCTTCCGCGGCTCCTTAACCGTGCCACCTGCGGCCTCAATGACGTCGCGGACACTCATGCCAATGGGAATGCGGTAGTTGCCCGGATTCGCGATGCAGTCGCCCGTCACCGTAACGGTCTTGCTCGTGAGTGGCATGCCGTAGCGGAAGTACTGCTCAACGCGAGAAATCGTCGTCACGTTCACCACCAGGCAGCCAACGTCGATTGGCAGACCGCCGGCGGGAACGTCGCGCCCCGTCGTGGCCTTGATGAGCACCTTCTCGCCACCGGCGGGGTACTTGGTGGGAATGGACATGACCTCGATACGGTCCTCAAGTCCCTTTTCCTTGACCACGCGCGTGAGTTCGAGGATGGCCTCAGGCTTGTTGTCCTCCACGCCAATGACCGCAGCGGGAATCTCAAGGGCGTCGATAGCGCGCCTCACGCCGTCAATCACGCGGCCCGAGTGCTCCATCATCTGACGGTAATCGCTCGTAATGTACGGCTCGCATTCCATGCCGTTGACCACGAGGAACTCGAAACTCTTCCCCTCGGGGGCGCGCATCTTGAACCACGTGGGGAACGACGCGCCACCCAGGCCGACCATGCCGGAGTCGCGCACGCACGCAATGAACTCGTCCTTGGAGCTGTAGGTAGGGGGCTTGAGCGCAGGGTCCGCCTCCATTTTTCCGTCGGAGTGAATCTGCACCACCGTTGCAGTTGCGCCCGTTGGCAGCTCTTCGACAGACACGCTCTCGACCGCGCCCGAAACACTCGCGTGAATGGGCGACCCCAGGCCATCGACTCGCCCGATCAAGGTGCCAACGTACACGTGATCGCCCTCGGCAACCACCGGCTTTGCCGGGGCACCGATATGCATATTCAGAGGAATACGCACGCGCTCCGGCGGCGCGATGGGCGTGCAGGCGAAGTCGCGCATATCCTTGCATTGAGGCGGGTGAACACCGCCTTTCGTTTTATGCAGAGAGAACATCTGTAACCCTTCCCTATCTCCCTGTATGGAACGGCAGCCGCGTTGCAAAAGCGCGACTGCCGTTAAATTCCCTCTTACGCGCCGAGGCCCATGCCCGTTACGGCGCTGTACAGCATGATGCCCGTCACCACCACGAACACGATGCTCTCCACGAGTGCATTGCGCATAAAGCGCGAGCACGTGAGCTGAGCCATGGCGACGTCGTCCGAGTACTTCTTGGCCTGGCGCAGCCCCGAAGCGCACGTAGCGGACACCAGCATGAAGCCGAGCGCGGGCACGATCAACAGCTCCCACTTGGCGCCCCAGCGAACCACCTCGCCGGCGCTCACGTTCATGGCAACCTGATCGCCCAGCGTGGGCCACATGCCCAGCACCATCGAAAGCGGAACGAGAGCGAGACACATGGCGATCACGCCGATGGTTCCCGCGCGTTTTCCATACTTGAACATCGCGTCCTCCTACACGTTAAAGCGGAAATGCACCACGTCGCCGTCGTGCATAACGTAGTCCTTACCCTCCATGCGCAGACGGCCGGCCGCCTTGGCGCCCTGCTCGCCGCCCAGCTCAACGTAGTCCTCGTACGCGATGGTCTCGGCCTTGATGAAGCCGCGCTCGAAGTCGGTGTGGATCACGCCGGCTGCCTGCGGAGCCGTAGCGCCCTGACGCACCGTCCACGCGCGGACCTCGACCTCGCCGGCGGTAAAGAAGCTCTGGAGGCCCAACAGCTTATATGCCGCCTGAGCGAGTACCTCAAGACCGGAGCGCTCAAGACCCAAATCGGCCAGGAACATCTGAGCCTCCTCGGGGTCGAGCTCGGAAAGCTCGGCCTCCACCTTGGCGCAGATCGGAATGGGCTTAACGCCGTCGATGGGGTCCAGGTCCTCGGTGAGCATGTCCTCGTCGACGTTGGCCACATAGAGCATGGGCTTCATGGTGAGGAGGAACAGGCCCTTGGCGGCCGCGCGCTCCTCGTCGGTCATCTCCATCTGGATGGCGCGCTTGCCCTCGTTCAGCCACTCGACCAGGCGCTTGGCAACCTCGAGCTTAGGCATGAGGTCCTTATCGCGCTTGGCTTCCTTCTCAAGCTTGGGCAGCTGCTTCTCGAGGGTTTGGATATCGGCTAGGATGAGCTCGGTCATGATGGTCTCGGCATCGCTTGCCGGATCGACGAACGCGCCCGTGTGGTTGACCTCGCGCATGACATCCGGGTCCTTGAAATAACGAACCACCTGGCAGATGGCATCGCACTCGCGAATGTTCGCCAAGAACTGGTTGCCCAGGCCGGCTCCCTCGGCGGCAGCACCCTTAACCAGACCGGCGATGTCGACAAACTCGACCGATGCCGGCAAGATGCGCGCCGGATTCACGATCTTTGCGAGCTCCTGCAGGCGGTCATCCGGCACGTCGACAACACCCACATTAGGGTCGATGGTGGCGAACGGATAGTTGGCCGCAAGTCCGCCCTTCTTGGTGAGCGCGGTGAACAGCGTGGACTTGCCCACGTTGGGCAAGCCGACGATACCAATGGAAAGTGCCATGAATTCCCCTACTGAACGCGACGCTCGTGGCGCCGACAATACGTAACCTTGTAATTATAGACCGCAGAGCAGCCGATGAGTCTCCTAAGCGAGCGCTCGCACGTCCGGCAAGTCCCTGTTTTCCAGCATTTTGAGCTGATACGTCATCTCCAAATCAAGCCAAAAACGCGGCGTGGTGCCCAGTGCCCGCCCCAAAAGCCGTGTGCTAATCTGCGAGCTTCTCCACGCTGTCGAGCACCTTGCCCATGGTCTTTTTGACCTGCGCTTTCGCCTCGGCCATCTCCTGTTTTGCCTCGGCTGCGAGCTTGGCCTTGCGTTCGGCGTCGACATCGGGCACCACGAGCTCCGCGCCATCGCGCTCCACCATGGAAATCGCCTTGTCACCGCACACTTCGGCGCACAGCCCGCAGCCGATGCAGTACGTCGGCTCGAACGCAAACGAGCCGCCGGCACGCAGATCGCAGGCAAACGTGGGGCACGCCTCCACGCAGTCGCCGCACATGGTGCACTTCTCATGGTCGCACTCCGGCACCTGAACGCGCACGTTCTGGGCGAGCTCTGGGTGCTGCTGCAGCGTGGAAAGCATGAGCTGGCGCCCCTGCGTGAGGATGCGGCGGCGCTTTTGCGACGTGGTTCCGCATGCCGTGTTCAGCGTCTTTTCCAGCTGGCTTACGCGGCTGGAATGCTCCTTGATGCGCTGCGTGACGCTCGCGACTGCCGCTGTAGCGGGCGTGAGCTTGGACACCGCCAGGCCCGTCTGGCGCACGATGTTGTCCATGAACTCCTTGCGCTCGTACTCGCGACGCTTGTTGCACACCAGATCGCGGGGCTCAACCTCGAGCCCCATGCCGCGACCGGCCCATTCTTCCGCTTCGGCAATAGCATTGCCCAGCATCTCCTCGCCCGCGGTGTTGCGACAGGCAGCGCACACATCAAGCGGCAGGTAGATGCTCACATTGGGAAAGTCCGTGAGGATGGAGAACCAAGTCTCGCGCGTGACGTCGCCTACGCACGCCACCACAACCTCGTTTTCGCGCGGGATGCGCTTGAGAGCGCGCGTGCAGGTGACATAGGCGGTTTCGTGCGCCGTCGCCGCTCGGGCCACCGCGTCGTAGAGCTTTTTGGGCTGCAGGCGCGGGCTCACGAATGCCTCGGTGGGGCAGGCCGCCACGCACAAGCCGCACTTGCGGCAGCTGTCGAGCACGTCGATGGCGCCGTCCTCGATCTCGATGGCGCTCACCGGGCACACGTCTTGGCAAACGCGGCAGCTGCTCTTGTCCGACTTGCATGCCAGGCACGGAATGCAGTTGACGCGCGGCCGCTCCTTGTAATCGGCTGGGTTCCAGTGCGGCTTGCTTTCATCCACCGTGCCGAGCAGCGCGTCCGTGATGCCCCCAAAGGGGTTTTTGAGCACGTCGATGCCCTTGCTGATATCGATGATGTCGTCGAACATGTCGCGCTGCTGAGCCATGCGTTTCCCCTCGCGCCGAATGCGGATCCGCGCGCCCGGCTGCTGTCTGCGCCGGCGCGCGCAATTGCTCAGTATTGTACGCCACTGCAGGGACGCGGGTGGTGCTCCCGCGCTCCGCTCGCCGCCTGGCGCTCGGTGCGTTCTTCGAAACTCGGCCCGCTCGGCAAAACTTTGTGAACCTTCAAGGCTCGGCACGCGCTTCAAAACTTGTGGCGCTCCCCAATACTCGGTGCGCTTTTTAACCGCTTGCAGCCAGCAAAACGGTCGAGAAACGCTCCGAGTTTTAGAAAGTGCACCGAGTTTCTTGGAAGGCAAGCGCGCCATCTCTCGACGGGTGCGGCAGGCCTCCGTCCCCATTGCGAAAAAGATCGTTGGTTAAACGCGAAATCGATGGGTATCGTAAATGTTGCGGAGATACGTTGCGTGCCCAAGCGCGTGTTCGGCCAAACCGCGCTTCGGCGGGTCGTACGCGGTCGATCGCGCGCGCCTGTCCGTGGCTCAGTTCAGTCGAATGCATGCAGCGGGATGAACCGAGACCCAACCATTCAAGCGGCTCGTTCGCGTGCGGGAAGAATATGTGAACCCCAGCCGCTCAAACGGCCAGGTGCTCCGACCGAGGCGCAAACCGCTCAAAGAGAAACGCGGGAGGAAAGGATGCCCACCATGACCTCAAAACATGACCGCACCCTGGAGGGCGCTCGCGCTTCTGAATATCGCAAAACGGAAGCGAGCGCCCAGGCAGCAGAAGATGTTAGCGCATCTGTGCAGGCCCCTGCCTCAACTCAGGTTCCCGCTTTAACGCAGTCTCCTGCCTCAACGCAGGCTCCCGCATCGACAGACGCTCGCCCTTTAAGCCCGTGGCGTCTCGTACTCGCCTCGGCAATGTGCGCAGGCATGGGCTTTACGCTCGGCTTTGCATCATGGGCCCTGCTTTCCATCGCGTACGCCGCAATCGAGATCGTGTGGCATCCGATCACTTCCGGCGCCGTGCCCGCAGCGGCAGCCATTGCGATTTGCTGCGCGGGTGGCGCGCTCATGGGCTGGTGGAACCACCGGTTTAATAGCGCGCCCGAACCGTTTGCGCAGGTGGTGAAATCCGCTCTGGCAAACGGTTCATACGAGGTCAGGCGGCCATTCGCCTCATTCGTATCGTTTTTGCTGCCGCTCGCATGCGGAGGCCCCGTGGGACCGGAGGCCGGACTGAGCGGCTTCATCGCCGCCGGATGCACCAAAATCGGCGTCGCCATTCGACGCGCATGCGGAACGGGCGCCTGCCTCACCAGCTCCCGCGTGCAGAAGACCGTCATTTACGGAATCGGCGTTGCGGGCGGCGTTGCGGCATTTGGCTACTTTACGTCCACTGTCGGAGGCGCAGGCATCCCCCGCTTTGGCGTTCCTGAGCTCTCTGCGATATCGGTTGCGTGGGTAATCCCGCTTACTCTTGCCGGCATGGCGCTCTCATGGGTGTTTCGCCGCTGCACCGACCTGTCGGAGCGCATTTCAAAGCAATTCGGAAGCAACGACCCTCTGCGCGGGGCGGCATGCGGACTGGCGCTCGCGCTGGCGTCGATTGCGTTGCCCTACGTTTTATTCCCGGGTACTGAGCAGGCCATGGAACTCTTGAACAGCTGGGGCAACATGGGCGGAGCCGTGCTCATGGCCACAGCGATCGTCAAGCTCGCGCTCCTTGCGCTGTGCCTGGCCATGGGCTGGCACGGAGGCCCATTCTTCCCGCTCATCTTCAGCGCCATGTGCTGCGGCCTGGCATTCTCCGCAGCTTTTGGCGTAGACGCAGCGCTGGCCGTTACCGTGGTGAGTGCCGCCTTGCTCGGACGCTACACGCGAAAAGCCGGTCTTGCGCTGGCTATCTTGCTGTTGTGCGTGCCTTTGCGCGGAGTGCTGTGGGCGCTGCTCCCGTTGCTCGCCGGCGCAATGCTCCCCACCATCGAGGACCTCGCCGAGCGCCGCGCTTCTCGCGCAAAGGCGCATGTCTAGCACGGAAAACCGTGGTAGGCCCATAGGCAGGTCACCCGTAACTCCACATTCGTCCCTGCCGCTCCGCATTCTTCCCTGCCGCCCCGCATTCGTCCCCACAGCTCCGTATGCATCTCCCAAAACTCGGTGCACTCCACAAAACTCAGAGCACTTACAAACCATTTTTCTCAGTGGAAATGGTCAGAAAGTGCTCCGAAGATCTCAAAGTGCACGGAAGATCGAGCGCGCAACGCGCATGGCAGCGGCGGCACAATGCCCCCCAGAAAGCGCCATTGGAAGGATCGCCCCCAGAAAAGAAAACATCAAGAAGCAGGGCGGGGCAACGGAAACAAAGGCGCCGATGGGAAGAATGAGGTCAATAAGAGGAAGCGGATACGAACCCTCACAAGCATAAACCCCCAGCGGACCTCACGCGTAACTTCCGATGTACGGAACACGCGCGGGGGCCGCTTGCGCCTTCTTTTACACCACAAGACTCCGAGCCCGCAAACGCAAGAATCCCCCGGCGGATTCCTAGCGAACATTACGCAGGCCGAAGGCCGAGGACTGTTCGCGTGGAACCGCCGGGGGATTCCGATGGGAGTTTAAGCTCCGGGCTTAGTACATGCCGCCGCCCTGAGCGCCAGCCGTGGCAGCCGCGATGGCGTCCTCGAGCTGGGTGTTCTTGGGCACGTCGGTGACGGTTGCCTCGGTGATGAGGATGAGGCTGGCCACGGACGCGGCGTTCTGCAGCGTGGTGCGGGTGACCTTGACCGGGTCGAGCACGCCCATCTCAATCATGTTGCCCCACTCGCCGTTGGCGGAGTTCAGGCCCTCGCCCGCGGGGAGCT
>JAUNDT010000021.1 GCA_030525945.1 Coriobacteriaceae bacterium | reverse complement strand
AGCCCGCACACGACGAGCAGCATGTCGATGATCTTGATGAACACGAACGGCGCCACCAGGCCGCCCACACCCCACACCAGCAGGTTATGCGCGAGCAGCTGACTGCTGGGCACCTCGCGGTACTTGACGCCCTTGAGCGCGGCCGGGATGAGCGCAACGATCACCAGCGCGTTGTAGATGATGGCCGACAACACGGCGGACAGCGGCGTGGCGAGCCCCAGGATGTTCAGGGCCGAAAGCCCCGGGTAAATGGGTGCGAACAGCGCCGGGATGATGGCGAAGTACTTTGCCACGTCGTTGGCCACCGAGAAGGTGGTGAGCGAACCGCGCGTCATGAGCAACTGCTTGCCGATGCGCACGACCTCGATGAGCTTGGTGGGGCTCGAGTCGAGGTCTACCATGTTGCCGGCCTCCTTGGCGGCCTGCGTGCCGGTGTTCATGGCCACGGCAACGTCGGCCTGCGCGAGCGCCGGGGCGTCGTTGGTGCCGTCGCCCGTCATGGCCACGAGGTGCCCCTCGCGCTGGAACTGGCGGATCTTCTCGAGCTTGCCCTCGGGCGTGGCCTCGGCCAGGAAGTCGTCCACGCCTGCCTCGGCGGCGATGGCGGCCGCGGTGAGCGGGTTGTCGCCCGTGACCATGATGGTCTTGATGCCCATGCGGCGCAGGTCGGCGAACTTCTCCTTCACGCCCTGCTTGATGATGTCCTTGAGGTAGACCACGCCCAGCACGCGGGCGTTCTTGGTCACCACGAGCGGGGTGCCGCCGGCCTTGGCGATGCGCTCCACGACCTCGTCGCACTCGGGCGAGAACACGCCGCCCGCGGCCTCCACGTAGGCACGCACGGAGTCGGCCGCGCCCTTGCGGATCTGGTTGCCGTCGAAGTCCACGCCGGACATGCGGGTCGCCGCGGTGAAGGGGATGAACTCCATGCCCTTGTCCTCGAGCGTGCGGCCGCGCAGGCCGAACTGCTCCTTGGCGAGCACCACGATCGAGCGGCCCTCGGGCGTCTCGTCGGCCAGGCTGGAGAGCTGCGCGGCGTCGGCGAGCTCGGCGGCGTCCACGCCGTCCACCGGGATGAACTCGGAGGCATGGCGGTTGCCCAGCGTGATGGTGCCGGTCTTGTCGAGCATGAGGATGTCCACGTCGCCCGCGGCCTCGATGGCGCGGCCGCTCATGGCGAGCACGTTGGCCTCGTTCAGGCGGCTCATGCCGGCGATGCCGATGGCGGAGAGCAGGGCGCCGATGGTGGTGGGCGCCAGGCACACGAGCAGCGCCACGAGCGTGGTGAGCGCGGTGGGGTTCGCCATGCCGGCAAGGCCCGCGGAGAAGTCGGAGTAGCACCACAGGGCGATGGTCACGAGGATGAACACGATGGAGAGGGCCACGAGGAAGATCTCGAGCGCGATCTCGTTGGGGGTCTTCTTGCGCGCGGCGCCCTCAACCATGGCGATCATCTTGTCCAGGAAGCTCTGGCCGGGCTCGCTGGAGATCTTGACCACGATCCAGTCGGAGAGCACCGTGGTGCCGCCGGTCACGGCGGAGCGGTCGCCGCCGGCCTCGCGCACCACGGGCGCAGACTCGCCGGTGATGGCGCTCTCGTCCACGGAGGCCGCACCCTCGACCACGTCGCCGTCGCCCGGGATCTGCTCGCCTGCGCGGACGATCACCAGGTCACCGCGGGTAAGCGAGGCGCCAGGAACCACCGTGAAGGAGTCGCGCTCAGCGATGGAGGCGATTTTGTGTGCCTCGACGTCCTTCTTGGCGGCGCGCAGGGAGTCGGCCTGCGCCTTGCCGCGGCCCTCGGCGAGCGCCTCGGCAAAGTTAGAGAACAGGCAGGTGAGCCACAAAATCACCGCGATGGCAACCACGTATCCCGTGGAGACGCCGGCATCCTGCACACCCGCGGCCGACGCCACGGCGAGCACCGTGGTCATGACGGCGGACACCCATACGAGAAACATCACCGGGTTTTGGATCTGGATGCGCGGATCGAGCTTGGCGAACGAG
Source organism: Coriobacteriaceae bacterium (assembly GCA_030525945.1). Classification (GTDB taxonomy): domain Bacteria; phylum Actinomycetota; class Coriobacteriia; order Coriobacteriales; family Coriobacteriaceae; genus Collinsella. Next base: position 10,601 of record JAUNDT010000021.1, on the reverse strand, counting down.
TCGCGCACCGCACGCGCCGCCATATCTTTTTGAACAGCCATTATGAGTACGCCCTCCTTAGGCGATCATCTGGAAGAACTCGGCCACGGGGCCCAGCGCCAGCACGGGGAAGAAGCTGAGGGCGCCGATGAGCAGCACAACGAAGACGAGCAGGAACACGAACATGCCGTTGGTGGTGGAAAGCGTGCCCGCGGTCTCGGCGACCTTGGACTTGGACGCCAGGGAGCCGGCGATGGCGAGCGTGCCCGCGATGGGAAGGAAGCGCGCCACGAGCATCTCGACGCCGATCATGACGTTCAAAAGCGGCGTGTTGGCGTTCATGCCGGCAAAGGCGGAGCCGTTGTTACCGCCAGCCGAGGTGAACGTGTAGAGCAGCTCGGAGAAGCCGTGCGCGCCGCCGTTGGTGAGCTGATCGGAGATGCCGGGGATGAGCGAGGCGATCGCCGAGCACACCAGGATGCAAAACGGCGTAGCCAGGCACAGCACCACGGCCCAGCGCATCTCGCGCGGCTCGATCTTCTTGCCCAAGAACTCGGGCGTGCGGCCCACCATGAGGCCCGCGATGAACACCGTGAGGATGGCAAATCCGATCATGCCGTACAGGCCGCAGCCCACGCCGCCGAACACGACCTCGCCTAAGGCCATCTGGAGCATCTGCACCATACCGCCCAGCGGGGTGTAGGAGTCGTGCATGGAGTTCACCGAGCCGTTGGATGCGGCGGTGGTGAAGGCGGACCAGGTGGAGGAGGTGGCAATGCCAAAGCGCGTCTCCTTGCCCTCCATGTTGCCGCCGGGGTTGGACAGATCGGCGCCCTCGGCGGACGCGCCGTCCTGGGCGGCCATCTCGACCGCGCCGTCGCTCGCGAGCTGCGGGGTGCCGAGTTGCTCGTTCACGCCGATGACGCCGGTGAAGACCACGAGCAGCACGAGCATGGCGGCGAAGATCGCCTTGCCCTGACGGGTGTTCTTAACGCCGATGCCGAAGGTGAAGCAGCAGGCAGCCGGAATGAGCAGCAGGCTCGTCATCTCAATGAGGTTGGTGAACGGGTTGGGGTTCTCATACGGATGCGCGGAGTTCACGCCAAAGAAGCCGCCGCCGTTGGTGCCCGTCTGCTTGATGGCGACCTGGCTCGCAGCGGGGCCCTGGGGCAGCCATTGCTCGGTGACCACGCGGGCGCCCTCGACGACCTCACCGTCGACCGTCACGGTCTCGCCGTCAATCTGGGCGCCCTCGAACGGGACCCAAGCGCCGTCCTCGTTTTGCACGACGGCGATGGGCTCCACCAGCTCGGCGGTCTTTGCCGGCGAGAAGTTCGACACCACGCCGCCCGCGGCGAGCGCCAGGCCGAGCACGAGGTTCAGCGGGATGAGGACATAGAGCACGATACGGGTGAGGTCGACCCAGAAGGAGCCGAGGCCCGTGCTCTTGACCTGCCTGAAACCGCGGATGAGCGCGAACATCACCGCGATGCCGGTGCCGGCGGACACGAAGTTCTGCACCGTGAGGCCCATGAACTGCGTGAGGTAGGACAGCGTGGTCTCACCCGAGTACGCCTGCCAGTTGGTGTTGGTGATGAAGGACGCCGCGGTGTTGAACGAGAGATCCCACGGCACGCCGGGCAGCCCCTCGGGATTGCCCGGGAGCACACCCTGGAGCATCTGCAGGGCGATCACGATCACCAGGCCGATGCCCGAGAACGCAAGAACGCTCACCAGGTAGCGCTTCCAGCCCATCTGCTCGGACTCGTCGATGCGCAGCAGGCGGTAGATCCCGCGCTCAACCGGTGCGAGCACCGGCGATAGAAACGTGCGCTGGCCGTCCATCACGCGTGCCATGAAGCGACCCAGCGGGATCGCGCACAGCACGAGGACGGCGAAGTACAGCGCGTATTGAATGAAGGCACTCATGTTTTACGAATCGCTCCTCATGAGAATGTAGATGTAGTAGATCAAAAGGCCAATGCAGGTCAGCCCGATAATGGGAATGAGAACGTCCACGTCTCGCCCCTTCCTCCTTGCGCGCCATCTTCCCTTGCAGCTGCGCCCCGGCACGCCCGAACGCATGAGAACAGTAAACGGCGATGCGGCTTAAGACGGTGTAAACATGCACCGCCCTCGCGTTAAGATGCCATAAAGATGCAGGTACATTGCTATGCCGAACCATTGCCGATGGCTATACTCATCCCCAACGCGGGCATGCGGGGGCATATCATCCCGTGCTCAAACAGTCCTGCTCGCACGGAGCGTCCACCGGACGCTCCGGCTCGTGCGGAACTGCGCGCGGGACGATATGCCCTGCCCCGCTGCGACACGCCACACGCAAGCATCCGCCGTTGCCCAAACGCAATTGCACCGGCTCTCAGGGCCCTCGCGTTCGGTCGGAGCTCGCACGGACTCCATGCCGGCCTCCAGGCGGACCTATAGCGTCCGTCGCGAGTTCCGCACGCAAAGGAGCGTCCGGTGGACGCTCCGTCTTGCGCAGGACTGTCTGAGCAGCGGATGCTATAGGTCCGACTGGAGGCCTTCCGGGAAGGAGAACACCCTCATGCCACGCGACGCTTCCGATACCCGTATCGATCCCGATCGCCTACTGCGCGCCATCGAGCAGGACGATCAGGCCGCCCGACGCGAACGGCGCGGGCACCTGAAGATCTTCTTCGGCTATGCCGCGGGCGTAGGCAAGACCTACGCCATGCTGCAGGCCGCGCACGCCGCCAAGAAGCGCGGCGTAGACGTGGTCGCCGGCTACATCGAGCCGCATGAGCGCCCCGCCACGGCCAGGCTCGCGCGTGGGCTGGAGCAGGTGCCGCACGAGCTCGTGGACCACAACGGCATCACCCTCACCGAATTCGCGCTCGACGCGGCCATCGTGCGCCATCCGCAGCTCATCCTCGTCGACGAGCTCGCCCACACCAACGCTCCGGGCTGCCGCCATGCCAAGCGCTACCAGGACGTCGAGGAGCTCCTGCGCGCGGGTATCGATGTGTACACCACGGTCAACGTGCAGCACATCGAGAGCCTGAACGACATGGTCGCCTCCATCACGGGCGTGATCGTGCGCGAGCGCATCCCCGACCGCATCTTCGACGACGCCGACCAGATCGAGCTGGTGGACATCGAGCCGAGCGATCTGCTCGAGCGCCTGCAGGCGGGGCTCGTGTACCGCGAGACCCAGGCGGAACGTGCGCAGGACCACTTCTTCACCGTCGAGAACCTCACCGCCCTGCGCGAGATCGCCCTGCGCAAATGCGCCGACCGCATGGGGCGCCTGGCCGACGCCGCGCGCGTGATGGGCAACCGCGACTACTACACCAGCGAGCATATCCTCGTGTGCGTCTCCCCCGCCCCCACCAACCCGCGCATCGTGCGCACCGCCGCGCGCATGGCCAAGGCGTTCCACGGCCAGCTCACCGCGCTGTTCGTCGAAAGCCCCCACACGCAATCCATGAGCGACGAGGACCGCACCCGCCTGCAGCAGAACATGGATTTGGCAGAGCAGCTCGGCGCGCACGTCGAGTCGGTGTACGGCGATGACGTCGCGTTCCAGATCGCCGAGTTCGCGCGCCTTTCCGGCATCTCGAAGATCGTCATGGGCCGCACCGGCGAGACGAGCGGGGCGCGCCGGGCGCTCTTTGGCAAGAAGTCGCTCATCGAGCAGCTCATCGCCATCGCACCCAACCTCGATATCTACATCATCCCCGACCAAACGAGCGCGCACCCGCCCAAGGCGCACGGGGCCCGCGAGAACGGGCTGTCCATGCCGCGCACCCGCGACGTCATGCGCACGGTAGGCCTTGCGGCCATCGCCACCGGCATCGGCCTGGGCTTTCGCTCCTTTGGCTTTGCGGACTCGAGCATCATCTCGCTGTATATCCTCACCGCGCTGCTCACGGCCGTCACCACCGAGGGCCGCGTGTGCACCCTGCTGTCCAGTGCGCTTTCCGTGGTGCTCTACAACTTCTGCTTCGTCACGCCCATCCTCTCGCTCGAGAGCTTCGACAAAAGCTACCTGGTAACATTCACCATCATGTTCGTGACCGCCATGGTGGCCGCCGAGCTCACCGCGCGCATCACCGACAACGCCCGAGCGAGCGCCAAGAACGCCTACCGCACGCGCGTGCTGCTCGAGACCAACCAGCTGCTCCAGCAGGAGCAGGGCCTCGAGGCGCGGGCGCGCGTCATGATGAGCCAGCTCATCAAGCTCCTGCGCGTCGACGTGGTGTTCTACCCCGCCGAGGGCGAGGGCCTGGGCGAGCCGCTCTACCAGGGCGCGGGCACCGAGCACGACCACGACGAGCTCATCAGCGACTACGAGCGCGCCGTTGCCATGTGGGCGTTCACGAACAACAAGCACGCGGGCGCCGGCACCGCGACCCTGCCTGAGGCGCGCTGCCTGTACCTGGCCGTTCGCGCCGGCGGGCGTGTGTTCGGCGTGGTGGGCCTGGCGCTCGGCAAGCGCTCGCTCGAGGCGTTCGAGAACTCGATCGTCTTGTCGATCATCGGCGAGGCGGCGCTCGCCCTCGAAAGCGACCAGGCGGCCCGTGAGCGCGAGGAGGCCGCCGTGCTCGCCAAAAACGAGCAGCTCCGCGCCAATCTGCTACGCTCCATCGGCCATGACCTGCGCACGCCGCTCACCTCCATCTCAGGCTCGGCGGGAATCCTGCGCGAGGACACGGGGCAGCTCGAGCCCGCAAAGCGCCGCGAGCTCGCAGGCGCCATCTACGACGACTCGCTGTGGCTCATCGACACGGTGGAGAACCTGCTCGCCGTCACGCGCATCGAGGACGGCGACATGAAGCTCAATCTCACCTCCGAGCTCATGGACGAGGTCATCTCCGAGGCGCTCGCGCACGTCACGCGTGAGACCTCCGGCCACACGGTGGTGATGGAGCACACCGATGACCTGCTGCTCGTGCGCATCGACGTGCACCTGATCATGCAGGTGCTCACCAACCTGATTGTGAACGGGCTCAAGTACACGCCGGAGGGCTCCACCATCACGGTACGCTCGTTCCGCTCGGGTGCGAACGTGGTCGTGGAAGTCGCCGACAACGGGCCGGGCGTGGCGGACGAGGACAAGCCGCGGATCTTCGACCGTTTCTTCATCGCGTCCAACTCGCTGCCCGTGGACTCGCATCGCAGCTTTGGGCTGGGACTGTCGCTTTGCCGCTCCATCATCGAGGCGCATGGCGGTACCATTGGCGTGTTCGACAACGTGCCGCACGGGGCGGTGTTCCGCTTTACGCTGGCGGGCGAGGAGGTAGAGATTCATGAGTGAGGCATCTGCGCAGCACACGATTTTGGTGGTCGAGGACGACGGCGCGGTGCGCAACCTGGTGACCACCGCGCTCGAGATGCACGGCTACCACCTGGACGTCGCCGTTACGGGCGAGGCCGCCGTGCTCGCCGCCGCCTCGCACCACCCCGACCTCATCATGCTCGACCTGGGACTGCCCGACATCGACGGGGTGGACGTGATCGAGAAGGTGCGCGGCTGGTCGGCCGTGCCCATCATCGTGATCTCGGCGCGCGCGGAGGACTCCGACAAGATCCGCGCGCTCGACGCCGGTGCCGATGACTATCTCACCAAGCCGTTCTCCGTAGACGAGCTGCTGGCGCGCGTGCGGGCGAGCCTGCGCCGCTCGCAGCTGGCGGGCGCCGCCTCGGCCGACGAGAGCGTGTTCGAAAACGGCCCGCTGCGCATCGACTACGCCGCGGGCTGTGCATCGGTCGACGGCCGCGAGCTCGCGCTCACCCCCACCGAGTACAAGTTGCTGGCGCTGCTGGCCCACAACGCGGGCAAGGTGCTCACGCACACGTTCATCACGCGCGAGATTTGGGGTACGAGCTGGGACAGCGACATCGCGAGCCTGCGTGTGTTCATGCGCACGCTGCGCAAGAAGGTCGAGGCCGACCCGGCGCACCCCCAGCTCATCCAAACGCACGTGGGCGTGGGCTACCGCATGCAGCGGCTGTAGGATCGACGCCTACTCGTCGCCAAACGACATGCCGAGGGCGCGCGCCTCGCGCACCAGATCACTTGAGGGGTCAACGCGCTTGAGCTTGCCGGCGACCTCGTCGAGCGCAAAATGGCACATCCGGCCGCCCCGCTGCGCCACCATGAACCCGTGCTCCCCCTCCAAAAACCCGAGCGCCGCCTCGACGCCGCATTGCGTGGCGAACACGCGGTCCTGGGCATCGGGGGCGCCGCCGCGCTGCGCATGGCCGGGCGCCGCCACGCGGGTTTCGCGGCCGGTGCGGGCCTCCAGCTCGCGCGCAATCTCGTACGCGACCGACGGCGCCGTGCGCGACGCCACGCGCTTTTTGTATTCCTTCTTTGGCAGCGCGGCCTCCTCGCTCGAAAGCGCGCCCTCCGCGACCGCGACGATGGCGCACCTGGAGCCGGCATCCAGCGCGCGCTCTACGGCGGCGGCGACCCTATCCATCTCGTAGGGAATCTCGGGGATCAGGCACACGTCGGCGCCGCCCGCAACGGCCGCATGCAGCGGGATCCAGCCGACCTTATGCCCCATGATCTCGACCACGAACACGCGCCCGTGGCTGCTCGCCGTGGTCCGAATGGCGTCGATGTACGTTGTGGCCACCTCGACCGCGCTCGAAAAACCGAACGTCAAATCCGTTCCCCAGGTGTCGTTGTCGATGGTCTTGGGCAGGGCGATGACGCGCAGTCCCTCCTGCGCCAGGCGATGCGCCGTTTTTGTCGAGCCGTTGCCACCCAGCACGAACAGGCAGTCCAGACTCAAGTCGCGGTAGGTTTCCTTCATGGCGGCGACCTTGTCCACGCCGTCTGCTTCCGGCGTGTCCAGGCGCTTGAACGGCGTGCGACTTGTTCCCAAAATCGTGCCACCAAGGGCGAGGATGCCCTCGAACTCGGATGCCTCCATCACGCGGTACCGCCCGTAGATCAAGCCCTGGTAACCATCTTCGAACCCGCAGATCTCAACCGGCTCGGCCGCGCGATTGACCATGGTCTTCACGATGGCGCGCATGGTGGCATTGAGCGCCTGGCAATCGCCGCCGCTCGTCAACAGGCCGATTCGCAACATACATACCCTCCGCGATCGATATACGCGCCGCATCGAAGGCGACGCTGGCGCAGTCCATTTCCCAAAAGTCTACGCCAGCCTTGTCGGCATGCCGCGCCTCCGTGCACATCGCTTACATTCGGGCGGCTCTCTCACGCTTTGGAAAGCTGCATGTAAGGAGCTCGTCAGGCTTGGCCTGCCCGCTACTGGACGCCGGCGGCGTAGGGCTAGTCTGAAGACCTTCATGCACTTTGAAGCCAGCGGCACGCAACACAAGGGAGCCATCATGGGCAGCGACGGACACGGCACAACGCGAGACATCACCTATACCCAAAACCGAGAGCTCTCCTGGCTGCGCTTCGACGAGCGCGTGCTCGCAGAATCCCTCGACGAGAGCGTGCCGCTGTTCGAGCGGCTCAAGTTCATCGCGATCTTCGAGAGCAACATGCACGAGTTCCTCATGGTTCGCATGGGCGGCCTGTCGAGCCTCGCCACGCTCAAGCGCCAGCCACGCGACAACCGGAGCGGCATGACCCCCTCCGAGCAGGTCGAGGCGGTGTTTGCCGAATTGCCCGGGCTGTTCGGCAAGGCAGCGAGCTCCCTGCAGGGCATTGAGGCGCAGCTGCGTGCGGCGGGCATCGAGCGCGTTGAGCCGTCCGAGCTCATCGGGGCCGAGCGAGACAGCGTGCGCAGCTACTTCACGCGCAACGTGCTGCCCATCTTCTCCCCGCTCGTCATCGACCCGCGCCACCCCTTCCCCAACCTGCGCAACGGCGCACTCTACGTGGTCTGCACGCTCGCTGCCGCATCCGACGACGAGCAGGGGCTGCTCGGCATCATCGAGGTCCCGGCGTCGCTGCCCCGCGTTGTCGAGATCTCGCATAAAGAGGGCCGCTTTCGCTATATCCTGCTCGAGGACGTTATCCTTGCGTGCCTCGACTCGTGCTTTGGCTCGTACGCGCCACAGGACCGCGCCGTAATCCGCGTCACCCGCAACGCCGACCTCGACCCCGACGGCGAGGGCGTCGAGGAGGACGAGGACTACCGGCAGCACATGAAAAAGGTGCTCAAAAAGCGGCTGCGGCTCAAACCCGTTCTCCTCGCCATCCACGGGGATCTCAACCGCGGCGCGGTGAAAACCGTCCGCAAGGCGCTGCATCTCTCGCAGCAGGCCACCCTTCACGTGGACATGCCCTTGGACCTGGGCTATATTTACTCGCTCGAGCCCAAGCTCCCCGCCCCCGGCCGCGACAAGCTGCTGTTTTCGCCGTTCTCGCCCCAGCCCAGCCCGCTTTTTGCGCCAAGCATACCCATGAGCAGCCAGGTATTCGCCGGCGACAAGCTGCTGTTCTACCCCTATGAGTCCATGAGCACGCTGCTCGACCTCATGAACGAAGCCGCCCACGACGACGCGTGCATTTCAATCCGCATCACCTTGTACCGCGTGGCGCGCCAGTCGCGCCTGTGCGAGTCGCTCATTTCCGCAGCTGAGAGCGGTAAGGAGGTCACCGTGCTCATGGAGCTGCGCGCACGCTTTGACGAGGAGAACAACATCGCGTGGGCGGAACGACTCGAAGAGGCGGGGTGCACCGTCATCTACGGGACCGAGGGCTTTAAGTGCCACTCGAAGATTTGTCAGCTCACCTACCACAGCGAGGGGCGCATCCGCCGCATCACCCTGCTGGGCACCGGCAATTTCAACGAGAAGACCGCACGGCTGTATTCGGACTTCATGCTCATGACCGCGCACGAGGGCATCGGAGAGGACGCCAACGCGTTTTTCCGCAATCTCACGCTGGGCAATCTCCATGGCGACTACCGCTACCTGGGTGTGGCGCCCGCCGGGCTCAAGCCCTTGGTCATGGGCGGCCTGGACCGGGAGATTTCTCGCGCTCGCTCGGGCATGCCGGCGCGCGCCCTCTTTAAGATGAACTCCCTGACCGACCGCGAGGTCATCGACAAGATCGCCGAGGCCAGTTGCGCAGGCGTGCGCGTCGACATGGTTATTCGCGGCATCTCCTGCCTGCTGCCCGGCGTTGAGGGCCGCACGGAGAACGTGCATATCCGATCGATTGTCGGGCGGTTTTTGGAGCACGCGCGCGTGTACGCCTTTGGCGAGGAGGCGGACACGATTTACCTCTCGAGCGCGGATATGATGACACGTAACACCGAGCATCGCGTGGAAATCGCGTTTCCCGTTCTGGACCCGGGTTGCCGCAAGATGGTGCGCGAATACATGGCGGACCAGCTGCGCGACAACGTGAAAGCGCGCCTGCTTGACCGCACGGGTGCGTGGATCCCGGTCCCGCTTCGAGAGGGCGATGGGCCTTTCAATGCGCAGGAACATCTCATGGCGCAGGCGATCGAGCGAGCGCATGCCGCGGAAGCGGCGCTGCAGCCCGCAGGCTCAGGGGTTGATGTGGGTCGGATTGCGGGCGCGACCATGGTAGATTGCGGCAACCGTGGTGCAAGTGGCAACCAAAAAATGCAGGGCAGCCCCAGCTCGTGCGATAATCGGCGCGCAGACGATGGCTATAGTTCGTGCGGAACTCAAAATCCGACGAGGGTCCAAGGTGCGATCGGCGAATCCCGCCCATACGGCACCAGCAGCCCAGACGCCACCAGCAGCCCAGATGGCGATCGCTTCCACGACGACTCCCAAAGCATTGAGGTCATCCCTCAAATGCTCATCCCCGTAGAAGGGCGGCATCCAGAGCGAAACCAGCACGTACGACGCGGCTTCAGCCTTATCCTGAGCGGCATCCGGGAGATCTTCTCGTAGACGAACGCGCAACACCCGTGCTGCAAAGTCCATATCCAGCCGGGCAAATTCCATATCCCGCACGGTAGGCCTTGTTTTCCGCGCAGGATGTCCCTTACTCCGCACAGCAAGCCCCGTTTTCCGCGCGGGACATCCTTTACTCCGCTCGGCAAGCCCCGTTTTCCGTGCGGCAGCCACCGCAAACCCAGGTCCTAAGACCGCTGAACTCGCTCAGCGCGCAAAAACGGACGCGCGGATGCAGAAAAGTGCCTTATTGTGGCCCACTTCTCCAGCATGCGATTAAACGAGCTTTTTCCGAGCCTAAAATCCTGCGGAAACGATATCCGCAAGGCGAGTAAGAAGGGAAATGCTCGAAACACGAATAGAATAAAGCGCTTTTCTGCATCACGGAGCTCATTTTTCCGCATGGGCGCAGCTTTGCGCCCATGCGGCTCAAAGACCAGACGGAAATGATGCAGGGCCATGGCAAAACCCACCCGTTTGCAGCCGAGATCCGATCTCTTGCAAGTATGAGCGCCCTACAGCCCTGCAAACCCTCCCAGAAACCCTACTGCAGGGCGCGCACGACCTCGCTCCCCGTGCGCTTGTACGAAGCGCCCGAACTCTAACGCAAGATGCCCATATCAAAAACGAGCCACTCGATGTGCCCTGCAAACCACTTGCTCGTAGGGCTTGCAGGCAAAGCCTGCTCGCAAAGCCCACTCATGAGGCCCACTCGCAAGGACCGCTCGTAAGACCGGTGTATAAGCCCCGCCCGCAGGGCTCGGCCGCAG
>JAUNDT010000004.1 GCA_030525945.1 Coriobacteriaceae bacterium | reverse complement strand
ATGCCGAAAAACAGGGGGATACCAGGTTGACAAAACCATAGAGACACCCCCCGAATTTAACGACCCAACAAAAACTCAAACGCACGCAGTCGGCAATCGAGATGCGTTGCGGCCCACACGTGCGCGAACGACAGTAGGCGTGCGGCTTGCAGGGGGTCGATAACCGCTGTTGCCAGTTCATCAAATCGCAAGCCGATAAGCGCGGTCAGCCACCGCACGGTCACCTCGTCCACCTGTTCGCAGCCGGGAATCGTCGCCGCACAGCTCGCACAGAGCAAGCCGCCCATCTGAGCCGAGAAACAGGTGGGGCGCTCGTCTTCGCACGCCACACAGGAGCTGTAATCGGGGCGATATCCCAGATGACACAGCAGCTTGAACACGTACGCCGCCAGCAGCAGATCGAGATGCACAGCGTCCGCCCGCGGTATCTGGCCGAAAAACGCCCGTGTCATGGCGTATACGAAAGGGTCATCCGCATCCTCGTACGTGCACGCCTGCGCGACCTCAGCTGCAGCACTCGCCGCACTGAGCAGCTCATAGCTCGGCTGGGCCCCCAACGGCGAGTTCACAAGATCCGCCTGCGACACGATATCGAGGCTTCGCCCGTGCGCCAACAGCACGTCGACCTCACAGCACAAGTCGCACCGTGCCGCCAAGCGGCTGCCCGGCTTACGCGCGCCTTTGGCAACCGCCCGAATCTGCCTGCCCGACTCCCCCATCAAGGTGAGAATCAGGTCCGTCTCCTTGAGCTTGGTTTTGTCGAGCACGATCGCCTTCGTGCGATAGGTGCGACTACCTGCCATGCGCGGACCTCAGTCGAATACCGCACAGGGCGGGTCGGTGTGTATCATCGCCCACCCTTTGGGCCAAAGACAATGCCCCCTCGGCGGGGCGATGCATTTCGTCGAATGCGAGTTCCGCAAGAGCCGAAGGCCCCAGTGGGGCCTTCGTGCGAGCCAGGACTGCCTGAGCAGGCGATGAAATGCATCGCCCCGCCCTCGGGCGGCTATTCGTCATCTGCAGCGTAGCCAAAGCGGCGAATCTCGCGGGCGTCTTCGCGCCAATGCGGCTTCACCTTGACGTCAAGCCCCAGGAACACGCGGCAACCGAACATGCGCTCAAGGTCGCGGCGAGCCTCGATGCCGATGCGCTTGATCATCTCGCCGCCCTTGCCCACGAGGATGCCCTTCTGCCCTTCGCGCTCCACGTACACCGTGGCATGCAAGCGCAAAAGGTCGCGCTTAGGGCGCTCAAACTCATCGCAAATAACGCCTACGGCGTGCGGGATCTCCTCACGAGTGCGGAGCAAAACCTTCTCGCGCACAAACTCGGCCACCATGACCTCGTCGGCCTCGTCGGTGCCCATGCCCTCGGGGAACCAGCGCGGGCCTTCGGGCAGATACCCCGCGACCACATCGACAAACGCCTCGACATTAAAGCCCTCGGTGGAGGACACCACGATTTCGTCGTCAAAATCAACCAGGGCCCGCGCGGCCTCGAGCTGCTTGAGCATCTGCTCGGGGCCTGCCAGGTCGGCCTTGGTGAGGACGAGGACCTTCGGCGCTTTGGCAGCCGCCACGCGCTCGGCGACCCATGCGTCACCACGGCCGATGGGCGCGCTGGCATCGATCACAAAGGCGATAACGTCAACGTCGGTAAGCTCGCCCAAGGCGCTCTTGTTGAGCTCAGAGCCCAGACCGTCTTTGGGCTTGTGGATGCCGGGGGTATCCACGATCACAAGCTGGCAATCCTCGCGGTTGACCACCGCGCGCAGGCGGCGGCGCGTGGTCTGCGCCACTGGAGAGGTGATGGCGACCTTCTCGCCGTAGCATGCGTTCAGCAGCGTCGACTTGCCGGCATTGGGGCGGCCCACCAGGGCGACGAATCCGGAACGGAAACCCTCGGGCACATCCGTACCGCACGGCATAACGGGAAGGTCTGCGCCTTCACCCAAAGAACCGTCTTCCAGCATGGCATCCAACTCGTCATCGGACAGACCGGCAAAGGGATCGAAATCAGGCATATCAGTCATAGGTACTCCTCAACACAGCGGTTGGAACTAAACGAAGGGTCGCGAAACAGCTTAATGCCAGGACCCGAAGAAGCCGAATGCGTGGGCGAACACGAGGATGCCCACGATGGCGGCGGTGATGGACAGCACGTAAACGCTGGCCGCCGCGATATCCTTAGCACGTTTTGCCAGCGGATGGAGCTCCTGCGTGGCAAGGTCAACGATCGCCTCCATCGCGGTGTTGCACAACTCGGCGAAAATGACCAGGCCAATGCAGATGGCAATAAGCGCCCAGCTGATGAGCTCGAGCTGCGCCACCAGGCCCGCAATGACCGTGAGCACACCGGCGAGGAGCATAACCTTGATATTGCGCTCCGTTTTAACGGCCGTCACAAAGCCCTCGATGGCATAACCAAAGGAGCGGACGAAGGACGGATGATCCTTATCGGAACCGGGAATCATGGCGCCTCCTAATCGTGGGCATGGTTGGTAATGGGGCCGACTGAAACGCGCGCGGGATCCTCGCCGCGCATCACCGCGAGCTCGCGCAAAAACTCGTCCTCACGGGCCTCCATGACCTCGGCCTCGTCGTCCTCGATATGGTCATACCCCAAAAGATGAAGCAGCCCATGGACAAGCATCAAACGGCACTCATCGGCGGGCGTGTTGCCAAAAGACGGCGCCTGCGCGGCGATGACCTCGGGGGCCAGGATAATGTCGCCGAGCTCCAGGGGCTCGCACTCGGGGATGGAGTCGTCGAAGGCGGAGTCGCACTCAAAGGAGAGCACGTCGGTCGTGCGGTCGATGCCGCGCCACTCGCGATTGAGCTCGTACATTTCGGCTTCGTCGACGTACGAAAGGGAAATCTCGACCTCACGCTCAACGCCCTCGGCGGCGAGCACGTGCTCGACCACCGCGCAGATTTCCTCACGCGAAAGCAGCTCGGTGAGCTCGGCATCGTTACTTATGAGCACGGCCATGGCCGCTCCTCTCCTTGTTGGCATCGGCAGCCTCGTAGGCCGCGACGATTTTACCGACCAGTCGATGGCGCACCACATCCGTACGAGCCAGGTGCGCGAACGCGATGCCCTCAACACCGCCGAGGATCTCCTCGATGCCGTCAAGGCCGCCGCGCTTGCCGCCCAGATCGCGCTGCGTGGCATCGCCTGTGACCACGAACGTCGAGCTGTTGCCCAGGCGCGTGAGGAACATCTTCATCTGCTCGGGCGTGGTGTTTTGCGCCTCGTCCAAAATAACGAAGGCGTCGTTCAGCGTGCGACCGCGCATATAGGCGAGCGGGGCGATCTCGATCACGCCGCGCTGGACCAGCTCCTGAACGCGCTCAGCGTCCATCATGTCGAACAACGCGTCATAGAGGGGCCGAACGTACGGGTCGACTTTCTCCTCGAGCGTGCCGGGCAAAAAGCCGAGGTTCTCCCCCGCCTCGACCACCGGACGCGTGAGCACGATGCGGCCCACCTCGTGGCGCTCGAGCGCACCGACCGCCATGGCCATGGCGAGATAGGTTTTGCCCGTGCCCGCGGGACCCAGGCAAAACGTCACGGTGTGCTCCCGAATGGCGTCGACATAGCGTTGCTGGCCGGCGGTTTTCGGACGAATCACCTTGCTGCGATGGCTGATCAGCACGTCATTGCGCACGGAACCCGACGAGAGCTCGGAGCCAAGTAGCTCATCGACCATGCGGTCAACGTCATCGGGCATGAGCGTCTCGCCGCAGCGCACCGCCGTGATGATGCGGGAGAGAATCGCGGTGATCGACTCGACCTCCGAGACGTCGCCCATGATTTGCATGTCGCCGCCGCGCGCCACGATCTTGGCATCAAAGCGAGAGATCAGCACGCGCAGAAGGGAGTCCGCAGGGCCAAGCACTCGAACGGGGTCGATGTTGACCGGGACGCTCATTTTCACGCTTGCGTAATCCGAGCTCATGCCGCACCTCCACATAGGGCTGCGGAGCCCTGCTCATCCGCATCGACAAGACGGGCGTGCAAAAGGCCGCGCTCGTCCATACCGGTAATGGCCACACGAACCAGGGTTCCGGAAGCATCCTGCGGAGCATCGTCGACGATCACGCGATGGAAGCTCCCGAGCGTGCCGCGGTTGCCGTACTCAAGCACGGCGTTCTCGTGCGAGCCGATACGCGCACGTGCGTCAGCCTGAGATGTACGCTCGGCAACCCGACGCAGGGCGGATCCTCGCTCCGCCATGACCTCGGGGGCGACTTGGTCGGGAGCCTCGGCCGCCGGCGTTCCAGGACGGGCGCTATAGCGGAAGACATGCATACGGGAGAATCCAATACGCTCGCAGAAGGCCAGGCTCTCGGCGAACTCCTCGTCGGTTTCTCCGGGGAATCCGGCGATGATGTCGCAGGAAACGGCAACCTGGGGCAGTTTTTCGCGAATCATGGCGACACCGCGCTCGTATTCGTCTGCCGTATAAGGGCGATTCATGCGCTCAAGGGTCGAGGTGCAACCCGACTGGAGCGGAAGGTGCACAAAGGGCGCGACGCGATCACCGCCCGCCACCATGGCGTCAACGAGGCGCTCGCTCACGTCCATGGGCTCAAGGGAGGACAAGCGCACCTGAGAGATGTTCGTCTGCTCAAGAATGATGCGCACGAGCTCGTCGATCTCAACGTGGGAGTCGCCGGCGTCCACGCCGTCATACGCCCCCAGGTTAATACCCGTGAGCACGACCTCGGGAATGCCCGCGCGTTCGGCCAGGCGAACCTGCTCGAGCACCGACTCGACCGGCACCGAGCGCTCGGCACCGCGCGCCTTCCACACGATGCAATAAGAGCACCGGTTATTGCAGCCGTCCTGGACCTTAATGCCCAAACGGGAGCAGCCCAGCAGGTCGGACAGGTTATGGGAATCCCCGGATTGTGACACGTCACGGCCGGACATGCCGAGCGCCTCAAGCGCGCGACGCGCCACGTCGATCTTGGAAGGCTCGGCGATAACGCGGCTGGAAAGGTCGGTGAGCTCACCGGGGTGGAGGTTGACCACGCAGCCCGTGACGATGACGATCGGCTCGCGGGACTGATTGAGCGCGTGGCGCACCGCCTTGCGAGTCTTCGCCTCGGCCTCGCCCGTAACGGCGCAGGTGTTAATCACCACCACGTCGGCGGCGTCCTCATCTACGAGCGCAAAGCCGGCGGCGGACAAATCGGCCGTAATGCGGTCGGACTCGACGCGGTTTACGCGACAGCCCAAGTTGACCACGCAAGCAAACGGTTGTGCCATGTACAGCCCCTAATCGAGAATATCGTCAATAGCGTCGCGAATGCGGTCGCCCATGGTGCGCTTCTTCGCGGCGCCCGCGGCGTGCTCGCCGGCCGCCTCGGCATAGTGCTCGAGGGCCTCGCGGGCCTCGGCGTTCAGGTGCGTGGGCACGTCCACCACCACGCGGGCGATGTAGCGCCCGCGTTGACCGCCACCGCCCAGGCGCGGCATGCCATGACCGTCGACGGCGATCGCGGCACCGAACTGCGTGCCCGCGGGAATCTCAAGCTCAAAGGTCTCGTCGGGCAAAATGCCCTCGACCTCGACCGTGCAACCAAGCGCGGCCTCGGCGATACCCACGTGGACCTCAGACAGCAGGTCGTCTCCCCTGCGCTCGAAGCGCTCGTGATCGGCAACCTGGATATTCACGATGAGGTCACCCGCCGAAGCGCCGCGGTACCCGGCCTCGCCGTACCCGCGCAGGCGCAGCTGGCGGCCAGTCGCCACACCGGCGGGAACCTCGACGTCCAGACGCTCGTGCATGCGCTCGCGGCCCTCGCCATGGCAATGCGAGCACGGTTTATCAATGACCGTGCCCTCGCCGTTACAGTCGGGGCAGGGAGAGCTCGACTGCATCTGGCCGAAGATGGAACGCTGAACGGTCGTCACATAGCCCGAACCGCCGCAGCGGGAGCAGGGCTTCTCCTGGCCGCCATCGCCCAGACCGGAGCCAGCGCACTCGTCGCAGGGGGCCAGGCGATCGTAGGAAATGGTCTTTTTGCAGCCAAGCGCCGCCTCCTCGAGCGTGATGGAAAGCGAGATGGCCATATCGCGGCCCGCACGGCGACGCGAACGATCACGCGCACCGCCGCCGGACGCGGTGCCACCGCCGAAAAACGAGGAGAAGATGTCGTCCACGCCCATGCCGCCGAAGATGTCAGAGAAGTCAACGTAGCCGGAGCCCGCTCCGTCAACCGTGCCGTAGCGATCGTACATGGAGCGCTTCTGGTCGTCCGAAAGCACCGAATATGCCTCGTTCAGCTCGGCGAACTGCTCATTGGCGTCCGGAGCGTCATTGTGGTCGGGATGCAGCTTGACCGCCTTCTTGCGAAACGCGCGCTTAATCTGATCTGCCGTGGCATCGCGCTCGACGCCCAACACCTCGTAGTAATCCCTCTTGTCCGCCACTGCGTGGACCCTCCCCAAAATCTGTCTTGCAACTCTCGGCACCCAAAACCGAGCGCCTGCGCCGGACGTGCACCGGCGATGTTTGTTCTACCCAATGAGCGCGGCGCTAACCACACGCCGCGCAAGCTTGCCCTGGGCCTACATATACATGAACGGCCCGAGGAACAGCGCCTGCGTGCAGCTCGAGAACCAAACCGAAATCAAGGCGAAAAGCAGGCCATTGCTCGCACCGCTCAGCAGCATGTGCAAGCCGCGCTTCCACCACAAGCCGCTCTTGTGCAGCACGTCATCGGTGACGATCATGCCCACGCCCATGATGAGCGGTACGATGCTCAGCAGCAGGAACATGGAGAATACGCCGGAGAACGACGAGAGCACCAAAAACGGCAGCACCAGGCCGACCAGGTAAAAGCCGGTGCGCGCGCGGCCCTCCAGGCGCTCGGAGGCCACATGGGCGCGCCCGACCAAGTCGCCCGACTCACCGCCGTTCGTTCCGGCGTTACCGCGCCCCTTCATGCGAATGAGATCGCCGTCGTGCGTTGCGGGCGGAAACTCGACCACGGCTTCCGACTGCACGCGCGTGCGTCCCTCGCCGCCGCATGCGGGGCAGGGGTCGGCGACGACCTTTCCCGAGCCGCCGCACTCAGGGCAGACCATGCGCGCCTGGCCCATGCCGAACATGCTCAGATCGACGCCCATGTACCCGGTGCCGCCGCACGTGGGACATGCGCGATGCTGATCAGAGGCAACGGAGCCGGAGCCATGGCAGCTTTCGCACGGCTCGTAGCGCGGGAACTTGACCGCGACTTTGGCGCCGTTTTTCGCCTGCTCGCGCGAGAGCTTGACCTCGACCACAACATCGGCGCCACTCGAGGGGTTATATGCCGAAGCGGAGCGCCTGCGCTGCTGCCCAAAGCCGCCCATGCCCGAGAAGGGAAAACCGAAGCCGCCAAAGCCGCCAAAGTCCGGGTAACCTCCAGCCGGGGCCCCCGCAGCGCCGCCCGCGGCGAACGGGTTGCCGGAACGCATCGCATCGTATCGGGCGCGCTTTTGCTCATCCGACAAAACGGCGTACGCCTCGGACACCTCTTTGAAGCGCTCCTCGGCATCCGGCGCCTTGTTGATATCGGGATGGAGCTTGCGGGCTTTTTGCTGGAAAGCCTTTTGGATGTCCTTGGCGCTCGCGTCTTTTTCGACACCGAGAATGGCGTAGTAGTCTTTGTCGTTCAGTCCTGCCATCTGGCAAAAACTCCTTATTGGTTGGCGGCCACGCGTTTACGCGGCTAGTCGGTCAGCTCGATCTTGCGATACGTGATGCCGCACTGGTCGAAGATGTTCTTAGAAATCAGGTTGTCCTGGGTACCGCGATACTTGTCGTCCAAGTAGACGACCTCGCCGATCCCCACCTGCACCAGCGTTTTGGCGCATTCGTGGCAGGGGAACAAGGTAACGTACACCGTCGCGCCGGCCATGTCCTTAAGCGAGCCGCGATAGTTGAGGATCGCGTTGGCTTCCGCATGAATCACGTAGTTGTGCTTGTCGTGCAGCGGGTCGTCATCCGTTCCCCAGGGGAAATCGTCATCGTTGAGCGCGGAGGGCGTGCCGTTGTACCCCACGGAGAGAATGCGGTTGTTCGTATCTGCGATACAGGCGCCCACCTGGGTATTCGGATCCTTGCTGCGCAGGCTCGCGGCGACTGCGGCGCGCATGAAGAACTCGTCCCAACTGATGACATCTTCGCGTTTTCCGGGCATTGGGCCCTCCCCTCGCATGAGCGACGTACAAGTCTTTCAATTCTATACGGCGAGCGTGATGCGGCGGGCGGCGGCGCTATTCATCAGCCAAACCCCAGAATATGCCGTAGAGCTCGTTGCCCTCAAGCCAACCCGCATGCGTGGGGACCAGTGCTCGACGCTGCGATGTGCTTGGGCTCCAGCGCGCGAGGCCCCGTGAGACGGCGAGACCGCATGCCCGCTCAAGGGCATCGGGTGCGATGACGGCAGCCGCGCGCTTGAGCAGCTCCGCCGAGATGCCGTCGGTCATGCGGCACGCCAGCATGAGATCTTCTGCCACGGCCTCACGCGCGGTGAGGATTTCTCGCTCGAACTGCTCACCCGCATCGTCGAGCTGCACAAATCGCTCCCGCTCCCCCAAAATGCACCATTTAGGGTCTGACCCTAAATGACGCATTTTCATGCTGGCGGCGGAGCGGCCGAGGCCGAGGTAGGGCTTGCCGGTCCAATAGGCGATGTTGTGGCGGCAGCGATGGCCGGGCTTGGCGTAGCTCGCCACCTCATAGCGCTCATAGCCGGCGGCCTCAAGGAGCTCGCGTGCGGCATCCATGCACGCAGCCTGGAAATCCTCGTCGGGCACAACGACCTCGCCGGCCTCCTCGCGGCGAGCAAGCGACGTCCCGTCTTCAAGCTGCAGGGGATACACGGACACGTGGTCCGGGTCAGCTTCGACGGTGCGAGCGAGCGTGTCGCACCAGCTCGCCGCGGTCTGCAGGGGCAAACCGCACATAAGATCGCACGAGGTGGAGAAGCCCGTCTGCTTGGCAAGCGCAATCGCCTCAAGGGCGCGCTCGGCGGTGTGAATGCGACCTATTGCTCTAAGCTCGCCCGACTGCAGCGATTGCACGCCAAGCGAAATACGCGTAACGCCGACGGAGCGCAAGCCGCTCGCAAGCTCTGGGGTAAACGACTCGGGATTCGCCTCGCAGGTGAACTCAACGGGATCGCAATACAAGCGCACGCGCTCGGCCACGCGCGGGAGACGCTGCCCCAAGAGACTCGGAGTGCCGCCCCCGATGTAGACCGTCTCGACCTGAGCGAGCTTACCCGCTCGCCCGTACTGGTCAATGAGGCCGGCCAGCCGTTCCACATACGCAGCGACCGCGGCATCGAAGGCGCGCCCCTCGCCCACAGCGCGCGACTCGAAATCGCAGTACGCGCATTTGGCCTTGCAAAACGGGATATGCAGGTAGAGTGCCCGATACATGGCTAAACATGCTCCGGAATAGGCTCGCCGGCAGCGACGAGAGCCTCACAGGCAGCGACGTCACGCTCGACCTCATCAAGCAGGGCCATGAACTCCTCGTAGGTCGTGCAGCGCACCACCTTCCCGCGCCACGAGGCGGCATGCGGCAAGCCCTTGAGATACCAGCTGGCAAAAGCGCGGGCGCGCGCCATGTACGGCTGTGTGGTATGCAGAAGCGTGAGATGCTCCCGCAAGGCTTCGATCCGCTCGTGCGCGGTACGCTCCGGAACAGGCGTGCCCTGCTGCGCAAGAGCACGCGCGTCGCCGAAGACCCACGGGTTTCCGTACGTTCCGCGCGCGATAAACACCGCATCAGCGCCCGTGGAATTCAGCATGCGAGCGGCGTCCTCAGCGGAAAAGACGTCGCCCGAGCCGATCACAGGCACCTGCACCCGAGCGGCGACCTCGTCGATGGTCGACCAGTCGGCCTCGCCCGTGTAGAGCTGGTTAGCCGTGCGCCCGTGCACCGCCACCGCGGCGGCGCCAGCTTGCTCCATGCGGGCAGCGAACGCGGCGGCGGTATTCTCCCCCGCCGCAAAGCCGCGACGGATCTTCACCGTAACGGGAACGCGCGCCTCGCGCACAGAGGCCTCGACGAGTGAGGCCGCCAGCTCGGGCTCCTTCATGAGCGCCGAGCCTTCACCCTTGGTGATAACCTTGCGCGCGGGACACGCCATGTTGATATCGATCAGCGTGAGTTTGTCCCCCACGCGTTCCTGAACAGCATTCACCGCGTAGGCGAACTGCTCCGGCTTGGTGCCGAAGAGCTGAACGCAAATCTGCGGCTCCTCCGGTTCGGGCTCCACAAGCACCCATGTCTTGGCGCTTTTATACGAGAGTCCCGCCACGCTCACCATCTCGGTATACGCCATCTCGGCTCCGCGCCGACGGCACATAATGCGATAGGCGGCATCCGTGACCCCCGCCATAGGCGCCATCAAAAACGGCTGTTTGGCATACGCCGCCCGCAAGAGGTCGCTATGATTCATGGATATAATCTCCAACACATCGGCGCCTGCAGCTAAAGAGATGACCGGCGCGTATTATTTGGCAGGGCACGCTGCCTGGGCTCCGCCCTGTAACGTCCGCCGCGAGTTCCGCACGCAAAGAAGCGTCCAGTGGACGCTTCGTCTTGCGCAGGACTGTTTGAGCGCCGGATGTTACAGGGCGGAGCCCAGGCCCTCGTAGAGTTAGTCTTCGACTTTCAGAATAGCCAAGAAGGCTTCCTGCGGCACCTCGACGGAGCCGATAGCCTTCATGCGCTTCTTACCCTCTTTCTGCTTCTCGAGCAGCTTGCGCTTACGCGAGATGTCGCCGCCGTAGCACTTGGCGAGCACGTCCTTGCGGCGCGCCTTGACCGTGGAGCGGGCGATGATCTTGTTGCCGATCGCGCCCTGGATGGGAACCTCGAACAGCTGACGCGGGATGATCTCCTTGAGTTTGTCGCACAAACCGCGCGCCAGGGCGTACGCCTTGTCCTTGTGCACGATGAACGACAGCGCGTCCACCTCGTCGCCCGAAAGCAGGATATCGAGCTTCACGAGCTCGCTCATGCGGTAGTCGGAGAACTCGTAGTCGAGCGAGGCATAGCCCTTGGTACGGCTCTTGAGCTGGTCAAAGAAGTCGAGGATGAGCTCAGCAAGCGGGATGTCGAAGTGCATCTCCACGGACTTCTGCGACAGGTGGATCATGTCGGTCGTGATGCCACGGTGTTCGATGGCAAGCTGCATGACCGCGCCGGTGTACTCGGGCGGGGTAATGATCTTCGCCTTGAGGTAGGGCTCCTCGATATGGTCGATGCGCGTGACGTCGGGGAGGTCCTGCGGGCTGCGCACCTCGACCATCTCACCGTCGGTCTTATAGACGTGGTAATCCACACTGGGACTCGTGGCGATAAGCGCCAGGTCGAACTCACGCTCCAGGCGCTCCTTCACGACTTCCATATGCAGCAGGCCGAGGAAGCCGACGCGGAATCCGAAGCCGAGCGCCGCAGAAGTCTCGGGCTCCCAAATGAGCGACGGATCGTTCACGTGCAGCTTCTCAAGCGCATCGCGCAGGTTCTCGTAATCCTTGTTATCGATGGGAAACAAACCCGTGTAGACCATGGGCTTGGCCTCGCGGTAGCCCTCCAAGGGAGCGTCGCAGGGATTGCCCACGAGTGTGAGGGTGTCGCCGACGTGCACCGCCTCGGGATCCTTGAGGCCAGTGACGACGAAGCCGACCTCGCCCACGCCGAGGGCATCGAGCGCGAACTCGGCCGGACGGCGGACGCCCACGCCATCGACGAGGAACTCCTCGCCACCCTGCATCATACGCAGGTGATCGCCCTTCTTGACCTGGCCGTCAAAGATGCGCACCGTCGCCACGACGCCGCGGTACTCGTCAAAATAGGAGTCGAGAATGAGTGCCTTGAGCGGCTTGTTCGCATCGCCCTTAGGCGGGCTTACGAGAAACACGATCGCCTCGAGCAGATCATGGATGCCTTCGCCGGTCTTACCGGACACACACACGGCGTCGTCAGCGGGGATGGCGAGCTCGTCCTCGATCTCAACCTTAACCTCCTCCGGATGCGCGGAGGGAAGGTCGATCTTGTTGATGGCGGGCACGATGTCGAGGTCCGCGTTCATGGCGAGGCTCGCGTTGGAGACCGTCTGCGCCTCGACGCCCTGCGTGGCGTCCACCACCAGAACGGCGCCCTCGCACGCGGCGAGGCTTCGGCTGACCTCATAGGTAAAGTCGACGTGGCCCGGCGTGTCGATGAGGTTGAACTGGTAGGTCTCACCGTCGTCGGCGTCGTACATGACGCGCACGGCGTTGGACTTGATGGTAATGCCGCGCTCGCGCTCGATGTCCATCGTGTCGAGCAATTGCGACTCCATGTCGCGCTCCTCGACGGTGCGGGTGAGCTCGAGGATGCGGTCGGAGATGGTCGACTTACCGTGGTCGATGTGCGCAACGATTGAGAAGTTGCGGATGTGGGAGGTGTCAAAAGTATTCATGCAGTCCATCTTACCTGAAAGACGGGTTGGTTTGGATGTGTGTTTGCCGCTCGGTCAGGTCCTGCGCAAGACGAAGAGCCCACTGGGCTCTTCTTTGCGTGCGGAATCTACGGCAAACACACATCCAAACCAACCCACAGCTAAGACGGACGTGCATTCACGACGAGATTCGAAGGAAGGGGGGCCTCTAAACTAGCTGGCCGGACTCGTTGAGGAGTTGCTTGGCGTGGGCTAGGCTCTCCTCGCTGGCGTCGCCGGAAAGGAGGCGAGCGATCTCATGCACGCGCTCCTCTCCAGTTACTTGGACAAGTTGCGTCTCGGGGATGTCACTGGTGTCGTCACGACGGACGACGTAGTGCGTGGCTCCCTGCACGGCGACCTGGGCAAGATGCGTAACCACGATAACCTGGTGCGTGCGGGCGAGGTCCGCGAGAACCTGAGCAAGCGAACGGGCCGTGGCACCGCCCACGCCGGCATCAACCTCGTCGAACACAAGGGTATCCACAGCGTCAGATTCACCGAGGACGACCTTGGCGGCGAGCATGACACGCGATAGTTCGCCTCCGCTCGCGATACGCTTTAGGGGGCGCGGGGTCAAGCCGGCACCGCTTCTATACAAAAGCTCGCACGCGCACGGACCCTGCGCGGTCCAGCGCTCGCGCGGCAAGTCGCGGCTTTCCCACACGAGCTCCGCTCGCCCCATCTCCAGGCGGGCCATCTGCTTGCCCACCTCGCGGCAAAAGCGCGGAGCGGCAGCGTTACGACGCTTGGTGAGCGTGTGAGCCGCCTCGACGAGCTCTGCCTCGGCAGCATCGCGTGCCTCGCGGGCACGCCGCACGCGCGCTTCGGCATCATCCACAAGGCTCAACAGCTCAGCCGCCTCATCGCGGCGAGCAAAGACATCGTCCATAGTGGGGCCCCACTGCCTTAGCAAGCCTTTAAGGGCGGAAAAGCGCTCTTGAGCCTGAGCGAGCTCGGCAGGATCAAAGTCCACCGAATCGCGGTACCGGTGCAGGTCGGCGGCAACGTCTTCGAGCGTGATGGCGGCTTCCGAAAGCGCATCGGCATACTCGGCAAGCTTGGAATCGACACGTGCCATACGAGAAAGCTCGGAGATCGCGCTATTGAGGGCATCGAGAGAGCCGCCTTCGCCGGAAACGAACTCGGCGGACTCATGAGCGCAGCTAGCAAGAGCCTCGGCATGCTCGAAACGCGGCAAGCGCTCCTCAAGATCCTCGTACTCACCGGGCCTAGGCCCTATCTCCTCGATCCGCTCGTAGGCAAAGCGCGCCTCTTCAAGACGGCTGCCCTGCGTTCGACTCGCCTCTTCCACGCGAGCGAGCTCGCGGGCGGCAGCTTGCGCGGCTGATAGCGCCGCACGGTAGACGTCGAGCGCCTCCGCCACGCCGGCACCCGCCCAGGCGTCCACCATGTCTACATGGGACGCGGCATCGAGCAGACGCTGGTGTTCATGCTGCCCGCACAGGTCGATGAGCGGACGCACGCGCTCAGACAGCTCGCGAACACTTGCAAGGCCACCATCGATACGTGCCCGGGAGCGCCCGTCCACACCAACACGACGCGCAGCCACGAACCCCTCTTCATCGTGCGGACCCGCGAACAGGCGGCCCTCAACCAGAGCGCCCTCGCTCCCCTCGCGCACGGCGGAGGAGTCGGCGCGCTCGCCCATGATCAGCTTGAGTGCGGAAAGAAGCGCGGTCTTGCCCGCGCCCGTTTCGCCCGTAAGAACAGTGAGGCCCGCCCCGGGAACCAGGTCGGCCGAGCGAATGAGGGCGACGTTTTCTACGTGAATCTCATCGATCATTGCGCACCCCGTAGAACACGCGGCTCACCGAGTTGTAAAAGCTCTCGGGGCCGTAGTCGAGCAGGAGAATGTCGGCGTCGCCGCGGCGAACCTCCACACGCTCGACCTCGCCCTCGCAGCTGAGGAACTGGCCGTCCACCGCGATGGCCGGAACGGACGGGCGATCCTTGGACATACGCAGCTCAACCACATCGGAGGGAGAGGTGAGGAAAGCGCGGGCCTGAATCGTGTGCGGCGCGATGGGCACGCACACCATACCGGTATAGTCGGGGCTCACGATGGGCCCACCCGCGGAAAGCGCATACCCCGTGGAACCCGTTGCCGTGGAGACCACGACGCCGTCGCCTCGAAGACGGTCGATATGGTGACCCGAAACCGTGATATCGAACTCGACCATATCCGAGAGCGGACCGCGCGTGAGCGCCAAGTCGTTAAGGGCAAAGCTGCTGCAGGTGATTTCCTGGCCCAAGTCGTTCACACTCACGATATCGCAGGCGAGCGTGGCACGGCGACTCACGTGAAGCTCGCCGGCAAGCGCGTCGCTCACGACGGACAGCACGTTGCGGTCCTCTGGGCTCGCGGCCGTCAAGAAGCCCAGGTGGCCGTAGGACAGGCCCAAGATGGGGATCTCCCGGTACCCCACAATGCGCGCGGCGCGAAGCAGCGTGCCGTCACCTCCGAGCGAAATCACTAGACCGCAATCCGAAAGGTCAGGCGTGGACTCGATGCCGGAGCGCTGGTCGGCAGCCCAGTCGACCTCGAAGCCCTGACGCGTGAGCCAGAGCTCCAACGCAAGACCGCTTTCAACGGCCTCTTGCTTGTAGTAGTTGGGAACGAGGAAAACCATCATAGAGAAGCCGCCTTACGTACCAGCAGCGCGATGCGCTCTTCGAGAGCACTTGCGCTTGAACACAGCCCCTGGACGTCACGTTCGCCACGTGCGCCGAGCAGGAAGAACTCGCGATTGCCCTTGGCCCCCTTGATGGGCGAAGCGCACACATCGAGTGGGGCCAGACCGCTTGCGGCGAACAAGCGCACCGACTCTTCGAGCACACGCGCGTGCACCGCGGGATCTCGGACGATGCCGCCTTCCCCCACCTCATCGGGAGCCGCTTCGAACTGCGGCTTGACAAGCGTGAGAAATGCGCCGCCATGGGAGATGAGGTCAAGAACGGCAGGGAGGATCGTCCGTATACTCGTGAACGAGACATCGCACACCGCAAGATCAAAGGCTCCGGCATAGCCCTGCGCGGGCACGTCAACGATATTGGTGCGCTCGAGCAAGGTCACGCGCGCATCGTTGCGAAGCGACCAGTCAAACTGCGCACGCCCCACATCGACCGACACCACATGGCGGGCGCCTCGCTTGAGCAGACAGTCAGTAAACCCGCCCGTTGAGCAGCCAATGTCGAGGCACGACAGACCCTGCGGGTCGAGATCGAACGCGTCGAGCGCGCCCGCGAGCTTAAGGCCGCCACGCCCCACATAGGGGATACGCCCCTTTACGTGCAGGTCAACGCCCGGCTTGACCATCATGCCCGGAGAGCTCAGGCGCTCACCGCCGGACGAAACAAGACCGGCCATCAACGTGCGAAGGGCATCCGCGCGGTTCTCGCAGATGCCCTGGGAAATCAATTCATCATCAAGACGAACGCGTGCCACTCTCGCCCCTTACGCGCTTTTGACGGCAGTATTCGCAGAAGCCTCCGTTGAGGCGGAACCTGTCTCGCCCGTGACGGAAAGTTCGCCCGAGGCCGACGATTCCGCATTAGCGCCGGCAGGCTCGACCCCCTGCGCCTGGGCCTCCTGCTCATCGAGCATATCGGCCTCACGCGGAGACAGCTCAAAAGAGTCAACCATGTCGACAGCGCGAGAGCCGAGCTCAATGGCCTCGTCGAACAAGTCGAGGCTACGTTCAAGCGAGGTGTCCTTCGAGCGAACCTGCGCGATGATCTCGTCCAAACGCTCGGTTATGTCATCGAACGTGGTCTCTGCCATGCCTACTCCCCAGCAGAAGCATCAAAGGGGTCAAGGAACATATCGTCCAGATCGTCCATGCCGAAGCCATACTCATCGGACTCAAAGCGGGCACGGGCCTCCTCGGCGGCAAGCTCGGCCTCGCGCTCGGCCTCAAGGCGGCGCGGGTCGATCTCGAACCACAGGGCAGCGATGCAAGCCGCCTCGCAGTCCTCTGCAGTCACCTCGCAAGCGACATGCTGCAGGCTGGGCAGATGGCGCTCGCGCACGATGCGGCCCAAAACGCCGTTCACAAAGCCCGCGGAATCATCGGTGCCGTACGCCTTGGCGATCTCGACGGCCTCGTTGATGACAACCGCCGCGTCGAGCGTATCGGCAACCTGGAAGTACAGCTCGTACACAGCGGCACGGAGCAAATTGCGATCCGCGCCGGGCATGCGCTCAAGCGTCCAATTGGCGGAGACGGCGCGCAGCGCGGAGTCGATGCGGTCGCGATTGGAATCGACACCACGCGCGATCTGCACGGCGTAATCGGCGAGCGGACCCTTGGAGAGCGTGAAGTCGCCGGCAAGAACGTCGGCAACGGACTCGCCGCGAACCTCAGCCTGGAAGAGGATCTGAAGGGCCTGGCTGCGGGCGAGCGTGCGCCCGCGGTTAACCTTGAGAGATGCCACGCGCTACTCCTTGGGGAAAACGAGGCTGTCGATGCAGATGTTCACGCTTTCGACCTCAACGCCCACCTGGGCGTCGACGGCGCTTACCACGGCCTCGCGAACAACCTCGGCGAGCTTCTTGAACGGATAGCCGAAGAAGACCGTGAGATGCACAGTAAGGCGAAGCTTGTCGTCGACGACCTCGGCCTCGACGTCCTCCCCCACCTGCGTGGACTTGGCGGAGAACATGGAGACGAGGTTGGTGGCGAGGTCCTTTACGCCCACCGACGCAACGCCCTCGACCTCCTCGACGGAACGGGAGACGATGGCCGCCAGGACTTCGGGCGCGATGCCGATACCGGCGATAGTGATCTCGTGCGACATGTTCACTCCTTTACGTGGTGCGCGCGGCCCAGTGCGAGCCGCGCGATAGCGTGATGCGAATAAGGCGCGATTAGAGGCGCTGAACGAACTCGCCGGTGCGGGTGTCGACTTTGATGCGCTCGCCCTCGTTGAGGTACATGGGGACCATGACCTGGGCACCGGTGTCGATCGTGGCGGGCTTGGTAGCGCCCTGAACGGTGTTGCCCTTGGCGCCGGGGACGGTCTCGATGACCTCGGCCTCGATGAACATGGGCGGGTTCACGCCAAGCAGCTCGGTGTCGGCGTAGAGGAGCTGGGCATTGTCGTTCTCGCGCAGCCACTTGGCGTTGTCGCCGATGAAGTCGGCCGGGACGGCGATCTGCTCATAGGAGGTCATGTCCATGAAGTAGAAGTTGTCACCGTCGTTGTAGAGGTACTGCATCTCGTTGGTGATGAGCTGCACGCTCTCGAACTTGGAGCCGGCGTTGCAGGTGTTCTCGACCACGCGGCCGGTCTTGAGGTCCTTGGTCTTGTAACGGACGAAGGCGCCGCCCTTGCCAGGCTTGACGTGCTGGAACTCAACGATGGTGTAGTACTTGTCCTTGATCTTGAGGCCCATGCCGTTGCGGAAGTCGGCGGTAGTGATGGAAGCCATGCCATCCCTTTCTGGTAGAAATATCGAACTCTAGAAGTATACCCGAAATCAGGACCGACCGCCCCGGAGCCTGCGCGCATCATCCCGTGCTCAAACAGTCCTGCTCGCGCGAAGGGCCCAGTGGGCCCTTCGGCTCGTGCGGAACTGCGCGCGGGACGATGCGCTCCGGCCCCGGGGCTACGGAAAATGCGTCATTTGGGGTCTGACCCTAAATGACGCATTTTGTCGCGTTGGTAAATGCGAGCTCAGCACCTGCTTGCAAGATAAACGCAGCGCCGCCCCTGGATCATCTCGTCCCGCGCGCAGCTCACGATAGGACTGTTTGAGCACGGGATGATGCGCGCAGGCACCAGGGGCGGGGCGATGGGATGCTTTAGCAGTCGATGACGATGAGGTCGTGCGTGCTCTTGGTGAAGGGCTCGTAGCCATCCTTGGTAACCACGCCGTAGTCCTCCAGGCGCACGCCGCCCACGCCGGGCAGATAGATGCCGGGTTCGACGGTGATAACCGCGCCCTCCTCGACGATATTGCTCTTGCGCCCGAAAACCGGCAGCTCGTGGATATCGATGCCCACGCCGTGGCCCAGGCCGTGACCGTAGTAGTCGCCGTAGCCAGAGTCACCGATAATCTTCTGGGAGAGCAGGTGGATGTCGTGACCGTCGACGCCGGCATGGATAGCGGCGACGCACTCTTCATGCGTGCGGCGCACGATGTCGTAGATCTCACGCTGCTTGGCAGAGGGCTCGCCCACCACGACCGTACGGGTCATATCCGACTTGTAATCACGGTACCCCGCGCCGTAATCCATCAGCACGAAATCGCCCTTCTCAACCTTACGGTCGCTGGGGATGGCGTGCGGGTTGGCGGTGTTGGGGCCGCTTGCGACAATGGAGCCGAAGGCGAGATCGTCGGCACCGTTGTCGAACATAAAGGTCTCAAGTTCGGTGCGAAGCTGCTTCTCGGTAAGGCCCGGTCGAATCACGGTGCACATATGGGCAAACGCCGCATCCGTAATGGACTGGGCGTGGCGCATGATCTCAAGCTCCTCGGCGTCCTTCACCGCGCGCATGAGCTGCAGGTCGCCATGCATGAGCGGAAGAGCCGCCACAACGGAGCAGTCCTCAAGGCCTCGCTCGATACCACGGTAAAAGCCGATCTGCATGTCATCCTCAACCGCGACAGTGCGGCTCTTGGTGGCGCGGGCGCGCTCGGCGACCCAACGCGGAATGTCGATGACCTCCATGTCGAGCGTCCAGTCAACGCCGTCGGGGAGATTCTCCTCGAAGGAATTGAAGTAGCGAGAGTCGGTGTGCAGGAAGCAGGCGTCGAGGGTGATGAACGCGGCGTGAGGATACTCGCCGGTGTAGTCGAACACGCGCATGGCACCGGTGAGCCAACGCAGGTTCGCCTCATCTCGCACAACAACGGCGTCATAGCCGCGCTCGACCATCATGTTACGCAGACGCGCGATGCGCCCGGCGGGTCCGTTGAGCTTTTCAGTCATGGGAATTCCTTTCTAATGAGCGGATTTCGGCAAAATGCGTCATTTAGGGTCTGACCCTAAATGACGCATTTTTAGGGACGGCGGGAAGCGATGAACGCGCGGACGTGGCGCTCGAGCGTCTCATCGTCGACGGAAGCCAGGCGGATAATGCCCGGGTGCTTGGGCAGCGCAAGCTGGAAACGATTGGCGCGGGAGAAGCGCTCCGTGTGAAGGGCGTCGATAAAAGCCGAAGGGTCGATGGAGAAGGCGAGCTCCTCAATGCCCAGATCCTCAAATCGATCATCCTGCGCGAACATCTCGTCTACCGAGAAGTCGCAGACATCGACGGCCAAGCGAGCCTCGAAGCGCATGCCCTCAGCGAGCAGCTGGCACGGAAGGACCGACTGCCCCTCGAGGCAACGAGCGAGGGCGCGAGCGGTGGTTTGCCCGTACATGAAGGCGCGACGCGCCGAGGGGCTCGCGGACTTAACCGTGTTCATGCGCGACGTCTGGGCATTGCCGAGAGCCTCGTTGAGCGACAAAGCATCGCCCCTCACCAGCCCTTCGGAAATCGACGCAAACGACTCCCAGAATTTACGGCTCTCGGCCAAGTGAGCGGCAGTCATATACACGTAGCCCAAGCCGTTGCTCTCAACGTCGTACGCGGCCACGAAATCAAGATCGCACACCACAATCGACGCCTCGGGCGTAAGCTCCACAACGTCGGCTCCCGACGCACAGGCAAGCGCGTTCATCTGCGTCGAGACGCGCACCATGGCATCGAGCGTCGTGGGCAAAAGGGCGCACGAAATACCACCGAGCCATGCGCGCCCCGCAAACGAGGCAAGCGAGCAGATCTCATACGGGCCCGTACCCACGATAAGGTCCTCGCCTGTAATGCCCGCCGAACCCAGGGCGCACGACAGCTCCCCGAAAGTTTGAAGCGAGCAGGCATCCTTCGTATCAATGTCGAACTGATGTAGCTGATACCCGGCATCGGTCAGAGAGTGACGAACCTGGACCAGGCGGTCCTCATCCAACTGGGAATCTGCAACGATAAAGGCGCGGTTCGGGCGCCCTACGGCGCCCGCAAGCAGCTTGGACAGCTCGGAGAACGCTCCGAACCCACTGCGGAAATCGGTGCTGTGCGCACCGAAGTTCAAAAGCTTGCGACGAATCGTCATAGTAAACCACGCTCCAAGAGCAGCTCGGCAACGGTATAGGAAACATCGGTGAACGTGCGGCCGCGAATATCGACGGTGAGGTCCGCGGCACGCTCATAAAGTGGACGTCGATGATCCAAGAGCCGAGCCGCATGTTCCGCGCTACGAAAATCCGGACGCGTGTCGGACCGTCGAATCTGGCGAAGCGAATCGTCAAGATCGCCATCGAGGTAGACGCAAAAGCCCAGCTCATGAATAAGCTCGATGTTGCGCGGAGTCTCAACAATACCGCCGCCGCATGAAACCAGGAGGCTGCGCTCAGCCGAGAGACCCTGAAGGACCGACGTCTCATGAAGGCGGAAGCGATCCTCGCCCTCTTCGCGAAACAACTGCGCGACCGACTTGCCACATGCACGCTCAACCATGCGATCAGTATCGACGAACCTCCGATGGAACATGCGACCGAGGTTGCGGGCGAGCGTAGATTTGCCCGCGCCAAGGAAGCCCACGATAAAGACGTGGTCGCAGCCATGTTTTACCGCAGCAGGCATGAATTGCTACTCCTCGCAATCCATACCGCGCAGGGCACGGCGCTCAAAAATACGAAAGATCTGCGTGTACCACAGGTCGACCGTCGTCTGCGGCTTGACCAGAATGGTGTCGACTCCGGCGAAATTACCGCCCCATACGTCGGTATACAGCTGGTCGCCCATCATGACCGCCTCGGATTTAGCAGCGCCCAAGCGACGCATGCCCGACGTGATGGCGAACGGGAGCGGCTTGCAGGCAAACGCGATGTAACCCATTCCAAGCTCACCCGCTGAACGTGCGACCTGGTCCTTATGCCAGTTGTTCGAGACCATAATGAGCTTGAAGCCAAGCTCATGCGCACGGTCGAGCCATGCGGCAACAGAAGCAGGTGCATCCTTTCGATCGCGAGGCACGAGCGTGTTATCGCGATCAAAGAGAATGGCACGCTTGCCTTGAGCCCAAAGCTCATCCAAATCTATGCACTCAACGCGTGCGACATATCGGGTTGGCGAAAGAAAGCTCACGGGTCATTACTCCCAAGATTGCATATGCTCGTCGTAGGTTTCAGAGAAGTACTCTTCGGTCTGCGTAATGAAGAAGTACAGATCGTTCGAATCGGTGGGGCGCAACGTGGATAGAATCGCCTCGACCGAAGGAGAGCAGATGGGCGTCGGCGGCAATCCAGAGTTCTTGTACGAGTTGTACGGGCTGTTGCTCGTCTCGATATCGGTTGCCGTCACCTCACCGCCCGTCTCGTACATCAACGTGGCGTCGCTCTCGAGATAGGGGCGACCTTCAAAATCACCCTTGCCTGCCAAGCGGTTGAAGAAGACGCTCGCGACATGAGAGCGCTGATCGGCGTTCAAGCCCTCGCGCTCGACAACCGACGCCAGGGTAAGAAGCTCGTAGTCAGACAGATCCAGGCCGTAGCGCTGAGAAATCTCCGCGCGAGCGCCGGCAAAGTCAACAGCGCCAATCACGTCTTTCTCATACTGGTCGAGCATCGCGCGAATCACGTCGTCGGCGGAAAGATCAGAGCTAAAGGCATACGTTTTGGGGAACAGGAAGCCTTCAAGCGAGTCATTGGCGACATCGGCCAGGAAGGGATAATCCTCGACATACAGCGATGCCTTAGCCTGGGCGATAAACTCGGCGGCGGGGATGCCCAAGGCATCCTCAACGAGCTTCGCCGTCTGAGCGACGGTCTTGCCCTCGGGAACGGTCAACGTGCTCCCCGAGGCGTTGGGGCCGGCAACAAGTAGCTTAACGACCTCAGCGGGATCTTGATGCGTCTTGAATTCGTACATGCCGGGCCTGAGCGACATCTCGGCACCCAGCTTTTTCACCGCGGCATAGTACTCCGCAGGGTCCTCAACCACGTGGGCTTCGGAAAGGAGCGAGGCGATCACATCGCCCGATGCGCCATCGGGGATCGTGAGCTCAACCGTCTGACCGGCTTCCACAGAGCTACCTGCGTCGGAAAACATCTTGGGGAACACGAAGACGGCAACGCCGGCAACGACTGCGATGGCGAGCAACACGCCAAGGATAACCGGCACAGGAGAAGCGGAACGGCGCGAAGACTTGGACTGACGGTATGCAGAAGCAGCAGGCTGCGGCTGAGGCTGACGAGCCGGAGCACCCGCAGAAGAGGCAAAACGCGTACCTGCGGGGCGCTTCGCCGAAGAAAGGCCATGCGAGGCAGGGGCATCCGTGCGGAACCGCGTGCCGGCGGGGCGAGAAGTCTTTTGAGGGCGATGGGAGCCGGGAGTATTAGCCACGATCTTCCTTTCGTCTTTGGGCATCAAGCCACGCCTGCAGGAACAAGGACGCCGAAATCATATCGACCTTACCGCGCATCTGCTTTTCATTCAAACCCTGCGCACGCAGAATGCGCTTGGCTTCTGTGGAGGAAAGGCGCTCGTCGATGAACTCAACGGGCAGACCGGTCGTGCGAGAAATGCGCGCAGCGACCTCGCGAATGCGCTCGGCCTGCGGGCCCTCCTCCCCCGCCATGGTCTGAGGGAGCCCGCACACAATAAGATCGGGTTCATAATCCTCGAGAACCATGCGAAAGCTCCGCGCAACGCTCTCGACTTCCGCGGCGGGAAGCACCTTGACCGGCGAAGCGACGCGGCCCGTACGGTCAGAGACGGCAATACCCGTGCGAGCGCCGCCGATGTCGAGAGCGAGAGCGATCATTCGGGCCTACCCTACTCTGAGAGCACAGAGCGAGCGGCATCCAGAGCGGCGGCAATGCCAGAGGCGTTCTTGCCACCCGCCTGGGCCATCGTGGGCTTACCGCCGCCACGGCCGTCAACAAACGGGGCGATATGCTTGATAACGTTGCCAGCGTGGAAGCCCGCGGCAGCCGCATCGTCGGTCGCGGCCGCGATCAGCGCGGGCGCGCCCTTCTCGGTTACCGTGGCGAGCACGCATGCGCATGCACCGGAAACCTTGCCGCGCACCGTGTCCCACACGTTGCGCAGATCGGCTGCCTCGAGGCCGGAAAGCTCAGCCACCACGAGCTTGTAAGAGCCCATGTCGACGGCGCCTTCAATCGCCGCGGAAATCGCATCGGAGCTGCCACCGGTAAGAGCCTTCTTGAGCTTCTGGCTCACCTCGCGCAGCTCACCCTGAAGCGCGGCGACTCGAGCGGGAACCTCCTCGACGCGGCACTTGAGGCTGCCGGCAGCCTGCTCGGCAAGGGCGGCACGAGCCTCGAGATATGCGATGGCGCCCGTGCTGGTCACGGCCTCGATACGACGGATGTTGGAACCGGTGGAAGACTCGGAAACGATCTTGAACAGGCCGATCTCGGCGGTGTTGGCAACATGCGTACCGCCGCAAAGCTCACGGGAGAACGGGTCGTCGCCCTCACCCACGGACACAACGCGCACGACATCGCCGTACTTCTCGCCAAACAGCGCAACAGCACCGGAGGCCTTGGCCTCGTCGATGCCCATAACGCGCGTAACAACGGGCTCTGCGGCAAGGATCTGCTCGTTCACAAGATCCTCGACGGCGCGAATCTGCTCGGAAGTCATGGCCTCGAAATGCGTGAAGTCAAAGCGCAGGTTGTCGGCGGACACGAGGGAGCCGGCCTGGTTGACGTGGTCACCCAGGACCTCCTTGAGCGCGGCGTCGAGCAGGTGCGTGGCCGTGTGGTTGCGACGCAGCAGACCGCGACGGTTGAGATCGTAGCCCGCAAAGACCGTGTCACCCTCAGCGAGCTCGCCGAGAAGCTTGCCCTCGTGAACGTACAAGCCGCCCTTGGAGATGGTGTTGCTCACGAAGAACTGAGCGTTATCGGTGTCGATGAGGCCGTGATCGCCCAGCTGGCCGCCCATCTCAGCGTACAGAGGGGTGCGGTCGAGCACCACGGCGGCGTGACCGGCGTTCTCGGCGCGGTCAACACGCTTGCCGTCGACCACGATTGCCAGGACACGCGCGCCCTCGATGCTCTCGTTGTCGTAACCCACGAACTCAGTTGCCGGCAGCTGATCGGCGAGCTCGGTCCACACGTCGTTGAAGGAGCCCCAGGCATCGCCCTTGGCAGCGGCGCGCGCACGGGCCTTCTGCTCAGCCATCTCGGCGTTAAAGCCCTCGATATCGACGGCGTGACCGGCGTTCTCGGCGATCTCGACGGTCAGATCGATGGGGAATCCGAACGTATCGTGAAGCATGAACGCGGCCTTGCCGGGAAGCGCATCGCCCTCGGAGAGCGCGGCGAGCTGCTCATCCAGATAGACGCGACCGTTGTTGAGCGTTGTGGAGAAACGCTCCTCCTCGGCCT
Organism: Coriobacteriaceae bacterium; assembly: GCA_030525945.1. Taxonomy (GTDB): domain Bacteria; phylum Actinomycetota; class Coriobacteriia; order Coriobacteriales; family Coriobacteriaceae; genus Collinsella. The sequence goes on along the minus strand of JAUNDT010000004.1, from coordinate 172,003 downwards.
CGACGATGCCCTTGACCAGGCCGACGTTCTCGATGAGCGCAGGATAGGCCTCGCCCATGACGTCGTTTACCGCATCGATGAAGCGGCCGAGGAACGCATCCTCGATGCCGAGCAGGCGGCCGTGGAACACAGCGCGGCGCAGCAGGCGGCGCAGCACGTAGCCACGGCCCTCGTTGCCAGGCAAAACGCCATCGGAGATGAGGAAGTCCACAGAGCGGGCGTGGTCGGCGATGATGCGCAGGGAGCGGGAAGCGCCGGTGTAATCATCATCAACGTAGGTCTTGCCCGAGATATCCTCACCGAGCTTGATCAGGCTCTGCATGACATCGCCGTCGAAGAACGAGCTCTTGTGCTGCATGATGGCGGCCATGCGCTCGAGGCCCATGCCCGTATCCAGGTTGCGGTGCGGCAGCTCCGGCATGGAGCCGTCCTCCTGGCGGTCAAACTGGGTGAACACGAGGTTCCAGAACTCGAGAAAGCGATCGCAGTCGCAGCCGGGAGCGCAGGAATCGCAGCCGCAGCCGACCTCCTCGCCCAGGTCGAAGTAAATCTCGGAACACGGACCACAGGGGCCGGTGGGGCCGGCGGCCCAGAAGTTGTCATCCTCGCTCAAGCGCGTGATGTGGTCGGCGGGAACACCGAGCGAGCGCCAAATGGCCTCGGTCTCGTCATCCTCGGTGAACACGGTAAAGTGCAGGCGCTCCTTGGGCAGCTTAAAGACCTCGGTGATGAGCTCGTACGCCCAGGCGCAAGCCTGCTCCTTGGTCACGCCGCCGAAGGCGAAGTTGCCGAGCATCTCGAAGAAGGAGGCATGGCGACCATCGGCACCGATGATGTCGATATCGTTCGTGCGCACGCACTTCTGGCAGGAGCACGCGCCGATTTCCTTCATCGTCTTCTTGCCCTGGTAGAACTCCTTAAACTGGTTCATACCGGCGTTGGCGAGCAGCAGCGACGGATCGTCGGGGACGAGCGAGGAGCTCGGGTAGAGCTTGCAGCCCTTGCTCTCAAAGAAATTGAGGTAAGCCGAACGAATCTCGGCAGTCGTCATGGTGGGGTAATCAGCAACCATGCTTGCAACTCCTGTGTGTCAAATTCGAGCCCCGCTTGGCGAGGCAAAGTCCAACTGAACAATTATACGTTAACGGCAATCGTCTGATGTGTCGGTTTCCTCGGGTTTTGAGTTCTGGCCCGCCCTCTCGTGGGCGGCAAACGGCATCTCGAACTTCTCGAACATCATGAGTTTTGCCCACGGGTTCTCCAACTCGGGCTTTGGCAGAACCTCAGCCTCAGGCACCGCATCGTCGGAGAGAATCTGCGAGTCGGCCACAAACGCGTCGTCGCCCAGAGCATCAAAAGCGGGCACAGGCTGCCCCGCGCCATCGCGAAACGGCGTTCCCTTGAACAGGGCGCCCTCATACGAGACGATCTGCTCACCAGTGCGGCTCTCGAAATAGAAGATAAACAGCGACTTGACCACGGCGACAATGGGAAGCGCGATGATCATGCCGACCGTGCCACCAAGCGTCGAGCCGATGACGAGGGCGGTCAGGGACAGCACCGGATGCACCTGCATCGTGGACTGATTGATCTTGGGTGCGATCACGTTATCCGTGACGTTTTGCGAGACCATGGCCATGACCATCGTCCAAAACGCCATAGCCGGGCTATATACCAGGGCGATCAAGGTGGCGATAATTGCCGAGATGGAGGGTCCCACCACGGGAATGATGTTCAAAATGCCCGAAAGAACGCCCATGGCAACCGCATACGGATGCCCCACAACGGCAAACCCCACAAACGCCAAGAAGCCCTGCACGATGGAGTTGATCACCGTGGAGCGCAGGTAACCGCCCACAGAGCGACTCACCACCGCGACCATAAGGCGGTAATCATCGGCCTTGTCCTTGGGCAGCACACGGCAAATCTCATCGTTGATGCGAGGATAGTCGCACGCAAGCCAAAACGCCAGTACCAGACCGAGGAACACGATGAACACCATCGATGCGATGTTGTTCACCATGGGCACAAGACCGTCGCGGACGGCCGCCAGCAAGCCGGAAAGCGCCTGGTTAGCAAAGTCCTGCATTGCCTCGAACATCGCGTCGAGCTGCACCACGTCGTTGAGATGCTCGACGATGGCGTAGTCGTTCTCGAGCTGGACGATCCAGACGGCCAAGGCGGACAGCTTGGCGGGAACGTCGCGCAAAAGGGTGATGAGCTGGCCCGTCACCATGGGGATGACGAGGGCGAACAGCAGAATGAACCCGACGATAACCACAACCAAACCAATGAGCGCACCGGGGCCACGGGGGACGCGATGGCGCTCAAGCCAGTTGACGATGGGCGAGGCGACAAACGCCGAGATGGCGCCGACCGAAAGAAAAACAAGCACATTGGACAGGGCGCCCATCAGCTGCAGAACGGCACCGCAGATGATAAGGGTGCCGATGATAATCCAAATGTTCAGGAACGTTACTCGGGCGATTTTTTCGACGTGACCTTGTCCGTGCTGCATATAACTCCTTGCGCTACGCGCTATCCGGTCATGACCCCGTCGGGGTCGATCTTGTCTTGAATTTTCTTGAGGGTGCGACGCAGCAGGCGGCTTACCTGAACCTGTGAGATGTCGAGCTTCTCGGCAATCTCGATCTGCGTCATGCCCTGGAGGAATCGCATTTCGATAACCTCACGCTCACGCGGCGAAAAGCTCGCGAGCGCCTCCTCGATGATGATACGGTCATCGGTAAAGGCGAGGTCCTCGTCCTCCGTAGCGTAACGGTCGATGATAGAGGGCGCGTCGTCCTCATCCATACCCGTGGGAGTCTCGAGCGAAACCGAGCTGTAGGCCGAGGAAGATTCCATGGCCTCGAGAACCTCGTCCACGGAAGCATCCAGATACGAGGCGATCTCGGCGATAGTCGGGGAACGCTGAAGCTGCACGGTGAGCGTATCGGTCGCCTGATTCACCTTGGCGGACAGCTCCTGCAGGCGGCGGGGCACGCGAACGCTCCAGCCCTTGTCACGGAAGTGACGCTTGATCTCGCCCATGACGGTAGGCGTGGCGAACGTGGTGAATTCGAGGCCGCGGGCAGGGTCAAAGCGGTCGATTGCCTTGAGCAGACCGAGATAACCCACCTGAATCAGGTCATCGATGGGCTCGCCGCGGTTTTTGAACTTGTTTGCAATGAAGCGCACGAGGTTGAGATGGGACATCACGAGCTTTTCGCGGGCGTCCGCATCGCCCTCTTCCTTGTATTTGCGGAAGAGCTCACGGGTCTTCTCTTTATCCCAGGCGCTTTTACCTGAGGTTTTAGAGGCCATCAACGTCCGCCTTCACACTAAGTGCCAAGCGAGCCGGGGCCTCGAGCTTTTCGTAGGAGTCGCACACCGATCCCAGAATGAGATCTGCGTAGGCGGCGGTGGGGTCCTCGTCGGAGGGCTGGGCAAATGCATCGACTCCGAGCTTAAACTGCATGGCAACATGGACCTCATCGGCATCGAAATCGATGACGAGCTGCTCGGCGGGGGCTGTAGCGCAGGCATAGATAAACGCTTCCTCCGCCGCCATGCGAATATCCTCAACACGATCGACCGACATGCTCGACAGCGCCGCGACATTCGCTGCCGTCATGCGCACGATACGCGCGAGATGCGGCTCGCAGGAAACCGTCAGGGAAATGTGGGTTGCGCTACTCATTGCCGGACTCCTCGGAAGCCGCGTAGGTGAAGTAGTGGCGAGGCTCCTCGGCGCAGGCGGCTTCCTCGGAAGCCCTCACAGGCTCCTCTTGAGGCGCCTGCTCGGCCGCAAGCTGATCGGAAGATGCGCGCTCAATCAGGGTCTTTTCGGGCATACGGGTTTTTCCCAATAGCTTGTGGACCTTTTCCGTCGCGCCGTCGACAATGCCGGTCACCGCATTCGACGCCGTGCTGGCAGCGCCGCTCACCGCAGACACGTCACGCAGCACGCCGTTGACCTCAACAAGGTCGGCGGAAAGCGCCTCAACCGCAACGGTCGCCTGCTTGAGAAGCGGCTCAATCTGGGCGACCGCGGGCTGCAGTTCATCGACCACGCCGTCGAGCTTCGCCACCACGGGACGGGCCTCCTCAATCGTGCTCGTCACCTGCTCAACCGTCTTATCGAGCGAATCAACCACACCGCGCGTGCGACGCAGCATGAGCGCGAGCTCGACAACGGCCCAAACGCCCGCTACGGCAAGAACGATCAGAACAACCTGCAAGGGATCCATAGATGCCTCCGTACAACTAGACACAGTATGTTGATGATACCCGTTCGGTCGCTTTTCAACCACGCGGGCTTCAACCACCGAAAAGCGCTAACGCGGGCGCGTTTCCGAGCGCCACTGCTCCCAGCCGCGGCCGCTGGAGTGCCAAAAAGCACCGGGCTCCAGCCCCTCCGGCAGATAGCGCTGCGGGACCCACCCTTCTGGATAATCATGGGGATACTTGTAGTCGCCATACTCATCTGAGCCGGGACGGTGACGATCGCGCAGGTAGCTCGGCACCTCGCGCTGGCCGCTCGTGCGCACGTCGGCCAGCGCCGCGTCAATGGCCGCCTCCGCGGCGTTGGACTTTGGCGCGAGCGCATTATAGATGGCAGCCTGGGCAAGATTGATGCGGCACTCAGGGTAGCCGATCACTTCGGCCGCCTTAAACGCGGCCTCCGCCACCAGCAGCGCCGTCGGGTCCGCATTGCCGATGTCCTCGCTCGCCTGAATCATGATGCGACGGGCGATGAACTTGGGGTCCTCCCCCGCATCGATCATGCGCGCCAGCCAATACACGGCAGCATCGGGATCGGAGCCGCGCATGGACTTGATAAAGGCGGAGATGATGTCGTAGTGCATATCACCGTTTTTATCGTATGAAAGACCACGACGAGGATTCGCCTGTTTGACGTCCTCAAGGGTAATCTGAATGGGGCCATCCGTAGCCTCGGAGGCACTCCCCACCTGCGGCGGGCGCGTGAGCGCGATCTCACTCGCAAGCTCCAAGGTGGTGAGCGAGCTGCGACCGTCACCGGCGGCAAGCGTGCAAATAGCCCGAATCACATCATCGCCGGCGGTAAATCGCCCCGCCAGCCCCTCGGGTGCGCCGAGCGCACGACGCACCAAGCGCTCCACATCCGCGTCGCTCAAGTGAGTAAGCTCTACAACACGCGAGCGGGAAAGAAGTGCGGAGTTCACCTCGAAATACGGGTTCTCGGTCGTGGCGCCAATCATAACGACCGTGCGGTTTTCGACCGCGTGGAGCAGCACATCTTGCTGAGAACGCGAGAACCGATGGATCTCATCGATGAACAGAATAGTCCTGCGGTCGAACATCATGAGGCGGTGCTTGGCCTCGTCGATCTCCCGCCTCAGGTCTTTGACCGTCCCCGTCACGGCGGAAACCTCGACGAATTCGCTTTTCGTGCGAGCGGCGATGATGTGCGCAAGCGTCGTTTTGCCCGTCCCGGCGGGCCCGTACAAGATTACGCTCGACAGGACATCGTGCTCGATGGCGGAGCGCAGCCACGACCCCGGGCCGACGGCCTTCTCCTGTCCCACGTAATCGTCGAGCGTGCTGGGGCGCATGCGCACGGCAAGCGGTGCGTTCTTAAGCGTTTTGACGCGTTCAGTGTTTGAAAATAAGGTATCCATGCGCTGTATCTTACCGTTTAACGCTCGTTAATGTACGTGCGCCGCGGAAACCTCAGCTCGGGAAAAAGCGAGCAGGCAAGCTCGGTAAAGTAATCGTCGGTCATCGAAGCGATGTAATCGACAACGGTCTGATCGAGGTCGCTTTGCCAATCATACGACCGGCCGTAGTAAGCCAGCCCCTTCTCGATGCGCGCGATATGGTGACGGAAAATGTAGCTCGATGTATCCCTCGCCTTCAGGTCCCCCAGGAAGTGTTCGTACATAAGGCTGAAAGCACGGGCCATCATGGCCTTATGCTCCTCCTCGATGCCCGTCGAGTTGTAGATCTTGGCATAGTTCTCCCGCTTGGCCCTTCGGATTTCCTCAAAAAGCTCCTCGCTCATCTCGATGCGGTCCTTGCCGTAGCTGTGCTCGACGATATCAATGGAAGCGCGCGTGAGAATCCAGGAGTTGTAGCGCCCGCCGAGTCCGTCCTCAAACGCGCCCTCATCCAGCAGGCCCGCCTCGATAGCGTCCTGCCGGTCACGCCCCACATACGCGATGATGTCGGCGATACGAACGACGCATCCTTCAAGCGTGCAGGGACGCAGGGTCTTCACGTAGTCGAAATCCCGAACGTAGCATTGCTCCACAACACGGTCGAAGGCATCGAAATCACAGGTTCCGGACAACTCAAATACGCGCTGCTCATACTCACCGTTGTGACACAGGACACCATCGAGCGTTTGCAGGGAGATATTGCGCCCATACAGCTTGTCGAGCACGCGCACCGAGTGCACGTTATGGAAGAAGGACCTTCCCGTACGCGCCTTGCAAATGTCGTTCAGCTGCGCCTCCCCCGCGTGACCGAATGGCGTATGCCCCAAATCGTGACCCAGCCCTATCGCCTCGATAAGATCGCAGTTAAGCCCTAGGGCTCGCCCGATGTCCCGTGCGATACGCGCAACGAGCTGAACGTGCAGGCCGCGGCGCGAAAGGTCGTCATTGCTCCGAAAACTGAAAACCTGCGTCTTGCCGTTAAGACGGCTATATGCGGGCAGATGCAAGATCTTCTCCGCATCGCGCACGTATGAGGGACGCCAGATGCTACTTGCGTCCCCAGGGCGAACCTCACGACGAATGACCTGATCGTCCTGGGCGCGAAACGGATTCACCCAGCCGCGCTGCCGGTCTTCGCCCATGCGCTTCACCAGATCTTGCGACAACGCATCGGGCATGGAGAGGAGGCAGTCCTGTAACGTGTTCTTCTCGCTCATGCGTTCCTCCTAAAGCAGTTGTTTCTCGATATCATCATCGCACCTCGTCCAGACACAATCGCGTTAGCTACACGGTGTGCGTGGCCAACGCGAACACGAAAGCGACTGGCACGGCAAACGGCAGGAGCGGCAGGGAGGGCCTGCGCAAGATAACTCCGCACACGGCAAGCGTGAACAGCCCTCCACAAACCGACGCAATGCCGAGCATTGGACGCCAAAGCATCACGGCGAACAAATACTTGATATCTCCCATGCCAAGGCCCGCCGCACCCTGATGAAAGGCGCGCCACGCAAGCTCAAGCAGCACAAGCGTTCCGCATACGCCAAGGGCCATCAGCGCGTTCACGGCCACGAGACGCGGGCCATCACGCAGCCAAGAAGCAAGCAGGCACGTGCATGCGAGCGCGATGAAAAGCGCAAAAGGAAAGCGTCGTGACCGGGCATCAACGCATGCGGCAACCAGCATGAGCAGAAAAATGATGATTAACGCAAGCAAATATGGCATAACCGCACCCCTAAGTCGATGGCACTCAATGGCGTCCTTGTACCCACATTTGCCCGGGCGGGCACCGCACGCACGGCACCGCTATAATGGGCGCGTTACACGATTGGAAAGAGAGCGCACATGGATACTCCCTCCTTTAACTATGGCCCTGTGAACTCTAGTGAGCAAAATCAACAGGGCAGCGCCAGCAATACGGCGGACGCTGGCCAACGCCTCGTTGAGAGCGCAAGCGCCTCCACCGCACCTCAGCAAAACAGCTCGAACTTTGCGTATTACCTCACCGCGGGAGTTCTTGGCATTACCGCCCTGTTCCTTATCGGGATCGTCTCTCTGTGCATGAACGTCTTCGAGATCGCCCTTTCAAGGCAGGCGGAAACCACCGCGCAGGAGCAGGGAGAGCGCGAGCAGTACTGGGAGTTCGAGGACCAGGGCTACGGGTACGACGACCTGATGAGCGAATACGGAGAAGACACCTGGCTTTAGGTCCTGGGAAACCCAAAGCACCCCGCGGTATGCACAAGGTCCGGTCTCGCAGTGCACGAGACCGGACCTTGCCTTTTGACGAGCAAATTAGATAGCAATGCCCTTCAGCGCTATCGCGCTCCGTCGAGCACCTCGTCAAGCGTGACGCTCACATCGTGCGGCGTGGGAACCCAGTCGACCTTGAGGAAGAGCGCCGCGACCGTGAGGGGAACATAGGTGAACATAAACAGCGGGAACGTGAAGAGATTGGTGATGACGCGCCATTTCTGCGGGCAGTGGATATGCTTGCGCTCAGTGATCGTGGTGAACAGGCCCATGACGAAAAAGGTTCCGTACATGTAGGCAAAAATCATGATCACCGACCCTATGGCCATCTCAATTTCCGCATCCGTGGCAAGGAATCCATGGCTCAAGCTGCCCACAACGATAAACGTGGCGTTCACCATCAGACACAGCAGTGTGAGAAGCATGGCCGGACCGATAACCATGAGCATATCGTACGCGGCAAAGCGACGGAACTTAGCCATGGCCGTCACCATGTGCTTCCCGTAGCTGAACAAGACTTGGTAAAAGCCCTTCGTCCAACGCATGCGCTGTTTGATGGACGCCTTGAGAGTGACGGGCTGCTCATCGAAAAACTCCGCGGGCGCGTACCCAATGCGCACGCCGTGAATCGCGCAAAACGTCGCGAACTGGATGTCCTCAGTTAGAGTGTGGAAATCCCAGCCGCGCATGCCTTGGATGATCTTCGCGGAGACCAGGTACCCGGAGCCCGAGACAGCGCACGACGTGCCGCAGATCATACGGGCGTTGTTAAGATAACGAGCCTCGCGCATGAACCACGTAGCATAGGCGGAGCTGATCCATGAGCTGCCGAAATTCTTCGAGTTACGATAGCTGGTAAGTGCGAGATACCCCTGGTCGAAGGCATCGTTCATAATGCTCACGTAATCGCGCGAGAGCAGGTTGTCGGCGTCAAAGATGAAAAAGGCCTCATGTTTGCCCGGGTACTCCTCGAGGATGCGTTCGAAACCGTAATCCATGACCCAGCTTTTGCCCTTACGCGAAAGGTCGTTGCGTTCGTACACGATAGCGCCCGCCTCGCGTGCGGCCTGCGCGGTGTTGTCCGTGCAGGCATCGGCAACCACAAAAACGTCAATGAGCTCGGAGGGGTAATCCTGCTCCTTAATTGATTTAACGAGGTTCGCGATGACCGCTTCCTCGTTATGCGCCGCAATGAAGAAGGCGTACGAATGCTGTTTCTTCGCTTTTGGAATCTTCACTTGTCCCCGCAGAAGACCGATAAAGAAGAAGACCACCTGGTACAGGAAGCAAAAGGTGAAAACCATTCCAACAAACGAATTGAAGGCGACAATAGGGGTCAAAATATGCTCCTCAACTCGACAACATCGAGAACAAGTGTATCCCACCGGGCAAGCGGGCACGCAATCTCCCCACACGGGAAGTGGCAAAGCCAATCACCCGGCGGACGACCAGCCGAGGTACGACGCCGTTAATCCTCGAGCAGCCCCAGCAGCGGAATAATCTCCTCGCCCGCTGCCGTGCGACCAAGTGAGCGGTCATGGAGCTCGTCGAGCGCCGCCGCCAAATCCCAAGGCAGTTCATCGCGGCAGCTCACCATCTCGCCCGTTACGGGATGGGCGAACTGCACACTCCAGGAATGAAGGAACTGGCGGTCAAGGTCCAGATTCATGCGCTCTCCCCCCTTGCCGTACAGCGGGTCGCCCACCAACGGATGGTGGATATGGCGCATGTGCACGCGAATCTGATGCGTGCGTCCGGTATACAGATGGCATTCAACCAGCGTATAGCCCTCATCGCCTCGAGCAGGCTCAAAGCGCTCAAGCACCTTAAACGTCGTAATCGCCTGGCGTGCGAACGGGTCGTCCGAGACCGCCATCTTAACCCGATCACGCGTGGAGCGGGCGATGCCAGTGTTGATGGTCCCCTCGTCCATAACGATCTCGCCGTGGACAAGCGTGATATAGCGGCGGTCGAGCGTGCGCGTGCGAATGAGATTCTGCAGCTCACGCTGAGTATCGTCGTCTTTTGCGGCGAGCATGAGACCGGAGGTATCGCGGTCAAGACGGTGCACGATACCGGGCCTGTCCTCACCCTGGACGGTACCCAGATGCTCGATGCCGCAGTGGTGCACGAGCGCGTTCGCGAGCGTTCCGTCCTCATGGCCGTGCGCCGGATGGCATACAAGCCCACGTTGCTTGGAGAGCACGATCAGGTAATCGTCCTCGTAGCGAATATCGAGAGGGATGGCCTGGCCGACAATGGCGCCCGGTTCGCGCACCTCGGGAAGATCAACGCAGATATGATCGCCCTCGGCAACCTGCTGCTTTTTGGAAAGGCAGGTCTCCCCGTTCAGAATGACGGCGCCCGCCTCCACCAGTTTGGCGCAGGCGGAACGCGAGGGGCAATCTGCCTGCGCGCCCAAGTAGGCATCCAGACGCTCGCCCGCAGCCGTGGCATCAACGGTGAGATGCAGTTCGTTCGCCATTATTCGCTTCCCTTCTTGGCCGCTGGCGAGAGGAACATAAAGCCGATAAACGCCAGGGCAACACCAACTGTGATACCGATATCGGCGACGTTGAACACAGGGAAGTCGATGAAGTCCGTTGCAATGAAGTCGACCACAAAGCCCAGCGCGACGCGATCGATGGCGTTGCCGATGGCGCCTCCCGCCATAAGCCCGAGGCCGAGAACCTCGAGCTTGGAAACCTCAGGGGCCTTGCGAAGATACACTGCGATGCCGATCGTGACCGCGCAGGCGAGCAGGGCAAACAGCGTGCCGAACCCCTCGCCCATGCTGAACGCCGCACCGACGTTTTCGACATAGCGAAAGCTCAGAACGCCCGGCAGTACGGGCACGCTCTGCCCCGTCACCGCGAGGGTGCCCTTGACGATGAACTTGGTGAGTACATCGAGCGTCAGAACCAGAAGGCCCGCGCCACCACCAATCACACCGCGCCAGACGCGCGAGGGAGAAAACGTTGTCTTTGCAAGGTTCTCAGTCAATGCACCCTCCAGCCCAACGGCTTCCGAATGCCCACCATGTCAAAATAAAAACCCATGATGTGGGCGCACACAACAGCGAGCGCCAACCAGGTGCGCCAGATTGCCCAGAAAGAAGAGGGCGCACGCCTAGCGCGCGGCGCCCGACGATTGATGGGCAAGGTGGCGTGCCTGGATGGCGCGCAGCGTCACGTCTTGGAGCTACGCCTCCAGGGCCCCAGCGCAGCGGTCGCAGATATGCGCGTGCTCACCGTGGACTCCCGTGGACTCACGGAAGTTCCAGCAGCGGTCGCACGCCTCACCGCGGGCGGCCTCGATGGCGGCGGTGAACTCATCGCCCTGGGCCAGCTCGACCTCGGAGACGATGTAGAACTCGGCCAGATCGACGGCCTTATCACCCGTGAGGAGCGCATAAGCCTCGGCCGGAGCCGTAGCCTTCACGCGTACCTGCTGGCTCTTGGTGAAGGTACCGGCCGCACGGGCCTCCTCGATGGCCTTGGTGACCACGGAGCGAAGCTCGAGCGACGCCTCAAGGACGCCTGCAAACTCATTTGCCTGCTCAAGCGTGATGGGGCTCTTGTACCAATCGAGCAGCGCGCCGTACTCCTGATTGTCGCGACAGCCAGCCGGCGCGAACTCCATGGCCTCGTCCACCGTGTAGGAAAGGATAGGCTGCAGGTCGCGCATGAGCATGGAGAGCAGCTCGGCCACAACGGTCTGCGCGCTGCGCATCTCGTGGCTGCCCGGCTTCTCGCAGTACAGACGATCCTTCAGCGCGTCGAGGTACACGTTAGAGAGCTCCGTGACTACGAAGTCATAGAGCGTGCGATACGCGCGGTTGAACTCGTAACCCTCGTACGCGGCGTCAACCTCGGCCTGAACCTGCGTGAGGCGGGCGAGCATGAGCTTGTCGAGCGGCATGAGCTCGTCGAAGGCAACGCCGTCGGTCGCGGGCTCGAACTGGCCCTCGAGAACGGAGAGCAGGAAGCGCAGCGTGTTACGGAAGCGACGGTACGCGTCGGACGTACGGGCGAGGATCTCGTGGTCGCAGGCGACGTCGGTGGAGGTGTCGACCGAGGCGACCCACAGGCGCACGATGTCGGCGCCCATCTCGTCGCAGATCTTGTTGGGGTCGATCACGTTGCCAAGCGACTTGGACATCTTGCGGCCCTGGCCGTCAAGGGTGAAGCCCTGGGAGATGACGGCCTTGTAGGGAGCGACTCCGTTGGTGCCCACAGAGGTGAGCAGCGAGCTCTGGAACCAGCCGCGATGTTGGTCGGAGCCCTCAAGATACACATCAGCGGGGTATTTGAGCTCGGGGCGGTACTCGCACACGGCCTTCCAGGAAACGCCGGAGTCCCACCACACATCGAGGATGTCGCGGTCGGCCTTGAGGTGATGGCCACCGCACTTGGGGCACACGCAGGCGTCACCGAGGTAGCTCTCGGGCGCATCGGTGAACCAGGCATCGGAGCCCTTCTCATGGAAGAGCGCGATCACGGCGTCGAGCGTATCGTCGTTCATGATCTTCTCGCCGCAGTCGGCGCAGGTGAACGACGGGATCGGCACGCCCCAGTTGCGCTGGCGCGAGATGCACCAGTCGGGGCGCTGCTCCACCATGGCGCCGATGCGGTTCACGGCGTGCTCGGGGTACCAGCTCACGTGGTTGCGAACCTGGTCGAGCGCCTGCTCGCGCAAACTGGTCTTGTCCATGGAAACGAACCACTGGTCGGTGGCGCGGAACAGCACCGGGTGCTTGCAGCGCCAGCAGTGCGGGTAGCTGTGCGTAATCTTGACCTCGGCCACGAGCATGCCGCGGTCGCGCAGGAACTGGATGATGTGCGGGTTGGCCTCGTCGGTGTCCATGCCGGAGAACGGACCACCGGTGCCGAACTCCTCGCCGTTGTAGAACTTACCGTCATCGTCGACGGGCATGCAGATATCCATGCCCTCCTTGAGGCAGACGTAGTAGTCATCCACGCCGTGGCCCGGAGAGTTATGGACGATACCGGTACCGTCCTCGGTGCCCACGTAATCGGCGAGCAGGGCCACGCCCTCGACGCCGTCGAAAACAGGCTGCTTATAGTGCAGGTGATCGAGGACCTCGGCGGACACCTCGTAGGGCTTGCCGTCAACCATAACCGGGGTGACATCCCAGCCGGCGATGCCGCAGACCTTCTCGGCCAGGTCCTTGAGCATGATCTCGGCACGACCGTCGTGCTCGATGGCGCAGTAGATGGCCTCGGGCTTCAAGGACACGGCCTGGTCGGACGGGATGGTCCAAGGCGTGGTGGTCCAGATCACAAAGTCAACGGGGCCATCGAAGGACTCGAGGCCGGCAGGCTTGCTCGTGAGCTCGAAGCGCACGTAGATGGACGGGCTCGTCTCGTCGGAGTACTCGATCTCGGCCTCGGCAAGAGCGGTGTGGCAGTGCTTGCACCAGTGGACCGGCTTGTGACCGCGATAGACCATGCCCTTATCGAACATGGCCTTGAACGCCTCGATGTCGGCGGCGTCGTGCTGGTGGTACAAGGTGAGGTAGGGATTGTCCCAGTCGCCCAGGACGCCCAGGCGCTTGAAGCCCTCGCGCTGCAGGTCGATGTTCTCGACCGCGAATTCGTTGCACAGCTCGCGGATCTTGGCAACGGGAGTCTGGTTGAACTTCTCGGTACCCAGCTTCTCCTCGACCTTGTGCTCGATGGGCTGGCCATGGCAGTCCCAACCGGGCACGTACGGGGTCTCGTAACCCTGCATGGCCTTGTAGCGGTTGATCATGTCCTTGGCGATCTTGTTCATGGCGTGGCCCAGATGGATGGGGCCGTTGGCATAGGGAGGACCGTCGTGCAGGACAAATTTCTCGTGCCCCTCGTTCTTCTTGAGCATGAGTTCGTAGACGTGGTTTTGCTGCCAGCGCTTGAGGCGCTCCGGCTCGCGCTGCGCCAAGGCCGCCCTCATGGGGAACTTGGTCTTGGGCAGGTTCATGGTCTGCTTGTACTCGTTTGCCACGAATACCCCTTCCCGTACGCGGGCACACGCGGTGCCCTGTTGTGGGCGCTCGCCGGGATGATTCCCGGTAAACAAAAAGCGCCCGTCCCTGCAAGCTGGGACGAAGCGCTTGAAGTTCTATGAGGAGAGGTGTTGCTTTGGGGGATCGCTGCCGTTGCACCCCGTCGCCGTAAGCCCCGTTTGGACTCCACCCGCACCTGCGAAGCGTTTCGCTATACCACCCAGCTTAAAGGTCGTGCCGCGGCGGCACTCCCCCAATACTCGGCTGGCCTGTAACGACGGCCATCCCGGCGGTGTCTACTGGGCTGCGTGCAGGGCCGGGATCGTTTCGCATGCGCACCAGAATGCGCGCTCAACGCACCCGCTCCGAAACGCAACCGTTCGGACCGCGGCTCCGGGGTGATTTTCATCCGTTCGCGTGTGCCGGCTCTCAGCTTATGCCGGCTTCTCTCATCCACGCAGCGGGCGGATTACTCGTCCCCATCAACGCCTGTAGCTCGACATGATAGCACGGACTCGCCCAAACCGACTTCTCACCATATGCACACCATGCAATGGGTAAACTAAAGTAACGGGAGGTGCATCATGGGCAATACAGCGGTTACGTTGTTTCACGGTTCAAAAGAAGGTCTCGACGGCCCCATTCGGCCTGTCAGCCGACCTCAGTGCGACTTCGGATCAGGCTTCTACATGGGCACCGACAGGTTGCAGCCACTCACCCTTGTCTGCAACGCTCCATCCCCCCATCTTTATGAACTTGAGCTTGAATTACATGGACTGACCGTCCTTCAATTTGACGCGAACATCGACTGGGCGCTATTCATTGCCTACAACCGTGGAAAACTCGAGGAATACCGGGGCACAGAGCTCTATCGCCACTACGAGCAGCTTGGCAGTGAAGCCGATGTAATCGTGGGCAAAATCGCCAATGACCGCATGTTCGTTGTGCTTGACCGCTTTTTCAGCGGAACGATCACCGACTCGGCACTCATCGCATGCCTTGCAAGCCTCAACATCGGCTCTCAGTACGTTGCCAAAACCGATCGGGCTTGCAGGCAGATTTCAATCGAAAAAGACAGGGCTCTAACCCCTATCCAATGCGAAGAATACGACATTCTCAGTCAAAAGAACCGCTCCGAAGGCATTGCCGCCGCCGATCGAATCTGCCGCGCCCATCGGCGCGAAGGCAGGTATTTCGACGAGATTCTCGAAGATTGGCGTGCATGATGCTCGACTCATTACAACTGCAGCTGTGTGACATCCAAGGGCGGCTCTTTGAGCTGTCAGGCGAACGTGGATTTGAGAGCACGTGGTTCATCCGGGCCTTCATGATGAGCGAGACCGCCGCGCACTTTGATCTGCCGTACGATCGCACGCAATGGATGGGCGAGGAATACCTGCTAGAAGAAATACTCGATGGGGCAGGGGTGCCCAAGAAGTCGCATATCTATTCGCAAGACGAACTCTACTGGATCGGCTATATCTACCGATATTGGCATTTCCTAACCGGTGAAACATCGCGAGAAATCTATGGTCGAGCTGACGCGAAGCTCATGTGCTCAATCTACCCTGGCTTCCACACCCTTGGCTGCGAGCAGGCAATTGAGAGAATCAGAGAATCCATAGAGCTATAGTGATCACCGACTTGCGGTGTCACCGCGCTTGCAGACATGAACCGCGAGTGCGGCAATTCGATTGACCTCTTTGTAGGTTCACTCGTTCGCGTGAATTGAAGGGATTTCAACCCAAATTCACGCGTTCGGGTGAATGCTGAGGCTGAAGTCGGGTATTGTGGCGAGCTCGGCCAAGGTCACACTGTCGACGTAGTCATCGATCGCCCGCTCAAGGCCCGTCCAGAACTTAACGGTGGAACACAGGTCGCTGCGGCCGCAGGCGCCGTCGAGACCGTCGCAGGCGACCGCTGACTTCTCCCCCTCCGCGGCGCGCAAGATGTCACCGGCGAGGATTTCCGATGACGGACGCGCCAACACGTAGCCGCCACCCTTGCCGCGCACGCTCTTGAGCAGACCCGCCGCCATAAGCGGGCGCACGAGCTGCTCGAGATACTTGAGCGAAATGCGTTCACGCTCGGCAACCTCGCGCAGGGAAATCTTAGTGGCGGGCGAACCATCCGCCGTGACCGCGCACTCGGCATCCCCATTGCCGCCGAACGCGGCGATGTAAATCATGAGCCGGAGGGCGTAGCGCCCCTTCGACGTGATGAGCATCCAGCCCTCCCCTCTACCTGCAAAATGCGTCATTTAGGGTCTGACTCCAAATGACGCATTATGGCGCGCGGTTACTCCGACAGAATCTTCTCCAGCGTGCGCCAGGCAAGCTCAGCGCACTTCACGCGTGCGGGCATATGGGAGATGTCTTTGAGCTGCGCGGCTTCGTCGAGGTCCTCGAAAACATCCTCGGAAAGCTCCTCGCCGCGGATCATAGCCAGGAACAGCCCGCTCAGTCGACGGGCCTCCTCGATCGTCTCGCCGGTGATGAGCTCGGCCATGATATCGGCACTTGCCTGCGAGATTGCGCACCCGTGGCCTGTGAACGCCGCCTCTTCAACCACGCCGTTATCGATACGCAACGTAAGGGTGAGCTCGTCGCCACAGCTGGGGTTCACGCCGTCATGGCTGTGCGTGGGAGCGTCCATCTCGTACTTGTAATCAGGATGCGAGCTGTGCTCCATAAAGCTCGCAGAGCTATACAGGTTGCCCATGATCTTCCTCTCTCAAATGCGTCATTTAGGGTCTGACCCTAAATGACGCATTATTCGCCAACAGGGTGGAAGGTGTACCACACCTTGTAGAGCGCCTCGATAAACTGATCGATGTCGTGTTGGTCGTTGTAGAACGCAACGCTCATGCGACAGCATGCGAGGTTCTCCACGCCAAGCCACGTGAGCAGCGGCTGGGCGCAATGATGACCCGCGCGGATGCACACGCCGTCCATGTCCATGATGCTCGCCACGTCGTGCGGGTGAATGCCGCGCACGTTAAAGCTCACGGCTCCGTGATGCTGGTCCCAGTAGATCGACCCGATGATATCTACAAAGGGAATCTCGACCATGCGCGCCATGGCGTAGTGCACAAGCGCGGCCTCGCGGGCCTGAATGGTCTGGTAACCAACCTTATTCACCAGGTAGTCGAGCGCCACACCGGTAGCGTAGATGCCGGCGGCATCCTGTGTACCGGCTTCGAACTTCTCCGGCACAGGTGCCCACGTGGCATCCTGCTCGGTTACGGCGTCGATCATCTCGCCGCCGGTGAGCACGGGATCGGTACGGTTAAGCAGCTCCGAGCGGCCCCACAGCACGCCCACGCCCATGGGCCCGAGCGCCTTGTGCGCGGAGAACGCGAGGAAGTCGGCGCCTAGTTCCTCAACGTTCACCGCCATGTGCGGCACGGACTGCGCGGCGTCAACCACCATATAGGCCCCCTGCGCGTGAGCGGCAGCGGCGAGCTTTGCGATGGGGTTCTCCACGCCCAGCACGTTGGATATATGTGCCGCGGCCACGATCTTGGTCTTAGGACCGATCTTGGCGGCGATTTCCTCGTCGGTGATGCGGCCGGTGCGCGTGGGATACAGGTACACGAGCTTGGCCCCGGCGGCGCGGCACGCCTGCTGCCATGGAATCAAGTTGGAGTGGTGCTCCATAACGGTGATAGCCACCTCATCGCCTTCAGAAAGGACATGAGGAGCAAAGCCCTTTGCCACGAGGTTGAGCGCTTCGCTCGTATTGCGGCAGAACACGATCTCGTTGGAGCGCGCGCGGCCGCGATCGTCCACCGCGCCGAGCAGCTCGGCAATCTGGGCGCGGACCTTCGCAATGGCTTCAGTCGCCTCCACCGACAGAGAGTACAGGCCGCGAAGCGGATTGGCGTTCATCGTTTCGTAGAATCGCTTCTGCGCCTCAAGAACGCAGGCGGGGCGCTGCGCCGTGGCACCGCTGTCGAGAAAGGCGAGGGCATCGCGGGAAGACAGGAGCGGGAAGTCGCCCTTAAACGGATTCAGCCCAATGTCCAAACGCGGCCAGCCGCGGCTCTGCTCATCCGATGCGTCGAACACGAACTCCGAAGGAGCGGTGCAGGTGTCGCATGTCACGTTCTCGGTATCGATCATGCGATCTCCTCCTCAAAATTAGGAACAATCTGGTTTCCCAAGCGGACGACATTCGTCCGAATCTCATCGGTCGGCGCCGTGAGCACCGCCTCCTCGAGCTTGGCCGAAAGGAACAGCGCCTCGGTCTGCTCCTGAGACAAACCGCGGCAGGCGGCGTAGAACAGCTGCTCAGGACGCACGTGGCCGATGGTGGCGCCGTGGTTGCCGGCGACGTCGTCCTCGTCGCACAGAATCGAGGGGATGGTCTTGTTATCCACGCCCTTGCTGGCCAGAAGCACCGTCTCGCGCTCGTTGCCCTCCGCGCCCTTGGCACCGTGAATGAGATCGATGGTCCCGCGAAGGCACTTCTTTGAGGTGCCCGTGAGCACGCCGTTGGCATCCATGTTGGACACGGTCTTGCGCCCGCGATGGCGAATGACGTAATTGAAGTCGCGCTGCTCAGTGCCACCGGCGAGATAGCTGGTATCGACGTCGATGCGCGCATGGTCGCCGCGCAGGTCGGCGGCAAGGCCCGTTGCGGTGAACTTGCCGCCGAGCACGACGTGGCGCACGGATACGCGCGCGCCCTCGTCCAGCACGAAGCCGGAATCCTCAACCGCCGTAACAGCATCAGAGCCCGTCACATACACCACGATGTCAACGCGAGCGCGGGCACCGGCGAAGATCCGCAGGGTCGACCCCACAAACGCCGGGTCAGCGGCATCCGAATCGAGAGAAAGGGTGAGCTTGAGCTCGGAATCGGGGGCGCATACCACGTCGATACTCGCGCCGGAAGTCTCGCCAGCGTTCGCCGTCACGCGAATCGCGGCCTCCTCGACGGCGCCCTCCTTGGCGGCAAGCACCACGGTACCGCCTGCAAGGAAGTTCAGGTAGGAGCGAGCGTTCGTCCCCACACCCGTCTCGAAGTCACGAGCCACATCGCCTGCGAGCTCGGATAACACCGCCGAGCGCTCATAGGCGGACAGCGCGGGCGTATCAAGGTCCGCGGCTCCCTGATCGGCGCCCCGTGCCGCACGAGCAACCGCGCGATCGTCCGTCGCCGCGCTATCAGCCGCACGCGCCTCATTCTGACGGCCCTGCAATTCGGCGAGGGCGCCTTCAAAGCTCTTCATGTTGTCGGTCAGAGCTTCGGAGGCCTCGATCTCGACGCGGCAGGTGCGCTCCAGACCCTCGGGGACCTCGATATCCACGCTGTTCATCTTGAGCCAGCTCCAGGTAGGAGCAGGCATGGCGGAAGCGTTTCGTATTGTTAGAGAGTCCATGTAGACCTCATTCCAAAATCTCTAGCACGGCGTACGCGCTTCTGCAGTGCCTCAGATTGGCACGAAAGAGGAGGGAATACGCCTAATGTGCAATGACCGACGATTGGGCGCCAAGGTGAGGCGCTGCAGGAGTGCGACAGGTTCGTCATCCTATGGCCCCTTCCATCTCCAGCTTGATGAGGTTGTTCATCTCGATGGCGTACTCGAGCGGCAGCTCCTTGGAAACCGGGTTCGCAAAGCCGTTCACGATCATGGTGCGGGCCTCCTCCTCGGAGATGCCGCGGCTCATGAGATAGAAGATCTTGTCGTCGCCGATGCGGCCGATAGTGGCTTCGTGGCCAATGTCAACGTTCTTGGCACGGATATCCATGGCGGGAATCGTGTCGGAGCGCGAGATGTCGTCGAGCATGAGCGACTGGCAGGAGACCGACGCCGCCGAGCCCTCGGCCGCGGGCGTTGCCACGATGGAGCTGCGGAAGGTCGAAATGCCGCCTCCCTTGGAGATGGACTTGGTCTCGATGCTCGCCGTGGTGTCCGGCGCGCCGAGCACCACCTTGCAGCCGGTATCGAGGTTCTGCCCCGCGCCGGCGAACGTGATGCCGGTGAAGCTCGAACGGCTCTTGCGGCCCGAGAGCACGCTCATGGGATACAGATATCCCACATGGCTGCCGAAGGAGCCGGAGATCCACTCGATCTCACCCTCCTCCTCACAGCGAGCGCGCTTGGTGTTCAGGTTGTACATGTTCTTCGACCAGTTCTCGATGGTCGAATAGCGCAGATGCGCGCGCTTACCCACAAAGAGCTCCACCGCGCCGGCGTGTAGGTTCGCCACGTTGTACTTAGGAGCGGAGCAGCCCTCGATGAAGTGCAGGTCGGCATCATCCTCAACGATGATGAGGGTATGCTCGAACTGCCCGGCGCCCGCGGCGTTCAGGCGGAAGTAGCTCTGCAGCGGGAAGTCGAGCTTGACGCCCTTCGGCACGTAGACGAAGGAGCCGCCGCTCCACACGGCGCCATGCAGGGCCGCGAACTTGTGGTCGGTGGGCGGGATGAGCGTCATGAACTTGTCGCGGATCATCGCCTCCCACTCGGGAACCTGCAGGGCCTCCTCGATACCGGAGTAGACGATGCCCATCTTGGCGGCAGTGTCCTGCATGTTGTGGTACACGAGCTCGGAGTCGTACTGAGCGCCCACGCCGGCGAGATAACTCCGCTCGGCCTCGGGGATACCCAAGCGCTCAAAGGTGTTCTTGATGTCGTCGGGCACGGACTCCCAGTCGTTCTTCTGATCCGTGTTGGGCTTGACGTAGGTGACGATATGGTCCATATCGAGGCCGTCGATGCCCGGCCCCCACGTGGGGTTGGGGGTCCTATGGTAGATCTCGAGCGACTTCAAACGGCGCTCGAGCATCCAGGCGGGCTCGTTCTTGCGCTCGGAAATCTCGCGCACGATGTCGGGCGTGAGGCCGGCGTCCAGGCGCTCGAAGCCCTCCTCACCGTAGGAGAAGTCGTAGAGGCTGCGGTCGATATCCGCAACCTCGGTGCGGTTCTTTGCCATCATTTGCCCCCTACTGAGCGCCGTTTGCATCGCAGACCGGTCCGTCCGAATCCAGGACGGAGCGCAGGGACTGCGACATACCGGCACCGAGGTTGGCGGGGATGCGCGCGGACCCGGCAGGTGCATCAGCGGATTGCTCGGAAAGCTGCTCGGCCGCCTCGCGCTCGAAGGAATCAAAGCCGTTCGCATCGATCCACGGAATGAGCGAGGCGTCGTCCTCGCGCACGATGTGGCCATTCACCATGACGTGCACGCGGTCGACCTTGAGGTGCTCCAAGATGCGCGTGTTGTGGGTGATGATGACAAGCGAGCCGTCCGTCGCCTTGCGGTAGGCGTCCATGCCGCGGGAAACCACTCCCAGCGCGTCAACGTCAAGGCCCGAATCGGTCTCGTCGAGGATGGCGAGCTTGGGCTGCAGGAGCAGCAGCTGCAGCATCTCGACCTTCTTCTTCTCGCCGCCGGAGAAGCCCACGCCCAGCTCGCGATTGAGGTAGGCGGTGTCCATGTCGAGTTCCGCGGCGAGCTCCTTCACGCGGCGGCGGAACTCCTTGCCCTTCATCTCCAGGCCGGGACGACCGGCGACGCTCGCGCGCAGGAAGCTGGACAGCGGTACGCCGGGGATCTCGACCGGGGCTTGGAAGGAGAGGAACAGGCCGGCACGCGAGCGCTTGTCGGTGGACATCTCGGTAATGTCCTGGCCGTCGAAGGTGATTGAGCCCTCGTTTACCGTGTAGACCGGGTCGCCCATGATAACGTGGCCCATGGTGGACTTGCCGGCGCCGTTGGGGCCCATGAGGACATGGGTCTCGCCCGCGGCGACGTCGAGGTCGATACCGTGCAGGATGGTCTTCTCATCCACCGAGGCGGTGAGCCCGGCGATGCTGAGCAATGGTGCAGACATATGTAATCCTTTCGAACGGCTCGAAGGCAACACGCACGCTCGAGCCTAATCTCTAGAAATTCACTCAGATTTAGAATTGTACCCTCTCCCACCCCACTTTGCACCCAAAGCCACTCATCTAATTTATGAATTGAAGCGTTCCAATTGCGAAAACTACACAGACCTCCCCTGCGCATTGAGCAAATCGCGCTAGAATAGACCTGCATGTCAGGTTTGCCCGGTAGCGGCATCACTCGATGCGGCCGCCGGCACCAACTACGAAAGAGAGGAGAGGCATGCAGTACTCACAGGAAGTGGAGAACATGTGCCCGGTTGCCAAGGGCGCATACCACGGCCCGGCGCCCATCCCCGAGGAGGGCAAGTGGGTCCAGGCCAAGGAGATCAAGGACATCTCCGGCCTTACGCACGGTGTGGGCTGGTGCGCCCCCCAGCAGGGCGCCTGCAAGCTCACGCTTAACGTCAAGGAGGGTATCATCGAGGAGGCCCTCGTCGAGACCATCGGCTGCTCGGGCATGACCCACTCCGCCGCCATGGCTTCCGAGATCCTCCCCGGCAAGACCATCCTCGAGGCCCTGAACACCGACCTCGTCTGCGACGCCATCAATGTCGCCATGCGCGAGATCTTCCTGCAGATCGTTTACGGCCGCAGCCAGACCGCGTTCTCCGAGGGCGGCCTGCCCGTGGGCGCCTCCCTCGACGACCTCGGCAAGGGCCTTCGCTCCCAGGTCGGCACCATGTTCGGCACCAAGGCCAAGGGCGCTCGTTACCTCGAGCTCGCCCAGGGCTACGTGACCCGCATGGCTCTGAACGAGAACAACGAGATCATCGCGTTCGAGTTCATGAACCTCGGCAAGTTCACCGACGCCCTCAAGGCCGGCAAGACCCCCGAGGAGGCCATCGCCGGCGCCATGGGTCACTACGGCCAGTGGGAGAACGCCGCCAAGTACATCGACCCGCGCACGGACGAGGAGACCCACACGGTCGCCAACGTCTTCCCGGTTCACGAGTAAAGAAAGGGAGGGAATAGAATGGCTGTCACTTTCGAAGGTTACGAGCGCCGCGTTGAGAAGATCAACGCCTGCCTCGCTGAGAACGGCATCGCCTCCCTCGAGGAAGCCGAGCAGATCTGCCTCGACAAGGGCGTGAACGCCCGCGAGATCGTGCACGACACCCAGTCCATCGCGTTCCAGAACGCCGAGTGGGCCTACACCCTGGGCTGCGCGCTGGCCATCAAGAAGGGCGCTAAGACCGCTTCTGAGGCTGCCGCCATCATCGGCGAGGGCATCCAGGCCTTCACCGTTCCGGGCTCCGTCGCCGAGGACCGCAAGGTCGGTCTGGGCCACGGCAACCTGGGCGCCATGCTCCTGTCCGACGACACCGAGTGCTTCGCGTTCCTCGCCGGCCACGAGTCCTTCGCTGCCGCTGAGGGCGCCATCAAGCTGGCCCTCAACGCCAACAAGGCCCGCAAGACGCCGCTGCGCGTTATCCTGAACGGCCTCGGCAAGGACGCCGCTCAGATCATCGCCCGCATCAACGGCTTCACCTACGTGAAGACCCAGTTCGACTACTTCACGGGCGAGCTCAAGATCGTCGAGACCATCCCCTACTCCGATGGTCCCCGCGCCGCCGTCAACTGCTACGGCGCCGACGACGTGCGCGAGGGCGTTGCCATCATGTGGCACGAGAACGTGGACATCTCCATCACCGGTAACTCCACCAACCCCACGCGCTTCCAGCACCCCACCGCGGGCACCTACAAGAAGGAGCGCCTCGAGGCCGGCAAGAAGTACTTCTCCGTGGCCTCCGGTGGCGGCACTGGCCGTACCCTGCACCCGGACAACATGGGCGCCGGCCCTGCCTCCTACGGCATGACCGACACCATGGGCCGTATGCACTCCGACGCCCAGTTCGCCGGTTCCTCCTCCGTGCCTGCGCACGTCGACATGATGGGTCTCATCGGCATGGGCAACAACCCCATGGTCGGTGCCACCGTCGCCTGCGCCGTTGCCGTGAACGCTGCCATCAACGAGTAGCATTTACGCCGCACGCATAGACTCGGCATGAATAAGGCCGTCACCTTCGGGTGGCGGCCTTATTGCTTACTGGGCTCTTGGCCTCGTTGCACATATACATCCGTGTGGCGATCGCATCAAAGACGCGCGCGAGCAGCCGCCCTCATCGAGTACGGCTGCCCATGCCACGGCTTGAAAAGCGCCCTTAAGCACCGAACGGACTGCGCTCCAACTCCTGGCTCCAATAGTTCGCGTGCAAGCTGGAGCGCGCTGAAAAATGCAGGACGCTACAGCTCGGTTGCGCACTCCCCCGCGGCCATATCAACCACGCCGCGCAGGCCCTGCTCGACCATGCTGTCGACATCGATGTCGGTGTAGAACGCGATATGCTGCGTCAGAATGACATTGGGGAACTGGCGCAGATATGCCATATTGCGGTTGGCGAGGATATCGTGCGTGCGGTTTACGTGGTAGATTCCGTCCTCCTCTGCGAACACGTCCATGGCAAGAGCGCCGATCTTTTGGGACTCGATACCCTCCATGAGCGCCTCGACATCCATGAGCTCGCCGCGGCTCACGTTCACCAGCACAACGCCGTCGCGCATCTTCGCGATGGCCGCAGCGTCGATAATGCCACGCGTGGCCTCCATAAGTGGAATGTGGACGGTAATGAGGTCACTCGCGCTATACAGCTCATCGAGCGTCACGTACTCCACGTCCCCGCTCGCAGCGACCGCCTCGCTCGGATACGGATCGTATGCCAGGATCTTGCAGCCAAAGCCCTTCAAATACCCGATAACCGCCTGGCCGATACGGCCCGTGCCCATAACGCCCACCTTCAGCGTGCGCAGCTCTCGGCCCTGCAGGCCGGCGAGCGAGTAGTCGTTGACCTGCTGGCGCCAAAGCGCGGGCTTGTACTTACGCAGCGCCATGAGCATGAGCATGACCGCGAATTCCGCGACACCGTAAGGCGGATATGTGGTATTGCACACGTGAATGCCCAGGCGCTTTGCCGCCTCGACATCGATATGGTTGTAGCCGATGCTGCGCGTGGCCACGAAGCGCACGCCGCGCTCGCTCAGCTTCTGGAGCATCGAGGCGTTCAAGGGGCTCTTATTCACGATCACAACGCCCTCCGCGCCATCGAGCGTGTCGAGAGTCGCCTCGGTCAGGCATTCCGTGGACGTCGTCACCGTGCAGTCCGCGGGCAGCGTACCGGCCACGCGGTCACATGCGGCGCGCTCGTCCTCACGAAGCTCGTAAACCTTGATTTTCATGGAAACCTCCCACCGTTGGGGGTGAACATATCTAGCCTGCACTATAACGGATGGTACGTCGAGAAAACGCGTGAAAGGGGCGGCACATGCCCACAACAGACGTACTTGTCATAGGCGGTGGCATCGCGGGATGCATCGCGGCAATTGAGGCGGCTCGCCAGGGCGCTCGCACCACCCTCGCGTGCGCCGGCCCCCTCTTCGGCGGATCGAGCTTTTATCCTGGAACGTGGGGATTGGGGCTTATCGGGCCGGAAGACGAAGCCGACGAGGATGACCTGATTGAAACCATTGAGACGGTTGGGTGCGGCGTTGCCGAACACGATCTTGTGACGACGTTCGTGCGCGGCATACGCCCGGCCATTCACTGGCTCGAAGAGGATCTGGGCGTGCAGCTCACCAGGCCCAGCTCGCAAGACAGCGCGCATCAAAAGGAGTTCATACCCTGCTTCGACCACAAGAACCGGATGTGGCGAGGCATCACGCGCCCTGCATTCGTCGATTCCGTTGGCAAAGAAATACGCCGGTTGGATATCAACGTGCTCGAACATGCCGAACTCATGTCGCTTGTTTCCCCGAACGACACTGGGGAGGTTTGCGGCGCGATTGTATTTGATGGGAGGGGTCACTCGTTTGTATCTGTGCGCGCTCGCAGCGTGGTCCTTGCCTGCGGTGGCACAAGCGGTCTATTCGAGAGGACGCTCACCTCGCGCGATGTGCTCAGCTCGGTGCACGGCATAGCCATGGATGCGGGCTGCGCGCTCACCAATATTGAGTTCATGCAGATGATGCCCGGGCTGGTTTCGCCCAAACAGGGGTTGGTGTTCAACGAAAAGACCTTCCGATATGCGAGGTTTGAGGACCCAAGCGGGCTGCTTCCCCTGGATGCGACAGTGCGCGCCAAACTCATGGAGACGCGTTCCGGGCACGGCCCGTTTACATCACGTCTGGGCGATGAACTTGTTGATCTGGCGATTGACAGCACAGGTCGCGATGGCATTGCGGTTCAGTACGACTTCCCCGTTGGTGAGGTTCCAGAGTTTGTACAGACATTCGCAACATGGCTGGAAGAAGAGCACGGAATCTCCCCTTGCGATGAGATGCGAGTTGCGATGTATGCGCACGCATCGAACGGTGGAATACGCATAGACCACCACTGCTCAACAGGAGTTTCGAGTCTCTACGCCTGCGGAGAGGCCACAGGCGGGATGCACGGAGCCGATCGCATCGGAGGACTGTCCAGCGCCAATGGTCTCGTGTTTGGACGCATAGCGGGACGAGAGGCCGCTCGCAATGCCCTTGAGGCTTCTGGAGAAACGGCGAGGAGCTCCCGTCGTCTGGAGGTTGAAGAGCGAGACGGCTCGGAGCGGCGCGACTCGAATGCGTATATCCAAGACGCTCTTCGGGCGTTGCGCTGCCAGGCTACACCGCTCACACAGGCCGACGCCACCAGGCTCACCTCAGATTTGAGGAAGTTCATGAGTACCTATTGCATGATCTGTCGCACGGAAGAGGGGCTCGAAAAGGCTCTCAGCGGCATTCTGGCCCTTGAACGTGAACTCGGCTATCATGCGTCTCGCAAGGGCTGCGTTATCGCGGCAGACGATGCACTCGCACGTAGCATTAGGCTCAAGGCTCAGATACGTTTGGCCAAGGAAATGGTGCGGGCCATGCAGCAGCGCACTGAAAGCCGTGGTTCCCACTATCGTGCGGATGCGAAATAGTACGCGTACTCAACCCCGCGGCTCAATGTGCCCCAATTGTCACGCCGCTCCCTAATTGAATTGAAGGACCGACGGTATGACGTTGAAAATCGCATAATGAATTGGCCTCATGGTCAAATAACCGTGTGACTGGGTGTTCGAGGGCGCAAAAACGAGCCTGCAAACATCGACCGGATGAGCCTGATGGTCAAATCACCCGTCAACTGGGCCTCCAAAGCGACCCTACCCGGGTTTAAGGCGCCGTTATTTGTCTCACAGACGCCCAATCACAGGGCAATTTGACCAACCAACCGATTTCTGAGGATATTTTTTGGTAGACAGAACTCCAGCTACACCCAATCGCAGGGTGATTTGACCAGCTGGGGCAAAAAACAAAAAGCCCCGTTATGGTCGGGGCTTTAAAATTAATGGTGGATCGTCAGAGGTTCGCCGGACGCCTTACGGCGCCCTCCCATCGCTTCGGCGCTTCGCGCCTTGCGTGCTACGCTGGCAAACGCTTTCGCGTTTACTCAGCTCCGCGCCCTGGCGGGTTCGAACCCCATGCAAGGGCGACATAAAAGAAAAAGCCCCGTTGTGGTCGGGGCTTTAGAATTCATGGTGGATCGTCAGGGGTTCGAACCCTGGACCTTGGGATTAAGAGTCCCCTGCTCTGCCAGCTGAGCTAACGATCCAAATATGTAGGAGTTTGAATGGTGGATCGTCAGGGGTTCGAACCCTGGACCTTGGGATTAAGAGTCCCCTGCTCTGCCAGCTGAGCTAACGATCCATATCAAACAACACTGGAAAGGAATGGGGTGGGTAAAGGGACTCGAACCCTCGACCTACGGGACCACAACCCGTCGCTCTAGCCAACTGAGCTACACCCACCATGTGCCTCACACAGCGAAGAGTATTATGCACTCATATCAGGATGAATGCAAGGGGAATTTCAAACTTTTTTTCTTACCGTACATCTTCGGCATCTATCAGCTTGATTCCCGACTCGCTCAGCGCCTGGGCAAACAACCCCTGCCCCGGAACAAGCACGCCGCTAAACGTGCCGTCGTAGACTTCACGCACACCGCAGCTGGGACTACGGGGCTGCAGAACCGCTGCGACAAGCTCGCCGTTCTCCAGAAACGGACGCAAACGATCCATTTCGGCAGCAACGCCCGCGCGAAAAAGCGCATCCACATCCATGCCCCGATTATTCATCACCCGACCGTCAACGATTTCAGCGGGAAGACGTGGCGTGGGCAGGCCGCCTGCCACCTCCGGGCAAACTGGGACAACCTCGATCTCTTCATGCCGAGCAAGCGCCTCCATAAGCGCCGGGCATGCGTTGTTTCCGCCGTTGTATTTGCAGTTCTCCCCAAGCAGGCATGCACTTACGGCAATGCACTTCATATGCCGTATCCTTTCAAAACAAAACGGGTCCCGCGTACGGGACCCGTTCATTCGTTGCAATAACGTTCGCGGAACTTAGAGGGAGTTCACGAGCTTCTGAACGCCGGACTTGCGGTTAGCAGCCTGGTTCTTGTGGATGACGCCCTTAGCGACAGCCTTGTCGAGCTTGCGATAAGCGGTGGTGGCAGCAGCCTGGGCAGCAGCCTTGTCGCCAGCCTCAACAGCGGACTTGACGTGCTTGATCACGGTCTTGAGCTCGGAGCGGATCGCCTTGTTGCGAACGCGAGCGATCTCATTGGTGCGGATGCGCTTCTTCTGGGACTTGATGTTTGCCATCGGGTTCGGTTCCTTTCGGTGCTGACAAAGTCTTACTATCCGGCCTCTGAGACACGGTTGTTGAGGTCATACGGTCGAACATTCTACACACGCACCGTCCCATGCGCAACCTAAAACGTGTGAATATGCAGGTTGCATGCGGAATTCACACGTTTAGGATAGGTGGCGATCAGAAACGACCAGCCTGCCGCTTCGTCATGGCGATAACCCACAAACGCAGGGCAAGCTCACTGTCGCGTGAGCCCTTGAGCGCAAGCTCGACCTCGACCGCCTGCGATAGCGCCTCAATCAACTCGTCCATACGCCATCGCCTGGCCCACGTCGAATGGTTCTTAACCTGCCATGCCTGCACGCCGAGCGTCGTCGCGAGTTGTCGTCCCTCTCCGCGCGCATCGAGGGACTTGGCGATGATCAACTCCCTCAACCGCGTCACCAAAAGCGACCAAAGGCGAACCTCGCTTTTCGCAGGCTGCAGTCGAAGCAGCTCAAGGGACTTTGCCATGTCGCGCGCGGCGACCGCATTCAGCAGCTCCCAAGGTTTAACCTCGGCGGTTCGCATGACATGCGCCTCAACGTCCGCGAGCGTGATCTCGGGGCCCTCGACCATCGAGGCGAGCTTTTTGAGCTCGTTGTCGAGCATGCGGGTATTCTCGCCCGAACGCGCGACGAGAGCCTCAGCAGCGGCGATGCTCATCGTTTTGCCGTGAGCGCCGGCCATCTTCACGACCTGCGGCGGCATCTCCCATGCTTTTTTGAGCCCGCAATCGATAACCGCCTTTGCGCCGAGTTTGGCCACGGCTTTATACAGGCGGGTATTCTTGGCCAAAGACGTGGCAACGACAAGGCAGACCGTTGTTGGAGCAGGGCTGGAAAAGTACCCAACGAGAGGCTCACTCAGGGCCTTGGGCAGCTTGTCGCAGTTCCGAAGAATCACCAGGCGAAAATCCGCACCCATGGGAAAGGTGTTAAGCGATGCGATGATGTCATCGATCTGCGGGTCCTTGGTCATGTCGCGCTCGTCGATGTTGAAATCGGCCATTCCCGATTTCTCGAGCCGCGCGCGCATGCGCTCGATGGCGTGCGCGCTCTTGAGCTCATCGGCTCCCACAACCAAATACCCGGGCAACAAACTTGCCGCCGCCACGTAACCACCTCCCGTGCATCCAACGTTTGTTCATAAGTATATCGAAGGAAGCGACCTACGAACCCATCGGACCCCTTTGGACGCAAACGCGCGGGACACCTGCCTCGGGATACAAGGTGACGTCGCCAACATCCTTCGTGCAGATGAACAGCGATCCGGATTCCTCGGCAATCCGAACGCAGTCGGGGTCGGGATGACCGTAGGAATTCCCCTCCCCCGCGCTTGCAACCGACAGTTCGGGGTTCAAGACCGCCATGGCTTCCGAAGACACGGATACACGCGAGCCATGATGTCCCATTTTGAGCACGTCGATATCTCCGACCTGATCGGCGTATTGCTCCAGCTCGTCACGCTCGGTGTCCCCCGTGAGCAGCATGCGCAGGCTCTCCCCTTGCGCATCGTACGAAACATCCAAGCACAGCGACTCGGCATTCTCCTCGTCGCTAACCTTAGACGAGGGACAAACCACACTGCAGGTAAACCCACCCACATGGAGCGTATCGCCCTGTCGAACCTCAACCATCGACTCTTCCAGATCCGCAAGCTCCGGAGGAAGCGCATCTGCCGCACCGCTGGCAACCACGAGTCGATCAACCTGCACGCCCGACAGCGCCTCGGGTAATCCTCCCCAGTGATCGCGGTCCCAATGGGTGATCACGACCGCGTCAAGATGCCACACGTGGTTTCTCGCAAGCGCCCGACGTGTCGCCTCGTCAATGCCGGCATCCACCAACACACTGTCCGATCCATCGCGAATCAGAATCGAGTCACCCTGCCCGATATCAAGTACGGTGACAGACGGCGGAGCAAAGGCCGTCCATCGAGCAACGTGCAAGGCGCACGCCGCACAAGCAATGGCAAACGCGATGCAGGCAGGAGCCCTGCTCACGCGAGGCCATATCAGATACAGCACCCCGGCAGCGCCGAACGCCGCCAATGGCAGCCACCATGCCGGGTCTGCACCGATTGAAGCATACGGAACGGCCGCGAATGCTCGGGCGATAAATATCGAGGTATTGGCGAGCAGCTCAACAGGTGCCAGCAACCCGGAGATGGAGGGGAGCAAGGCCGCGAGCGGGACCGTGACGAGACCAACCACCAGCAAAGCCGTCATAACTGGACCCACCACGATATTGGAAACTAAGGCAATGAGGGACAGCTCACCGAAAACCGGAAGCGTAACGGGGATCGTCGCCCACTGCGCAACCAACGTCAGCGACATCACCTCGGCCAACGACTTCGGGACCCACACAACACGTAAGGCATACGCGACATACGGGGCAAAAACCAGGATGAACAGCACGCTGAGAGCCGACAGCTGAAAACCGATATCGAACACAACGCCGGGATTTAGCAACACCATGCAGACAACCGCCAGCATCAATCCGGAAACCGCATGCGGGCGGCGCCCGCCCAGCACGGCAGCGGAGGCAAGGCCCACCATGGATACCGACCGGACGGCAGACGGAGCACCACCCGTAAACACCACATACACCGCCATGACAAACATAAGCAGCGCCCGACGCGTCACACCTGCGATCCTGAGGCGACCCATCGCAAACTCCAGCAGAGCAGCAATGAACGCAAGATGGCTGCCCGAAACCGCGACGAGATGCGACAAGCCGCAGCAGGAGAACATCTCATTAGCCTGCGTCCCGCTCAGCTCGGTCGTGCGGCCGCAAATCGTTCCCGCAATAAGTGCCCGCGCTTCACTCCCCTGCGGGTCGATAACCGACAACATCCGATTGCGAACCCCTTGCAGGGAGAGCACACCCGGGCGACGCTCATCAACAATTGACGCGACGCGGGCAGATGCGACCTCCCCCTTCATGTAGCGGCTTTTCGACCAGTCATCGTCCTTGAGAGGGGCAAACGAGCCGACCGCCCGAAGCTCCGAGCCGGCTAGCGGCTCCTCTTTAAGCGTAGCGCTCACACGGGCGAGGTGCGTGCCCGTTGCGGCATCCTCGACATCGACCACGCAGGAATAGCCAAATGAGCTGGAGCGGGGATCGCCCACCACCTTGAGACGGCATTCGCTCAACGTCTTTCCCTGGAGCGCCGTCGCGGCGCCCGCCTGTCGGGCAAGCCAGCATGCGCTCGCAACCGTACCCAAGGCAATGCCGATTGCCACCCACCCCAAGGCGGAGCGAACCAGCATGGGCCAGGAGGCCATCATGCATCGTCGCTCCGACAGGCGCCTCAAAACGCATCGCGCCAGAAGCGCAAGCACGATTCCCAGCGCAAGGAGTCCGCAAGCACCCGCGCTCGCGCCCGCGATACGCTCAGACGGTTGGCAATGCGCCGCCCAACCCGCCTCCAACAAGACCCATGAGGAGACGCACGCACCAAGAGCCGCACCAGTGAATGGCGGTATAAGCGGCCGGACCGGGCACTCGATGTCAGGGCCCGTGTGCTCTACACGCATATAGAGCCCTTGAGCTTCTCAAACTTCTTCTCACCGATGCCGCTCACCCGCATAAGGTCTTCGGTTGAGGCGAATGAACCGTTCGCCTCACGATCCTCGACGATTGCCTGTGCGGTTGCAGGACCCACGCCGGGCAGTTGGTCGAGCTGCTCAACGCCGGCGGTGTTGATATTGACAAGGGAGCTTCCAGCGCCCTGACCGGACCCGTCGCCGGATGCAGACCCCTCAGGCGCTCCGGCCGATACGCGCGGCGCCTCCTCACCCACACGCGGGATATAGACCTGTTGGCCGTCGGTCAGCTTTGCCGCGCGATTCACGCCCGACACATCAGCATCTTTGGCAAGGCCCCCTGCTGCCTCGATCGCGTCCCTCACGCGGGCGTCGGACGGCAGCTCAACCACTGCCGGCGTATTCACCGCGCCGCTCACATCAACGACGATGATCTTCGCCGCTACCTCAGACGAACCTTTTGACGAGCCCTTCGACGCAGAGCCACGCTCCCCCGTGCTGGTGCCCGCATCGTCAACGAGCTCGTCATCATCGGCGGAAGCATCCTGCGTCCCACCGTCACCACGCTCGATTTGAAAATCTCCCGACTGCTCACCCTGTCCGGCCGCCTGGGCAATACCGAGCCCCATGGCACCCGCCAATAGCCCCGCAATAAGCGCAACGGCCATGCCCAGCAGCGGACGCTGCCGAACCATGAGCTTCAACCGCTCAACAGCGCTCGGTTTTGTTTCTTGAATCTGTGCCATATAAAACGCCTCCCACCTTTATGGTGGGAGGCGAATAGGCCCATAGGACTCAAAAAGAAAAAGAACGGCAGCCTATCTGTACGGCGAGCTGTCGCCAATCTGACCACACTGGGCAAAACGGTGACAGACAACCTCCGGCAGGGCGGACAGGCGGCTGTCGAGCGCACAGGTCAACCCTCGCAAAACCGACAACGCAGCCCGTAAGAGTCGCCTCAGGCCACGTTACTCCTGCTCGCCACGCGAGGCCATAAAGCACGGAGCGAGCTCATCATGGCGCTCCTTCATGGCGCGGGGGCGCTTGTAAACGGGCGCGTTGAAGTCAACGTACTCGACATGCTCAACCAGGTAGTCGATCATCGCGTCGTGGTCGAACATATCCCATGCCTCGTGGACGGCGTCCATTTTGGCATGCGTCTCGGGACGACGCGGCATGAACAGGGTGCAGCAATCCGGCGCGGTCTCGCACGAGATCTCATACGTGCCGATCTGCTTGGCGCGCTCGATGATCTCCTGCTTATCAGAGCCGATAAGCGGGCGGAACACCGGAATATCCACAACCTCGTTGACCGCCATGATGTTCTCGAGCGTCTGCGAGGCAACCTGCCCGAGGGACTCGCCCGTCACAATCGCCTTGGCGCCCTCGATCTTTGCGATGCGCTCGGCAACCGAATACATCACACGGCGATACATGATCACGCGAAGATCAGATGGAGTCTTGAGCGAGATCTCGCGCTGGCAGTCGCCGAACGGCACCACATACATGCGGCCAATCTGCACGGCGGGCGCGAGTTGCTCGATGATGTCCTGGCACAGGTACTCGCTTGTGTCGGCCGTCTGCGGGCGGCCGGAGAAGTGAATGGGCACCACGACGGCGCCGCGGCGGGCGAGCTGCCAGGTGGCAACCGGAGAGTCGATGCCCGACGAGAGCAGGGTCATGACCTTGCCGGCAGACCCCTGCGGCAAACCGCCCACGCCGCGCACGCTCTTGGCATACACGTACACGCTGCCCTGCACCACCAGCACATGCGCCGTGGCGTCCGGGTCGCGCATCTGGACCTTTTTGTCAGGGTAAGCAAGGCAGAGCGCCTCGCCTACCTGGCGATTGAGGTCCATGCTCGTGAGCTCATAGTCGGTGTTCGAACGACGCGCTGCGACCTTGAACGTCTCGAACGGGCCGAACTCGGCCAGTGCGTCGATGGCCGCCTGGCAGTACTCGGCAGGCTCTCGATTGGTGTGGAACGCCAAAGAGCAGCGTGCGACACCCGGCACCTGCGCGATGAGCGGCATGGCCTGTTCGGCCTCGCCCTTGGTGGAAAACGTCACCAAAATATGCCCGGAAATGCGCGTGACACACGACACGGAAAAGGCGGCCAAGGCCGCCTTAACAGAGTCCATGAGAATGCGCTCGAACCGGGTTCGATTCTTGCCCTTGAGCCCTATCTCGTGATAGTGCACCAGGCAAACGCGACTTGCCATGCTCTTACGCTTCCGCAGACGGATCGATGTGGCCCAGGGCGGCCTCGTAGCGATCGTGATCGTAGGAGATGGTGCCGTCCACGATCTCCTCCATGGCCATGGAGATGACGTCCTTGCCGGAAAGCATCACCGTGAGATCGTCGGTGTCCTGCACGGCAAGCACGCGATTGTGCTGACCGCGAAGCATGTTGTTGATATCGCAGGCGCGCTGCGAGGCAAGAGAAGAGAGCAGGAAACGGTTGTGATCGGTCTTCTCGAGCAAATCATCGATGGCGGGCTTCACAACGGACATGTCAGATCAGCTCCTTTCATGACGATGGAGTACGGAAATAAGCTCGTCGGTCGCTCGATCAAGATCGTCGTTCGTCACGATCTCATCGTAGCGATCGCGAAGCTGCATCTCGCTCTCGGCGGTATGCAAGCGCAACTCAAGCGACTCGGGGGTCTCGGAACCACGGCCGATCAGGCGCTCGCGCAGCACCTCGAGCGACGGGGGCTCGATGAAAATAAGAACGGCATCGGGGAAACGCTCCTTAACGGCAAGCGCCCCCTGGACGTCGATCTCCAAGATGAGAGACTGACCGGTGGAGAGGTTGCGTTCGACCTCGCTGGCAAGCGTGCCATAGCGGTGATCGTGCACCTGGGCCCACTCTACGAAATCCCCCGCCTCAACACGGGCGGTGAACTCTTCGTCGGTCAAAAAGTAATAATTCACGCCGTCCATCTCACCGGCGCGAGGCTCACGCGTGGTAGCGGAAACCGTCAGGCCCAGGTTGGGCATCTGTGCGCGCACGCGTGCAACCAGGGTGCCCTTTCCTGCGCCTGACGGCCCGGAAATCACGAAGAGCTTTGGCTCGGAGAGGCTCACTACTTGGAAAGCTGCTCGAGGAGCTGCTCGCGCTGGCGAACGCCCAGGCCCTGAACACGACGGGTGGCGGAAATGCCGAGCTCGTCCATGATCTTGGCGGCCTTGGCCTTGCCGTAACCAGGCAGGGACTCGATGAGGGTGGAGACCTTCATGCGAGAAGCGATGGGATCGTCGGAGTTCAGGACGGACTCAAGGGTGGTCTCGCCCTTCTTGATCTTCTCGCGGAGCTCGGCACGAGCGTGACGGGCGGCGGCAGCCTTCTCGAGGGCAGCCTTGCGCTGCTCGGCGGTGAGCTGAGGAAGAGCCATTGTGTACCTCCAAAACGGATTTCAAATAACGTCCAAGGGTCCAAAACGGGCATCTACGTGCGGGTTCTGGACCGCCAACAGGAACATAGGGTAGTTCATGAACATCCAAAGTGCAATACTGGGAGCCAAATCGAGCAACAAAACCCCAGTACAGACGTATAGTCGTTCATAAACACGCAGGTAGAGAGCTCGCTACACGATTACTCCACGTATTCGACCAGCTCAGAGACGATTGCCTCGTATGCGGCAACTGGATCCGAGGCGCCCGTGATGGGGCGACCCACCACAATGTGGCTGGCACCGCGCTGGATGGCCTGCGCGGGCGTGGCGACGCGCGTTTGATCGCCAAGCTCGGCGCCGGCGGGGCGCACGCCCGGAGTCACAATGAGCGCATCGGGGCCGAGCAGCTCGCGCATAGCCTCGGCCTCCATGGGAGAGCAGACGATGCCGTCGATGCCGTTCGCCTGCGCGAGCGCGGCAAGGCGCGCGGCCTCCTCGGCCACGGGAACCTGAACGCCGATCTCGGTGAGCGAATCCTGGCTCATGCTCGTGAGCACCGTAATGGCGACCAAGTTGGGACGGCTGCCGCGAACCTCAGCGGCAGCCTCGGCCCCCTCACGGCAGGCGGCGAGCATAGCGCCCGAGCCCAGCCCGTGGACCGAGAGCAAATCTGCGCCGGCAAGCGCCGCGGAGCGAGCGGCGCCGCGCACCTGATGCGGGATATCGTGGAACTTGAGGTCCAAAAACACCTTGAAACCGCGCTCGTTAAATTCACGCACGATCTGCGGGCCCTCGGCGTAGAACAGCGTCATGCCCACCTTGAGCCATGCGGCGTGCCCGGAAAGCGCGTCGGCAAGCTCCAAAGCGCGGGTGCGGTCGCAATCGATGGCGACGATAATGCGGTCGCGAGCATCGGCCTCTAGCATTCGAAGGCTCCAATCAGCTCGTTGATGTCCTTGACGCCCTGGCTGGCCGCCCACTCCTCGAGCTCATGCAGGATGCGCACGGAGGCGTCGGGCTCGACGAAGCTCGCCATGCCAACGGAGACGCAGCACGCGCCGGCCAAGATGAACTCGGCGGCGTCCTCGCCCGTCATAACGCCACCCACGCCGCAGATGGGGATGTCGACCGCCTTGGCGGCCTCCCACACCATGCGCACGGCGATGGGATGGCACAGCGGGCCCGACAAGCCGCCCGTGGGCTTGGAGAGCTTGGAGCGGCGCGTGTGGACGTCGATTGCCATGCCGGGGATGGAATTGATGACCGTTAGGCCGTCGGCGCCCTCAGCCTCAAGGGCGCGGGCGATCTCGGGGATGCGGACGGGCGCCATCTTGATGAAGAGCGGCTTGTCCGTGACCTTACGGCATGCGCGCATCACGTCGGCGGCACCCTCGGGGGTGGAGCCGCAGGCAATGCCGCCCGCGGCGATGTTCGGGCAGCTCACGTTGATCTCAAAACCGGCCGCCCAAGGGCACTGCTCAACGAACATCTCGAGTGCGCGAACATACTCCTCAGTGGAGTGGCCGGCGACCTGGCAGATAACCTGAGCACCCTTGTCGGTGAGATCGGACAACCAGGGGCCGTAGTTTTTCGCGAATGCAGCAACGCCGGGGTTCTGCAGGCCCACGGAGTTCATCATGCCGCCGCGAACCTCGGTCATGCGGGGGGCGGGGTTGCCGGGCCAGGGCTCGGCCGCGCATCCCTTCGTGGTGATGGCGCCGAGCTGGCTCACGTCCATGAGCTCGGCGAACTGCCAACCCTGCCCGAACGTGCCGGACGCGGTGTTAATGGGGTTCTTCATCTTAACGCCGCCGAAGTCGACGGCCATATTCACCTGGCTCACCAGACCACCACCTTGGAAGCATCGAACACGGGGCCGCACATGCACGCGCCCTGCATACCGTCGGTCGTCTCGACGTTACACGTGCTGCAGGCGCCGAAGCCGCAGCTCATCATGCGCTCGAGCGAGGCCTCGCAATACACTCCGGCCTCGGAGGCGGCAGCGGCGACCTTGCTCATCATGACGCCGGGGCCACAGGTCGCCACGTAGTCGTATCCGCCCGAGACAAGCAGCTCAGAGGCGGGATCGGTGCAAAAACCGCAGGCTCCAGCCGAGCCGTCATCGGTGGCGACGCACACGCTGCCGCACCCGAGCGCCTCGAAGTCCTGCACGCCCACGAGCTTGTCCGCGCTCGCGGCGCCCACGCAGGCGTCCACCTCGATGCCCTTTGCGGCAAGCTCGCGCGCCAGGCAGAGCACCGGAGGCACGCCGATGCCGCCGCCCACCACGAGCACGCGCTTGGCGCCCTCGGGCACGCGCCAGCCATGGCCGCCGGGGCCGAGCAGGTCGCTTTTGAAGCCGGGCTTCCAGGCGGACATGCGGCGCGTCGCATTGCCCACAACGGCGTACCAGATCTCGACGGTGCCGTGCTCGGCGTCGGCGGAAACATAGCTCAGCGGAATGCGCAGCAGCTCAGAGGAATCGCCCGGAACGCGAATGTTCACGAACTGGCCGGGTTTGAGCGCAGATGCCAGACGAGGGGCCAAAATGACGAGCGAGAAGATGCCGTTGGCGATCTCCTCGTTCGAAACGACCTCGAAGTCGTGCATGCGCGCAGGTGAAGGATTCGGCATATGTGCTCCCCTCCCCATGCGTTTCGCATGGTCGATTGATATACGCCGCGCGGCCGCACTGCAACAGGCGGCCGCGCGAAGTGGTGCCTATACGGCTATGTTAGCAAACGACGCCGTTGGCGAGCGTGCGCTTGCCGCCCACGAACACGTCGGTGGCGCGGCCGGTGAGCTCGACGCCCTTAAAGCCGGAGTTCTTGGCATGGGAGGCGAAGTCGTCTTCGGACACGGTCCAAGCCATATCGGCATCGAACACGGTCAGGTCGGCCACGCTGCCCTCGGCGATCGCGACCTGGTCCAGGCCGAGGATCTTGCGGGGCTCGATGGCCATGAGCTCGACCATGCGGCCGAAGGTGATCTTGCCGGTCTTAACGAGCTTGGTAATAACGAGGCCGAGCGCGGTCTCGAGGCCGGTCATGCCGAACGGGGCGAGCTCGAACTCGCGGGACTTCTCCCAATCGGAGTGCGGCGCGTGGTCGGTCGCTATGGCGTCAACCGAGCCGTCGATAACGCCGGCGATGAGCGCCTCGGCATCCGCCGCGGTGCGCAGCGGCGGATTCACCTTGAAGCAGGTGTTGTACGTGCCGTCGATAGCGTCCTCGGTGAGGAAGAGGTGGTGCGGCGTGGCCTCGCAGGTCACGGGCAGACCCTTGGCCTTGGCGGCGCGCACCATGTCCAGGCCGCGTGCGGTGGAGATGTGCTGAATGTGCAGCTTGGCGCCGGTGAGCTCGGCGATCATGATGTCGCGCATGATCTGGAGCTCCTCGCCCTCCGCCGGCCAGCCGAGCAGGCCCAGGCGGGTGGAGACGGCGCCCTCGTTGATCTGGCCGTCGCCCACCAGGTCGTCGTCCTGGCAGTGGCTCATGAAAGTCTTGCCGAACATCTGGCCGTAATCCATGGCGCGGCGCAGCATGCCGGCGCCCTGGATACCGCGGCCGTCATCGGTGAATGCAACGGCGCCGTGCTCGACCATGTCGCCCATCTCGGCGATGATCTCGCCCTTGAGGCCCTTCGTCATGGCGCCGGACGGATACACGCGGCAGTGGCCCTTGGCTGCGGCCACGGACTTGATGTACTCGACCACCACGCCGTTGTCGGTGACAGGGTTGGTGTTGGGCATGGCGCACACGCCGGTGAAGCCGCCCTTGGCGGCAGCGGCGGTCTCGCTGGCGATATCGCCCTTGGCCTCAAAGCCGGGCTCGCGCAGGTGCACGTGCATGTCGACCAGGCCGGGCACGAGATACTTGCCGGAAAGGTCGATGACCTCGGCGCCCTCGCAGGCGAGGTTCTCACCCACAGCGGCGATCTTATCGCCCTCAACCAGCACGTCCATGCAGCCATCGAGCTCAACAGCCGGATCGACGACGTGCGCGTTCTTAAGAAGCAAGGCCATTATCGGCACCTCCAAGCAGCAGATACAGGGCAGCCATGCGCACGCAGATACCGGCGTACACCTGGTCGAGGATGACGGAGCGCTCCGGGTGATCGGGCATGTAGGAGTCGAACTCCACGCCGCGGTTGATCGGGCCGGGGTGGCACACGATCGCGTCGGGCTTCATGAGGCGCTCACGGGCCTGCGTGAGGCCGTAAATCTTGTGGTACTCGCGCTCGCTGGGGAACGGGGCGCCCTCGAGGCGCTCGCGCTGAATGCGCAGCATGTAAACAACGTCAAGGTCGGGCAGGACGTCATCGAGGCTGTTGGACACGTGGTCGGCGCCCAGGATATCGGGACGCGGCGGCATGAGGGTGTTGGGGCCCACGGCCGTGACCTCGGCGCCCATGATCTTGAGTGCGGGAATGAGCGAGCCGCACACGCGGGAGTGGCCGATATCGCCCACGACGCCCACCTTGAGGCCGTCGAAGTTTTCTTTACGCTCCCAAATGGAGTACAGGTCGAGCAGGGCCTGCGTGGGGTGGCCGTGCTTGCCGTCGCCGGCGTCGATGACCACGGCGGGGCTCGCCTGCGAGACGATGTGCGGGGCGCCGGCGTGCTTGTCGCGCACGACGATGCAGTCGATCTTATAGGCATCGAGCGTCATGACCGTGTCGATGAGGCTCTCGCCCTTCACCGTGGAGGTGGAGGAGCCGCCGAAGTTCAGCGTGTCGGCCGACAGGCGCTTCTCGGCGAGCTCGAAGGAGCTGCGGGTGCGCGTGGAGGGCTCGTTGAACATGTTGACGATAGTCTTGCCCTTGAGCGTGGGCACCTTCTTGATGGTGCGCTCATTGACCTCGGAAAACGCCTTGGCGGTCTGCAGAATCGTCATGAGCTCCGTATCGGAGTACTCGGAGATGTCGATGAGATGCTTATGGTTGTTGAACACGGATTACTCGCCTCCCAACGGCGCGGAGCCCACATGGCCACCCGGCGCGACGTCGAAGATCTCGACGGTGGAACGGCCGTCGACCTCCTCAAGATACAGACGGACGTTCTCCTCGCGGGAGGAGGGCACGTTCTTGCCCACGAAGTCGGGGCAGATGGGCAGCTCGCGATGGCCGCGGTCGACCAGGACCGCGAGCTCAACGCGGTTCGGGCGGCCGAGGTCCATGATGGCATCGAGCGCGGCGCGGATGGTGCGTCCCGTGTAGAGGATGTCGTCCACGAGCACGACGCGCTTGCCATCCAGGTTGAACGGGATGTTCGTGGCGTGCACCGCCGGCGCGAAGTTGGTGAGGTAGTCGTCGCGATAGAAGCTGATATCGAGGCTTCCCAGCGGAACGCGCACCCCCTCGATACGCTCGATCTCGTCCACGAGTTTCTTGGCGAGCAGGTCGCCGCGGGTGACGATGCCGACGAGCGCGAGGTTCTCAACGCCCTCGTTCTTCTCGACGATCTCGTGCGCAATGCGCGTCATCGCACGGCTGATTGCGGTCTCGTCCATGATGACCGCCTTCGGTGAAGACATGCCCATCAAACTCCTTCCTTAACCGCTCTTGACGATGCCGCAAAGCAGCGTCAAAAAAATAATGCCCAACCGTATGAGCGGTACGAGCATTTCACAAGGGCCCGGAAGGCTATGGCGATCGGGCTATGTCATTCCTTGCGGGTATCTCGTACGCGCTTAAAGGTTCGTGGTTATTGTACACGGTGTGACGGCGACAGACTCTCGTGAATAGAACTTCGCACGGACTGCATAACCCTCATACGCAGCTAAAACCAATTCGGTTTTAAACCTTGCCCTCAAAACTATTGGACTATGGATGCAGGGGAAGCGGTTAATGTGGTCGTCTCGACTTGAGAATAAACAGCATTCAGTAGCAATAGCGGG
Organism: Coriobacteriaceae bacterium; assembly: GCA_030525945.1. Taxonomy (GTDB): domain Bacteria; phylum Actinomycetota; class Coriobacteriia; order Coriobacteriales; family Coriobacteriaceae; genus Collinsella. The sequence continues at coordinate 130,594 of JAUNDT010000004.1, read as the reverse complement.
GCCCGAACAATATCCAGTCTAACCCCGCCTTGGCACACTTTCATCTCTACGACTCCGCCACCGTCATAGCGAGGCTACCGCACTCCTCCCATAGGCCCCGAAATGAACGCTCGTCGAACTCTCTGAGCCCAACGAGTGGGTCGGCAACATATGCGACACCGCCATGAACGCGATAAAGCAGCACGCAATGGAAATTCCTGTACAGTCGATAGCCGCGCATGCCCGCATCAGAGAACACTGGCGGTTCCATATCGGTCGTGACCCAAGTGAGTACGGGGTACCCCCGTTCAACGATTTCAGTCAGCTCGGTGAAGGAGCATCCGGTAAGCTCGACACCATGTAGCGATTCACCCATGGCGTTTGCGTATGCATCCGTACAGGCAACCAGCGCAGGCGGCATAGCGCTACCCAAACCACGCGCGTCGCCCGCATAGCAATCTACGTAGTCGCCCCACGTTGGATCGGTCGGCATGTATGTATCAATTAACTCGGAAGGCTCAACCGAATACCCCATCGATCGTAGGCACATCGCGAGAGAAAACGCCTCACAACCCGACGGGAATTCCGGATTTTGGAACAACGGCGTGACGATGGGCTCTTGTCCCCGATCGGGCAAACCGAGGAACGCCGGCGAGTGAGCACCAAGCGTGACACCTGCAGCGAGAGCAATCGCAGCCAGCAGGCACGCAACTCCCGTATAACCCACGACCCTTCGAACCTTTCCTTTGCCGCGCCCGCTTCGATTCGTCCTTATCAATGCTCTTCGCCACCTCACGCAGCGTCATAATCATTTGCGTCGAGCACGAACATCCTGCGCTCAGGCAGATTCGTCATTATGAGGCGGAATCTCCTCCCCTGTATATCCGGACGATACGTGTCGTCATACTCGTGGAAATAATCAGGTCCTCCAACGGTCGCAAACGGAAAATGAATCACTCGCGACACAACTCCCGGGTCGACGATAAAGCCAACGGACCCCGCAATTTCCGGCGTTGCTGCGCCGAGCAAGTCAAAATCAACTTCATACATCTTGTTTGGGTGGTCCAAGGACGCGAGATGCCACGTGAACATCTTGATTCCGTTGTCGGATGTGCCCTCATTGCGCACCTTCATGTCCACCACCGCGATGCTTGGACGATCAGCGTCATCGGAATCGAGCTTTTTAAGGTCGGTTCTCGAGTATGCCTTCAGATACTCATTTGGAGTCATAACAGAGCATCCGGATACCATGAAGCCGTAGCCGGGCGCTCGATCGACCTCCGATCCCAAAAAGTTGTCGTCAAGCTCAAGCCACTCGTTCATGCCGTATTCCCGTTCCGGGATTACCGTGCAGTTTTCGTTCACGCTCTTAATGCGAAGTCCCAGTCCAATACCGCACGCCGCGATTCCAGCCACAATAACACTCCGCCTGGAAATTGAGGGGCCCTTAGCAAGCATGATCCCACCCGCCCTCTGCATCACCGGGCAATTCGAAGCCCTCGTCAATTTTGCCTTCGGCAATATGGACAATTTGATCCGAGAGACCCTTCAGCACGGCAAAGTCATGACAAGCGAGAACAACCGTAGCCCCGCGATTGCGAAGAGATTCGACGACTTTTTTCACCATGGCAACTCCTGAGCTATCGAGGGCGTTCGTCGGTTCATCAAGCACAACGATGTCCGGGTCCTCCATGATTGCGGCGGCGATGCCAAGGCGTTGCTTCATGCCAAGGGAGAACTTCCGGTATTTTCTCTTGTCCTCCGGATCAAGGCCCACAAGCGTAATGAGCTCGCGCAGATGGCTCTCGTCTGCAGCGCCGCGTATGCTCGCAAGCAGCAAAAGATTATCCAAAGCCGTATATCCCGGAAGAAACGCGGGGCCCTCTATGAGCATCCCGAGTCGCTTGGGATACGAGTCACCGGCACGGACTTCAACACCATCGATGTAGACATGGCCTGAAGTAGGTCGGATAAGTCCGCATATCGCCCTCATGAGCATTGTCTTTCCAGATCCGTTGACGCCGTGGAGACCGACTACGGACCCGGTTGAAATCTCCAAATTCACGTGTGACAGCACATCGACACCGTGATAGCTTTTGCTCAGGTCTTCGATTCTGATCGTCATGCGGATGTCTCCCTATCAATCAAATCCATTTTGCAAAAATAAGCGAGGCCGGCGGCAAAAGATACGAGAGCAATGCCTAAGGAAAGCATCATGGCGACCCACGTATCAACACCGCCCTCAACAAACCCACCCCAACGGACGAACATCAGGTAGTTGCCGGGCAGATACCATGTTTGTGCGTAAGCTGAAGAAATGAGCAGCAAAACCATGGAAAGGAACGAGATGCTGGGCCGAAGGATTATCCCCAAAAACAGTTGCAAGAGCGACAACGAGCACAGAGTCACAATGATGCCAAGTAAAAACCCGGTTCCATCCAGCACATCTGCTTCAAACGGCCCCGTAAGCATCGCTGCAAGATACAGCGAATCGGAATGAAGCAACACGTTGAACTGCTGCCCATGCGCAAGGGTCCACAACGCCACGGTCAGAGCGATGGCCATACAGCCCAGCATGCATGTCAGCAAAACCCAAACGCATTTAGAGAGCAGCCACGTGACGCGAGAGTTCTCGCGAACAAGCACCTGTTGACCGAATCCCATGAGATCGCGGTAAGGATACGATAGGGACGCATAGAGAACGAGCATTGACAAGAAGGTCCATCCCAGCGGCGGAACAAACAGAATTCCCGGTCGATACTCGAATGGAAGGCTGCCGGCAAAAACCAATGCAAAGTTATCCGCAAACGTCAGCTCCGCGACGTCGACTGCACCAACCGCATCCATATGCGTATACGCAACGATGAGGCACGATATGGACACGACCGAAATTCCAGCTAACACAGGCAAAATCCCACGCAGCCCAACCTTAAGATCAAGCCGAATCGCACGTAATAAGGTCATGATGCCTCCTTTCGAGCAAGCGCACGGACCGAAAGGAATCCGAACAACAACAAGCAAGCAAGCTCGATGATCGTTGCGATAAATTCAGGACGCGATAACAAGGACTCCGAACGAAGGCTATTGAGAAGATTCATGTTGAACCCCTGGATGGCAAGCGTGTTGAAAATCCACCCGTTGCAATAGTGCCAAGCAAACAGAGCGAGATACGGAACGACGGTCAACTTGACGCGGTCGTTAGTTAAATTGGATACCCCCAACACCGCTACCGCCCATGAACCCATAAGCAGGGCATCGAGCATCGAATAGGCACCAACATATGCAAGCGGATGGCTGTAGAACAGATCGGAAAAGAAGCAGGTGTCGAACAGGCCAACCCTCTGTACGTCCTCAATGAGTGGATGATAGGCGGGGAGAAGGCAGGAAATAAGCAGGAAGTTCCAAAGCAGGGGGATCAGGGCAATGAGCGCACCCGATGCAAATGTCGCCACGAACTTCCCTGCAAGATATGATTTCCGGTCAGCGCGAATGCAGACCTGCGCCCCATACCCCGACTTTCTCTCTGAAAGATAGGACCAAGCGTAAGGCATGACCGCAAGCAAGGGCAATGCATAGAAAAACAAGGTTCCCGAAAGCGTGGGGTTCGCTTCGACCACAATCCAGTTGCCAAAGCTTCCTTCGCGAGTCTGGCCGTTGTAAAAATGGGACTCGAGCCCAAGCCCATATCCAACGCTGACGTGCTCCGCATACTGATTCTGCAAATAGGCATGAGCCTGAATGGCAGACCCCGTCGCCAGGGCGAGAGCGATGCCCAAAGACACCAAAAACCAAGGAGAGCGAAATGCTTTTTTAAGTTCTAGAGCAATCACTGATCTATTCAACTTGCTATTCACGGCAATCATCCACCGTCAATTCGCAACGATAACGCTTGACGGAAGCCTTAGTTCCGAGCCACATTTGCAAGTCATCGGGGCTCACGTTCTCGTAAAACGCAAAGACCATATCAAATGTGAGTGACTTTCCTTCTGGAACATCAAAACTTAAGGCGTCATGGTGGCTCGACCGATCAAACGGAGCGCCTATCCAAGCGATTTCTCCTCCGTGATTGACATTGAAGATACCGGCATTAAACACCGGCCTTCCTCCTTCCGAGACGACGTCCGGAACAGCATCGGCGTTATCGAACGTGACCGAGCAAACCAGATACGCACTAACATCAGTCGTGTCACGTGCGCCCTGCCATGCGGAGTCGCCAGTCAGCGCGTCTATCTTCTCCTTGGAGTTATACAGCTTCGCGCTCTGAACTGTCACGGATGCTTTGCCCTCAAAGCATAAAGCGGCGCTGTAGCTTGTTCCATCCTCAAGCGGCCTCGTGTCAACGGCCGAATCGAGCTGAATGGGCTCCCCCATTCCCACAGATACATCGAGAGCTTTCTTCTCTTCCCGCACACGCTGGTCTTGCATTTGACGCATTACAGATTGAACGCCAAAAAAGGCAGCAACAACCACAACAGCGATGACAATACCAGCCATGGTCGTTTTTTCAGATTTTGATAATGCCATATCGGAACCCCTTTGATGGGATGGACAAGATGGTGCTGCGCGAGACGGAATGTATCTCGCGCAGCGCCTCAAACACTTACGCCGGGAGCTTTTGGAAGTGACCGACGCAATCAGGGCTCCAGACACCGTTCACGGATCCTGGCCCACTTTCTGCCCAAGACGTCAACCGTGCGGAATGACGGCCGTTCTCCTTCACCAGGTTCCACATCTCCCATTCGCCCTTATGATTCGAGCGGTACACACCTTGGGTACAATTTATGGCTCCAGACCCGTTATTGTCATAGGCGCCGTCCACGTACAGTCGAAGCGGGTTACCGCTGTAGCCGAGAATCTTGATGTACAGAGAGCTGCTGTCATCCTTGCGACGAAAACCTGTGCCGGTTTTGCCTCCCCAGCCTAAGTTGAACGCAAAACCGGTGTCCGCATTATTTGCGAACGTGGAGACTTCCGTTTCCGGTGTGTCGGAAACGGGGTTGGCGAAAACGGGTGTTGCCGTCATCAAGCTGACGGCAACCGCACAAGATGCGAATGCGATCTTGGCAAGAGACTGACGCTTCATCAGATCTCCTTTCAATGGTGTTGCCCGGTGCGTCGGCGCAAGGACAGCATGTCTTAAATAGGCAGATCTGTATGTAAGCAACGAGTATATGTATGTCGCAAAATGCGCTTACACGTCTTTTACCTGCGACAATAGTGATATTAATTGAGCACGGTCTCGTATCCGCAATTGACGATACGACGCCGTACGCAACGCTTTAACAGTCGCGGGAGCATAAAAGACCGTATCGGAAATTGCCTGTGCCGTTGCCCCTTGCGCCGTCAACAACAAGATTTCCGCCTGCAGATCAGATAGTCCCCTCGAAACAAGAAGCGCCTTCTGACGACGAGGCAGTGCACCCGACTCACCATCCAACTCACAAGAACATGAATACGCCTCGTGATTCATCCATCCTATTCTTGCCACACGCCAAAGTAACGGACCGGCAAGCGTGCAGATGACTGATATTATGGCCCCCACCGCTATCAGAAACCCATGACCAGACCCCAGCAGTTCAATGATCAACAACGAAGGCACCGCAGCGATGTCTTGGAGCTTATTGACAACTAATAGCGAACCAACAATAGCGGCCCCCGCGAAAAACAACGAGGTACGCATCGCCGGCCCCAAGCCAGCATTCCCCAGCATTGAGCAGAACAGGAAGATAGAGGACAGCAGCAAGGAGACCATGCTACCGCCACCTACAACTGTGATAAGAACAGCCAACAGGCAATCACACACGGCGTCCATGAAGGAATAGTGGGGATAGAACCACCTGCGAGATGCAAAAACGTAGGCAACAAGAAGAGAGACCAAGAGCGGCACAATGCTGAGCATGTAGGATGGTTGGCCCAAAGACCTCCACCACTCCTCAAAACAAAGAGCAAGGAGGGCGCATAGGAGCCCCTCGCCATAGCCCCTTTCTCCAGTGTCACCACCGGAGCATTCCGAGCGATCGCCTTCATTGACACGCTGGGGCCGCCGAGAATAAGACATTAAAAAAAGAGCGCACAGAATGACACCAAGCACCAACGCATTGCCCCCCGCATAGGAGAGAAACATGCCTAAGACCATTGAAACGGCTATCTGTAAAGCGGAGGCTCTATTCCATTCCCCGATCAGGCTATCGATGTGCGTCAGCAATTGCACCGACAAAGCGGCATAAGAGACAATTGCCATAGTGGGTGAGTAGGATCCGAACAGCTGCATGAGCTTTCCGTGACTTACGTACGAAAGGCAAAACGCAGCAGATAGAAATACAATGAACGACCAGACAAACCCAAAAATCATTTCGAGCCTGTTGGCAGCAGGTGTTGCGGGTCGAAGATGGGCGCCGAGCCCGATTTGAACAAAAGACCTACGTGCCACCCCAGACAAGCCTATCGTGACAAACGCCAAGGAAACCCCCACTAAAGGAAGGTGGCTGACGCCCCAAGAGCTCCCGGCGACTTTCAAGGGAAACAGTATGCTGACGCATGCGCCCATAATTAGAACCGAACCGACGGAACCCGCCAAGCGTGCGCGGGCAATAGCGGAACACTCATCCTTATCATCAACCAGCTCGGAACGATCCAACTTTTCTGAACCAAAAGAGCCCTGGTTCAGATATTCCGAAACATCGGTATCCCGTTTAAGAAGACTGCGCAACTCATCTTCGCCGTGCACATCGAGCTTCTTGTACGCCCGATACAACGTGCTGCGAACCGTTCCCGGAGCGACCTCACAGCACGATGCGATTTCTTTACCTGTTTTTCCCAATAGCACATACGATGCGAAAAGCGACTCACGCTGTGACAAGCCATGCTGCTCGCTAAGCAGCTTCGTCAACCCATCGACTGCGTTTTCAGCATCTTCAACACTATGAGGCGGCATCTCTGCATGACGAAAAATGAACACAGAGGACGCCAAGACGAAGGCAATTAGAATTGGGGTAAAGGCAATGCCAATCGAGGGAACATATGCATAGCGAATTGCAATAATACACGCCAGGTATCCCGAACACATACTGACAAACAGCAGCTGAACGAAGCCGATCCTAGCAAAACGTTTATCTTGAGCTATGTTCAATAGCAAATAATGTGCCCCACGCTCGACCAGCAAAAATACAAAAGCCAATAAGACACATAATGCCAAAGCGATTAACCCAGACATAACGACCTTAGGCGAAACGGGAGAGCCGTACGCAGGTGTCTCGAAAATCGACCAAACAAGTCTTGTTGCCGCCCCAGTACATCCAAGTAGCAATGGGATGGCAACAAGCGAGTTACGAGATGGAAGCCCACTACAGACGCAATTCTTTTTCACCGCCACCTCATCTAAATCATGCGCGCGGAAAAAAGCAAACGACGCAAGCGCGGCACCGAGAAAAATGACCACTGGCTCGAACTTGAGGATATACGTTGAAATTAGGCCGGACAGGGCGGGAGACAGGAACGCCAAGGACTCGCTCTCCACATCACCGGCAAAGTAAAACGGGAGATCCGCAAGCTCTATTCCGATGGAAAACACCGTAAGAATCAAGATCAACGCTTCAATAAACTTCGAAGGAGATGGGTCGGAAGAGGACTGGTCGCCCCTTTCATCCAAATACAACCGATACGCAAAACACCCGACCAACAAGCCAATAACAGCAAAGATTGCACGTCGGTCAAAAAGCGGACCCGTGTACCCGTTGAACAGATGATACGGGCACGAAAGGTACAGGGCACAGACCATGCCGTATGTTCTATACCTGTCGAACACCTTGCCCCTAATCACGGGCGCACCTGACCGCATCCGCGAAGCTCGTACTTGTATGTGGTGAGCGCCTCAGCGGCGAAGGGGCCTCGGGCGTGCAGCTTTTGGGTCGAAATGCCGATTTCGGCACCCAGTCCGAACTCACCGCCGTCGGTGAAGCGGGTGCTCGCATTGGCGTAGACGGCAGCGGCGTCAACCTCGCGCAGGAAACGGTCGCAGGCCGTGGGGTCCTCGGCGACGATGCACTCGGAGTGACCGGTTCCGTAGCGATTCACGTGCGCAATCGCCTCATCAAGACCGCTCACGCACTTCACGCTCACCTCCAGGGCCAGGTATTCGCGGCCCCAATCTTCTTCGGTTGCGTTCTTCACGCACTCCCGGGCGAGCCCGGCGTCCAAGCGGCCCTCGGCCGCAAGGCGATTCGCTGCACCGCACACGCGCTCATCGGCATGAATCGCAACGCCCGCACCCGCGAGCGCGGCAAGCAGAACGGGAAGGAGCTTATCTGCAACCGCCTCATCCACCAGAATCGACTCGCAGGCGTTGCATACGCCCACGCGCTGTGTTTTGGCGTTCATGATAATGGCGAGCGCCTTCGCAAGGTCCGCACTTTCGTGAACATAGGTATGGCAATTGCCCGTGCCCGTCTCGATCACCGGCACGAGGCTCTCGCGCACGCAACGCTGGATGAGGCCCGCGCCGCCACGCGGAATGAGCACGTCGACCACGCCGCGCTGCGCCATAAGGGCCGCCGTCGCGGCGCGATCCGTGGTCTCGATAATGCTCACGGCCTCGCGGGCGAACCCGCTCGCCTCCACGGCATCGGCGAGAATGCGCGCGATGGCAACGCAGCTCTCCTGCGCCAGGGAACCGCCGCGCAGGATGCACGCATTGCCCGTGCGGACGCAAATGCCGGCGGCATCGGCGGTCACATTGGGGCGGGCCTCATACACCATGGCCACAAGACCGAGCGGTACGCTCACGCGGCGCAAGTTCACACCCTGATCGATAGTGCGCTCCTCAAGCACGCGGCCCACCGGATCGGGCAGGTCCGCGAGCTTTTCCAAACCCGCCGCCATGCTCTCGATGCGCTCGGGCGTGAGCAGCAGGCGATCGAGCAAGCCCTCACTCGTGCCAGCGCTCCGAGCGGCGTCCATATCGCGCTCGTTGGCAGCCAGGACCTCACCGGCGCGCTCACGCAAAGCCGCGGCCATCGACCGGACCGCCGCGCAACGCGCCTCGTCGCTGGCAAAACCGAGCGAGCGTGAGGCCTCCTTGGCCTTTCGGGCGCACTCGGCAACGTAGTGATTGATATCCATGGCTCCCCCTCAGCGACCGCAGTGATCAACGCGTAGAGCCTCTGCGACGCGACATCCTATCCATGAGGCCATACGATGCCTCCGCATGACCCCGCCCTGCTTCTCATGAGAGAAGTCTACCCGATTCACGCGAAGACGATGAGGTTGTCGCGATGGACGGCGGGCTTGTTCGCGAGGGCGGAGAGCAGCCGATTTGCGGCGATGTCCTCCTGGCGTCGGCCCGCCGCGAGCGTCAGCGCATCGCTATCGGCCTCGGCGATGCCGCGCGCGAGCACAAAGCCGCTCGAGTCGCGCACGTCAAGGGTGTCGCCCGCCTCGAACGCGCCTTCCACCTGGGTGACACCGACGGGCAGCAGGGAGCCGCCATGTTCAACGAGCGCGCGCGCCGCGCCGTCGTCCACGGTCACGCTGCCATGTGCGCTATCGCCGAGGGCGATCCATAGTTTACGCGGGGCGATTTCGGGACGACCGGCGGCAGGGACAAAACGCGTGCCTACCTGCTCCCCGTGGGCCAATCTCATAAGCGGGCGCTCCTCCTCGCCGGAGCAAATCACGCTTTCGATACCAGCCGTCATAAGAATCCTGCTCGCGCGGATCTTGGTGATCATGCCGCCCGTGCCCACCGCGGTCGTCGAGTCTCCCGCCGAGCCGATAATCGCCTGGTCGATCTTATCCACGCGTGGAATGAACTGGGCGTTCGAGTCGATTGAGGGATTGGATGTGTAGAGGCCGTCGATATCGGAGAGGGTGACGCACAAGTCGGCCGAGACCAGGCAGCTCACCAACGCCGCCAGTGTATCGTTGTCGCCGAACTTGATCTCATCGACCGCCGTGGTGTCGTTCTCGTTCACGATGGGCACCACGCCAAGATCAACCAGGCGCGTCAGCGCGTCGCGCGCATGCAGGTAAGACGTTCGACGCGCCGTGTCCCCCCGGGTGAGCAGCACGAGCGAGGTGAGCAGGCCCTGCGCGCGGAACTCCTCGTCATATACGGACGAAAGGACGCACTGGCCCACGCTCGCGCACGCCTGCAAGCTCGGCATGTCCGCCGGACGGGCGCCGAACCCAAGCAACGGAGCGCCGCACGCGATGGCACCCGAACTCACCACCACGAGATTCCAGCCCGCGTCACGCAGGTCATGCGCCTGCCGCGCCAACTCGGCAATGAAATCGCGGCGCAGCTCGCCGGCGTCCACCAACGTGGACGAGCCGATCTTGACGACCATGGTTTTGCGTCGGGTCATAAATGCTCCACCTCTTACTACTATGGACTGCTTTGGGGACTATCGGTGAGGGACAGGTGGTGCCGCGGGCATGCGCTCTTGGACGAGGCGGTCGCGCACGGCGGCGAGGCCCCGCTCCATGCCCACGGTATAGGCCTGCGGGTGCAAGAAGCGCTTGTACTCGGGATCGAGCGCGCCGAGGGCCGCGGCGCAGCGGGCGCGGGCGACTTCGATGTCCTCACGCGGGGCAACTGCGCAGCCGGTGCGGACCACGGGCTCGAGCAGCTCGCGCGCCTCGAGGGCGGAGACGTCCATGACCAAGGCCGCGTCGTTCACGGCGACAAGCGTCGTGCCGCGGGCCGCGCCCTCCCCCGCAAGATACGCCTCGTCGTACAGCATGTCGCAGGCAGGCCCGCCGTTCTTCCCAAAATACCGGCGCACCCCTTGGACGCCGGGAATGGTGCGCTTGAACGGCTGCTCCGAGAACTTCATCACGGGCGTCCATGGGGCACTCGTGCTTGAACGACGCGCCGCGAGCTTGTAGACGCACCCCAGCGCCGGCTGCTCATAGCAGGTGGCGAGCTTGGTGCCCACGCCGAATGCGTCGATGGGGGCGCCCTGGCTCAGCAGCGATGCGATTGTGTGCTCGTCCAGGTCATTTGATACGACGATCTTGACGTAACCCAAGCCCTCTTCATCGAAACGCGTGCGCGCATAGGCGGAGAGCCTCGCCAGGTCACCCGAGTCGATGCGAATGCCCGCAAGGCGCTCGCCAGCGACCTCCATCTCCTTGGCGACCGTGATGGCGTTTTGCACGCCCTCACGCACATCGTAGGTGTCCACGAGCAGCGTGCAGTTTTTCGGGGAGCTTGCAGCGAACGCGCGGAACGCCTCGAGCTCCGTTGGAAAGCTCAGGACCCAGCTATGAGCGTGCGTGCCGGACACCGGGATGCCGTACCGACGGCCGGCGAGGATGTTCGAGGTTGACGCAGCGCCAGCAACGTAGCTCGCGCGCGCCACGGCAACGCCTCCGTCGGGGCCCTGCGCGCGCCTGAGGCCGAACTCCGCAACGGGACGGCCCGCGGCAGCCTGAACCACGCGGGCGGTCTTGGTCGCCACGAGCGTCTGGAAGCCCACGATATTCAGCAGCGCCGTCTCGAGCAGCTGGCAATCGAGCATGGGACCGCTCACCCGCACCATGGGCTCGCGAGCGAATACCAGCTCGCCCTCGGCAATAGCGTCGATGTCGACGCGCGGCTTGAACGAGCTAAGGAACTCCAGGAACGCGGGCTTGAAGAGCCTGCCGCCGCCCGGGGCGTCGAGCTCAGCCAAATACTCGATGTCCTCGTCCGTGTAGCGGAAGTTCTCCACGAACTCTCCCAGCTCCGCGGTGCCGCACATAACGGCAAACGCGCTGCCGAACGGGGCTTCCCGAAAAAAGACGGTAAAGCAGCCCTGTTCCTCGAGCCTGCCGCTTTCCCAGAGACCCTGGGCCATGGTGAGCTCGTACAGGTCGGTGTTCATCGACACGTCGGTGGGATATGAAATATCGGTCAGGGCCATATACGGCTCCTTTCAAAAATGCGTCATTTAGGGTCAGACCCCAAATGACGCATTTTGGGTTAGCGGGTGAAGGTATAGATGAGGAAGGCGACAACCGCCACGGCGGCGATGGCAAGGATGATCTTTTGAGCCACGGGCATGGTGGGGATGCCGTCGTCGTCCACGGCGCTCGACGTCACCATGCGCTCACCAAAGCTCTTTTGTGCGTTGGGGGCCGCATCGCTGGAGGCACCGGCAGGAGCGGCGGAAGCCTTGACTTCGGCTGCCGTCTGGGCAGCCCGGGCCGCCGCTTGCTGCTCGGCAGCACGCTCCGCCAGGATCTCGGCATCGACCTTCGCCTGCTCAGCGCGAAGAGCCTCGAGCTCGGCGCGCTCGACACGGGCGCGCTCCTCCTCGGCACGACGGGCCTTTTCGGCACGCAAGGCCTCGAGCTCCTCGCGCTCCTCATCCGTCAAAGCAGCATTCGTCGGTTCCGCCATCGTGGCACTCCTCCTTGCATCGGGCGCCAAATCCCAGCGCAGCGCCCGTGAAAACTCATAGTTGGGTTGCAGTATACAGGACGCCCGTGGTGTCGAAGGGCGGGGTGAAGCTCTCGTCCACCGCGCCCCCTTCTTGCCAGAACATGCGGGTGAACCCCAGGTCATCGGCATGATCGAGCACGTACTCGTACTCCGCCTCATTCACCGGGCGTGACAGCTCACCGCCCGCCGCTCGCATGGCGGCGTTGGGCGTGTACTGGTTCATGACCGAAATGGGCACGTCGCCCGCCACGCCCCAAATGCGATCGAGTACACGGCACGAGTCGTCGACGTGGCCCGGCAACACCAGATGCCGAACAATCAAACCGCGCTTCATGAGGCCGGTGTCGTCGACAAGCTCTCCGCCCGAGCGCTCAACGGATGCGCACATAGCCGCAAGGGCGCCCTCGGCAACGGCCGGGTAGTCCGGAACATGGGAAAGCGCACGGCCCAGGGCGGCGTCGGCGTATTTGAAATCCACGAGCCACACATCGACGATCTGGGCGAGCTCCTCAACTGCCTCGACGCGCTCGTAGCCGCTCGTGTTATACACAATCGGAATGCTCAGGCCCCGCTCGCGCGCCTGCTTAACGGCGCGCGGCAAAAGATGCGCGTAGTGCGTGGCCGTGACCAGGTTGATGTTATGCGCCCCCTGATCCTGAAGCTCGAGCATGATCTCAACCAGGCGTTCGGCCGGGACCTCAAGGCCAAATCCGCCCGTCGAGATCTCATGGTTCTGGCAATAGACGCACTTAAGCGGGCATGCGGAGAAAAAGACCGTACCCGACCCGCGCTCCCCCGAAATCGGGGGCTCCTCCCAAAAATGCAGCGCCACACGGGCGATCTTGAGACTAGCGCCCGCGCCACATACGCCGCGCTGACCGCCCGACCGGTCGGCACCGCATCGGCGGGGGCAAAGCTCGCAATGACTCAGAGACGTTGAAGTGAGCAGAGCTGCCATGCAAACCTCCGGCGGCTTCAAAATGAAAAAGGCTCCGAAACCGGAGCCTTGCAAAATCCTGTGGTGGAGACGAAGGGGATCGAACCCTCGACCTCCTCGATGCGACCGAGGCGCTCTCCCAGCTGAGCTACGTCCCCAGGACAAGTGATAATTCTAGCAACCGTTCAGCCGATGTCAACAACATTTTTCAGCGAATCGGTCACAAAGAAAAACCGCCCCCCACTTCACGAAAATGAACCCACCTCTGCAAGGTGGGTGCCCTCATTGCGCGGTTCCAGCTTCCTTAACAACGAAGGATTCCTGTACTGTGCGCAACTGTGCGGGCTCCCTAAATAAACGCGACGGTTCACCCAGTTGCTCCGCGGGGGGCGGAACACCTTCATCATAGGGCAGCCTGTTTTCGATACCAGTCTTGACTTAAAAATCTTGTTGGGAGACGATAGGGGCGTAGCCGCGTCAATGCGGCATTTTTTATGAGAAGCCATCGCGTAAACACACTCTACCTGCCGTAAATCTACTCGACCTGCGATACTTTCTACATTGCGTTTATACCTGTTCGCCCAAATGGAGGCGCCATGCAGCTCACAATCGACACCATGACGTACGGCCCGGACGGCCTCGCCCGCACCGCGGACGGCAAGGCAGTTTTCGTCTCGGGCGGCCTTGTTGGCGACACGGTCGAGGCGCGCATCGTTGAGGACGGCGCCTCGTTTTCGCGCGCGGTCGTCGAGGAGGTGCTCGAGGCCTCCCCTCATCGCGAGCAGCCCCCCTGCCCCTTCTCCGGCGTGTGCGGCGGGTGCCCCTGGGGCGGCCTGAATCGCGACGCGCAGCTCAAGGCCAAGGAAGAGAACCTCCGCTCGACGCTCATGCGCATCGGCAAGTTCAGCGCCGGTGAAACCGACGCGCTCATGCGCCCCATTCGCTTCACGAAGGACGCCTGGGGCTACCGCAACAAGATTGAGCTCGCGCCGGTACTCGAGAACGGGCGCTTCCGCTTAGGTATGCACGGGCGCGACGCGAGCCAGGTCATCAAGGTGAACGCTTGCCCGCTCTTTGAGCCCAAGCACGCCAAGGCCGTCAAAGCCGTTACGGGCGCCCTGGGATACCTCGGCAACTCGCGCGACCTGCAGCTTGAGCGCGTGGGTATTCGCGCCAGCCGCCGAACCGGCGCGCTGGAGATCGCGCTTTGGACCCCCACGGGCGGCTTCCCGCGCGCCCAGGTCGCACGCGTGCTCAACGACGCGGTTAAGGCCACGAGCGTCGTGCGCGTCATGTCCAAGGGCGAGAAGCGCGCGCGCCGCGTATCGAGCGTCGAGATGCTCTCGGGTGAGGGCTCGTGGACCGAGAAGATCGGCTCCGAGACCATGCGCCTCTCCGCGCCGTCGTTCTTCCAGGTGAATACCAAGGCCGCCGAGATTCTCGTGGACCTTGTAATGGAGGCGCTCGACCCGCAGCGCGACGAGCTCGGCATGGACCTGTACTGCGGCGCGGGCACCTTCACCCTGCCGCTCGCCCGCCGCTGCGACTTCGTGAGCGCCGTCGAGTCCTACGGCCCCGCCGTGCGCGACCTGCGCCGCAACCTCAACAGCGCGAACATCACCAACGTGGACGTCATTGGCGGAGATGCCGTGCGCGAGTTCCCCGACAACGACGCCGACGTGCTCATCGTTGACCCGCCGCGCGCCGGCCTCGCCCCCGACGCCATCGATCTTATTGCGAGCACGAGCGCCCGCGATGTCGCCTATGTGAGCTGCGACCCCGCCACACTCGCGCGCGACCTGCGCCGCTTTGTGGAGGAGGGCACGTTCAAGCCCGTATCGGCAACGCCGGTCGATCTCTTCCCGCAGACCTTCCACTGCGAGACGGTCACGCATCTCACGCGCGTGAAGACGTAAGGTCGGGGACGCGCGCGACGCGCACTTAATTAGACGAGACATTCCTGAAAGACGGGGCACCCCCGGCGTCCGGATCGCCTCCCTGGTCCAAAAGCGGTTCACAAACGAAAGAAACTTGACGTATTCGAAAAGTTTTTTGCGGTTGTGAACCGCTTTTCATTTTTCGAGGCATCTTTCAGCGGGTCGAACCGACGTTCAATGGGTATAAGAAGCGGCGACTCTGTATCCAAGCGAAAGGACCCGTCATGTCCGCAGTTGCTGTACTTGCCGCCGATGGCTTCGAGACCATTGAGTGTCTTACCGTTGTCGACGTCCTGCGCCGAGGCGGTGTCCATACGGCGCTCGTCTCCATCATGGACTCGCGCGACGTTGTGACGTCGCAGCAGATTCCGATTACCTGCGACGCCATGATGAATGAAGTGGATTTCGCCGACTACGACTACCTCGTGCTCCCCGGCGGGCTGCCCGGCGCAACCAACCTGCGTGCCGATGAGCGCGTGTGCGAACTCGTGCGTGGATTCGCCGCAACCAAGCACGTTGCCGCCATTTGCGCCGCGCCGTTCATCTTGGCCGAGCTTGGCGTGCTCGAGGGCCATACGGCCACGTGCTTTCCGGGCTTCGACACCGACTTCCCGACGGGCTGCCACGCAGGCGAACGCACCGTGGTGGTCAGCGATAACATCATCACCGCCTCGGGCATGGGCCAGGCCCTACCCTTTGCGCTCGCAATCCTTGAGAACATCGCCGGCGAGGTGGCCGTTGAGAAGGTCAAGGATTCGATCCAGCTTTAGCCGCCCGATGCTCGATGCGGCGGCTGAGCACCGCGCCGCTCAGCCGCCGCTCGCGTATATGCAGCTTTAGATTTTTCGAACTCCCGACGGAGACGCCCCTTCCAAGCACCGCAGATCGACGCGTGAGCGGAGCGTGCGAGTAACACGCGAGCAACGATTAGATGTCGAAATGCGGCGCCCGAAAGAGGCCGTCAGAAAGGCAGGACCCATGATTCTGGCTTCCCAATCCCCTCGACGCATCGAGCTGATGCGCGAGGCGGGTTTTGACGCACGCGTGATCCCCGCCGACATCGACGAGACCGCACTGCCGGGTGAGGGGCCGTTTGCCCTCGTAGAGCGTCTCGCCCGCGCCAAGGCCGGGACTGTCGCGACAGAGCATGCCGAAGCAGGCGAGCCCGTCGTCGCCGCCGACACCATCGTGGCGCTCGACGGTGAGCTGCTTGGCAAACCCGCGGATGAGGATGACGCCCGCCGCATGCTGCAGGCGCTCTCGGGGAAAACCCACCAGGTCGCCACCGGCGTGTGCATCGCGCGAGGAGAGCTCGTCGAGTCCTTTGTCGACATCACCGATGTGACGTTTTTCAAGCTCACCGACGCGGAGATCGACGAGTACGTGGCCACCGGCGAGCCCATGGACAAGGCGGGCGCCTACGGCATCCAGGGGCAGTTCGGCCGCATGCTCGTCGAGAAAATCGACGGCGACTTCTACA
This sequence comes from Coriobacteriaceae bacterium, assembly GCA_030525945.1. Classification (GTDB taxonomy): domain Bacteria; phylum Actinomycetota; class Coriobacteriia; order Coriobacteriales; family Coriobacteriaceae; genus Collinsella. Next base: position 113,837 of record JAUNDT010000004.1, on the reverse strand, counting down.
ACGTGGTCGGCTTGCCGATCGCCAAAGTGGTGCGGCGGCTCAAGGGCTAGCCCCCTTTCTGTCTTGAGTGATTGCCCTCATGTCTCGGGGCGGGCATATAAGGTCCGTCGCGAGTTCCGCACGAGCCGGAGGCCACTTAACATGGCCTCCGTGCGAGCAGGACTGTCCGAGCAGCGGATCTTATATGCCCGCCCCGAGACCCAAGAAAGCGCCCTTCTCTGAAGCCCGTCTTTCGGCACGTAATCCAGCAACCATCCAATACGCAATCGCACCTCACCCCTCCACTAGAAATCAAGCGCCCTCCCCGCGCTTCGCTTCGAACAGAATGGAGCTCGTCATGAGCCTCACGCCCATTTCCATCACGTCTATCCCCGGCTTCAAGTTCGGGCACTATACCGACCTGGACGCGGGCACGGGGTGCACCGCGATTATGGCTCCCGAGGGGGCCACCGGCGGCGTGGACATTCGCGGAGCCGCACCCGCCTCGCGCGAGACCGACCTGCTGCGCCCCGAGAACACCGTGGATAAGGTGCACGCCGTCATCCTCTCCGGAGGCTCGGCATACGGGCTCGAGGCGGCATCGGGCGCTATGCGCGAGCTCGAGGAGCACGGCATCGGACTCGATGTGGGCGTGGGCAAGGTCCCCATCGTCTGCTCGAGCTGCCTGTTCGACCTCGCCTTTGGGCGCGCCGATGTGCGGCCGTCGAGCATGTCGGGAATCCTTGCGGTGCGCGACGCGCTCGGCGCAAGTGCGGGCAAGGAGCTCGACGAAGGAACGGTGGGCGCCGGCACAGGTGCGACCGTGGGCAAGCTCGCAGGCCCGGCATGCTGCATGAAGGGCGGACTGGGCGCGCGGGCATTCCAGCTCGGGCCCCTGCAGGTGGGCGCCATCGCCGCCGTGAACGCCGTGGGCAACGTCGTCGACCCCGCAACGCTCGCACCCATAGCCGGCATGCGGGCTTCCGCCGAAGGCACCGAGATCCTCGACATGGAAGAATCCATGCTCGCCATGGCATCGCAGCTCACCATGCCACTCGACCGTACGAACACCACCATCTCGTGCATCGTCACGAACGCCGCCCTCACCAAGGCGCAGGCCACCAAGGTCGCCCAGATGGCGGCCGACGCCTACGCACACACTATTCGCCCGACGCACACCACCAACGACGGGGACTCGATTTACGTGCTTGCCAGCGGATCTCTGCCCGTAGAGGCGGGCGCGCAGATCCCCTTGGATCTCATCGGGCTGATCGCCACGCGCGCCCTCGAGGCGGCCATCGTCGCCGGCTGCACCGAAGCCACCGGGCTGTTCGGCATCCCCGCCCATAAGGAGCTCGGCTAAGCGCCGCCACGCCCGCTCCCACCCCGACGTTCACCGACCGGATTGAGCACTTCGCCGATAGAGGCATTATGCATATTTGCAGAAGTATTATGCTGAATCCGTTGTATCAACGTCGGAACAGGACTTTCCATGAGCGACTCTACTCAGCAGGCTGACGCACGCGAGAAGCGCGGCATCAGCCTTATCGGGCTCATCGCGCTCGTCATCAGCTCCTCCATCGGCTCGGGGGTGTTCGCGCTCTCGACGGACATCTCAGCCGCCGCGGCACCGGGTCCCGCGCTCATCGCGTGGCTCATCACGGGCATCGGATTCATGGCGCTCGCCACCACCTTCGGCCGGCTCTCAATCGTGCGACCCGACCTCAACGGCATCGTCGATTACGCACGCGAGGGCTTCGGGCCGTTCGTAGGCTTCGTGTCTGGTTGGGGCTACTGGCTCTCCATCTGGATCGGCAACGTCGCCTTCGGCGTTATGCTTGTCACCGCGATTGGGTATTTCTACCCTCCGTTTGCCGGCAATCTCTCGGTGGCGGGCGTCGCGTTTATCTCGATTCTCAACTGGGCGATTATCCTGCTCGTCAATCGCGGCGTGGAGGAAGCGAGCGTGCTCAACGCCATCGTGATGGTATGCAAGCTCGTGCCGATCTTCGCATTCATCCTCGCAATGCTGGTCATGTTCAGCTTCGATGTGTTCACGGCCGACTTTTGGGGCAACCTCGCCAACAATATGGCGAACCCCGAGCTCGCGCCTGGCACGGTGGGCACGCAGATCATCAACTGCTTCATGGTCATGATGTGGGTGTTCGTGGGCATGGAGGGCGCCAGCGTGCTCGGGCATCGCGCCCAGCGCAAGTCGGATGTGAGCCGCGCCACCATCCTGGGGTGCACCGCGTTGGTGATTATTTACGTTGCGGCATCCATTCTCCCCTATGGATACCTGTCGCGCGAGGAGCTCATGGCGCTCGGCTCGCCTTCGATGCCTTATATCTTCGAACGCGTGGTCGGCCCCTGGGGCGGCGCGTTCATCTCAGGCGGGCTCATTATCTCGATCTTTGGCGCGTGGCTCTCCTACACCATCCTCGCCTCCGAGGCCATGCACGGGATGGCGCGCATGAGGCTGCTTCCCAGCGCGTTCGACAAGCTCAACACGTTCAGCGCTCCAACAACGTGCCTTATAACCACGGGCGTGATGATTCAGCTGCTCTCGATTGTCATGCTGTTCTCAGAGCGCGCATACCAGTTCGCGTACTCACTGTGCACCGCGTCGATCATCATCAGCTGGACGCTCGCAGCGGGATATATGGTCAAACTCCGGTTTGACGGGAGAAAGCGTGGCACGAGCGCGGCGCCGGCCGTCCAGGTGCGCGGCATTGATGTCGGGCTCGCCGCGTTCTCCGTCGCGTTTCTGGTCATCGCCGTTTTGCTCTCGGGTGTGCAGCAGCTCATGATGTGCTGCATCGCCTACATTCCCGGCATCGCCTGCTACGTGTGGGCGCGCGTGGAGCAGCGCCAGACGGTATTCACCACCCGTGAGCGCCTGCTAGCAGCGATTCTGGTGGCCATCGGCATCTTTATGATTGCGCAGGTGGCGATGAACGGAATTGCGTAGACGCGCATTCGGGTGCTACAAAGGTGAGCGATGCCATGAGTGGAATCGCCTGAGTGCGGCGCGGGGCTCCCGTTGGTGACATGCCTTGCCGCGCGCGCAATCTTCATGTGCGCCGCATCCGACATCTGCAGCAGCTCTCCCGCCGTTACCCAAATATACGCGCCGCTCACCCGATTGCACTTCAATCCTGTGCATGGCAAATCCGCTTTGGGCTACCATGAAACTATGTTTGTGCCAGATGGCACTCGGCTCTCTTTGGAGGAAGCAATGGGCTTTTTTAGCAAGATCAAGGGCGTGTCCCACAACGTCGAGGACATCGAGACTCCCGTTCCGGCCATGTTCGCCACTCGCAACGACACGGTGTACGCCCCCATTTCGGGCATGCTGGTGAGCCAGAAGGAGATCAACGACGAGGTCATTTCCAAGGGCCTCATCGGTACCGGCTACGGCATCCTGCCCGTGGGCAACGTTGTGTATGCGCCGGTCAACGGCCGTGTTGACGTGGTGACGGTCACCAACCACGCCATCGGCATCCTCACCGACGGCGGCGCCAAGATTCTGGTGCACGTGGGCCTGGACACCGTGAACATGGACGGCAAGGGCTTCAAGCGCTATGTTGAGGCGGGCGACATCGTCTCCGCCGGTCAGCCGATCCTGTCTTTTGACGACGAGGCGATCAAGGCCGCCGGTTACGACGATGTGGTGACTTGCGTGGTGAGCAACCCGCAGGAGTTCGAGGACGTCGAGCGCGCGGGCTCCTCCAGCACCCTGCTCGGCGGGCGCCCGCTCGTCAAGGTCGGCGATGCCCTCATGGTGACGAAGTAGTCGCGAGAGGTTTTTCTGCTTTGCGTGGCGTGCCCGGGTGCGAGAGAGTCGCATCCGGGCACGTTTTTGTTAAGAAGTACATTCGCGCGACATGAATGAAAACCGCCTGAACGGCGATTAGGCGCGCACAACGCCCAACAGACATCACTCGGAGAGCCGAAGCCACCAGTCGACGTCTACGCTGCACTCGACATCAATGGGCTCAGGCTGGAGGTCAGGCATATCAATTTCTGCACCGGCGGCGGAGAAAGAATGCACCCTCCTCACGCGGGTGCAGTATCGAACAACAGAGGCACTCAATATCAGAGGATTTGAGGTTGGAAGAGACAGTCAACTCGATCATTCTCTCTTCAATAAGCACGACCCAATAAGGCGCGCGTTCCTTTGCTCCTAAATCAGCTCGCCTATGAGCGAGAGCAGCCTGTCGAGCCCGTCGAAGTCACGTGAAGCCCCGAGAATATCCGAGAATTTCTCGACGTACGAAAGCGGAATGCGGTGCTTCATGGACATATCCTGAAGGTATTCCGTCCGGTCAATGTATCCGCGGCTCCTGTACGGGTCGGTCTTCAGGCTTACCCTCAGACACCTCTCGCCATCCCCGCCCTCGTAGTTCTTCACAGCTTCAACGAGCCCATCGAATTCCTCATCCCGCCCAAGCTTGTCCGCCATGGCGTGCACGACGTCGTAGGGAACGCAGTAGTCCTCCGACATGCAACGCAGGTAGTCTTCCCTATTGTAATATCCATTCCGTTGATAGATATTGAGCTCACGCATATTTCCCCTCCTCCAGACAGATGGCTTTAATCCAAATTATGCCTCTATCTGTGACCTCCCTCGATCATTAGGCGAAAAACGCTGTGACGTGTGGGAATGAGGGATGGCCAGACGGTGAAAGTACAGTTGCTTCGACACGCTAAAACGAACAAAGACCGGCACCACTGTGCGGTAAGACGGTCTCGGGCTATAAGGTAAAAAATTTTCCCGTTAGAACGCTTGTACAGTGCGAACGGTCCAGAATCAGACATGAATCAGACATACTTTTTGTCCTATAGCCCGGATTGAACAGAGGCCTCCGGTTATACACGTTGCACTACACAAGAGAACGACATACAAAATGGCGAACCACAGAGAACGTGGTTCGCCAAATTCAGTTTTGGTAGCCCGTACCGGATTCGAACCGGTGATCTCCGCCTTGAGAGGGCGGCGTCCTGAACCGCTAGACGAACGGGCCATATATGTAATGGGACTGTTGGAGTGTCCCGAAGAACTCATGGTAGCCCGTACCGGATTCGAACCGGTGATCTCCGCCTTGAGAGGGCGGCGTCCTGAACCGCTAGACGAACGGGCCATAAGCGAAAGGCAAGCAGCGCACACAATGGCTGGGATGGAGGGAGTCGAACCCCCATTGACGGAACCAGAATCCGCTGTCCTGCCATTAGACGACATCCCAGTGATGCGCGTCACGCCTCAGCGCGAGAAAGTACTATACGGAAAGATTCCAACGAGTGCAAGCGAGAATCTCAACTTTTTTAAAACTTGTGAACAAATTGAGAATACGCCGTCTATAGCTGGTCAATCTTACCGCGCGTGGGACTCACCGAACGGCATGTATGCAAGACCTCTTACAATAGAGGGGTCAAACGCTACCAAGGAGGCCCTGTGCCAGAGTCTTCGAACCATATCTCCCCCGCCCCGCAGGTCGACGCGCAAATCGCCGGCGGCGACGATCACAAGATGGCTCGCCGCGGCGCGATCTTCATCGGCATCGTGCTCATGGGCTACATCGTCTATCTCGTCACAACCGGGCAGGTCGCCCAATTCTGGGATGCCATGCGCAACGTTCAGGTGCCGTGGCTTGTGGTCGCGTGCCTGTGCATGCTGCTCTACCTTATCTTCGGCATCCTCGCCTACGCCATCGCCGTGTGGCTTGACCCCAAAAGCCCCGTGGGCATCCGCGACCTCATCTCGGTTGAGGCGAGCGGCATCTTCTTCGGCAACCTCACGCCCATGATGATGGGCTCCACTCCCGCGCAGATCTACCGCCTCACCAAGGCCGGCCAGAACGTTGGCGAGGCGGGCGCGATCCAGTTCACCCGCTTTATCGTGTACCAATTCGGTCTGGTGCTCTGGGGCGCGATCCTCATGCTTGCGCGCATGCCGTTTTTCGCCAAGCAATACGGCGACATCACGCTGCTGTGCGTGTTCAGTTTTGGCGGGCACGTCCTCATTCTGCTCGCCATCTTTGCCATCGCCCTCATGCCGGGCATGGTCATCCGATTCGCCCACTGGGGCATTGGCGTGCTCGAACGTGTGGGCGTGTCGCGCGAGCGCACCGAGGCCTGGCACGCGTTCGTCGACGCCGAGATCCACTCGTTCTCGGACAAATTTCGACTCGCCGCCGGCCACTTCAAGTCGATGGCCCTCACAGTGCTCATCACCATGGCGCAGCTCGCCTTCTTCTATCTTGTTCCCTATTTCCTCATGCTCGCCTTCGGCCACCACGACGTCGACTTCTTCTCGGTCATGGCGGCCAGCGCCTTTGTGCAGCTGCTGAGCTCCGCGGTGCCCCTGCCCGGTGGCACCGGCGGCGCCGAGGGCGGCTTCGCACTATTCCTCGGGCATTTTTACGGAAGCGCAGCGCCCGCAGGATACCTTCTGTGGCGCCTGATCACGTTCATTGCTCCCACGATCCTCGCCGCGCCGCTTTTGGGCCTTAAAAGCGCTCACAACGCCAGTATTCACGACCGCTGGGACCGCACGATCGCCAAGCTCGGCCGTAGCAAGGCGAGCAAGAAGTCGGAGCGCGGTCTATCCGAGAGCTCCAGCGAGCAGCCGATGAACATTTCTGCAGAAAGCACAGAGCAGAAGCAAGCTGCGAACAAGGCAGCCGGCGCATCGGGCGAGCTGGTCGAATCGCCTCAGGGCGCAGCAGATGCTCCGAGCAGCGAGCGCGCCGTCAAGAATCCGAAGGCCGCTTCGGATTCTCGCCGCCGCCCGACCGTGCGGCGCACCTCAGGTGGCATCACCGTGAAGCCCACGGAGTTCAAGCGCCCGCGCACGTAGAGCGACCCCGTGCGCGGCGCGGCCCGCTTAGCCCACTTAGCCCACTCAGGCGAGGGCCACAACGCGCGTGGCGAGCCTTCTTACCAGCTGAGGGCCGTGCGATACAAACACGATGGCGAATCCCTCGCGTTCCTGCAGGGCGATGATCTCTCGCCACAACTCTGCCTGCGTGACAAGATCGAGCATCGCAGTCGACTCATCGCAAATCAAAACGCGCGGCTCGGCCATGAGCGCCCGAACGAGGCAAAAACGCATGAGCTGCCCGCCCGATAACTCATGGGGCAGGCGCGCAAGCCAGTCCTGCTGAATGCCGAAGGAGCGCATCAGCTCGCCCGCGCGCGGCCCGTCGAGTTCACCCGCTTCGGAAAGTGAGCGGGCCATGCGCATGCGCGGATCAAATGCCTGCTCGGGGTGCTGGGCAATAAGCTGAACCGAGCGCGCCTTACCCTGGCCCTCAGGCGCCTCGAGCACCCCAGCACTCGGTGTGAGAACACCGGCGAGCAGCTTGCACAGCGTGGTTTTTCCCGCCCCTGATGGTCCGCGCAAGGCGACGCGCTCGCCGGGGTACAGCGTTAAAGAAACATCATGCAGCAACGAGCGCGACCCGTAGGAGAAGCCCAGTGATGCGGCGCGAAGCAACGGAGACGGGGGCATATCCAGGTTCGAACTCGACTGCGCGGAGCTGGCGGCGGCGCCGGGATGCCCCGATTCCTCCTCCAACGCACGTACCTCGCTGGCAAGCTGGCGCGAAAACTCATGGGAAAGCTCAGTCGGATTGGCAAATGCCCGTGCCGGAACCTGCTCGGCCACCGTGCCATCGAGAAAAACCGCCACGCGATCCGCAACGCGCAACGCCAACTCAAGGTCATGCGTGATGAGCAGGACGCTGCCGCCCGTATTGGCGAACGCGCGCAGGTCGTCCATCGCGCGAACCGCGCGGTCAAGATCCATACCGGGAGTCGGCTCGTCGGCGACAATCAACCGGGGCTGCTCCATCAACGCGCACATGAGCAGGACGCGGCGCGTCATGCCCCCCGAGAGCTCATGGGGATACATGCGCTCGACCTCAGGCGAGAGGCCGTATGCACGGAAGAGCTCACGCTGACGGGCGCAGCGACGTTCAGCCTCCGCCCGGCGATCAGCACGCACCGCACGCGAGAGCCCAAAGCGCGGGGTGGGGCCCGGGACACATCCCCTCACCTGCTCGCCCACCGGCATAAGCGGGTCAAGGCTGTTCACACTTTGCGGCACAAAGGCGATCTGGCGCCCACGCAGGGCCGCAAGCCCCTCGGCGTCCTTACGCTCCCCGCAAAAACGAATGTCACCCGAGACAACGGCATTTGGCTCAAACAGCCCCAGCTGGGCGTCTGCCAGCACCGTTTTGCCCGAGCCGCTCGCCCCCACCAGCGCGACGATCTCGCCCTCCCCAACCGAGAGCGAAAGGTCATGCAGAATCTCGTGCCGAATCTTTTTTGCTTTGAAAAACGGCGCACGCGGGTCATACATCTCGAAGGCGACCGTGAGGCCCTCGACCGAGAGTACCGGGGCCGCGTCCTGCGCATGTGTAACCGAGCTCATAGACCTACTCCTGAACCGCATGGGAGGACGAAAGCGCGCGCAGCAGCCCGCCCACATGGTCGAGCAACAGCACGCATGCAGCGAGAACCGCGCCGGGCAGCAGCGCCTGCCACCACATGCCGGCGGTCAAAAAGCCCATGGCCTCCGCGAGAATCACTCCAAGCGCCGGCTCGTCCAAAGACAGACCGAAGCCCAAAAACGTCAGCGACGACTCATGCAAAATCACATGGGGAAAGGCCAGAACCACGCCCACCACGAGCTGGGGCACGAACGCCGGCACAACATGCGTAAGCGCGATGCGAATGCGCGAAACCCCGAGCGCCTCCGTAGCGGCAAGCCACGGGGCGCTCTTGAGCTGCAAAAGCTCGGCACGCAGCACGCGCGCGAGGCTCGGCCAATGCGTGAGCATGAGGCCGACGGTAACGCCAAAAGCCCCGCGTCCCAGCGCGCAGCTGATGAGCAGCAGCAAGACGATGTGTGGAATACTCATCACGAAGTCGATAAGCCACGACACCACGGCGTCGCCCACACGTCCACCAAAGGCCGCGATGAGGGCGAACGCCAGCGCCAAAACACCGGATGCCGCAGCGGCGAGCGCGCCCACGAACAGGGACGTCGATAGGCCTGCAAGCGTGCGCAGCAGCATGTCGCGGCCCATTTGGTCCGTGCCGAACGGATGCGCCAACGAAGGAGCAAGGTTTTTGGCAGAAAAGTCCGTGACGCACGCGGCATCCCACACCAAACGGCCCGCAACGACCACCAAGATCAACAGCAGCCCGGCAACAATAAGGGTCGCGAGCACGGCTCGCCGGTTACCGCCCCTCTGCGTGGATGGGACATGCAGCGGCGTCCGAGCGGCATCGCCCTTCGCAGCATTCGCGCGTGCCAGAGCGTCGGGGTGCGGCGAGGTGCCAGCGGGCACCGGGGCATCGGGGCGGTCCGGTGCGCAACCGAGCCCCACGGCAGCGGCATGCTCCTCCGTACGGCTCTGCGTCCGGGCGTCGGGGCAAGCCTGGGTGTCAGATCGCGCCTCAGCTCCGCACCGCGCGTTACTCAAGCCCATATCCACCCCTTTGTGCCACGCGAGGATCGATTACCCGGTACAGCACGTTGGCAAGCATGTTGCCGCCGAACACGAACGCCACGCTCGCAAGGGCGATACCCACCAACAGCGGCGCATCGCCACCCAGCCCCGCCGTGATGGCAGCCTGACCGAGCCCGGGGTACGAGAACACCTGCTCCACCAGAACCGAGCCGCCGAAGATCTCGCCGATGCTGGCAAACTGGAGCGTCAGCGCGGGAAGCACCACGTTGCGCACGCCATGTCGGCGCAGAATCTCCGTCGTGGATTCACCGCGCGCACGGGCAAACCGCACGTAGTCACTCGCCATCACGTCGACAACCTTCTCCCGGGTATGAAGCGCGATGCTCGGCATGCTCGTCAGCGAGAGTACGAGCGCCGGCAGTACCATATGGCGCACGCGGTCGAGCACCGTCACGCTCGCGGGGTCGACCCCGATGGGCGTGGAGAACCCCAGCGGGAACCACCCGAGCCATACGGAGAAGACCATGAGCGCCACGATGCCCACCCAAAACGCCGGTGTGGCCGAAAGAACGATACAGCAGCGCCGAATGACGTTGTCGAGCGTCGAGCCCACCCGTGCACCCGACACCATGCCCAACGCAAGCCCCAGGACCCCCGAAAGGGCCCATGCCGTAGCCATGAGCGCAAAGGAGCGCGCGAATCGCTCCCCCACAACCTGGGCAACGGGGGCGTTGAACCTCAGGCTCGTGCCCCAGTCGCCGTGCAGCACACCGCCGAGCCACGAGACATACCGCTCCCACAGGGGAACACCCACGCCCCAATGGGCGGCAAGCTGGGCGCGCTTCTCGGCGCTCACGCCAACGAGCGCCTGCTGCCCCACATTCGCCTGAACGGGGTCTATGGGCGACAGGGACACCAGCGCGAACGTGGCAAGGCTCACGGCAAACAGGAGCAGCGCGAAACGCGCGAGCTCACGCAAGGCGAAACGGCCCATGCGCTACTTCCAGCTCCAGCGGTCGACGTTGTTCAGCAGCGACCAGCCATGTCCATGCGGATGCGGCTTTTGGTGCGCCACGTCCAGGCCGGCGCGCTTAAAGTACAAGTGGTCGACGTTGGCGATCCATGCCCACGTTGCCGCGCCCTGGGGAGCCACGCCCTCCGTGCCATCCCACATGGCCTTTTCCCAGTAAGGGTACGAAGCCTCAACGTCCGTCTGGGCAAGGGCCTCGTCCAGATACGCGTCGGTCACATCGCTCTCGTAGCAGCTGTAATTGCCCCAACCCGTCGAATAATTCAGCTCGTATACCTCAACCGGGGAATTCGAGCCCCAGCCCCACAGCACGGGCGAACAGAACTGGTTGGGGTAGATCTCGTCCCAGCTGCCACCACGCGGCGTGACCTCAAGACCGATCTTTTTGAGCTGGTTGGCGACCTCATGGGCCAACGCCTGGCGGACGGAGTCATCTGCCGAATACCACAGGTCAAAGGCAGCGCGCACGCCCTCGCGCTCGCGGATGCCATCCGCCCCGGGCTTCCAACCTGCCTCATCGAGCAACTTGCGCGCCTGCTTGCGGTCGAGCTCGACGCGCATGTCCTCGCTCGACCACGGCATGCCGTCACCCACCGAGTACGCGACCTTGCCGTGCCCGTTGAGCACGTGCTCGATCACGCTGTCGCGGTCGATTGCCATGTTGATGGCGCGGCGCACGGCAATATCGCAGGTCACGTCGTTGCCCGCATGATAGGCGATGTCATCCTCGAGCACGCGCGTGGCGCCGGCGGGAATGACGGGCAGCGAGATGCCGCGCGAGTCGACCGTTTTGTACGCGGCGAGCTCATAGCCCTCGACCTGCTGGCCAGCCTTGGTGGCAAAGGTGTACGCGATGTCGATCTCGCCCTTTTGAACGGCCGCGAGCGCCGCGTCCTCATCCATAAAGACCACGGTCACAACATCCATCGCCGGAGCGTCCCCGTAGTAATCCGGGTTGGCGCGAAATGCGATCTGCTCGCCGCGCTCCCAACGATCGAGCAGGTACCGGCCCGATCCGATGGGCTTTTCGCCGTAGCCCTCCTTATACGCGTGCTCCGGGACAATGCCCAGGACCGCCAGTGTGTAGAGCAAGGCGTTGTACGGCTTATTCAGGTGCAGTTCAACGACCGTATCGCTCACGGCGACGGCGCGATCGACCATGGAAAGGTCCGCCTGCGACGCGGGGCTCTCGATCACGCCGTTCACCGTAAAGGCAACGTCGTGGGCGGTGAGGGGCTCGCCGTCGGAGAACGTGACGTCGTCGCGGATCTCGAAGGTCCACACGAGGCCGTCGGACGAGCACATATACTCGACGGCCAGGTCGTTTACGAAGTTGAGGTCTTCGTCGGTGGTGATCAGCGCGGACTGGATGAGCGGCTCGTGCACATGCTCGCCGCAACCCCAGGCAACCAGCGGGTCAAAGCCCGCCGCGGGCTCGCTCGAGGGGCTCATGGCCACGGTGACGCTGCTGAGCTCGGACGTAGGGCCCTGCTGCGACCCGTCTTTGCCCGCAGCGCCGCATCCGGCAAGCGGCGCCGCCACAACTGCGGCACCCGCCAGCGCGCCGCCCATTAACGTGCGCCGCGAAATGATCGGCTCTGCCATGTGATCTCCTCCCGTGGGATGTGCGCTCGTGCGAGAAGGCCCGCGGACGCGCATCATCGCCCTGTGGTGTCACGGGGCGTGTTACGAATCAGTTAGTTCGTGTTACGACACGGAGGAATCATACCACGCGGGCGGGCACGGCACGGGCGCTAAAAGCCCAGATACGCCATGAGCGCGGGACGCTCGTTGGGCACAGCACCTGTGATGGCCGCCTCAAGGGCGCGGTTGAGCGCCGCTCCGATGTGCGGTCCAGGGGCCATACCTGCGGTGATGAGGTCAGCGCCCGCCAAGTCGAGCGTCTTGATGCTGTACACCTCGTGGTTCGCAATAAGCTCTCGGACCATCTCGCGCATGCGCTCAATCTCGTCAACGTAGTAGAAGCATCGCTGGGCCTTGCCGAGCGTGTCGGCCCGCTTGAGGTCAAACAGCTCGCCCATCAGGCGCGGAACGTCTACCCCGCCCGCGGCAAAGCGCTGCATCATGCGGAGCAGATCCACACGCTCCGGACGCAACGGTTGGTCGTGGTATTGAATGAGCAGGGTCACGTCGCGCATGAGGTCGTTGCCGCATGAGAGCCGGCGCATGATGCCGCGCGCCTTGCCGGCGCCCTCCTGCGGGTGCCCATAGAAATGCCCGCGGCCGTGCTCATCGACCGTGAACGTATCGGGCTTGGCGATGTCGTGCAAAAGCGCCGCCCACATGAGCGAGGGCGACGGGGGCGCATCGGGGTCTCCCCCGTCGATGCGGAAACGCGAGAGCTCACCCGCCACCGTAAGGACGCGTGCGGTGTGCTCGTAGACGTCAAACGCATGATACGGGGTGCGCTGGTCGAAGCCACGCATATCGGCGAGCTCCGGGATCGCGGCGCACATGAGCTCTGGGTACCGCAGGAGCGCATCTCCGCCATGCCCCGTTACGAGAATCCCCTCGAGCTCAATACCCACGCGCTCCCGGGCAACCTGGTCGAGTAGCGAGGCGCATTCCGCAAGCGCCTGGGCCGTTGAAGGATCCATGGAGAAGTCCAGGCGGCAGGCGAAGCGCACGGCGCGGAGCATACGCAGGGCATCCTCCTCAAAGCGACGACGGGGCTCCCCCACCGCGCAGATCTGCCTGCGTTCCAAGTCCCCGCGCCCGTCATACAGGTCGAGAAGACCGCGCTCGGGATGCCACGCCATGGCGTTCACGGTGAAGTCGCGGCGCGCCAGGTCGTCCTCGACTCGCTGCGCGAGCTTGACGCTCTCGGGATGGCGGCCGTCGGTGTAAAAGCCGTCGAAGCGATACGAAGTCACCTCGATGCGCTCGCCGTCGACCACGGCCGTGATGCCGCCGAACTTGATGCCGGATTCGACCACCGCGATACCCGCGGCGCGCAGCACGGCGGCATTGCGCTCCCAGGTACCGCTGCAGCAGACATCGATGTCGTGCCCAGGGGCGCCCATCAGGGCATCGCGCACCCATCCACCCACAATCCACGCCTCGAGGTCAGCGGCTTCTAGGGCGCGCAATACGCTCAATGCCGCCGCGCTCGGCACCGACCCATTCAGGTCGCTGCCCGTAAAGGATGTGTCTGTGGAATGCTGCACGGATCTTCGCCTTTCTCTACCTCTCCCCCCAAGTCTACTAAAGAATGCGCCATTTAGGGTCAGACCCTAAATGGCGCATTTTGGCGAAGGGATAAGAGGCTTTTTGGGTATAGGGGCTATATTCAAAACGGAAGGGGGACATTATGCCAAGGCGACCTAGGGAACGAGCCGAATCAGGGTACTACCACGTGGTGCTTAAGGGTTCGGGAAATCAGATTCTATTTGAATGCGAGGAGGACCATAGGTCCTTTCTTTTTTACATCGACGAATATATCGCTCGCCATGATATTAGGCTCATCGCATGGTGCCTCATGAGCAATCATGTCCATCTCATTCTTTTTGACATCAGCGACCGACTCCCGGATTTCATGCATGACCTTGCGACCTCATACGCGGTCCGATTCAACAAAACTGCCGGTCATATAGGGCCCGTTTTTGATGGCCGATACCACAGCGTAAGAATTGCAACTGACGAGCAACTTCTGTGCGCCCTGAGATACGTCCACGACAACCCCGCAAAAGCGGGCGTCTGCCCCGCCGCTCAATACCCATGGAGCAGCTACGGGGACTATTTGAATGGAGATTCGACGCGGACCTATCTAGCTCCCGTTCTGGATCTGATTGGTGGACAGGGCAACTTCAAAGCGTTTTCAGAAGCATCGGAATACGGTGGTTACGTCTTTAAACCAGGCAGGCGCGTAACCGATGATGAGGCGCTGGAGCTCGCACAAAGCATATTGGGCGCAGATCGCATTCCCAAACTCAAGTCAGAGAAGAAAATGGAACGCAATCAGGCCCTCCAAGCACTTCGCTCAGAGGGCCTGACGGTCAAGCAGATTGAACGCATCACGGGAATCGGCCGCAGCATCATTTCCCGGACAACGCGCATATAAAAATGCGTCATTTAGGGTCTGACCCTAAATGACGCATTTTGGGGTTTACTTGCGGTCGAGCTTGCGTACAGTCACGCGCTTGCTGTACTCGTCAACACGGCCGAAGTCGCCCAGGCCGACGGACTCGGCAACGTTGGCGCCGGTAGCCATAGCGAGCTTGAGCGCCTCCTCGACGTTGTCGCGGTTCTTGTACCACTTGAGCAGGAACGCGGCGAGCGTGCAGTCGCCGGCGCACACGGAGGAAACGAGCTTGATGTTGAACTCGCGCTTGGCGTACCAGATGTCCTCGCCGTTGGAGAAGTAGGCGTCGCCGCGGCTACCGCGGGTAAGCAGGACGTTCTGAACGCCACGGTCGTGAGCCATCTTCATGGCCACGCGCACGTCGTCGTCGGTCTCCACCGGCACGCCGAAGATCGCCTTCATCTCGTGGTGGTTCGGCTTGATGAGCAGGGGCTTCTTCTCGGCGAGCTCCTTGAGCTTGTCGGAGGAGAGGTCCAGCACAACGTCGGCACCGCGGGACTGCGCGTGCTCCATGACCTGGTTGAGGAAGTCCTTGGAGGCGCGGGGCGGCACGGAGCCGGAAACCACGAGGCAGTCCATGTCAGAGCTGGTGTCGAGGATGTTGTAGAGCTGCTCCTCGTACTGCGGGGTGAGCGGAGCGCCCGGGTTCAGAACGCCGTACTCGTGCTCGCCGTCGTTGATGTACGCGCAGATGCGGGTGATGCCGTCGATCCACACGGGACGGCACAGGCAGCCGAGGTTCATGGTCTCGTCGACGATGTACTTACCCGTGAAGCCACCGAAGAAGCCGAGAGCGACGGAGTCGACGCCGAACTTCTTGAGGGCGAAAGACACGTCAAGGCCCTTGCCGTTGGCGGTGTAGCTGGCGGAACCGGCGCGGACGTTCTCGTCGGCAACGAGAGCCGGGCTGGAAACCGTCATATCAACGGCGGGATTTGCGGTCAGGGTGTAAAACATACAGCCTCCTAGATAATCACTGGTACCTATAAAGAGTACCGCAATGCGGATGGCATCAGCGCGTGATTGGGCGATAAATCGATTTATCTACCTATATAGATGAACCGGCTGCGGGCCAACTCGCACGTTGACCCACAGCCGGCGATGCGTCGCTTAGCGAGCGGCAGCCTCAAGCAGCTCCTTGACCTCGGCAGCGGTGGTGCAGGCGAGCGCCTTCTCGGCGAGCTCGTCGCACTCGGCCTTGGTCCACTGGGAGATGGTCTTGCGGGCACGCAGGATAGACGGCGCGGACATGGAGAACTCCTCCAGGCCGAAGGAGATCAGCAGCGGCTCAAGCAGAGGATCGGCTGCAGCCTCGCCGCACATGCCAACCATGATGCCGGCCTTGACGCCGCTCTCGATGATGTTCTTGATGGAACGGAGAACGGCCGGGTAGTAGACCTGGTACAGGTTGGAGATGTGGTCGTTGCCACGGTCGGCGCACATGGTGTAACCGATGAGGTCGTTGGTGCCAATGGAGAAGAAGTCGGCCTCCTCGGCGAGCTTGTCGGCGATGAGGGAGGCGGCAGGGGTCTCCATCATGACGCCGACCTCGATGTTGGCGTCGTACTGGAAGCCCTCGGCCTCGAGCTCGGCCTTGCACTCCTCAACGAGAGCCTTGACCGCGCGGACCTCCTCAACACAGGTCACGAGCGGAATCATGATCTTCACGTCGCCAAAGGCGCCGGCGCGCAGCAGGGCGCGAAGCTGAACCTTGTACTGGTCGGCGTTCTCGAGGCAGTAACGCACGGCACGGAAGCCCATGAACGGGTTCTCCTCCGGCTCCATGGCGAGGTAAGGAATCGCCTTGTCGCCGCCCACGTCGAGCGTGCGGATGATAACCGGAGCGCCCTTGAGGGCAGAAGCGACCTTGCGGTACGCCTGGAACTGCTCCTCCTCGGACGGCAGCTCGGTGGCGTCCATGAACAGGAACTCGGAGCGGAACAGGCCGATGGCCTCGCAGTCGTGCTCAAGCGCGTTGGCGACGTCGTTCGGGGAGCCGATGTTGCAGGCGAGGATCTTCTTGATGCCGTCGGCGGTGACAGTCTCCTTGCCGCGGAAGGCCTCGAGAGCTGCCTTCTCCTCAGCGAAGGCAGCGGCCTTGGCCTGGTAGTCGGCGAGAACGTCGGCCTCGGGCTCGGCGATGACAACGCCCTTGGAGCCGTCGACGATGGCGGTCATGCCGTTACGCAGCGCAGAGCAGCTGTTGGCCACGGAGAGCACAGCCGGGATCTCGAGCGCGCGGGCGATGATCGCGGAGTGGGAGGTGCGGCCGCCGGTCTCGGTCACGATGCCGGCAACGTGCTCCTTGTCGATGGTCGCCGTCATGGACGGAGTCAGGTCGTGCACGACGACAACGGTGTTCTCGGGGAGAACGGAGAGGTCCACGACCTCAACGCCGAGCAGCTCGGCGAGGATGCCGGTGCGGATGTCGGCGATGTCGGCGGCGCGCAGGCGGAACATCTCGTCGTCCATGGACAGGAACATGTTCTCGAACATGGTGGAGGCGTCCACAAGGGCCTGCTCGGCGCAAGCGCCGCCGTCGATGGCGCCGTTGATGGCGTCGGTCATGCCCGGATCCTGAGCAAGGATGATGTGGCCGGCCATGATCTCGGCCTCGTTCTCGCCCACGGCGACCTTCATGTGGTCGGCCTGAGCCTGCGTCTTCTCGCAGAAGACGGCCAGAGCTGCCTGGTAGCGCTCCTTCTCGGCGGCGGTGTCCGCTACCTCATGGGGCTCGAAGGTCAGGTCGGGGTCGACGGCAACCATAACAGTGCCGATGCCGATGCCCTCCGAAGCGTTAACTCCCTGGTACATTCCCATTCCTCTCTCCCGTTTCCCCGTCCGTGCGGCAGGGAAACAAAACGCAGGCGCCCACGGGACGCGGACGCCTGCAACGTACATCTATAAGGTTAGATGCCGGTCATCTAAGACGAGGCCCGCGCGAACTACTCGCCGAGACCGCTCTTGATGAGCTCGATGGCGGCCGCGAGGGCCTCCTTCTCGTCAGCGCCGTCGCACTTGACCTCAACCTCGGTGCCGCAAGGGATGCCGGCAGCCATGAGGGCCATCGGGGACTTGCCGTTGACCTCCTTGTCGGGGGCAACAACGATGACCTCGGAGGCGAACTTGCTCATGGTGGAGGCGAAGAGGCCGGCAGGACGCATGTGGAGACCCTGCGGGTTGACGAGCGTAGCCTTCTCAGAAACCATAACCTGACTCCTTTGAGTGATGCGCGCGCGGCATGCTGAGCCGAGCGCGCATATAAACACGACGTGCTCATTGTATACCGTTTGCGTTCGTTTGGGGAGACGGTTTGAGATGAAACGGTGCAGATGGGGTTCGAATTTGTACAAGATCTATCTACCGCTACCCTCACAGAACAATCTCGGGATATACGAATTAATCTCTGGATAAATAACCGGTTAAGAGCTTGTTTCATAGCGAGAGGCACCGCAAATTTGTCTGACACCCATCGTCTGACCAGCTATTTCGTTGTAATATGCCAGCTTCTGTCGGAAAACGCTTCCGTCCGCTCGCTATCGATTCTCAATGCTCCCGATGTTCTTGAGCTCGATGCTAATCAGGCCGTTCGGCTCGTTGACGAACTGGACGTACTCGGAGTCCTTGAGCATCTCGGCGGGAAAGCTGATCTCGATGCCCGTGTCGGTACGGATCTTGTGGTTGCGCACGGGCGCTCGCTCCACCACGGCGCGCTCAACCGGCACGCGCTCCGGCAGGCGCTCTTCGCGCACGCGCTCCTCAACGCGCTCCTTGAGCACGGGCTCGTCCTCGAAGATCTCCTCGGCGATATCCCACGGGGCGATCTCCTCATCGGCCTCAACCACCTCGGCAACCGCCGCCTTGGCCTTGGCGAGCGCCACCGCGGTATTCGCGCCGTGCTCCTCGGCGACCTCTTCCACGATGCGCGTCACGACCTCGATGACCTCCTTACCCGACACGCCCGCCTCGCACTGAAGCAGGCCCTCGGGGATGATCAACGTGTCCTCGCCCATGATCTTGCGCTTTTTATCGACGTAAAAGGCCTCCATGGAGCTCGCACGCACGAGCGCGTAAGAGGACACCTTTTGCGAGGGCGCGGGCAGGATCGCGTAGCGTTTGGCAATGTCGTTGCGGACCTCGCCCGCCTCGCGCGCGACCTCGTGCATGAACGCGGTGCGGCTCGCCATGAGCAGAACCGCGAACCAGCGCACGTCCTCGTCGTCCTCAAAGTCGGCCACCAGCACGTCTGTCGACTCAAGCTTGTCGGCCTTTGCCAACTCAGCGCCGAAGAACTCCGCGATCTGCTGAGACAGGTCAACGAACTCGCGCTCGCCGAAGAAATACCCTTTGAGCTCGCCGGCGAACGCGCTGTCCTCGGCAAAGCTCGCCCGGCGATTATCCACGCTCGTGCGGGCGCGGCGCAGATGCGAGGTCACGAACGAGCGAACCGCGCGCGTGTCGAAATCGAGCTCGCGCTCGCTCAGCACGTTCACAGCGGAATCGAAGTCGAGGATATGCAGGATCGCGTGGTTGATCTTCATGGAACTAGCTCCTTTGCGCGCATTCAACCTGCCCATTATAGCCGCCAGCACACGGCCACCCGTACCTTCGTGACAAAGTCACTGAACCGCGAAGGCCCGAACGGTAGAGTTGAAGCCAGTAAAAGCACCGGCGATTGAAAGGCCCTGCCATGTCACTTTTTTCCAGCTTCTTTGGCCCAAGCATCAACGAACTCGCCGCCCAGGCGGCTGAAACTCCGGGGAGCATCCTGGTGGATGTGCGCTCCCCAGACGAGTTTCGCGGCGGGCACATTACGGGTGCCATGAATGTGCCGCTCGTCGCCCTTCCCGCAAACGCCACGCGCCGCTTGCCGAACAAGCAGGCGCCGCTGTTCGTCTACTGCCTCTCGGGCGCCCGCAGCGCGCAGGCCTGCCGCGAGCTCGCACGCCAGGGATATGAGAACGTGACGGATATGGGCGGCATCAACCGCTGGACCGGCCCGCTCGCACAATAATGCGTCATTTAGGGTCTGACCCTCAATGACACATTTTCGAGAACGATGGAGGAGATAGCCATGAAAGTAGTCATTATTGGAGGCGTGGCCGGAGGAGCGACGGCGGCTGCGCGCCTACGTCGCTTGGATGAGAACGCCGAGATCGTCGTCATCGAGCGCACGGGGTACGTGAGCTACGCCAACTGCGGCCTGCCCTACTACATCGGCGGTGCGATCACCGACCGTTCCAAGCTCACGCTGCAAACGCCCGAGAGCTTCCGCAAGCGCTTCAACATCGACGTGCGCGTGCGCCAGGAGGCAACGGCCATCGACCGCGAAGCACGCACGGTCACCATCACGCGCCTGGAGGACGGCACGACCTACACCGAGCGCTACGACAAGCTCATCCTCTCCCCCGGCGCCCGCCCCGCTGTGCCCGACCTGCCCGGCATCGGCTCCGAGCGCATCCATACCCTGCGCACCGTTGAGGACACCTTCCGCATCGCTGATGTGGTCGATCGCGAAAAGCCCCGCCGCGCGGTGGTGGTGGGCGCCGGGTTTATCGGCCTGGAAATGGCGGAGAACCTGCGCGAACGCGGGCTTGACGTGACGGTGGTCCAGCGCGGCGAGCACGTGATGCCGATTTTCGACGCCGACATGGCGGCCCTGCTCCACAACCATCTGCGCGAGCAGGGCGTGGAGCTGCTGCTCAACGCGAACGTGACCGGCTTTGCCGAGGGCGACGCCGGCATCACCACCGCACTCGCCGACGGGCGCGCGCTCGAAAGCGACCTCGTGATCCTCTCCGTAGGCGTGGCGCCTGAATCCACGCTGGCGCGCGACGCAGGTCTCGAGCTGGGGCTGCGCGGCTCCATCGCGGTTGACGAGCACATGCGCACGAGCGATCCGAACATCTACGCGGTGGGCGACGCTGTGCAGGTAAAGCACGCGGTCACGGGTGAAGACGCGCTCATCGCGCTGGCCGGCCCCGCTAACAAGCAGGGCCGCATCGCCGCCGACAACATCTGCGGGCGGGCGAGCACGTTCACGGGCTCGCAGGGCTCGTCGGTCCTCAAGCTCTTTGAGCTCGATGCCGCTGCTACGGGCCTCACGCTTGTCGCCGCGCAGCGCGCGGGCCTCAACGCCGACGCCGTGATTCTCTCCCCTGCCAACCATGCCACGTACTACCCCGGCGCCGAAACCATGACGCTCAAGGTCGTGTACGAGCGCGAGAGCGGTCGCATCCTGGGCGCGCAGGCAATCGGGCGCGGCGGGGTGGACAAGCGCATCGACGTCCTCGCCGTTGCCATCCGCGCACGCATGACCGCAGCCGACCTCGCCGAGCTCGACCTCGCCTATGCCCCGCCCTATTCCTCGGCAAAGGACCCCGTGAACATGGCGGGATTCATAATCGAGAACATCCGCGAAGGCCTCGTGGAGCACATAACATGGGACGAAGCGCTTGCCGCGGCGCGAGCGGACGATGCCGTGCTGCTCGACACCCGCACGCCCGGCGAACATGCACGAGGCGGCATTGAGGGCGCCCTCCATATCCCCGTGGATGGGCTGCGCGACCGTTTGGGAGAACTCCCCCGCGACCAGCGCCTGCTCGTGTTCTGCGCGAGCGGCCTGCGCAGCTACGTGGCATGCCGCATCCTGTCGCAGCACGGATTCGCGTGCGCCAACGTCTCAGGCGGCTACGGCTTTTACGAGCAGGTGAGCCGCGGGACGGCATGCGCGCATACGGGAATCGGCCCGTGCGGGCTTCCGGCGTAGACCGAGCGCAACCAGGCGCCCCGGCCGCACCCCAGCGGCGGTAGTCCGCTATCCATCGATTGCGAGATCAATACGACCATTGGTCATCAAACTCCGGCCCGCCCCCTCACTTACATCCGAAGGGGCGGGCCGGAGCCGTCAACGCGTGAGAGCCGCCGATGGTCTACCATGAGCACAACCGACCCAAGGAGAGCCATGGCAACAACCGCAGAAGAAGCACTCGCAAGCCTGCTATCCGAGCTCGTTCCGTTTTGGGCGAATCTCACCGACTCTCAGCAAGATCTGCTCGCCCGCAGCGCCCACCTGCGCAGCTGTGCCGCGGGTGAGCATATCCAGGGCGCGGGCGTGGCCTTTGTCCGCACCGGGCGCCTGCGTGCCTACATGCTCTCCGACCAAGGGCGCGAGGCGACCCTCTTCCACGTAGGCGCGGGCGAGTGCTGCGTGCTCGCCGCCTCGTGCATCCTACCCATGATCACCTTCGACATCGCCCTCGACGCCGCCGAGGACTCCGAGCTCCTCATCGTTGACTCGCGCGCATTCGGGGCCGTCGCGCAGGAGAACGTCCATGCCGAGGCGTTCACCTACCGTCAGGCGACCGAGCGATTCAGCGACTGCATGTGGGTGATGCAGCAAGTCCTGTTCATGGGTCTCGACACGCGCCTTGCCATTTGGCTCATCGACGAGCGGGCACGCAGCGGCAGCGCGACCATCACCGCGACGCACGAGGAGATCGCCCGACACCTCGGCAGCGCCCGCGAGGCCGTGAGCCGCATGCTCAAATACTTCGAGCGCGAGGGAATCGTGTCGCTCTCCCGCGGATCGCTGCGCATCGAGGACCTCCCGCGTCTGCGCGCGCTGACCAGCTAATACACGTCCGGCGTCGATTCATCGGCGCCCAAGCCCTCGCCCCCCTTGCCGAACGTCGGCTTCACGCTCTTTATGGTGTCGAGGAGCCCGCTCGCGGCGTCGCTCACCGCATCGCCGACCTTCTCAACCGTGGCAGTCCGCGCAAATGTCTTAACCACATCGATAATGAACTCGCTCATCTCCGGGTCGAGCCCTTCGGCGGCCGCTAAGATCATGGGGATATTCGTCTTGGCATCCGCCATGATGTCGCCAAAGCGCGTCGCGCCCGTCACGCCGATCACGTCGAACAGCGTATCCACAAAACGTCGGCGGTCCTCAAGCGGGTACTTATCCATCCAGGCATCGAGCGTGGAGCCGAAATAGCGCGACACTGTGGACAGGCCATCGGCCTCCACGAACGCGCAAGTATCGAGGTCGACGTGCCACATGAAGGGATTGTGCTGCAGCAGCGAGAAGCTGTCGCTCTCCACCACCGTGCACGCGAGCGCGGGGTCCTCCGAAAGAACCTGGCTGATCATCGCCGCCTTGGGCACCGTCTTCTCAACGAGCGGCATGATGCGGCGATAGGCCTCGTCGGCGATATACTCGCGATGAAACCCCGGGCCGTCGTGCGAGAACACGCGCGCAATACGCCCGCCACACTGCGGCGCGCAGGCAGCTGCCGCGTAAATCGCCAGGTTACCGCCCTTGGAATGCCCTCCCACGTACAGCGGCCTCTCGCCTGAGCGGGCAACTTCCGCCAAATACCGGGCGGCCTCCTGCTGGGCGGGCACAGGGTTGAGAAACGTCATGTTGAAGTCCTCTTTCCAGCCCACCAGCGTTGAGTCGGTGCCGCGAAACGCCACGTACGAGCTGCCGTCGGGCAGCGCGAACGTCATGGCGGCGAACTGCTCCTCGGCGCCCATGTCGGTCTTGAACCTGAACTCGGTTAAGCGCACGTCGCGAAAGCGCGGGCTCGCGCATACCGCGAACAGCAAATCGAGGCTTCCCTGCGGGTCCCAGCTCGTGCCGAACATATCGGCGAAATCCTCGGCGCGCAGCAACTCGTGCAAGGCGATGCCGTGGGCCGTGCACGCCGCATCGAGCGCCGCGTTCAGGTGCGTGTAAGCGAGCCAGGAGAACACGAGGCTGTCCACCGCACATAGCGGGCGCTCGGCAAACGTGTCGAAGCGCCCCTGCACGTATGTGAGAAAGTTCGCAGACTCCCTGCCCTTGAGCACACCCAATCTCTTGTCGTCCATCGACGTCTCCCCTCGCATCCATACGTTAAAGCCCCCGACCGCAAAGCGCGGACGGGGGCGACACATCGATCAGATTCAGGCTAGTCGTTCAGGCCCGCGTCGTCGATGATGGCCTTGAGGGCCTCAGCCGACTTCTGGAACTGGGCGTTCTCGGCCTCGGAGAGCGAAACCGGCACGCGCGTCACAACGCCGTTGCGGCCGATGACCGTGGGCACGGAGATGCACAGGTCGTTCAGGCCGTATTCGCCCACCATGAGGCTGGAAACGGGCAGCACGCAATCCTCGTCGCGCATGATGGCGGTGCAAATGCGGCGGACCGACATCGCGATGCCGTAGTAGGTGGCGCGCTTCTTCTCGATGATCTCGTACGCGCTGTTCTTCACGTTGTCGGCGATGCGGCGCTCGGCCTCCTCATGCTGGTAGTGACCGTGCATCTCGCAATAGGTGGACAGGGGCACACCGGCGACCGTGGCGCTCGACCAGGCGGCCACCTCGGAGTCGCCATGCTCGCCCACGATGTAGGCGTGAACGTCGCGCGGGTCGACGTCGAGGTGCTCGCCGAGCATGTACTTGAGGCGAGCGGTGTCGAGCACGGTACCGGAACCGATAACCTGGCGCTCGGGCAGGCCGCTCATCTTGATGGCGGCATAGGTGAGCACGTCGACCGGGTTCGACACGATGAGCAGGATGCCGTTGAAGCCGCTCTCGCGAATCTGCGGGATGATGCTGCCGAAGATGGCGACGTTCTTGTTCACCAGGTCGAGGCGGGTCTCGCCGGGCTTTTGGGCGGCGCCGGCGGTCACCACGATCACGGCGGCGTCGGACACGTCGGAGTAGTCGCCGGCATAGATCTTCATGGGGCTGCCGAACGAGACACCATGGGCGATGTCGAGCGCCTCGCCCTCCGCGCGGTTCTTATCGACGTCGATCAGGACCATCTCGGAGAACAGACCGCTCTGCATGAGGGCGAACGCCGAAGACGAACCAACGAAACCGCAGCCGACAATAGCGACTTTACGATCGTTCACCATGTGAAACCTTCCTTTCGACCGCGTGCGCGGGCACACGGCTATGCACACGGGGCGCGCGCCGATGGGCGCGGCCCTTCATGGGCGCATTCGACTCCGTTCGCCGAATTACCCTTGCCTTACTTCTTGTGAGCCATTATACAAAAGCGGCGGCGAAGCTAGCCCACAATCCCCGCCTTCTCAATGGCGCCAACCGCGGCGCGCAGGCCGTCGGGCGGCAGCACGAGCGCCATGCGCACGTAACCCTCGCCATGGGGGCCGAAGCTCGCACCGGGCGTGACGATAACGCCGGCGCGCTCCATGAGCTCCTCGCAAAACGCCAGCGAATCCGTGCGCCCGCCGGGCAGCTTGACCCACACGAACATGGACCCCTGCGCGTTCGGACGCTCCCAACCCAGGCCCTCCAGGCCATCGCACAGCACGTCGCGGCGCTCCTGGTACGCCTGGCGCTGAGCCTCGACCTTCTCCAGCGGGCCCGTGAGCGCGGCAATCGCCGCCTTTTGGATGGGCATGAACATGCCGAAGTCGATCTGGCTGCGCAGCTTAGTAAAGGCGGAAACCACGTCGGAGCGACCGACGATAAAGCCGATGCGCGCGCCCGTCACGTTGAAGGACTTGGAGAGGGAGAAGAACTCGACGCCCACCTCAAGCGCGCCCGGATACGATAGGAAGCTGCCGCCCGCGGGCCCGTCGAAGACGATGTCGGAATAGGCGTTGTCATGCACGATGAGCAGGTCATGCGCGCGGGCGAAGTCGATGATCTTTGCGTACAGCTCGGGCGTGCCCACGCTGCCCACCGGGTTGGCGGGAAGCGAGACGATCATGTACTTGGCACGGTCGGCGACGGCAGGATCGATGCCGTCGACGTAGGGCAGAAAGCCGTGCTCGGCGTCGAGCGGGTAATAAGCGAACTCGGCGTCGGCGATCTTGGCACCCGCCTCGAACACGGGGTAGCACGGGTCGGGCACCAGGATGCTGTCGCCGGGATTCAGCAGCGCCAGGCCGAGGTGGCCCACACCCTCCTGCGTGCCGTTGCAGGAAGCGACCATATCGGGCGTGATACCCACCACGCCAAAGCGGCGCTCGTAGTAATCGCACACCGCCTGCTTGAGCTCAGGCAGATCGCGCAGGGAGTACTTCCACATCTGAGGGTCTTGCGCGGCCTGCATGAGGGCATCGACCACATGCGGGTACGGAGCGAAGTCGGGAGTGCCCACAGAAAGGTTGTAGATGGTGCGCCCCTCTTCCTCGAGGGCGACGCGTCGGGCATTCAGGGCGGAGAAGACCTCCGCGCCGAAGCGGTCGAGACGATTGGCGAACTGCATGCCGTGCTCCTTACTCGCATTTAAACGCTTCTGCCATTATCGCACGTACGAAAGGACCCCGCAGAGATGCGGGGTCCTCGCGAGCTATATGCGCACGTTTCAAAAACGCGCGCGTTTGGGGCGTCCTGCCTAGAGCGCGCGGCGGATCTCGATGCCCCGCTCGTACTCGGCCACCTTGGAGAAGTCGCCCAGACCGGCGCACTCGACCACGTTGGCGCCCGTTGCCATGGAGCGGCGCAGGGCATCCTCGACGCGCGCCTCGTCCCGGGTCCACACCGACAAGAAGGCCGCCAGCGAAGAGTCGCCCGCGCAAACCGTGGAGCGCACCTGCACATCGAAGGTGCGATTGGCGAACCACAGCTCCGTGCCGTTCGAGAAATACGCACCCGACCCGCCGAGCGTGAGCAGCACGTTCTTGGCGCCCTTCGCGTGGAGCACAGCCATGGCCTCGCGAACGGACGCGTCGTCGCCCGCGCTCACCTCCAGGCCTAAGATGTCGCGCAGCTCGTCGTCGTTCGGCTTGATGAGCAGCGGCTTTTTGGCGAGCAGGTCGGCGAGCTGCGGACTCGAGATGTCCAAGACGACCTCGCCGCCCTTGGCCTGAACGCGCTCGATGACCTCACCCAAGAACTCCTGCGAGGTATTGGGGGGCAGCGACCCCGAGATGACCAGGCACTCCAGGTCGTCGAGGCCCTCAACGAGTTCGAACATGGCCTGCTCGTCTGCCGAGGTAATGGGGGCGCCGGCGTTCACCATGTTGTACTCCCCCACCTCGCCGGCGTTGAGGAAGACGTTGACGCGCGTGATGCCCTCAACCCATACGGGCTCGACGCGCACGCCGCGCTCGCGAGCGCCCTCAACGATGAAGCGGCCGGAGAAGCCGGCGAAAAAGCCCAGTATCGCCGTGGGGACGCCGTAGTGATCGAGTGTGAACGAGACATTCAGGCCCTTGCCGTTGGGCGTGTAGACCGCATCGCGCGTGCGCGTCACCGTGTTGGGAGCCAGGCCATCGCACGAGATGTTGTAGTCGATCGCGGGATTGGCGGTAAGCGTGTAAATCATGCAAGCACCTCTTCGCCTTACGCCAGGCGGGCGTTGATGAGCGCGGCGATGGATGCCGGGTCGGCCGTCGTTTTGCAGGTGGCGCGGAACTCGTCATCGGCAAGGGCGGTCGCGACCTTGGACAGAATCTGCAGATGCTCGGTGCCGGCCTTAGCGGAAGGCACCAGCAGCGCGATCGCGCAGGTCACCGGAGCACCATCGAGCGTGTCCCAACCGCTGACGTCGCATGCGGACTTAAGCACCACCACCGCCGGGCGCACGACGGCATCGGTCTTGGCGTGCGGAATGGCGAACCCGTCGACCATGCCCGTGGTGCCTTCGGCCTCGCGGGCCATGAAGGCGTCGAAGAGCGCCGTGGCATCGGTGGCGATGCCGGACTCGACGGCGTGATCGGTGATCGCGTGCAGCGCCGCATCGCGGTCGGAAGCGTCGATGCACAGGACATCGGAGGCCTTCACGAAGCCGCCAGATGCCTCAGGATCGTCGGCAGGGGTCGCGGGGGTGACTGCGGGGGCGTTGGCAGGCTCGCTCGCCGGCGTGCCGCCGTTCGCCTTGCCGTACTCATGGCGCTTGAAGAGCACGAACAGCAGGCCGCCCACCACGGAGCCGATGGCGATGGAGACAACCCACATAAGGCCGCCATCCACCACGGGCAGGACCAAGAAGCCGCCGTGGGGCGCCGGGTCGTGCACGCCGAAGAAGATCGTCAGGATGGACGCGATGGAGGAGCCCAGCATCATGATGGGCATAACGGGCCAGATGTTCTTGGTCATGAACGGGATGGCGCCCTCGGTGATATGGGTGCAGCCCAGGATGAAGTTGACGATACCGGCGTCGTGGTCCTCCTGGGAGAAGTACTTCTTGCCCACGATGACGGCGAAGGTGGTGATGAGCGGAGGCACGATGCACGCGGCGGACACGGCGGCCATGAAGTTGGTGCCGAACTCATACGTGGCGGTTCCCACGCCCGCCTCAAGAGCGGTGCCCAGCAGGAAGGTGCCGGTGGCGTATGCGGCCTTGTTGACCGGGCCGCCCATGTCAAAGGCGCACATGCAGCCGATAGCCAGGCCCAGCACGATGGGGCCGGAAGTGGAAAGACCCTGCAGGAAGTCCATCATCGCCTGGTTGATCGAGGCCATGGGGCCCGAGATGCCGAGCATCACGAGGCCGACGATGGCGGTGGAGCACAGCGGGTACAGGAAGATCGCCTTCAGGCCGTTCAGGCTGGCGGGAATCTTCGCGAAGAGCTTCTCGAGCAGCACGATGACGTAGCCGGCCAAAAAGCCGCCCACGATACCGCCGAGGAAGCCGAAGCCCACGCCCGTGCCGCCGGCGTCGATCAGACCCGTCTGCGCGCTCACCGGCAGGCCCTGCACGGCGATCATGCCGGCGACAAAGCCGGGAACGAGTGCCGGGCGCTTGCCGATGGACTCGGCGATATAGGCGGAGAGCACCGGAACCATAAGGCCCATGGCGATGCCGCCGATGATCTTGAGCATGGCGGCGAAGCTGTTGTAGTCGGCCGCGGTGGAATCAAAGCTCGTGATGCCCCAGAGGAACGAGAGCGCGGTGAGCACGCCGCCCGCGACCACGAACACGAGCATGTGGGACACGCCGTTCATCAAATGCTTGTAGAGCTGATGGCCCAGGGTCTCCTTCTCGGGAGCCGCATCGGGCTCCGCCTGCACGACGGCGTTCGGATCGGCTTGGGCGACCAGGGCCTCGTCGATGAGCTTGCCTGCGGCCTCGACGGCGATGGCCTTCGCCACGCCCACGGACACCATGGGCTTGCCGGCGAAGCGCTCCGCCTGAACGTCCTTGTCGGCCGCGACCACGACCGCACGAGCCGCGGCGATCTCGCCCGGCGTCAGGGCGTTCTCGACGCCGACCTGGCCGTGCGTCTCGACCTTAATGCTCAAACCGCGGGCAGCGGCGGCCTTTTCGAGCGCCTCTTTTGCCATGAAGGTGTGGGCGATGCCCGTGGGACACCCCGTGGCGGCAACGATGTCGTACGTTTGTGCCATATTCCCTCCTGCGTTCTCGAGCACCTTGCGGTGCAATTTGACAGTTAGAATCTACCACGCTGCGGATTGCGTAGTTTCTTTCATCGATTATATCTTCCGTGAAAGGTACTTTTATGTCGGTGAACGGTAAGGTTCTTCCATTCACCGAAGTTTCCATGAAAGAAATTCGTCACCCTTGTATCCTAGTGATGACAGGAAGGGGCCCGTATGCCGAACACGCCAGACACGCTCAGCGCGCTTGCGCTCATCACCTCATCGCAGTCATTTCACGATAGCGAGCAGCGCATCGTCGATTTCATTCTCGCCAACACCGAAACCGCGCCCCAAATGACCTCCGCGCAGCTTGCCCGCGCAAGCAAGACCTCGGAGGCGTCCGTTTCGCGCTTCTGCAAGCGCTTGGGGTTTTCGAACTTCCGCGCCTTTCAGTTCTCGCTCGCGCGCGACCTCGTGGCGCGCTCCGGCGATGAGCAAGTCACGCGCGAGGTGTCGCTCGACGAGTTCGAGCAGTCGATCGCCAATATAAAGAATGCCAAGGTGCGCGAGATCGAGTCGACGCTCGACGCGCTCGACCCCGAAACCCTGCACACCATCGTTGATTTGTTCGCCCATGCCGACCTCGTCATGTTCGCCGCGGTTGGCAACACCAACGCCGTGGCCATCGACGCCGCGATCAAGTTCGGCCAGCTCGGCATCAGAAGCGTTGCCAATACCATCACGGAGAGCTCGACCTCACTCGCCCTCACCATGCGCGAAGGCGACGTACTCGTGCTCATTTCGAATTCCGGCAAGTCGCAGCGCCTCGAGCGCATCCTGCGCGCCGCCAAGCAAAGCGGAGCGACGGTCATCCTCATCTGCGGAAACACCAACGCGCCGCTCGCTCGCCTGTCCGACATCGTGCTGCGCACCGTCAACTACGAGGCGCTGCTCACGACCGTCGACTTCACGTTCTCGAAAATCTCGGCAACGCTCATCATCGAGGTCATCTATAGCTTTTTGCTCCCGCATATCCCCGGCGCCCGCGACTCCATCAGCCGCTACGAGGAACTCATCCAAGGCGACAAAGAGGTGGAGTAGCCCGCTTTTGGCGCAATCGTCCAAGCGAGCGCCTAAAGCGGGCCGAGGCCCTTACAGGCTATCGATCTCCTCGAGCCAGAGGGCCGCGGAGGCATCGCTCGGCATGCGCCAATCGCCACGCGGGCTCACACTCACAGAACCGACCTTGGGACCGTCGGGCAGGCAGCTGCGCTTGAACTGCTGCGCGAAGAACCGGCGGTAGAACGTGCGCAGCCAGCTCAAGATCACCTGGGGCTCATAGGCCGGCGCGCCCTCGCCTGCGGCCTCGGCGAACGTGCGGCACGCCATACGGTAGATCTTGCCCGGGGCAAAGCCGTGGCGCAGCATGTGGAAGAGGAAGAAGTCGTGCAGCTCGTAGGGGCCCACGAGCTCCTCGGTGCACTGGGCGATCTGGCCGTCGCCCGTGGGCGGCAGCAGCTCGGGCGACACGGGCGTGTCGAGGATGTCACGCAGAGTTGCGGCGGCCTCACCGCCGAAGACATCCGCGGCATGGGCAACCAGGTAGCGCACGAGCGTTTTGGGCACACCCGCGTTCACGCCGTACATGCTCATGTGGTCGGCGTTGTAGGTGGCCCAGCCGAGCGCCAGCTCCGAGAGGTCGCCCGTGCCGATCACGAAGCCGCCGAGCTCGTTGGAGAGATCCATCAAGACCTGCGTGCGCTCACGCGCCTGCGCGTTCTCGTAGGTCACATCCGTCACAGCCGGATCATGGCCGATGTCGGAGAAGTGGCCGCGAACCGCCTCGGCGATCGAGATGGTGCGGAAGTCCACGCCCAAGTGCTCGGCCAGGCGCTCGGCGTTCGTCTTCGTGCGCGCAGTCGTGCCAAAGCCCGGCATCGACACGGCGTGCACGCCCGTGCGGGGCAAGCCCAGGGCATCAAAGGCGCGCACGGTGACCAGCAGCGCCAACGTGGAATCCAAGCCACCCGAAAGGCCGATCACGGCATGCTCGGTATGCGTGTGAGCCAAGCGGGTCTTGAGGCCCGCAGCCTGCAGGTTGAAGATCGTCTCGCATCGCTCGGAGCGCTCATGCTCGCCGGCGGGCACAAAGGGCGTACGCGGGGCCACACGCGCGGCGTGCGCGGCGGAAAGCAGGATGGCGGCATCGGGTGCGGGGGCAGACCCGGCCTCCACGGCATTCCCCGGCACGGAAAGCGCACCCTTGAACGAGAACGCGGTGTCGTGGCATGGACGCGTTGGGGACGCAGGGCGCACCCAGGTGTTGGAGCGGCGGCGCTCGGCCATGAGCATATCGAGGTCCACATCGGCCACGGCCATGTCGCGCGTGAAGAGCTCGGTACGCGCGAGCAGCGCGCCGTTCTCGGCGATGAGGTTCTCACCGGCGAAGACTAGGTCGGTCGTGGACTCACCCTCACCCGCGTTCGCGTAGGCATAGGCGGCGTACAGGCGTGCCGACTGACCGCGCACCAAATCGCGGCGGTAGGTGGACTTGCCGATCACCTCATCGGAAGCGCTCAGGTTCAAAAGTACCGTCGCGCCGCCCTCAAGCGCCATATGGGTCGAGGGCGAGTCGGGCACCCACAGGTCCTCGCAGATCTCCACGCCAATAGCCAGGTCCGAGCACCCCTCGTCCACGCAGCGGTACACGATACGAGCGCCGAACGGCACCGTCCGCCCCGCAATCGCACACGTGGCACAACTCGGGTTCTCAGGCGCGGGCGCGAACCAGCGGCCCTCGTAGAACTCACGGTAGTTGGGCAAGTGACTCTTGACGCTCATACCGAGAAGCTCTCCGGCGCAGCAGCACGCAGCGCAGTTGTAGACGCTCTCCCCCTGCGCATACGGCATGCCCACGGTAAAGAAGACCGGCAAGGCGCGCGTTTGGTCGAGCAGCCACGCCAGAGCCGCTTCGCAGGAGCGCAGCAACGCGCGGTCGTGGAACAGGTCGGCGCAGGTGTAACCCGCAAGGCAGAGCTCCGGCAGCACGAGGGCGCGCACGCCTTCATGCGCCGCACGGCGCACGCACGCGAGGATGGCCTCGGCATTGCCGCGTACATCGCCCACGCGCAGCTCGGGCGTGGCGGCGGCAACGCGGAAGAACCCGTCGCCCTCGCCCATGCCAGCCGCGCCGGGCCCGTTCAAGATCAGCTCGTCCATGACACCCTCCTTGGGAACTTTTTTCTGAGTCCATTGTACCCGCTGGCGCAGACATGGCGCGAACGCCCGCCTGTGGGTTCGCGTTAGCTCGACAGCGTGCCCTGACCGCCCAGAATGCGCGGCGCGGCCACCTTGATGTACAAGGCGATCCACGCCAGCGAAACGAGGAATCCGCCAAGCACGTCGCTTACGTAGTGAACGCCCAGGTACACGCGGGAGAAGCCGATCAGGACGATGATGGCCGCAAAAGACGCGACGAGCGCCGTGCGCCTGGGGCCCTTCTCGTGATAGCGCCACACCAGCCAGATAAGCAGGCCGAAAAAGCTCATGGCGGCCATGGAATGACCGGACGGGAAGCTGAAGCCCCCGATATCCACCAGGTGCAGGGCCGCATCCGGGCGCGGGCGCTGGATGATGAACTTGAGCACTTGGTTCAGCACCGTAGAAAGCACAAGGTTAATAGCGCAAAAGCGCGTGAGGCGCTTGCCGGGTGCCAGGGCCGAAATGCACAGCAGCGCAACGATGAGCGCCACCGGCGTCACGGCGTCGCTCAGCGCCTCCATGAGCGGCGTGAGCCACTCGGCTCGGAGATGCTCGGCCACAAACTGCGAGACAGGCAGGTCAAAAGGCATGCGGATACATCCAATCAATCGAATACGGAACGAAGCACATCGAACATGATGTGCCGATTTTCTGACGAACATCCTACCAACACGAGCGCGCGAGCTGGACTCCTGAGGCAAAACCACAGCGTGCGCCCACGTTTGACCGTGTCCGGACAAGCTCGTATTATCGAACAGAGGTTCTGGAACACCTGTTCTATATGCGAAGGGAGGACCATGGGGGCTTTAGGTGAGGCGGCACGGCTCGATCGCGCGCGGAGGACGGAGCGGGAGCGCACGTATATCTGCATCGATCTCAAAACGTTCTATGCCTCGGTCGAGTGCGTAGAGCGCGGGCTCGACCCCTTTACGCAGCCGCTCGTTGTGGCGGATATGTCCCGTGGGCGTTCGACCATCTGCCTGGCCGTCTCCCCCGCTATGAAGGCGCTGGGCGTGCGCAACCGCTGCCGTGTCTTCGACATACCCGGCAACATCGACTACATCGCGGCCAAGCCGCGCATGCGCCATTACATGGAGATGTCCGCCCGCATTTACGGCATCTACCTGGAGTATGTGAGCCCCATCGACATCCACGTCTACTCGATTGACGAGTGCTTCATCGACGCCACGCCCTACCTGGCGCTCTACGGCCTTTCGGCGCGCGAGTTCGCCGAGGAGCTGCGCCGCGCCGTCCTGGCGCGCACCGGCATCACCGCAACCGCAGGTATTGGGCCCAACCTGTTTTTATGCAAGGTCGCACTCGACATCACGGCAAAACATGAGCCCAGCGGCATTGGGGAACTCGATGAGGAGCGCTTTAGGCGCGAGGTGTGGCGGCACCGTCCCATCACTGATATTTGGGGCATCGGGCCGGGCATCGCCGAGCGCCTCGCCAAATACCGCGTGTACGACCTCATGGGCGTCGCAGCGCTCGATGAGCGCATCTTGTATCGCGAGTTCGGCGTGAACGCCGAGTATCTCATCGACCACGCGCACGGTGTTGAGCCGTGCACCATCGCCGAGATCCAAGCGTATCGGCCGCAGGCGACGTCCATAACGAACGGGCAGGTACTCGCGCGCAACTACAGCTCGCAAGAGGCCCTCACGGTCCTGCGCGAGATGGTGGAGGCCTCCTCGCTCGACCTCGTTCGCCAGCATCTCGTGGCAAGCTCGATTTCGCTCTTTGTGGGATATGGAAGCGAGGCACGGGAGCTCAGGCGCCTCGATGTGAGCGGCAGCGCGTCGTATGTGGACGGCTGCGGGCATCGCCGCAGCAGTACCGCCGAGGATATCCAGCGCGCGACGACGCGACCGGGTGCGCGTACGGCGGGCATTGGGACAGGCGGCGCCTCGGGCATGGCGGTGAGCGGAACGCACGCCGACCCGGGAGCCGTGCGCGATCTCTTGGGCGACTCCCCGCGCGCTCGCGAGATGTTCGTCGGTGAGCACGGCAAGCAGCCCCGGGGCGGCAAGCGCGGGTACGCGCACGCCGGCAAGCAACGCAAGCTGAGCGAGCGCACGAACTCACGCAAAAAGCTGCTCTCAGCATTTGAGGAGCTCTTCTGCGAGTCGGTCGACCCGCGTCGCCCCATTAAGCGCGTCAATATCGGGTTCGGTAACTTGCTGCCCGAGGAATTTGCCACGGTCAATCTGTTTACCGACGTCGAGGCCGAGGCCCGCGAGCAGGAGCTGCAGCGAGCCATCATCGACGTCAAGGGAAAGTACGGCAAAAACGCACTTGTAATGGGCAGGAGCCTGCGACCCGAGGCAACGGCCCGGGAACGCAACGAACAGGTGGGAGGACACCGTGCATAACACCTACGAGCACCATGGATACGTCATGTCGAACGGCATAGACGCGCTGGGGGCGCCGGGGCCCTCGCGCGCGCCCTCTCAATCGCAGGCCCGCGCGGGCAGCAAGGCACCCCGCTGCGCCAACGGAGCCCCGCGGGCGAGTCGGGCCGCGCAGTTCATGCCCTTTGCAGCGCTCACCGGCTACTACGAGCTCGCACGCCAACAGGAGCGCATCGTTGAGCCGCGACACGAGCTCACCGAAGAAGAGGCGGTCGAGCTCTCGCGCATCATGTCTCAACTCAAACGCGGGGACCTCATACGCGTGACCTATTACGACTGGGACTCCTACCGCACCGTCACCGGCGTAGTGGCACGCATCGACACGGCGTATCGCCGCCTGCAAGTGGTCAAGACCGTCATCCCCTTCGACGATATCTTGAGCATCGCGCGTGATGCACGCACCTGCGGATTTAGCTCCGCATAAACACGAGCGTCCGACGCGGGCCCTCCGCAACCGAAAGCTCAGGGAAAAACGTGTAGCCGACGTCAAAGCGCTCGAGCTCAGATGCGGATTCCACGCCGCGCTCCGCCATCCAGCGCACCATGCTGCCGCGGGCGATTTTACTCGCGGTGGCGCGCTGCACTGGCTTGCCGTTCTTGAGCCCTTCGCCAAAGACGCAGGTAACGCACGTTGCGGGAGGATCCAGCTGAGGAAGGACCGCCTTGGCGTACTCGGCGCTCGCGAGGTTGACCAGCACGGCGGGCTCCTCTTCTCGCTCCGGCGCTTGGCACACCGCGCGCGCGATATCGGCACCCCAATAGGCATAGAGGTTGCGAGCCTCGCCCACGGCCATTTTCGCCGCCATCTCCAAGCGATACGGCTGAACCGCGTCGAAGGGGCGCACGCATCCGTAGAGGGCGGACAGGACCCATAGGTGCCCTTGGAGCCAATCCAAGGCATCCGCGCCCAAAACGTCGGGGGCCATGCTGCGGTATTGAATTCCCACATAGGAAAAAAGCGCGGGGCCCACATGCCGTGCAACAGTCGAATCACTCAGCAGGGAGGAATCGCCTATGCAGATGAACTCATGGAGGCGCTCGATATTCTCCGCGAGCAGCGCGTCGTTCACGCGCCAGAGCTCCTTGAGGCCCGCGCTCCCCCGTTCCTTCTCGATCGAGCGGAGCTCATCCACTAAGCGCTCGGTCTTTGCGGGGAACGGAGGGATGCCGCTCGGGGCAAAGATGTCCGAATCGACCTGCATCTGCTTGGCGGGCGAGATGATGACCTGCAACATAGACGGCTCCTCTACCGAAATGAACCAGCCCATCATCTCACAGCACGCCTATGCCCCGTTAGGAAATATGGCCCAAAAAGTCCTTAGTGCGCTCGGAGGTCGGGTGATCGAACACGTCCTCAGGAGTGCCCTGCTCCACGATAACGCCGCCGTCCATGAACACCACGCGGTCGGCGACATCGCGCGCGAACTTCATCTCGTGCGTAACCACGATCATGGTCATGCCCTCATGCGCAAGATCGCGCATGACGCCCAAGACATCGCGCACGAGCTCGGGATCGAGCGCGGAGGTCGCCTCATCAAAAAGCATCACGTGCGGGTTCATGGCGAGCGCGCGGGCAATGGCGACGCGCTGCTGCTGGCCGCCGGACAGCTGCGAGGGCATGAAGTCGACGCGGTCGGCCAGGCCGACCTTCGCCAGCTCCTCAAGGGCCACGCGCTCGGCCTCTTCGCGGCTGCGCTTGAGAACCTTTTGCTGCGCGATCATCACGTTCTTCTTAGCAGAGAGATGCGGGAACAAGTTGAACTGCTGAAACACCATCCCCAGCGTGGAGCGGACCTTGTTGATGTCCACGCCCCTTTTGGTGATGTCGACGCTCTCAACCATGATGGATCCGCTCGTGGGGGTCTCGAGCAGATTGACGCAGCGAAGCATGGTCGACTTGCCCGATCCGGAAGGACCCAGCACGACAACCACCTCGCCGCGGTGCACGTCCAAATCGATGCCGCGCAGCACGACGTTGTCTCCATACGCCTTATGCAGGCCTCGGATCTGCACGATGGGCTCAGCAGTCGATGTGCTTCCCGTACTTTGAACCGAGCCATCAGCCCCGGCAAGGCCGCTACCCGCAGATACATTCATATCGCTCATGTGATTCACTCCTCTGCTCGTCCTACAGCCCGGCGATGTGGTCGGGCGGGGTTGGCACCACGGTGCCCGCGCTTTTGGCGGGCTTTTTACCCAAGGGCGCGGCGTTCGTCCCCGCGGTGGCGCCGGTCAAGCGAACTTCCAAGGCGCTCACCACACGTGCGAGCGGCAAGGTCACCACCAAGTAGAACAGGGCGGCAACCACATACGGCGTAATCGAGCCGGTCGTCGCCACGATCGTCTTGGCGTACATGAGGATTTCCATCACGCCAACTGCCGCCAGCAGCGAGGTGTCCTTATACAGCAGGATGAACTCGCTCGTAAGCGTCGGGATGACGTTGCGGAAGGTCTGCGGGATGATGATGGACACCATGGTCTGCGTGGCACTCATGCCCAGCGAGCGCGCGGCCTCGGTTTGGCCTTTGGGGATGGACTGGATGCCCGCGCGGAAGATCTCGCACAGATACGCGGCGGAATTCATGGCCATGACGATGACGCCGAGGGTGTAGTTGTCGATGTTGATTCCCGCGAGCGGCAAACCGAAAAACGCGATGTAGATCTGCAGGAACGCCGGAGTGCCTCGAATGAGGTTCACGTATACGGCGGCGAGCGCGCGCAGGATCCGCGACTTGGATATACGCATAAGCGCGAACATGAAGCCGAACGGCATCGCCACCGGGAACGCCACCAAAACAATGGCGAGCGACATGAGGAATCCGCCGAAGATGATGGGCAAGCTGCTCACGATCAGCACGGGATTGAAGAACAGGCGCAAGAACGTATTGGAGTTCCACGCGTCAACCCACGGCTGCTCCTCGAGCCACATCTTGAACTGGTCAAAGGGGCCTACCGCCGTGATACTGACCGCGGGGATGCCCGCGACCTCGTGCTCCGATCCGTCGCTGAGCGTGTAGGTGCCATCGCACTGCATGGAGCCGCCGGAGGCAGGGAACACGACGCCGTAGAGCTCCAGGCGGAAAAACCTGCCGGCAGGCGTTACGGGAAACATCAGCGCGGGTCCGTTGTCCCCCTCCTCAACCTGAGGAGAGATGAACTCGCGCTCCATGAGATCGTCACCCGAAAGCATCGTGAGCCTGAGGTCCTCGGTTTCGTACGTAGTGCCCTCAGGCAGCTCGAGCGTGAGCCCCGTGAGGGACTCCGTGGGGCCCGCCTGGAGCTCCCAGGTAAGGCGGGTCTCAACGCCGCCCAAGACGTCGCTTCCAGAATCGCCATTGGGCTGGCACGTCAGCTTTTCAACCGTCACCGCCTCGGCCGTTGCTGGAACAGCAGCTCCCAGGGCCACCAGCACGCACACGACCGCACGCGCCACGCGCAAACGCCCCGACACGCCGCAAGGCCCCGTAAAGGCGCCCTTCCCCATGATCTTCTCCAACATGCTTCTCAATCCCATCATCCGTTTGGACGAAGGCGCCCCTTCGCACCCGCGAAAGGACGCCCGGTTACCACTATGGCCGCAAAGCTATTTGATGTTGTACTTCTCCATGAGCGCATCGACCGTACCGTCCTCGGTCAGCTTCTTAAGCGAGGCGTTAATGGCCTTCTTGAGCTCGGGGTTCTCTTTGCCGACGGCGATGGAGTACTCCTCGCCCGTGGGGATAAGCTTGATGACCTGCTCATTGGTGAAGCTCTCGGCGGTCAGCTGGGCGGCAACGGAACGGTTGGTCACGAGCGCCGTCGCCTGGTTGGACTGCAGCGCGGCGAAGCAGTCGGTTGCGTTCTTAAAGGGCACGAGCTGCGCCTTGGGGAAATTCTCCTTGGCGAACGACTCCGCGGTGGAGCCGGACTGAACGGCGATCTTGACGTCCTTGGCGTTCAGGGCATCCTCGTAGTTCTCCGCGGTGACCTCGGCGTTATCCTTCATGGTCACGATCGCCTGGTCGTCCATGTAATAGCTATCGGTAAAGTCGACCTGCTTTTTACGCTTGGGCGTAATGGTAATGGCGCCAAAGCCCGCATCGTACTTGGTGCCGGAGGCGACGCCGGGCACAATCGTGTCGAAGTCGACATTCTCAATCTTGAGCTCAAGCCCCAGGTCATCGGCGATGGCGGCAGCGAGGTCAAGGTCAAATCCCTTGTACTCGCCGTTCTCCATGTACTCGAACGGCTCATACTCCGCCGATGTGCCAACGGTGAGCGTTCCTTCCGAAACGAGCGTATAGCCCGCCTTGGATTGATCCGCGTCCGTCGAGGACCCCGCCTGGGGAGCGTCTGCGCCCCCGCAGCCAACAAGTGCAAGAGCGCCGACCATGGCGCATGCGGCGGTAAGTGCGCCCAGCTTCTTCGTCTTCATACGTGCATCCTTTCATCCAAATCATGCATGCGAGCAATTGCTTGGCGAAGGAGTATACGCGCATTCGTATGTCATAAACCGTAGAATGCAGAATATTTCGTCTTTGTTACCGTTCTATGTAGCGCCCCGCAAAGATTGGGCTGAATTATGCACAGAACATGGAGGATAGGGTCTGCCAAGAAGAAGCCTCCCGCTTCTCATACACGAGAAACGGGAGGCCGTTCGGGCGAAAACGCCCTCGACGCATATGCAATTGTTCGCGAGGTGGCGAAACGGAAACCGCGCCGCCCTTTGACTAGGAGGCAGCAGCCTCCTGAGCAGGCTCCTCGCCGGCGGCGTCCTTGGCTTCGGCCCTATTCGCCTTTGCACGCTTCCCCTCCAGGGCGGTCACGCGGCGAAGCCCGGAATCGGCCGGATCATCGTCCTCTTCCGCGCCCTTGGCGTAGCTCAAGGCAATCTTGTCGCCCACGCCGTAGCGCACGATACCCACCAGACCCGGGAGCTCGACGTCGTAGATGGCGTCGTCCCCCTCAAGCGTGAGATAGAAGTGCGAGTTCCCGTCGATAACCGCCTGAGCCATGGACGCAATCTTGCCCGATACCTCGACCTCGGCGCCGGATGCCGCTGCCTCCTCCTCGGAAAGCGCGCCCGAGGAGGCGAGCATCTGCAGATAACTCTCCTGCGTGGCCGCCACCGTGGAGCCGGTCGCCACGCTCTGGTAGTGCTCGACATTGATCATGGCGTACATCTTGACAAGCCCCGCGCTGTCCTTGAGGGCCATGAAGTAGGTGGGCTGCCCGGCAACATTCAACAGCAACGGATACGTGGCCTGGTAGCGCAGGTTCTGCACCTGGCCCTCAGCAGAGGCCATCGCCGAATCCTCCGTGGCACCCGCCACCGGATAGTAATGGGACTCGCCCGTGCGCTGGTTCACGAGGATGAAGCCGACGTTGGAGCTGTCCGCAGTCACCGAGCTCACGCCGGTATACAGGTAGATGTCATCACCTTGCGCCAGGTAGTTGTACCCAAGCTCGCCATCGGTGCCCTGCGTGGTGCGCACCACGCCCTGCTGGCCGAGCCAGGAGTTGAGCCAACCGTTCTTATAGGCGCCGCTCCAGTTGTACTGCTCAATGAGCAGGTCGCTCGGGTACGCGCGATCCACCCAGGTGGGGCAATCCTCGATCGCGTAGTCCTTGGTCTCGCCCGTGCAGGCGTTCACCAGCACTACGCGCTGGATGGTCGTGCCCTCGAACAGGCCGATGGTGCGCTTTTGCACCGGGAAGACCCACCACGGCGTGCCGTCCTCGTCGAGCTCGAAGCTCTTCTGGTCGAACATGTAGGTGGGGTACCTGAGCTGCACATAGCGATCGATGTTGCGGGCGAGCGGCTCGCTCTCGGAATAGCGGATGGGCTCGGTGAGCCGCACGACCTCGGCCTCCTGCGTGACCATGTCAACCAGCACGTAGGCGGGGATGCCCTCGGCGCGGTTACTCAGCCACTTGAACAGGTCGGCATACGTGAGCGGGCTCACGCGCACAGGGCGACCCTGGTAGTTGATTTGGCTGTAGGCCTCGGAGATCTCGAACTGGCTCACGAACTCCGGAATCGAGCCCATGGCGCGTGAGCCGAGCAGCTGCGCGGAAGCACGGTCGATCACGGGCACATCGGCGTAGTCGACCTCCTGGATGTCCTTGGTAAAGTCGCCCTCGGTCGTTTTGAGCACCGTCGCATAGCGCGCGGCGTTACCGGGCATGAACGGCGCGCCCATGAGCACGCCGGCGAAGAAGGCCACGATTACGAGCGCGGGAATCCAAGCCAGGCGATTGAAGAGCACGGCGCGCTTTGT
Source organism: Coriobacteriaceae bacterium (assembly GCA_030525945.1). Taxonomy (GTDB): domain Bacteria; phylum Actinomycetota; class Coriobacteriia; order Coriobacteriales; family Coriobacteriaceae; genus Collinsella. The sequence continues at coordinate 73,020 of JAUNDT010000004.1, read as the reverse complement.
CGAGCGAAGGCCCGCGACCTTCAGCGCCAGCATGGCCACGATGGCGGCGAGGATGATCCAGCTCCACACGCGCGGACTCTGAAGGTTCAGCGCCGGATGGAACCACCAGTAGCACAGCGCGCCGATCACGATGAGCAGGACCACCGCCACCACGAGGGCGCGGCGGCTCCACTGCGCGAGGCGCTGGACGAACGGAGGCACGGGCGCCCCGGCGTTCGCGGAGCCACTGCCCTTGCGCGCACGGCGCTCGGCCTGTGCGGCCCTCTTGCGCTCGCGTGCCGTTTTGGGGGCCTCGGCCCCCTGCGGCGCGGACGTTCGCTCCGCGGCACCGTCGGGCACGTCCTCCACCTCGACCTCAACGTCAATGGGCTCCTCGCCACCCGGCATCTCCACGCCGGCGCGCCGGAGCATCTCCAGAATCTCATCGTGGTTCATCGAGAGTTCAACCCTTTCATAGGCACAGGCAATGGTAAGGATGATACCCCGTTCCCCCGCCCGGTAACGCGACCTCGCAGGTTCGCGGCGCGCCTTGACCTGGAGTCCACTTCGGGTGATAACCTTGCAAAAGCCAATTCCCCACGGTTCCGCGACCATGCAAGGAGCTGCCATGTCACAGAGAAACGTACAAAAGCTCGAGAAGCCCGCCGTGCAGCGCACGCTGCGGCGCTTTTGGCAGGTCACGGCCATGAAGCCCGGTGCGGCGGCGCTCGCCGTGTTCACCTCCGTGGCCTACGTGGCCCTGCTCATCTTCGTGAACACCTGGGTCATGGGACTTATCGTCGACCGCGTGCAGGCCTCTCCCGTCGCGGCCGACCAGGTGTGGGAGGTGTTCGGCCCCTATATCCTGGCGCTGCTCGTGGTGAACCTCGTGGGCCAGATCTGCTCCAAGATGCAGGACTACGCCGTCTACCAGCTGCAGATCAACGGCAACTACCACTTGGCGCGCCTGTGCTTCGACACGCTGTCCAACCAGTCCATGACCTTCCACACGAGCCGCTTCGGCGGCGCACTCGTGAGCCAGACGAGCAAGTTCATGAGCGGCTACACTCAGATGGTCGATGTGGTGGTGTACTCTCTCATCCCCACTATTGCGAGCACCGCCTGCACCTTCATCGCGCTTGCGCCCGCCGTGCCCGCCTACGCCGCGGCACTCGCCGTGATGCTCGTGGTGTACGTGATCGTGGCAACCCGCATGTACCAGCGCATCCTGCCGCTCTCCGCCGCCACCGCGAAGGCGCAAAACCGCATGTCGGGCGTGCTGTCCGACGCGGTGACGAACATCTTGGCCGTCAAGACCTGCGGGCGCGAGGATTACGAAAAGGAGCTCTTCGACGAGGCGGACCTCGCCGCCATGCAGGCCGAGCGCCGCTCCATGCGCGCCACCATGCAACGCGGCTTCACCACCAGCGGCATCATCACCGTGATCATGCTCGTCGTTTCCATCTTTGTGGCGGGCGGCAACGCCTGGTTCGGCATCTCGAGCGGCATGCTCGTCATGATGTTCTCCTACACCTACAACCTGTCCATGCGCTTCAACTACATCAACTCCATGATGCAGCGCATGAACCGCGCCATCGGAGACGCGAGCGAGATGGCGCGCATCTTGGACGAGCCGCGCCTGGTGGAGGATGCCCCGGGCGCCCCGGACCTCGCGGTGCGCGAGGGGGCGATCGACTTCGAGCACCTGGGCTTCGCCTATACAGACGCCGCCGAGGGCGACCGCGTGTTTACCGACCTCAACCTGCATATCCCTGCCGGGCAGCGCGTCGGTTTGGTGGGGCGCTCGGGCTCCGGCAAGACGACCCTCACCAAGCTGCTGCTGCGCCTGTCCGATGTGCAAGACGGACACATCCTCGTTGACGGGCAGGACATCTCGACCTGCATGCAGCAGAGCCTGCGCCGACAGATCGCCTACGTGCCGCAGGAGGCCTTGCTCTTTCATCGATCCATTCGCGAGAACATCGCCTACGGGCGGCCTGAGGCGAGCGAGGAGGAGATCCGCCAGGCTGCCGGGCTTGCCAACGCGCTCGAGTTCATCGACCGCCTGCCCGCCGGGCTCGACACGCTCGTGGGTGAGCGCGGCGTGAAGCTCTCCGGCGGCCAGCGCCAGCGCATCGCCATCGCGCGCGCCATCCTCACCGATGCGCCCATCCTCGTGCTCGACGAGGCCACAAGCGCCCTGGACTCCGAAAGCGAGGCGCTCGTGCAGGAGGCGCTCGAGAACCTCATGCGCGGCCGCACCTCGATCGTGGTGGCGCACCGCCTGTCCACTGTGGCGGCGCTCGACCGCATCGTGGTGCTCGCGGGCGGCGAGATCGTCGAGGACGGCACGCATGCCGAGCTCGCAGCCGCCGGCGGTGAGTACGCTGCCCTCTGGGACCGCCAGACCGGCGCGTTCCTGGACAGTGAATAGCCCGCGAACAGCACGGCAAGACGGGCCGCACGCTGACTTCGCATGCATAATACGCAAATGCGCGGATAAATTTGCAACGTGGACGTATGGCGGAAATACAATCCAACAAAACCGCAGGTAGGGAAAGAGCGAAATCAACTTATATTCCGTCTATCTAAAATTATCCGCGCATTTGCAAGCTGTCACCCCTGCAGCACACGACTTTTATCGCATGGACCACTCCAGCCCTTGCCTTGACGGCGCATTCGAAACAAAATGAAGCCACCAATCGCAATCCAGGCGCCGAGGGAGGCCAAAATGGGGGCTCGCATACTCATCGTCGAGGACGATGCGGACATCAACGAGATCATCGCCGTACGCCTCGCGCGGCAGGGGCACACCTGCACGCAGGCGTACTCGGGGACCGAAGGCATCATGCGGCTGGGAGGCGAGCTGGCGCATGCCGGCGGAGCGACCGAGACGGCGGACGAGAAGCGCGCAGACCTCCCCTATGACCTGGTGATTTGCGACCTCATGCTCCCCGGGGCAACCGGCGAGGAGCTCATCGGAGCCCTTCGTGCACGCGACGCCGGCCTTCCCGTGATCGTCATCTCGGCGCGCACGTCTACCACCGACCGGATCGACCTGCTCAAGCTCGGTGCGGACGACTACCTCACCAAGCCCTTCGACCTTGACGAGCTCGCCGCTCGCGTGGAGGTTCAGTTACGCCACCGGGCACCCCGCGCTTCCGGCCTGGGCGACGCTCGGGAACACGCGAGCCGGGGCGCTTCCCCGTCGGGGTCGCTCAACTTCCGCTCATGGCGCCTCGACGCAAACGCCCGCACGTTCACGGCATGCGGAGAACCGGTCGCGCTTACGCGCATTGAGTTCAACCTACTCGAGAAGCTCATGGAACAGCCGAAGCGCGCGTGGTCCAAGCAGGACCTCTTCGAGGCCGCCTGGGGCGAGCCCTACGCCGGCGACGACAGCACGGTGACCGTGCACATGTCCAATATCCGCGCCAAACTCAAATCCTCGGGCACCGATGCGTACATCAAAACGGTCTGGGGCATCGGGTTCAAGCTCAGCGAAGAATAGAGCGACGGCGTACCTTTAGCCTTTCTTTAGACTTGCTTCGGATTTGCTCAAGACATGGACGCCATCCTTAGAGACGCAGGTCAACAACGGATGCAAGGAGGCAACCATGAACGTCCTTGAGGCGCGGTCGCTCACCAAAACATATGGCAAGAAGCGCGCACTCGATGCGCTCGACATGAGCGTGCGGGCGGGCGACATCTACGGCTTCGTGGGCAAAAACGGCGCGGGCAAATCGACCCTCATGAAGATCGCCGCGGGGCTGATCGAGCCGACCTCGGGCGAGATTTCCCTGTTCGACAAGGCGAGCGGGAGCATCGCGCCATTCGACACGGCGTTTTCGCGTATGGGCGCGCTCATCGAGGACCCGGGCATCCTGCCCACGTACTCGGCATTCGAGAACCTCATGTGCAAGGCGATCGCATTAGGTGTCCCAAAACCCGAGCCGCACTGCCGCGAGCTTCTTGAGCTCGCGGGGCTCGAGGACACCGGACACCAGCCGTGCAAGAAGTTCTCCCTCGGCATGAAGCAACGTTTAGGAATCGCGCTGGCGCTTGTGGGCGGCCCCGACCTGCTGCTCCTCGACGAGCCCTTCAACGGGTTGGACCCCGAGGCGACACGCGCCATGCGCAGCACGCTCATGCGCCTCAACCGCGAGCGCGGCATCTCGATGGTCATTTCGACCCACGTGCTCGACCAGCTCGACCGCATGGCGACGCGCTTCGGCGTGATCCGTGCGGGCCGCATGGTGCTCGAGTTCTCCGTGGAGGAGCTGCATGCGGAGTGCATGAGCTCGATTCGCGTGAGGACCGCCGACCCCTCGCGCAGCCTGGCGCTGCTTGAGGAGCGGATTCCCGGCGCGGCCCTGCGCATGGAGCCCGACGGAGCTATCACCATTTCCAGCGGCTCCGGCGCGCAAGGGACGGGCGGACGCAACGGCAGCGCCCTCTCGACCGAGGACGTCTCCCGAGCCCTCGCCGATGCCGGCCAGGTAATCCTCGAGCTCACGACCATCGAGCGCGATATCGAGGAGCACTTCGTCGAGCTCATGGGCGGAGCCGATGAGCCAAGCGGGATTGGGGCGGAGAACAAGGGGGCCAGGAGAGCCAAGCTGCGACCGCGTGTTTAGCGTGCTCGAATGTCCGGCCATGTTCGCCGGCATTGGCTTCCCCACCCTGGTCATACTCGGCGGCATCAACATCGCACCCCGTGCGAGCCTTCGGCCGCCACATTAACACCCCTTACGACCATGCACTTGTCTCGTTTCTCATCTACGTTCTTCCCTCCTCCCGGAAAGGCAGGTTACCCATGCTTCGTCTTCTTCGCGCCGACTGGTATCGCGTCACACGCATCCGCGGTTTTCGCGGTTCGCTGTGGCAGTACGCCTCCGCGCTGCTCGTCTTCGCCGCGCTCCAGATCGGCCTTATCCTCCTCGGCCTCTCCGGCGTGCTCGGCGACGTCGTGAGTTTTTCCAATATGGCACCGGACGGCTCTCTCACCATCACGCCGATCGAATACCTGGCGCCTAACCTCTTCGGAAACTACTCGGTCCTCGTCTTCGCCGCGTCTTTCGGCTTTATCGAAATGGTCTTCTTTGACCTGACCGACGGCTTTGGGAAGACCCTGGTGCCGAGCACTCGCGGTCACCTGGCCTACTTTGGCGAGAAGGTTCTTTTCGCGGGCGCCTGGAGCGCATGTCTCACCGCACTTGACATCGTCATCACGCTCGGTGGATTCGCCCTGTTCGTCTTGGCGCCCCATGGGCTCTCATTCAGCGCGCTCGACTCGGTCGGCGCGGGGCTGTTATGGTGTCTCACGGCATGGCTCGCAACGTGGGTCGCCAGCGTCCTGCCGCTCGCGATCGCCATGCTCACCCGAAGCAAGCTCGTCACCTACGGATTCATGATCGGCGTGCTGTTGGGCATGGCGCCTTCGGTGCTGCAGATTCTCGGCATGCTGCCCGGACCGGCGCTCGCCGGCGGCAGCTTCGCCTTCCTCATCCCACTGGGGGACGCGCTTTCGGCGCTCGCCTCCTGGATGCCGAGTACCGTGCTGCACGCGCTCACCGACGGCGCGGGCACCATGCTCGCCCCCGCCGGTTTGCCTGGTACGGGCACGCTTCCCACGTGGGCATGGATGCTCGGCACCTGCGTGATGTGGCTCGTCCTTGCAGGCGGCGCCTGGATCGCCGTGGGCCGCAGGCGCGGGCTGTAACGGACTACGGGCCGCATCCGGACCGTATACGCAGCTCGACAGGACAATTCTTGCTGCCCCACAGGATAATTCTTGCGGCCTCGTGTTGAAGCGCTGAACGCAGCAGTCACAGGGGCGTGCGAACTGGCATTCAAGTGCCCTGCCGCAACCCCGTCCTCCGACCAGCAACCGCTCGCCCCGCTCTCTCGCACCGGCTGAGGGACCAGCGCCTCCGATAAACGACACGCACCTCGCACCATCGCCACCGTCGGCATTGCCGGCCCTCAAGCCAACAACCGCTCCCCGCACGTCCGCATGGCGTGTGGGGAGCTTGTAGAATTCCAGAAACGACCCGTCGCGAAAAGGAGGCCCACATGCCCACGGGAGCGCTCATCGCCCTCGCCTTGCTGCTTGGAATCGCCGCGGGGCTCGTGCTCGGCGTCGCCCTGTACGCACTTGAGCTGCGTCGCCTGACGCAAAACCTGCGTGGGCGCGATGCGGCGAGCAACGCCCGCTTGAGCCTGAACGCACGGCCGCCGGAGCTACCCGCCCTGGTGGATGCCATCAACGGCGAGCTCGACCGCAGCGCCCAGACAAGTATCGACATGCAACGGCACCAGCAGGAGTTCCAGCGCGATCTTTCCGCGCTCTCACATGACATCCGCACGCCGCTCGCCGGCGCCAAAGGCTACCTGCAGCTCGCACTCGAGGAATCCGACTCCGAGCTCCGCCAGGTCCGCCTCAACACCGCCATCGAGCGCATCGATCGCACCTCGGAGCTGCTTGACGCGCTCTTCTCCTACACCAAGGCAAGCGACCCCGACCTCACGCTCGAATTCCAGCCCGTCGACGTGCGCGAAATCGTGGAGCGTTGTCTTTTGGGCCATTATCCGCAGTTCGAGGAGCGCGGATGGGAGCCGAGCATTGAAGATGCGGGCACGCCTGTGGTCATCGATGCCGACGCGCAGGCCCTCGGGCGCATTGTCGAAAACCTCGTGGCAAATGCGCTCCGCCATGGGTCTGGAGCGCCCTACATCCGCATCGGGGCAAGGCATGGAGATGGTGCGGGCCCCGGAGACCCCAGACTGAGACGTGCGCTGGGCGTGTCTGAGTCGATTGGCGGGGTGGCCGGCACCGCGAACCCCCATCTGCACAGGGCACGCGCGGAGCACCGGGCAAGCGCCTCATCTGCACCTGGAACCGATGCGCAGGGCAAAAACTCCACAGCCTCAGCCTCGCCGAACCCCGCGAGGACGATTCTCGCTATCTCCAACCCCGTCGAACAGCCCGAAGCCATCGAGCCCGATCATCTTTTCGACAGGTTCTACCAGGTAGATTCCGCACGTCAGAAAGCCGGGTCGGGGCTTGGACTTGCCACGGCGTCTAAACTCGCCCGTGCCATGGGGCTTGAACTGCAAGCGCGCGTAGAGGGCACATGGCTCGTCATAGAGCTTGTCACCCATCCCGGCGGCGCGTAGCTGGAACGACCCACGTGCCCGGAACAATCCCCGTACCCCGGAACAATCCCCGTGCCCGGAACAACCCCCGTACCCGGAACAATCCACGTGCGGCCCTTCGGTGGCGTTCGCTCGATGGCGTTCTCAAAGGTGGCCGCACGTGCTGCTCTCTCACAGACCAGCACAACAGGCCACTTTTCCGCCCCAAATAACCGCAAATAGTGGCAATTCGTGCTGGTCTGCTACGGAGCAGCACGGGCTTGCAGGGCAACGCGGGCTTGCAGAGCAGCACGGACCTACAAGGCAGCACGGGCAGCTAAGGATCAACGCGGACCCCTTCGGACCGCTGCAAAAACGCAAATGTGGGGATAAAAATGCCGAGCTCAAGTAGACAGGCATGCCGCCTCATTAAATCCGCAGGTAGACGAAGTATCCGTTTTTCATCTACTTCGCACCCCATGCTTTTATCCCCACATTTGCGTTTTTGCAGGGGCGACGCGGCTCGTTTTAGCCGGCCAAACCGCGAAGATAGGCGATTTCGCCCGCGTAACCCGAAAGATCGTCGTGTGGGGTCTCCAAAATGAACGGCAGATCGCGCAGGGCCGGGCGCGTCACGATGGCGCGCAAGACTTCCTCGCCACCTCCGAGCTCGGGATTACCCAGATACCCGCCGCCGATGACCTCATGACGGTCCTTATGAGCACCGCACGGGTTCTTGGAGTCGTTGATGTGCACGGCGCGCAGGCGATCGAGCCCCACCGTGCGGTCGAACTCGGCCAGCACGCCGTCCAAATCATGCACGACGTCGTACCCGCCGTCCGAGATGTGGCAGGTATCCATGCACACGCCGAGCATGTCGGGCCCGGCGAGCTCGGGACGGCGCGCGGTCACCCCCTCGATGATGCGCGCAAGCTCCTCGAACGTGCGGCCCACCTCGGTGCCCTTGCCCGCCATGGTCTCGAGCAGCACGCAGGTGCGCTGTCCTTCGAACATCACCTGGCACAGGGCATCGACGATGAGCTCGATGCCCGCGTCAACCCCCTGCCCCACGTGCGCCCCGGGGTGGAAGTTGTAGTACTGCCCCGGCAGCGCCTCCATACACTGCAGGTCCTCGGCCATAGCCTCGAGCACGAACTCGCGCGCCCGCTCCTTAGCCGAGCACGGATTGTACGTGTAGGGAGCATGCGCCACCAAGCGGCCGAATCCGTCCTCGTCCAGAATGCGCTGCAGTCCCGCCACGTCATCGAGGTCGAGCGGCTTGGCATTGCCGCCGCGCGGGTTGCGTGTGAAAAAGGCGAACGTGTTCGCGCCGATGGAGCGCGCCGTCTCGGCCATGGCGGTGTAGCCCTTGGTGGTGGAAAGATGGCAACCGATGGTAAGCATGATGAAACCTCCGTATCGAGAGTGAAAGCGATTCGGCGCGAACGCGCGACGTGCGAGGCTAAGCGGCGGGGGCGTCGTTTGCCAGAACGCCCATGGGAAGTTCCGCTCGTGTATCGCCTTGCACGAGCACAACGCTCTTCACCTGTGAGTCATCGGTAGGCGTGAGCATGAACTGATGAAGCACGTAATCCATTGTGGCGGGCTCGTCGTCCGCAGGCTCTCGCATGGTGACGGTAAGGACCCCGTCGGAATAATCGACGTCCTCAACCTCGGGCTGCGGGATTGAAGAGCCGGAAACCTGCATCTGAACGGCTCCGTTCTCCAAAAGAACCCAGCAATCACCCGGCATTGCGGCGCCCTCCTCGCCCGCAACGTTGAGAAACTGAGCATCGGGGTCGAGCTCGGCCTTCCACGATACGGACGCGCCCGGCTGCTTGGACGCAAGCCCCACGGTCGCCGAATCGGCGGAGTCCGACCCAGACGACGAGCCGGCCGTGCAGCCGGCGAGCACCAGCACGGCCATTGCGGTGAGCACGAACGAACGGGCGGCATGGGTATTGAATCTCATGGGAATCCCTTCGGTAACGACCAACGACCCGATTGTCCCCCATCGGACCACTCTTTCCACGTTCTTCGCAATCCGCACAGAACCATGGGCCTCCATGAGCGCAATTGCAGCGATGCCCACCCGACATGCTCTGCACGGGAACCGTGCAGAGCGACGGGGGATTTATAATGAGCCGGACCCCTGTGAAAGGACGACGTTTGAAAGTCACCATATACACCGACGGATCATCGCGCGGCAATCCCGGGCCGGGAGGCTACGGCGCGGTCTTGCGCTACACCGCCCCCTCGGGCAAGCTCCACACGCTGGAGCTCTCACGCGGATACGAGCGAACCACGAACAACCGCATGGAGCTTCTGGGCGTTATCTCCGCACTTGAAGCCCTTAATCGCCCCTGCGACGTCGAGATTCATTCCGACTCGCAGTACGTGTGCAACGCCTTCAACCAGCACTGGGTCGAGGGCTGGATCCGCCGCGGCTGGAAGACCTCGCAAAAGAAACCGGTGAAGAACGTCGATTTATGGAAACGTCTGCTTGCCGCCAAAGAGCCGCATCGTGTCACATTTCATTGGGTGAAGGGGCACGCCGGTCACGAGTTCAACGAACGCTGCGATGAGCTCGCCACCAAAGCGGCCGACAGCCCGAATCGCGCGGTCGATACGGGATTTATTGAGGGCGAGTCGGAGTAAGAGTTCCCACTCGTCGGTCGGGAGCATATACGCTCCGGATTGTGGTTCAGCTTCGCCTCACAAAACAATCCTACGGTATATGCTCCCGACCTTGCGTTGCCCCACATGCACGCCGCCCTGCGTAGGTCTGGCCTATATACCGTAGGGGCGTTTTTGTGGAGCGAAGCGGAACCACGCCCCGGAGCGTATATAGGCCAGACCGGACGTAGAGGCACCGAGACCCAAGTGAGCCCTACAATATGGGCCAAGCCCACAACTGAAGGAGCCTGCCATGATTCGCCTTGCCACCATCGGGACCAGCGCCATTACGAAGAGCCTACTCGAGGCACTCAATCAGGTCGAAGGCGTCGAATTCGTAGGCACCCTCTCGCGTGACGCCGAGCGGGCGGCCTCCTTCACGGCCGAGCACGGCGGCACGTGCCCCTTCACCTCGCTGGATGAGCTTGCTTCAAGCGATGACGTCGACGCGGTCTACATCGGCAGCCCCAACGCGCTGCACTGCCCGCAGGCACTCGCCTGCATCGCGGGCGGCAAGCATGTGCTCGTCGAAAAGCCCTTCTGCGCCAATGAGCGTCAGGCACGTGAGGTCTTCGCGGCGGCCGAGGCGGCAGGGGTCATTGCGCTCGAAGCCATGCGTCCCCTGCACGACCCCGCCTTCCATGCGCTCAAAGACGCGATCGCCGAGATCGGCACCGTTCGTCGTGCGACCCTGCGCTTTGGCAAGTACTCCTCCCGCTACGACGAGATCCTCGCGGGGCGCCGCACCAATATCTTTGATTGCGCCATGTCGTCGGGCTCGCTTATGGACATCGGCATCTACACGGTCGAACCGCTCATCGAGCTGTTCGGAACGCCGCAGCACGTAAGCGCCTCCGCGGTGCTGCTCGACGAGCAGACGCGCGAGCTCACTGGCGGCCCCATCGACGGCGCCGGGGTCATCATGGCGACCTACCCCGGCATGATCGCCACGCTGCACCACTCCAAGATTACGAACGACCTCGCGCACAGCCAAATCGAGGGCGAGCTTGGAACGCTCACCGTCGAGGGCATCTCCTCGCCCTCAGCAGCGCAGCTCGACCTGCGCGTTGCGAGCACGGACGGCGACTCAGTCGGTTACTCAAGCGCTCAGACTTCAACGCGCACCATCGAACTGCCCCACTCAGACAACACCATGACGTACGAGCTCGCTGACTTCGTCCAGGCAATTGAATCGGTCCGCGACGGCTCCAGCCCCCTCGATGCCGCCGCCGGACCATTCGGCACGGTCGAGCGCTTCCGCGACATCACGCTCTCCTCACTCGCCCTCATGGACGAAGCGCGCCACCAAACCGGCGTGTCCTTCCCCGCCGACAATTTGATAGCACGGTAATTCCGGCACGCATTTAGGGCATAGCGCGACAGCGATTATGTGGTTTTGCCGAGAATGCAACCGCATCACTTTGGCACTGCTCTGAAGTGGCAAACGGCTCATCAACAATCTACCTGCAAGGATATATTGACTGTCAGATTCACCTCGGTTTGCGCACAGACGCAGCGCAGGAGTTTCAAGACGGCTGCAAGATGTGCACGTATAGGCTGGCGCCACACGTTCCCTTTAGAAGGAGCCGCGCATGCCTGCCATATCAATGTTTCAAGGTATCGTCATTTACATGCATTGGGATGACCACAATCCTCCCCACTTCCACGCATCATTTCAAAATTACCGGGCAGTATTCGACTTTGACGGCAATCTCATCAAGGGTGAATTGCCCCTTAAAAAGCGACATCTCGTAACCGCATGGGCCATACTCCACACCGATGAGTTGTGGGGCAACTGGGAACTCGCGCAAAACGATGGAGAGCTTTACCGCATCGACCCGCTTCGATAGACTGAGCTCAATACGCGAGGAGGAGCCATGGAGTTCAACGTTGTGTCTGCGGTAGCGCGCGAGGACTACACTCTCGATCTCACTTTTGAGGACGGAAAGCGCGGACGTTTTGACATGACGCCGTATCTTGAGCGCAGGCCATGGGCTCCTATTCGGCCTCTTCCGCGCTTTCTTATGGCATCCGCAATCGACGGAACGGTCACATGGCCGGGCAACATCGATATGGCGCCTGAGATTCTTTACGAAAACTCACTAACCATCAATCGGTAGCCGAACATGGGGCTGTTTGAAACGATGATGGATCATGCGCGGGAATACGCGCAGGCCGTTGGCACGCCTGAGAATGACGGGCATGCAAGTCAGAGGCTCAGTCCTTGCGAGCTCGCGCTCCGTTCCGAGCTCGAGAACATCGCCCCCAACTCAAACAGCCCCGTACGCCTTGACCTGCTCTTTAGCGGTGATGTCCAGGGCGTCGGGTTTCGCTGGACCAACCAGAGCCTCGCTCAGGAACGCCACCTTACAGGCTGGGTGAAAAACCTGCCCGACGGCACCGTTCGCATGGAGATCCAAGGCCCGGCGCGCGCACTGCTCGCGCATCTTGAGCGCATCCACGCCTACTACGCGCGATTTTCCAACCGCATCTGGCTCGAGCAAGGACAGCGCATCCCGGCGCTTCCCGATCAAACAGACTTCGACGTGCGGCTCTAGCACGCCACACGCTCGACCTTTAGAGAACTTGCGCATTGCCGCGCGAGCCGCCTCATACGCCTTGCCATTCCCCGCTGCTTCTGCTCAAATGTATCTAGTTTTGTAGCATTAGTAGGCACAGGAGGCGACATGAGCGTCACGCAAGCCCCCGCACAGCCCATCCGGCGCAACACCCGTCAGCGCCAGCTCGTGCTCGACGCCGTCCAAGGACGCTGCGACCACCCCACCGCCGAGGACATCTACCTCGCCGTCCACGCCGTCGACGACCGCATAAGCCGCGGCACCGTATACCGCAATCTCAACCTTCTTGCCGAGACCGGCGTTATCACCACGGTCAAGACGCCGGGCGTCACGCGCTTTGACCGACGTTGCGACGGCCACAGCCACGTGGTCTGCACGACATGCGGAGCGGTCGCCGACATGCCGCTGCCCTACGATTCCGTCCTCGATGAGCGCGCCGCCGCATCCACGGACTTCAATATCGCCTCACACACGATCGTGTTCGAGGGAACCTGCCCCGCTTGCGCAAAGTGCAACTAACTCCGTAGACGAACAACTCGACCAGCCCAGCCGGCCCTATACGATCCCCAGCTGAACACAGGCGTTCCAGATGCCGTCGTCGTCCACGTCGGTCGTGACAAACGTCGCCTGCTCCTTAACCGGATCCCACGCGTTGCCCATCGCGACGCTCGTTCCCACCGCGCGAAACATCCCCAGGTCGTTTTCGCCATCGCCGAACGCCACGGCCTCCTCGGGCTGAATGCCCATGCGCTCTAGCGTTGCCAGCACGCCATGGTCCTTACCGCCCTGTGCGGGAATCACGTCGCAGAACAAGTCGTTCCAACGCGTGGCAACGACCCCGCGCGTCCCCGAAAGCATCGTTTCCTCGAGCTCGGGGCCGCAAAAGACGTTGAATTGATACACGGGCAAATCGTAGGCGCCGTCCAACTCACCCACGGTGTAGTCCAGACCGACCTGCTTGCCGAGCTCAACCACGCGGGGGCCGCGTCGGTTCACAAACGAACGGCTGCCCTGCATCACATACAGGTCGAACAGGCCCTCGCGCGCCCGCTCGACGATCGTGCGCACGTCCGCAGGATCGATATGCACATCTCGAAAAACGCCCTCGGCATCGAAGCACAGCTGGCCGTTCATGGTCACATAGGCATCGAAACCCGTTTTGACCTCGTCTTGCATCTCCGCCATGGAGCGCCCGCTCGCGATGCAGACCTTGATGCCGCGGCTGCGCATGGCCTCAATAGCGCACCAGGTGCTCTCGGGAACGCGATGCGTTTTGAAGCCGATGAGCGTTCCGTCGATGTCGAAGAATGCCGCCTTGATCATGGTCTTCCTCCTGCCGAATCAGCGTAACGCCTGCGCGCGCCACGCCGCAATCGCACCGCGCGCAGGCGATGCGGCCGCCCCTTACAGAATCTCGAGCGCCCCGTCCTTGACGGTCAGACCGATATTGCCCTTGAGCAAGTCGTCGATGAGCGTGCCCACCAGCTCAAAGCGCCAGCCCTCACGCAGCGGGCTCCGCTCGGGATGCTCCACGTAATCGAGCAGGCCATCGCGCGACGCGATGAGCGACGTCGCCACACCCGAGCGCTCGGACACCAGGCGGATGAGCGCGTACATGAGGTCGATCACGCTCTCGAGCTCGGGAGCCGGCGTGCGGTGGGCGCGCGGCGCGGGCGGCAGGTTGTCGGCCGGGCACTTGCAGCCGCGCGCGATGGCGCCAAGTGCGACCTCGACATCGCGCTGCGACAACTGCTCGGTGCCGCGCACGCAGCGGAAGTCCTCAGCGGTTTGAGGAGCGCGGCGGCACAAGGCGAGCAGCACCTCATCGGACATGACCCACTTGCGGGGCACGTCGCGCGCCTCGGCTCGATGCTCGCGCCAAGCGGCCAGCTCGCGCGCAACGGCGAGTTGGCGACGTGTGCAGGCATTCACGCGCTTCACCCGTTTGTATGCCGCGCGCGGGTCGCTCTTGTAGTGGGCCGGGTTGGCGATCGCGCGGATCTCGTCACGCACCCACGCCATACGGCCCAAAGAGTGCAGCTTGCTCTCGATCACGTGGTAGGCGTCGATGAGATACCGCACGTCGTCGAGGGCGTACTCCACCTGCCTGGGCGTCAGCGGGCGGCGCGACCAATCCGTGAGGGACTCGGTCTTGGGAAGCGAGACGCCGCAGAAGGCATGCACCAGATTGTGGTAGGAGCACTGCGCCCGCTCGCCCAAAAAGGCGGCGGCGATCTGCGTGTCAAAGATCGGCGCCGGGCACACGCCGAGCGCATGGACCAGCACCTCCATGTCCTGTGAGCAGGCATGGAAGACCTTGAGTGTGTCCACATCCGCCATGAGGTCCGCCAGCGGCTTCAGGTCGTCGATCATAAGCGGATCAATGACCGCGCATTCATCGGGCGTGGCGATCTGAACCAGGCAGAGCTTGGCGTGATACGTCTTCTCGCGCAAAAACTCGGTATCGATCGCGATGGCGAAAAACGCACGGGCGCGCTTGCAAAAGGCGACAAGGTCTTCGTTTGTGGAGATGTACATTTGTCTCCCAAGATAGGGGCGAACCCGCGCGCTGCACGGGTAGGATTACGTCATTCATATAACTATACTCGGCTTCGTTGGAACAGGGAACTCACCATGCGTTGTCTCATCATCCACAATCCGGCCAGCGGCCCGCGCTCGGACGAGATCTTCGACTTCGCCCGCGCGCTCTCTCAGGCAGGCGACGAGGTTGCCATGCGCTTTATCGGCGATGGCATGGAGCCCGAATACGCCGCGGCTGACGTTCGCGAGTTCGACCGTGTGGTGGTCTCCGGCGGCGACGGCACGGTGTCGAACGTCCTGGACTGCATCCGCGACAGCCATGTCCCCACCCTCGTGTTCCCCTCCGGTACCGCCAATCTCTTCTTCAACAACATCGGCAACGCGCCCGAGCCCGCCGCGCTCGCCAAGGCATGCCGAGAGGGCCGCACCAAGCGCGTCGATATGGGCGAGCTGTTTTGGAAGGCGGAGGACGGCAGCGTCCAACGTCACGGCTTCATCATCATCGCCGGCACCGGCTTCGACGCCGACATCATGCACAAGGCGGAGCCCAATAAGGGGGACATGGGCGAGATCGCCTACTTCCTCTCCGCGCTGGCCACGCCCGCGCCCACCGTGGCCCACTTCACCATCGAGCACGACGGCAAGGTCGATGAACTCGACGGCATCGGATGCATGGTCGGCAACACCTCCTTCATCCAAAACGACATCAACCTGTTCCCCGACTGCCGCATGGACGACGGCATGATCGATATCGCCGTCATCCAGCCCGCCAAGACGGTGGAGCTGCTGCCCACGCTCATCGCCGGCGTGCTCGACCCCGCGGGCAAGGGCCTCGGCCGCCCGCAGTTCACGCTCTTCCAGGCCAAGGAGGCGCGTATCACCTGCGAGCCCTCGCTCGGCATGGAGTTCGACGGCGAGCTCATCCACAACAACACCGGCGTCTTCGGCGCCCGCGTGCTGCCGCAATGCCTCGATCTAATCGTCGACGATTTCGCCAAGCTGTAGGCACGCCTGGGTAACGAGCGCGAAATATAGCCGGGATTTCCCGCCAGCCGGATACTGCGCTGTGCTATAGTGCGACCAACGATTCAATCTCGTACGTAGAGAGGAGCACCGAACAATGTCGAAGAATTTCACGTCCCTCAACAACTGGTGGTGGCATGACGCGTCTTCGGCCGGTCGTCGGTGAGCCCTATCTGTTAGACATATCTAGCTATTCGTAAGGCCTCCGGTGCGACCGGGGGCTTTTTGTTGCCCCTCGCGTCATGCACTTTCCCTTCCACACTCCCATTGCGCACATCACACTGAAAGGCAACGCCATGCATCCAATGCAATCCGAACCCTTAGGGCAGCTGAGAACCGTGGCCGCACCCGAGCGCCCGGGCCTCGGCATTCGCGACCTCGTCCTGCTTGCCATCCTGCTCGCCGCCGGCTTCATCCTCAACTTCACGGCGGGCAAGGCGATCGCCGCCGTTTCGGGCGGCGCCATTGCCCCGGAGTTCATCATCGCGGCGTTTTGCCTCACCATCCTCATCGTGCGACCCACCATCCCGCAATCCCTCGTGATCGGGTTCATCTCGGCGGCGGTCATCCAACTCACCACCACCGCGCCCGGCATCGATTTCATCGCCGAATCCCTGGCGGCAATCGCCATGGCCACCATCGTGCAGGCCGGTGCCCCCGGATGCCTCCGCGCGCTCGTCCCCGCCGTCGGGACTTTCGTTGCCACCCTCATCTCGGGAACCGTATTCGTCGTTATCAAAATGATGCTCATGGGCTTCGCCACGCAAATCGCCCTCGTCATGCTGCCCGTCGTAACCGCCACGTCCCTGTTTAACGCAGTGCTCGTCTGCGCTCTGTACCCGCCCGTCAAGGCGGCGCTGGCCCTTGAGGAGTAGATCAGGATGGGCATGATTATCACCGCCGACAAGCTGAGCTTTTCCTATGGCGCGCGCGACCAGCTGGCGCTGCGCAATGTCGACCTTGCCGTTCGCGAGGGCGAGATCGTGGGGATTGTCGGGCCGTCGGGCTCGGGCAAGACCACGCTGCTGCGCGTTTTGTCGGGAGCTGCGCCGCACCATTTTTCAGGGCGCTTCTACGGCTCCGTCACCGTGGGCGGGCGCGACATCTGCGACTCGTCTCTTACCGAGATCGCGCGCTTCGTCGGCTACGTCCAGCAGGACATCGATGCGCAGATGGTCGCGGCAATCGTCGAGGACGAGATTGCGTTCGGCCTGGAGAACTTCGGCGTGCCGTGCGGGCGCATCGAGCAGCGGATAGCCGACGCGCTCTCCATCGTCGGCATCGAAAACCTGCGCACCCGCGAGATCGCCGCGCTCTCAGGCGGGCAGAAGCAAAAGGTCGCCATCGCCGCGATGCTCGCCCTGCAGCCGCGCGTGCTGCTGCTCGACGAGCCCACCGCCGCGCTCGATCCCGTGAGCTCGCGCGCCGTTTTCGAGGCACTGCAGCGCATCAACCGCGAGCTCGGCACGACTATCGCGGTGGTTGAGCAGACGTCCTCGAAGCTCGCCACGCTCTGCGACCGCATCGCCGTCATGAACGAGGGCAGGATCGAGTTCGAAGGGACACCCCGGGAAGTCTTTGCACGTGAGGCAGAGCTGACGCGCATCGGCGTCGAGGTGCCACTATCCGCGCGGCTGTCGAACGGCCTGGCAGAGCGCCGGCTGATTCGCGGCGGGAATACCGCGCTTTGCCCGGAAGAGGCGGAGGCCCTTGTCGCCAGTCTTATCACTGGGGAGGACAAGCGGCAAGCCACCGACCTCATCCCCGAGGCGGACGAACTCCAAACCGCCACTCTTGCACCAGGAAACAACGCTCCCCGCGCCCGCCAGCAGAAGCCGGCCGTAAAGCAGGACGCGCCTTTCGCACAGCACAGAGCGCCCCTATGTCCTCCCGCCCAAGCCGAGCCGGCGCCCTTTGCCGCCCCGTCGGCGCACGACACGCCATCCGTCATCGCGGTCGACTCCATCTCGTATGCATACGGCTCCTCCGTGCCCGTGCTGCAGAACCTCTCCCTTGAGGTGCTCCCAGGCGAAATTATGGGCATCGTTGGCGAGAACGGAGCGGGAAAGACGACCCTGGTAAAGCTTCTCAACGGCCTGCTCAAGCCGAGCGAAGGCACCGTGACCGTGGCGGGCATGGACACGGGCACCACGCCCGTGAGTTCAATTGCGGCGCGTGTTGCCACGTTGTTCCAAAACCCCGATCGGCAGCTATGCAAGAACACCGTCTTGGAGGAAGTCATGTTCGGGCCCCTCCTTCACGGAGTGGACCCTCAGGAGGCAAAGCTGCGCGCCCAAACGATTATCGACACGCTTGGACTTCCCGCCGAGGCCTCTCCGTTTTCGCTGTCGAGCGGGCAGCGGCATCTCGTCGCGCTCGCCGGCGTGCTAGCGCTCGATCCTCAGGTCATCATCTTGGACGAGCCCACGAGCGGTCTCGATTACCGCGAGCGGCGCACGGTCATGGAACTTGTGCGCTCGCAGGCCGAGGCGGGAGCCACGGTGGTCATGATCTGCCACGACATGGATCTCGCGCATGAGTTCGCAACTACCATCGCCGTCATGGCCCAGGGGCGCATCGTCGGTGAGGGCACCCCGCAGGAAGTGTTCTCCGGCCCCCAGCTCGTGGAGCTCGGGCGCATCTCCCCGCCCCAGATCATGGAGCTGTCCGGCCGCCTATCCGAACATGTGCACCCCGCATTCGCAAGCGCCCGCAGCGTAGCGGAGCTCATCAAGATCACCGAGGAGCTGATACGCCATGCGTAATGTCCTGGACTACCTGTCGGGAGCGACTCCGCTGCACCGGCTCAACCCCGTCGCAAAACTCGCGCTCGCGACGTCGTTTATCATCGCGACGATTGTCACTGATTCCCTGTTCGCCCTCTTAGGGCTACTGGCTCTCGTGTATGCGCTCGCACTCAGTGCGCAAGCGGCCCCGCGCCTGGTGAGCCTGCTCAATATCGTGATACCGGTGGCCGCCGCCACGCTTGTCCTGCAGCTTTTCTTTGAGCAGATCGGCGTGCCGGCGGGACAAGCGCTCGCACCCGAGACGATCATCACCTGTGTGAAAGCCTCCATGAGGCTCGCGCTCGTTGCGCTGCCGCTGGCGCTCATGCTCATGGTCACACGCACGACCGACCTCGCAAACGCCTGCGTGGAGGTGCTCCGCATCCCCTACCGTTACGCGTTCTCCTTCACCACCGCCCTGCGATTCGTTCCGATGCTCATGAACGAGATGGATGCGATCATGGAGGCCCAAACCGCCCGCGGCGTCACCTTTGACAGCGCGAACCCCATCAAAAAGCTCAAGCTCATGCTGCCGCTTTTCGTGCCCCTGATCACGCAATCGGTCGCAAAAGCAGAAGGGTCGGCCCTGGCAGCGGAGCAGCGCGGCTTTTACCTGCGCACGCGTGAGAGCTCTCGCAAACGCTACCCCTTGCGCGCCGCGGACATAGCTGCGCTCGCCTGCTCGGCCGCGCTCGTCGCACTCGGACTCGCCCTGTAAAACAGGTCGATCTGCCCTCAAGGGCCCGATCTGCCGCCAACAAGCCGGCGACTCCCGGGTATTCAGGCCCCGCATCTCTGCAAATACGCAAATGCGCGGATAATGCGGCCGTGTGATGGTATTGGCCGCTCAAGGTCTCAAGGAAACCGCAGGTAGACGCGTTGCGCCCGAACGGCTATATCCGACGCAGCGAAAATTATCCGCGCATTTGCGTATTTGCACCTCGGTATCGCCCCGCCGCGCGCGGCGTCTGGCCAAGCGGTCCTGCTAAGATACCTGCGAACGACCCGAAAAGAGGACACGAGATGTATTTGAGCGATAAATTGGACGAGACGACGCGCGAGCTCGCGCTTGCGGGCTATGAGCAGGCGCGCGAGCGCCCCGTGACCTTGCGCGCCAACACGCTTAAGGCGTCAGCCGAGCAGATCGCATCCGAGCTCGACGCCGCTGGCATCTCCTACGAGCGCGTCGCCTGGTACAAGGATGCATTCGTGCTCCCGCAGGCGGATGTGCGAGCGGTATGGGACCTCGACATCTACCGCGAGGGACACATCTACCTGCAGAGCCTCTCCTCAATGCTGCCGCCGCTGCTGCTCGGCCCGCACCCGGGTGCCGACATCCTCGACATGTGCGCCGCACCGGGAGGCAAGACCTCCCAAATCGCCGCGCTGGTGGGGAACAACGCGCATATCACCGCATGCGAAATGAGCGCGCCGCGCGCTGAGAAGCTCGACTTCAATCTCAAGAAGCTCGGGGCCGCCAATGTCAACATCATGCGGACCGACGCCCGCAAGCTTGATGAGTTCTTCCGCTTTGATCAGATCCTGCTCGACGCGCCCTGCACGGGAACAGGAACCGTCCGAGCGGGAGATGAAAAGGCCGAGCGTCGCATAACCGAGCAGTTGCTCGCCAAGGTCGTAAAGTCGCAGCGCGCCCTGCTCGACCGCGCCCTTACCGTGCTCAAGCCGGGCGGCACGCTCATCTATTCCACCTGTTCAATCCTGCAGGAAGAAAACGGCGATCAAGTGAGGGCGGCCCTCAAGCGCCATCGCGATTGCTCCATTGTTCCCATTGCGGTCGCCGAGCCGGGCGCAGATATCATCGAAGGGGCTGAAGAGGCGAACGCCGCACGTCCCATCACGCTGGAGAACGCGGCAACGGGCCCCTTTGCCCTCCCGGTTCTCGAACGCGAAACCGACGTGCCCGGCACGCTCACCTTGGCACCCAGCCGCGTCTTTGAGGGATTCTACGTCGCCGCTATCCAAAAGAGCGCCCAGGGCGCAAAACGCGGCAAGCGCTAACGGCGCCGGGCGGGCCGCGAGGAGCAGCCTGAAGCGAGCTCTTCCTCGCGCTTGCGCTCGTTTCGATCCTTGAGCGTGGAAAAGCCCAGGTACGCCACGGCAACGACGGCGATAGCCGCAACGACGACGAGCACGGGGGCGAGAATATCGAACATGCTCATGGCTGGCACACCGTTCCTTTCGAGCGTGAGGTACCCGGCTAGCATACCAGATGGGCATGACACCGCCCGGCAGCGGCGCGAGAGCCCCGCGTGAAAACTGCGTGTGCAACCGCAAGAATGTTATGCATCCGCACGCGCGGGTACAATGAGTCGGCGAAACAACCCTTGGATCAAAGGGAGCATCATGACAGAGCACACCATCCGCGCCACGCGCGCTTCCGTCCCCGACCCCCGGCCCGGCTGCGTTGACCCGTATGCCAACGCAGCCGTCCCCGCCATCGAGCGGGACGAGGCAGCTACTCAGGTCGAGCCCGGCGATTCCATCGACGAGCCCATCGCGGTCAGCGCCGAGGTCCCCGAAACCATCGAGGCGAACATCGACTTCTCCGAGGTCGAGCTCGCCGACGAGTTCGCCGAACCGGAGCTCGCCGTCACTCCCGGCGGCCTTTTGCCCATGGAGCCCTCCCCCATCGAGGGCCGCCTGCGCAAAGCGCCGCTGCGCGTGCCCGATGAGCTGGACGAGTGCGGCGGATTCACCCTCTTCGGTCGACGCATCAAATCGCTGCTCTACACCACCGACGTGGCGGTCATTCGCAATTCGAACGCCGACGCGGTCTTTGCGGTCTATCCCTTCACCGCGCAACCCGCCATCACCCAGGCGCTGCTCACCGCCTCCGAAGCGCCCGTATTCGTGGGCGTGGGCGGCGGCACGACCACGGGCAAGCGCGCCGTTCAGCTCGCCGCCGTCTCCGAGATGCAGGGCGCGGCCGGCGTGGTGGTCAACTCTCCCGCCCCGCCCGAGATGATCGAGCAGATCTGTTCCATGATTGACATCCCCGTGATCGCCACCGTCGTGCGCTGCGATGCCGTCGCGCATGCCAAGGTCAAGGCCGGCGCCAAAATTCTCAATGTCGCCGCCGGCAAGGACACACCCGCGGTGCTTCGCCAGCTGCGCGAGGCCTACCCCAACCTGCCGCTCATCGCCTCTGGCGGCCGCTCTTCGCTCTCCGTACGCGAGACCGTGCAGGCGGGCGCCAACGCCGTCATTTGGACGCCGCCCTCGGCCCAGCAGCTCCAGGCCGACATGATGCGCCGCTACCGCGAGGCAGAGGTCAAACCCGAGGCGCCCATCATGGACCCCGTGGCCGCGGCCGACGTCAACCCGCTGGA
This sequence comes from Coriobacteriaceae bacterium, assembly GCA_030525945.1. Lineage (GTDB taxonomy): Bacteria > Actinomycetota > Coriobacteriia > Coriobacteriales > Coriobacteriaceae > Collinsella. Next base: position 50,949 of record JAUNDT010000004.1, on the reverse strand, counting down.
AAGCGCGCGCGCCGACGTCCCGATCCCCGACGAGCTCATCGCCAAGGCGACTACGGGCGGGCGCAAGCGCCCCCGTCCCTTCCCGCCGCTGTTCTTCAAGGGAAAACGTCGATAGACGAACCGCCGCACCGCCCCCATTCGCCGGACCCGCACAAGGCGAATGGGGGCGGTGCTATACTCCGCATCAAGGCACCCCTTCATCCCCAATCGAAAGGAACGCCATGCTCGCCACCGCACTTTCCACCGCCACCGCAAACGACTATCTGTCCGAGCGATTCCGCACCGCCTACGACTTCCTCGCCAACACCGACCTTCTCGCCCTGCCGCTCGGCCGCAACGAGATCGACGGGGACGACGTCTACGCCAACGTGCTCGAGTACGACACCGTGCCCGCGTCCGACAAGGAGCTGGAGGCGCACCGCGACTACTACGACGTACAGTTCGTGGCACGTGGCGAGGAGTTGCTGCAGTACGCTCCCGCAGACGGCCTCGAGACAGTGCAGGAGTATGACGAGGCGGACGATTACTGCTTGCTCAAGACGCCTGTGCCCGTCACGTCGGTCGCCCTGCACGCAGGCGAGCTCGCCGTCTTCGCCCCCGAGGACGCCCATAAGCCCGGCTGCACCCTGAGCGAGCCCGTCCACGTTCGCAAGATCGTGGTGAAGGTCCGCGCGTAGGGAGCCTTCATACAGATCGGGAACGCACGCCCCGGCAGCACACGTGCCCCCTTCGCTTGTTCGGATAGCGAAGGGGGCGCATTCGTATGCTTATTGTGCGTGAGCTTACATTTCCCTAACGAGCAGCGTATAGTTTGTCGAGTTCGAGCATCAACGATGCACGTTGTTCAACGGTTTCATGGAAGTGATGTTGTGCGCGCCGCACTTGCACACCAAAACACGCAGCAGTTTATGAAGTTCGCCGTCGTGGGCCTTGTCTCCCTCGCGGTCGAATACGCATTCCTCACGTACTTCCTGCACGCGCTGCACATGGACTACCTCATGGCAACCACCATCTCCTTCACCGTTTCCATCGTGGTGAACTACTTCCTCTCGATGAAGTACGTCTTCGAGCACAAGGACGACCTGAGCCGTCGCCGCGAGTTCACCATCTTCGCCATCCTCTCCGCGATCGGCCTGGGCCTGAACGACCTCTACATGTTCATCGGCGTGAGCCTGCTCAACGTCGGCACTATGGCGATGAAGCTCATCTCGACCTTCTTCGTCACCTGGTACAACTACTTCAGCCGTCGCAAGTTCCTTGACGGCACCAAGCGCTAAGCGCGTCACATACCAGGCATGAGCCCTCGCCCCGCGCATACGGGACGGGGGCTTTTTCGTGGTCCGCCGCCAAAACTCTCACCTTAAAGGTGAGGTTTAAACTTCAAAACTGTTTCATATTTCGGCGTTCCCGCAGGTAACCAAAGTCTCAACCTTCAACTTGAACCTTAAAGAATGTCTAACGTTCAAGTTGAACTCGAAGGCAGTGCTATTATGCATAGTATCCGACAGTAGGTAGACAGACGAGGAAGCACATGGACGCAACTCCGAGCCTGCACGCAGCATGGCGCGCCAACCGCACTCGCACCCTCATCGCAGGGGCCGGCGTCACGGCCGCGCTGTTCGCAAGCGTGCTATTCCCCGTCCCGGCACGAGCGATCACCACTGAAACCGAAGCCACGCTCACCGAGACCCAGAAAAAAGTCGAGCAGACCGCTGCCGCCTTCGACAAGGCGAACAAGGCGCTCGAGGACCTTCAGGAGCAGGTTGCCAAAAACGAGGCCCGCATCGCCGAGCTCGAATCCAAGCTGCCCGAGGCCCAGGACCGCGCAAGCCGTGCCATGCGCGACATTTACAAGAAGCGCAAGGACTCTAATTTCCTCATGAGCTTCGTGATGGGCACCGAGAGCCTCGACAGCCTTATCTCGAGCATGAAGTACGTCGATCAGATCAAGGACGCCAACATCGAGGCGCTCGAGGATCTCAATGCCGTGCAAACCGAGCTCGAGGCCGAGAAGACCAAGCTGAACGCAGCGAAGGTCAAGGCCGAGAGCGAGCACAAGGCCGCATCCGATGCGCTCGCCGACGCGCAGAAGCTTCGCGAGAGCGCGCAGGCCAAGGCTGACGCGGAGGCTGCCGCCGAACTCGCTGCGCTTCAGGAGGCCGCAAAGCAGGCCGCTCAGGGCGGAGAGCCGACCGGCCCCGTTGCAACGCCCGACAACGGCGAGGTGAACTGGAGCACAGACGAGGCCGCCTTCATCGCCGAGTGGACCAGCCGCATCGACGCCTATCTCGCGGGTTCCCCGCTCGAGGGCCAGGGCGTGACGTTCGCCACCGCCGCCTGGAAGTACGGCGTCGATCCGCGCTTCTCCCCCGCCATCTCCAATACCGAGAGCTCCAAGGGCCGCCACTGCTTCTTGCCGCACAACGCCTGGGGCTGGGGCTCGAGCAGCTGGGATAGCTGGGAGGAGGCCATTGACGACCACGTCGCGGGCCTCGCGCGCGGCTACGGCTACACGATCAGCGTCGCGGGCGCCAAGAAGTACTGCCCGCCCAACTGGTTCAACTGGTATAACAACACGCTGTCCGAGATGAACAAGATTTAGCGAACCTCGGCGTGCCACAATGCGCTTGCAGGGCTCCTTCGGGAGCCCTTTTTGCACCCGCGTTTCGTCACATCGGCATGCTACCATTGCACCCGTACCGACGATTCAACAGAAAGGGGCTCTTCATGGAGCGTCCGAACGCTTGGAAGAAATACGATGAGGCGGCTCTTGCCGAGCTCGAGAAGATCTGCGGCGACTATCGCGCCTTCATCTCCGAGAACAAGACCGAGCGCGAGTGCGTGACCACCTCGATCCAGCTCGCCGAGGCCGCCGGCTACGTCGACCTGGCCGCCTGCATCGCCGAGGGCCGCGCGCTCAAGGCCGGCGACAAGGTCTACGCCGCAAGCCACAACAAGACCCTCATGCTCGTGAACCTGGGCAGCCGCCCCATGGAGCAGGGCATGAACATCCTCGGCGCGCACATCGACTCCCCGCGCCTCGACCTTAAGCAGAACCCGCTCTACGAGGCCGGCGACATGGCCTACCTCGACACGCACTACTACGGCGGTGTGAAGGCCTACCACTGGGTAGCCACCCCGCTCGCGCTGCATGGCGTGATCTGCAAGAAGGACGGCATGACCGTTGAGATCGCCGTGGGCGAGGATGCGGACGATCCGGTGTTCTGCATTTCCGACCTGCTCATCCACCTGGCGAGCGAGCAGATGGAGAAGCCCGCCGGCAAGGCCGTCGACCACGAGAACCTCGACGTGATCGTGGGTGGCCGCCCCGTTGTCATCGAGGGCGAGGACGATGCCAAGGAGCCCGTCAAGCAGATGTTCCTCAACATCATCAAGGAGAAGTACGACATCGAGGAGGAGGACTTCCTCTCCGCCGAGATCGAGGTAGTGCCCGCCGGCCCCGCGCGCGAGCTGGGCTTTGACCGCTCCATGATCTTGGGCCACGGCCAGGACGACCGCGTGTGCGCCTACACCTCGCTTGCCGCCCAGCTCGACGTGCCCGAGGTGGAGACCACGAGCGTCACGCTGCTCGTCGACAAGGAGGAGATCGGCTCCGTGGGCGCCTCCGGCATGACCAGCCGCTTCTTTGAGAACTCCATCGCCGAGATCATGGCGCTCGCCGGCGAGGACTCCCCGCTCGCCCTGGGCCGCTGCCTGGCCAACTCGCGCATGCTGAGCTCCGACGTGTCAGCCGGCTTCGACCATCTCTACGCCGACCGTTTTGAGAAGAAGAACGCCGCCATCATGGGTCACGGCCTGTGCTTCAACAAGTACACGGGTTCCCGTGGCAAGGGCGGCTCCAACGACGCCGACGCCGAGTACTTCGCCCTCATCCGCGACATCATGGACGAGGCGGGCGTCGACTACCAGACCTGCGAGCTCGGCCGCATCGGCGCGGGCGGTGGCGGCACCATCGCCTATATCCTCGCCGAGTACGGCATGGACGTGATCGACTCCGGCGTGGCGGTGCTCTCCATGCACGCCCTGTGGGAGGCCACCAACAAGGCCGACATCTACGAGGCCTACAAGGGCTACAAGGCGTTCATCTCTCGCGCCTAGTCCGCATCGGGAGGCCCATAGCCACCACAAAGCCCCTTTGGCACGCAGATAGATGCGAGCCAAAGGGGCTTTTTCGTACGGTTGCGGAGACGAAGCCGAAGCCGCCCGCGCCGGCGCGCGTCCGCAGCGCCTATACGCGGGCCGCCTCGCGCACGCGCTCAGGCGAAAGATGCGCTCCGGCGGTCGAAACCACCGCCGCCGCCACGCGGTTTGCGCACGCCATGGCATCCTCGAGGGCATCACCGCGATGCAGACACGCCATCAGGGCGCCGATATGGGAGTCCCCGGCGCCGATCGTATCCACCACGGTTGCCGAAACACCTGGTACCGCGAAGGCACGGCTGCCGTCATCAACGTAGCACCCATCTTTGCCCAGCGTGGCGAAGACCGCGTTCCCAACGCGCTCGCGCAGGGCCGCGCAGGCGCACGCGACCGCCTCGGGCCCGGATCCGTCCGGAACCGCAACCCCCAAGCGCCGCGCGCTCACCACGGCCTCATCGTTGTTCAGATGCAGTATGGGGTGCAAGTCGTAGATACGGTTGAGCAAGTCGATCGGGACGGCGTCGGGACGCGGGCCCGGCGTAAAGAAGATCTGCTTGCCAGCGCATTGACGTTCGAGAAAAGCGACCACGACCGAGCCGGTCGGATCCTCGATTTCAAGGCCGCAGACATACACGGCGTCGATCTCGTCCATATTCAGCGCATCGAACCACGCGGGCTCATAGTGGTAGTCGGCACCGTGATAGGCAACGAACGTGCGCTCGCCACCGGGCTCGACAAAGCAGTAGCAGCAGCCGTTTTCCATCGAAGGATTCTCCACCGCCACGGGAATACCCTCGGCTGTCAGCCCCTTGCGCACAAAGTCGCCAAAAGCCCCCGTTCCCACAGGGCTGAACAGCACCGCGGGCTCCCCGAGCGCATGGGCGATGAAAAACGCGTTGAACGCGCAGCCGCCGAGCGCCATATGCTGGCCGTATACCACGACATCCTCCGCCGTACGCGGAAGCCTATCGACATTGATAACCACATCGGCGCACGTCACGCCAACGAACAGGATTTTGCCCACGAGCGGTCCTCTCAAGAATATAGCCTGCAAGCATGGTACCACCCCAAGGCAGCGGGACCCCGTCCGCGCGTCCGACCACGTGCACGCGGCCCGTTGCCCGCCGGCTCTCACCGGCAAACGGCCCCCTCAAGCGCACGGGCACTTTTGGTGAATGCCCGTCCCATGCGCTAGGATAGAAGCAGTTATGCTTCGACTTCCAGGAAGGACGGCGGTGCTCGTGACGAGTCCATCTACCAGCACACCCACGCATGCCCCGCACCGGGTGTCCGTTGTCGTACCTACCTACAACGTCGAACGTTATCTCGATCAATGTCTCTCGTCCATCCGCTCAAAGCTGGGGCGCGGCCTGCAGCTCATCATCGTAAACGACGGCTCCACCGACGGCAGCCTCAAGATCGCTCAGGCATATGCCGACCGCGCCCGCAACGATCAGGGCTACCCGGACGTCCTCATCATCGATAAGGCGAACGGCGGCTACGGCGCCGCGGTCAACGCCGGATTCGACGTTGCCGACGGCGAGTACCTCGGCATCGTCGAACCTGACGACTACCTCGACGGGGATCTTTTCGGCGAGCTTTACGCCATCGCCGAGGCATGCGATCGCCCTGACATCGTCAAGTCCACGTACAAGCGCGTTTGGATGGCCGACACCCCCGAGCAGCGCATTTGGGGCTCCCTGCTGCGTCACCGCGGCGTGCGCACCTGGGACAGCGGATGCACCACGCTCGGTGAGTCCCCGCAGCTTGTACGCTGGCACCCCTCGATTTGGTCCGCCATCTACCGCCGCGATTTCCTCGTGTCCACAAACACGCGCATGGTCGAGGCCCCGGGCGCCGGCTGGGTCGACAACCCCTTTGTCATGCGCACCATGTGCCAGGCGCAGCGTATCGCGTTCACCGATGATGCCTGGTACTGCTATCGCGAGGACCGTCCGGGGTCGAGTTCCGTCACCAAGGTGCCCGAGCTCTCCTTGGTCCGCTGGCTGCAGATGGCAGACGAGGTTCGCCAAAGCCGTTGGGCAAACGACGAGGGTGTGCTCACGTCGCTGGCGAGCATCGGCTTTCGGCACGTGTCCCATCTTTGGGGCACCCCCGCGGAGCATGACGCGCGCATCGCGTCGCTCATCCAGGAGGTCTTCGCCGCTATCCCGCTGCATATCGCGCTCGGGCTCGACGACGTCTCCCCCGCCGCCAAACAGCGCTACCTCACCATCACCGGCCAGACGGGCGATGTTGGCAGCAACCTTTCCTACCGACTTGCCCTCTTGCGCGAGCTCATCTACTCATGGCGCGAGAATGGCTGGTACTTCGCCTGCGAGCGTGCCGGCCTGCACCGCCATCCCGATACATCCCGTCAACCATCATAAAGGAGCTCATGTGAGCCTCGACACCAGCACCAACGTCGCCCCGCACGGCAAGCACATGCACAGCGAAACCCTGGCGCCCAGTCCGGCGCCTTTGGTGAGCGTGATCATCCCCGCGTACAACGTCGAGGCCTACGTCGAGGCGGCCGTGCAGTCCGTGCTCGACCAGACCCTCCGCGATATCGAGGTCATCGTGGTTGACGACGGCTCGCGCGACGCCACCGGCGAGATCTTGGACCGCATGGCAGAGCGCGACTCCCGTCTAACCGCGTTGCACGTCGAGAACGGCGGCGCTCCGGCGGCGCGCAACCTCGCCATCGAGCGCGCACGTGGGCGCTACATGGTCTTCGTCGACGCTGACGACGAGTGCGTTCCCACCATGCTCGAAACCCTCGCGGGTATCATGGAGCGCGACCACTGCGAGCTGGCGGTGTGCGGCTTTGAGATCGTCACCACCACCGGCTACGGCAACGGCGAGGACTCGGGCGATAACACGTTCGTCGAGGTCAAGAGTGTCCCCAGCGCCACGTATCGTACGGCCGAGGAATTCCATCGCGCCTCGCCCGAGCTGTTCGACAACAATATGTTCTACCCGCCTTGGAACAAGATGTTCCTCTCCAGCCGCCTCAACGAGCTGAATATCCGCTATCGCGACGTATTCTGGGACGACTTCCCGTTCGTCCTTGATTACATCCGCGACGTTCAGAGCGTGAGTATGGTGAGCGAGCCACTCTACCGCTTTTTCCGCCGCCGTGCCGATTCCGAGACCGCGCGTTATCGCGACGGCGTTTTTGAGAAGCGCGAGACCGAGAACGACTGGATGCGCGAGCTCTACGCCCACTGGGGCATGCAAAACAACGCCGATGCCGACGAAATGGTGAGCCGCCGCTACATCGAGCGCCTCGTGGGTTGTGTGGCCAACGAGTGCTCGCCCAAGAACCCCAAGAGCTTTGGACAGAAGCGCGCAGCCGTGGCGCACATGCTCGCCTCCCCCGCCGTTCGCCCCGCGCTGGCGGCAGCTCGCCCGCGCAGCGCTAAGATGCGGCTCATGCTCATACCGTACCGCATGAGAAGTGCGACGCTCTGCCTTGCCTCCGGTATGTTCATCGAGTGGGTTCGCGGAGCCGCGCCTACGCTCTTTGCCAAGCTCAAAGCGCATCGATAAACTCAAAAGCAACGTGTTCGCCCGCAGGTTATGCGCCTGCGGGCGATTTCACAGAGACTCCTTGTATGTCAGAACTTTGCGTTACTTGCCCGCGTGCTCTGGCGCCGAGGTGGTGCTGGGTAGGAGAATCTCGTGAACCATCACGAGAGGGTATCCATGAACGAAACGACTGAACAGCAGCGAACCCATATGGGCGCCACCCAGCCCATTGCCATACGGAAGCGACTTTTTGACGGCATTTCGATCGCGCAGGTTCTTGCGGCCGCAGCTGCCGCGGCGACCTCCATGCTCCTTGCCTCGCGCATCGGCATCGCAGGATCCGTCATCGGCGCCGCGGTCAGCTCGATGGTCACCGTCGTGTGCTCCCAGCTGTACCGCAATGCCTTGGACGCCAGTGCCGAGAAGCTCAAGGCCAAGCAGGCCCATGCCGGCAACGGAGTGCGTCCCGAGGCGGGATCGTACGCTCAGGGTGGCGGGGCAGACCCCAACTGGAGTGTCCCGACCTATGCAAATGGAGCTTATACGGCCCGTATTGCGCCCACGAAGCTCCGTGCGCGCGCGGCCGCGGAGCGCAGTGCCACTAAGAGGAAGATCGCCCTTGCATCGGTTTTAATCGCCGCCGTTGCCGTTATCGTATGCGCGGCGGTCATTTTGTTGGGAACGGGCGGAGCGGGGCTCGGAGCAAAGACACCGGGCCTGCTCGAACAGCTCGCCCAAACCGCGCCGGCAGCCTCGGGCGAGGGAATGGCGTAACTCGGCAATGGCCCTTTGGAGGCCGCGTCGATTGGCTCGTATGCACTGAACGGACCTGCGGGACCCCGTGAGCGCCGAGCCCCCCTGGCCCCGCCGTGCGGTCCATTGCCACCTCGCAAGCGCGCGGAAGGGCTCTCGATGCTACCATGGTTCCCTGCACACGAACGAAGAGAGGCCCTATGGCACGCACCGCAACCGCGCCCCAACCCGCGCTTACGTCGAATAATCGCATCTACCTGTATCGTTTGCTCGCCACCGAGCTCGGATGCGGCAAGCAAACCTTCCTGCCCGCCGTCGAGGAAGCTCTCGCCGCAGACCGCATGACCGCCGACGACCTGGGCTTTGAGAACACGAGGGCCCTGCTCGAGGCACTCGAGGAGTTCATCAAGCTCACCGTCTTTAAGGGCGGGCGCATTTACGCCACCGTTATCGCCCAGCCCGAATGGGATACGGCGCTCGCAGCGCTCGAAGCGGGCTCCAAAAAAGATCCGGCGAAAAACGGAAAACCCTGGAAGCGCAAGAAGGCCGACAAAGCGCTCAAGCCCGTTCGCCCCAAACGCGTCAAGCGGCCGGAACCCGAGGTGGAGGAGGCTGCAGGGGCTCCCAAAGCCGAAGCCGTGCCTCAGTCCGACGACGTCCTTACGGGCCGCACGCTCAAGCAAGCTGACGCAGCGAGCCCTGAGGCTGAACCCGCAAAGGAATCTCAGGAGACTCCGAGCGCACCAGCAGATGAGGGGGGTTCCAACCAGGAATCGCAGGGCCCCGCTGCGGGCATCTCGCCTACTGAGGGTTCTCATGCAGACGAATCTCAACGGTCAAAACTCGATGTTGCAGCAGCTGATCTGGCACTGAACTTGAGTGGTCAGACGACCCCCGCCGGCATCGAACCCGAGGCAAGCGCGCTGCCCAAGCCCGCCATCTCACTCACGGTGGTCTACGATCCATACAATGGCGTTGACCGCGAAACGACGATTCAATCGCACCCGGTCATCGCGAAGCCTGCCGCTCCCAAGGCCCCCGCTGCCAACAGCGCGACTGAGAGCGCCGCCTCCACCGCCGCCAAACCCGCCGTTCCCAAGGCCTCCGTTGCCAACAGTACGACTGAGCGCGTCGCTTCCACCGTCTCCGCCAAACCCACCAGCCGCACCTCTGCCCCTTCAGCAAATGGCTTTGCGAAGGACCGGGTCGAAGTGAAGCCCGCTCAGAACACGCCGATGGCCTCCGTAAACTCGACCACAGCCAACCAGCCCGCGCCTGCCAGTTTGCCATCCTGCGCGCACACGCCCGAGGCGCAGCCTGCCGCCCCGGCATCTCAGACTGTCGAGGACACGGTGGCCCAGCAGGTTGGGCTTCCGACTTCCGCAGACGCGCCCGCGCAGCCCATTGCCCCTCGTACGGTTGCACCAGAAGTGCTTGCCACCTACCCCGCCGACTTCGCCGAAGAGGTCTACCCCTCGAGCGAGGTCATCGCAAAGCTCTGCGAGCTTCTCCCCTATGGAACCGATGTATTTGGGCTTCTGGCGGAAGACTACCAACGCGCGCTCAAGCTCGAGCTGGTCAACGGAACGCGGGCACGCCTGACTTTCCCGCTGCGTATCCAGCACATCGACAGCGTCGAGCCCATCGCCATTACGCTCAAAAAACGCGCGGGCGCTGGACTCGCATGGGAGCTATCCGCGGTTCAATAACAGCCGTTGGTCAAATCGGTGCATGACTGGGTGCATCGACCATCGAAAGGGGCTGCGGACGAAAAGTTGGACCAAGTCGCTTGGTCCGGACTGGAGGTCCGCATGTACGACAGGGACACCGTCGAGCTGGCTCTCTACGCGCTGGAGGACGGGATGACGCTGGGGGCGGCCGCACGGCTCGTCGGCGCGTCGCGCACGGCGGTGGGAAACTGGGCCGCCGGCAGGCTTCCGCACGAGCGCGCATCGGGTAGAATCCGCGTGAGGACCAAGACCGTGGAGGTGCCCGCCGTGAACGCCGAGGAAAGGGCCGCGTATGACGCGGCGATGGAGGAGAACGCCCTGCTCAAGGCGGTGTTGGACGACCTAAAAGCGGAAGGCTCCGCCCCGGCTACGACGTCGAGGCGGAGATGCGTCGCGCTCGGCGAGAGATTGCGCGCGGCGACAGGCCTGCCCCTGACCCGCATACTCGCGTTCCTTGGGATCTCCAAGAGCTCCTACGAGTACCACCGCGCGAGGCTGGGGGCCGATAGGGACGCCGCCCTGCGCCCGCTCGTCGCGGAGGCCTTCGAGGCGTGCGGGCGCCGCGGGTACCGGGCCGTCTGGGCGCAGCTGCGGCGCGGCGGGGTGCGCGCGTCCGAGAAGGTGGTGCGCAGGCTCATGCGCGAGCAGGGGCTCACCGCCGCCAGGCGCCGCCGTCGCAGGTGGAGCAGCTACGCCGGCGAGGCCTCGCCCGCCCCGCCGAACCTGCCCCTGCGCGCGGACGGCACCCATGACTTCGGCGCCGCGAGGCCGAACGAGCTGTGGGTCACGGACATCACCGAGTTCAGGATCCCCCCCGGGGAGAAGTGCTACCTCTCCCCCGTGATCGACTGCTTCGACGGCAGGCCCGTCGGATGGTCCATCGGGCCGCGCCCCACGGCCGAGCTCGCGGATTCGAGCCTGGAGTCGGCGTGCGGGACGCTCTCCCCGGGCGAGGCCCCGGCCGTCCACAGCGACCGCGGCGGGCACTACCGCTGGCCCCGGTGGGTCGAGATATGCGAGGCCAACGGGCTGGCGCGGAGCATGTCGCGCAAGGGCAGGAGCGGCGACAACGCGCGGGCGGAGGGGTTCTTCGGCCTGCTCAAGCAGGAGTTCTTCTACCCGAGGGACTGGTCGGGCGTGGGGATCGCCGAGTTCATGTCGGAGCTCGACGCCTGGATGCGATGGTTCCGCTCGGGGAGGATCTCGCAGGCGCTCGGATGGCTCACCCCCGACGAGCACCGCCTTGCGCTAGGGTATGCGTTGTAGGTACAAGAAAATGTCCGCAGTCCCAAAAAAGCCGGCAGCTCAGAAAAATCATCGCGAAAAGCGATGGCTATGGTCATTACACCCCGCGACTGGGCCTTTTTGCTCGCGGAATCCACCGCCGAGCAGCACAAAGTCGCCCACTCGCGAGCGGATTTGACCACTCCACCCGAAATACACGCCTGGCGAGCACCAAAACCAGGGCTCCAAAGGCCCAATCGCAAGGCAAAATGACCAAGGGGGCCGCACGCAACCCGCGCGCGGCCCCCTTGGCGTAGCAAACGATGTAACCCGAACCTAGTCGCGCGTCAACTTGCGGTGCACGCGGTGAGGCTTGGCGGCGTCCTCGCCCAGGCGGACGACGCGGTTCTCCTGGTACTGCTCGAAGTTGCCCTCGAACCAATACCAGTTGCCGGGGTTCTCGTCCGTGCCCTCCCACGCGAGGATGTGCGTGGCAACGCGGTCGAGGAACATACGGTCGTGGGAGATAACCACGGAGCAGCCGGGGAACTCCAACAGCGCCGACTCGAGCGCGGAGAGCGTCTCGACGTCGAGGTCGTTCGTAGGCTCGTCGAGCAGCAGCAGGTTGCCGCCCTGCTTGAGCGTGAGCGCGAGGTTCAGGCGGTTGCGCTCGCCGCCGGAAAGCACGCCGGCACGCTTCTGCTGGTCCTGCCCCTTAAAGCCGAAGCTCGCCACGTAGGCACGGCTCGGAACCTCGTTCTCGGCAACCTGCATGATATCCAGGCCGTCACTCACGACCTCCCACAGGCTCTTGTCGGGGTCGATGCCGCCGCGCATCTGATCGACGTAAGAAATCTTGACTGTCTCACCGATCTCCAGCGAGCCGGAAGTCAGCGGCTCCAGGCCCACGATGGTCTTGAACAGGGTGGTCTTACCCACGCCGTTGGGGCCGATCACACCCACGATGCCGTTGCGCGGCAGGGTGAAGGACAGGTCGTCGATGAGCACGCGGCCGTCGAACTCCTTGTGCAGGTGCTCGGCCACCAGGACCTTGGAGCCCAGACGCGGGCCCACGGGAATGCGGATGTCGGTGTAGTCGACCTTCTGGCTGGCGCGGGCCTCGGCCTCCATCTCCTCGTAACGAGCCAGACGGGCCTTGTTCTTGGCCTGGCGGGCCTTCGGGGAGGAACGCACCCAGTCGAGCTCGGCAGCGATGCGCTTGGCCAGGCGCTCCTCGCGCTGCCCCTGCGCGGCGGCGCGGGCGGCCTTGGTCTCGAGGTAGGTGGAGTAGTTGCCCTTGTAGGGATAGAGGTGGCCGCGGTCGACCTCGCAGATCCACTCGGCCACGTGGTCGAGGAAGTAGCGGTCGTGCGTGACGGCGAGCACGGCGCCGGGGTAATTCTTGAGGAAGTGCTCGAGCCACAGGATGGACTCGGCATCGAGGTGGTTGGTGGGCTCGTCAAGCAGCAGCAGGTCGGGGGCCTCGAGCAGCAGCTTGCACAGGGCCACGCGACGGCGCTCGCCACCGGAAAGCACGTTTACCGGCATGTCGGAGTCGGGCAGCTGGAGCGCGTCCATGGCCTGGCCGAGCTTGGAGTCGATGTCCCAGCCGTCGGCGGCGTCGATCTCGTCCTGCAGGCGGCCCATCTCGGCCATGAGGGCGTCCATGTCACAGTCGGGGTCGCACATCTCGACCGAGATCTGGTTGAAGCGCTCGACCTTGGCGACCATGTCGGCAAACGCAAGGCGGACGTTCTCGATGACGGTCTTGTCCTCCTCGAGCGGCGGCTCCTGCTGCAGGATGCCCACGGAGTAGCCCGGGGTGAGCTTGGCGTCGCCGTTGGAGACCTCCTCGATGCCGGCCATGATTTTGAGCAGCGTGGACTTGCCCATGCCGTTGGGGCCCACGACGCCGATCTTGGCGCCGGGGTAGAAGGACAGGGTCACGTCGTCGAGGATGACCTTGTCGCCATGCGCCTTGCGCGCCTGGTACATCTGGTAGATGAATTCTGCCATTGCGGCTCCGTTTCTAAAACAGTAGTCTTGCTTTTGTATTGTCGCATGAATCAACTGCCTGCAGGAATTCTCAACGATTTGTGCTGCGCGCAGGCGGACGTCAGCATGCGACAGAGCGCATGCGTGCATGCACCAAATCACCGCGCTGCTACAATGGGCAGAGTAAATCCGCACCCTGAGGAGCCCCTATGGAGACGATGAAAGACCGGCTGCGCGTCATGCTGGGCGACGAGCGGCTCGCCCGCCTGGAGGACGCGCGCGTGCTCGTGCTCGGCTGCGGCGGCGTGGGCTCCAGCTGCATCGAAGCGCTCGCCCGCGGCGGCGTGGGCACGCTGGTCATCGTGGACAAGGACGTGATCGCCCCCTCCAACATCAACCGCCAGGCCATCGCCTTCGAGAGCACCGTGGGCAAGCGCAAGGTCGACGTCATGGCCGCCATGGTCGCCGACATCAACCCGGACTGCCGCGTGTTTGCGCACGACGCATTCGTACTCGCCGAGAACCTCGAGGAGCTCTATAGCACCTGTCTTGAGGAGGCCGGCGGGCGCATCGATTACGTAGTGGACGCCATCGACACCGTCTCCACCAAGCTGGCACTCGCCGCACTCGCGCAGGAACGCGGCTTCGAACTCATCAGCTCCATGGGCGGCGCCAAGAAAATCCACCCCGAATGTCTGCGTATCGCCGACGTGCACAAAACCGTGAACTGCTCGCTCGCCCGCATTATGCGCAAGGAGTGCCGTAAGCGCGGCATTCGTCATCTGCGCGTGCTGTATTCCTGCGAGGAACCGGTGCGCATCGCCGCCGCCCCGGGCGCCGCGCGCTCCGAGCGCACCGACTTGGGAACCGCGAGCTTCATGCCGCCGATCATGGGGCAGATGATTGCCGGTGAGGTTCTGCGGCACATCTCCGGTCTCGGTGTGGGCGACGACGTATCAGCCGCACTTGCCATGCATGACGCCGCGCAAAAGGGCACGCTCGCCGGAAAACGCGGCGGAAGGGCGTGAGCGAAAGGGTGCGTTCCCACATGAGGTCGGACGCGAGCACAACAAAAAGCACCGTTGCTCCCGAAAGGACGCACATGCCGAACGCCGAGCTCCGAAACGGAGCATTGCTCGACGCTCCCACCCGCTGCGTGCAAGGATTGAATATGCCCGATCGACCTTGGCATATGGTGGACATGCATTGCCATCTGGATCGCATGACCAATGGAGCTGAGGTGGCATCCGAACTTGAGCGCATGGGCATTGCCGCATTCTGCACAACGGTGACACCTTACGAAGCGCTCGATGCCCAAAGCCTCTTGGCGGCATATCCCAACGTTCGCGTAGGTATAGGGCTGCATCCGTGGTGGGTCAACGAAGGCCCACTGATGTCAGAATCGATAGAGCAGGCCGCGCAACTCGCCGCCTCATCCGGCTACGTTGGCGAGATTGGGCTCGACTTCTCCCCCGCCCATGCAACCACACGCGCGATGCAACTCGATGCGTTCGAGCAGATTGTTGCCGCCTGTGCTGAGCATCCGCGACAGGCCCGCGTCCTTTCCATTCATGCCGTGCGTGCAGCGGCCGAGGCGCTCGATATCCTTGAACGCCACCGTATGGCAGGTGACGCTACCTGCATCTTTCACTGGTTCTCAGGATCATCAGACGATTTAGTTCGCCTGCGCAGCCTCAATTGCTACCTTTCCATCAACGAAAGAATGCTCGCCACCAAGCGCGGGCGCTCGTACGCCCAACAAATGCCCGTCGATCGCGTACTTCTCGAGACCGACGCCCCCGTCGTACTCGACACGCCGAGCTCTACCCTTGAACTCGAAGCATCCCTTGCGAGAACGCTCCGCGCGCTCGCCGTAATCCGAAGGATTGACGAAAACGAGCTCGCCTCGCGCATAGCGATGACGAGCTCGGAGTTACTCGGAATATCTTAATCGCAAAGGCAAGTCACAAACTGGCCCTTAAGCTGGAAGATAGGTGACCCAAACACCTTGTGTCGGAAACCCACCCTGCATTGGGGTTGGTTTAGGCATCCCGCCGGCAAACCTCCTCTACATTGGGGGCGGTTTAAGGCCTCGGAACCCGTAATACGTGAGCACGGCCAGCAAAACACCAGTTGGCACAAGCGTTAAAACGACAGCGGCGCGCTTATCGGCGACAAACCACCCCCAATGTAGGCGAGGTTTCTCACGGGACACCCTAAACCAACCCCAATGCAGGCATGGTTTGCCGCGAGGGCACCTCAAACTGCCCCCGCGCGCATGAAGGTCCCCCAAGAGCTCCCTTAAGAACGAAACTCGAGCGCGGCGTCGATCAAATCGGGAATCTGGTCGATAATCGCATCGGCGGCATCCTGTGAAAAACCAAAGCGGTCCTCTCGCTTGGCGAAAACCGTTAGGCCCGCAGCCTTGCCCGCCGTAATGCCCGGAACGGAGTCCTCAACGCAGCAGCACATCTCAACAGGCAGCCCCAAGCGCTCGACCGCATGCAGGTAAATCTCGGGATTGGGCTTGCTCTCCTTGAAATCCTTACCTGAGACGTAGAACTCAAAGAACTCGCCGATTCCGCACTGCGAAAGCGCGCGCTCGATGGACTCCTGCGGAGACGAGGATGCCAGCGCCACGCGAACGCCTCGACGTCGAAGCTCGGCCAGGGTCTCGCGCACACCGGGGTTGAGGACCTCGGTGTAATCCCACGGGCGAGTGGCTTCCCATGACTTGTACGTATCCCACGCCTGCTGGGCATCGAGCTCGATACCCACCGTTGCGAGCTGGTCTTGCACGAGTCGGCAGAAGTCCTGATGCGATGTGCCGGCGGTCCAGAACAGGTCCTCTACCTGCATATGGATGCCGTGGTCGGCAAAGAAGTCCACCTCGTCGCGCATGTACTTGATCTCGGTGTCCACAAGCACGCCGTCCATGTCGAAAATAACGGCATCAAAGGGAAACTCACACGCAGCCATACAGAACCTTCCTTCATACGAGCAGTTCACAGCAAGAATACGAACAATACGAACAAGCGGCATTGGGCGGAGCGCCACGGCACATAACCTGCCAACACCTAGCACACACGATTATCCCAGACTCGAGACCACCGCACGATAGCATTCCATAGACTGGCGATCCGCCTCATCGGGATGCGCGTGGTACCGCGACGACACGGTCTCAACCGAAAGAACGCCCTGGTAACCCGCCTGAACAAACGCTCTCACATCCGAGGCCATATCCCTCGTGCCGTCACCCCAAGCAAGATGGGTGTCCATGACATCCATATCCACATCGACAAAATGGGCATGCACAATATCGGTCCCGAGGGTCTCGAAATACCTCTCGATGGTATCGCCCGCTCGAGCCATGGCGCCCGTATCAAGACAGGCCTTGAGCACAGGACGATCGACATCGTTCAGCAGCCGCTTGAGGTCAGCCGCCGAGTTCAAAAGCACCGACTCCCCTGGCTGCAAGGCCTCAACCGCAAGCAGCATATCGCGAGCCTCGGCATAATCAGCAAGGCGCCTGAGCATGGACACGCTGCGCTCGTAAGCGGCAGACGCGTCTTCGTCTAAGAATGCCCACCCGCCCGTGAGGACAACCTGCTGGACTCCCACCGCGCATGCGACATCAATCGCGCGCGAGAAATACGAGAACGTGCGCCGCTGCGCCTCGGCGGAACAAGCGGCCATGTTATTGGGCTTGGGATTCGTCTGCTCGGGGCAAATCCCTATGATGCGCACGCCGCACAAGCGCGCCAGCGCAGCGAGGCGTTCCACTGAGTCGTTCGAAGCGTAGTCCATGAAAAAGTGCTGAGGACCCGTCCAAAGCTCAACGCAGTCATACCCGTTGCTACGGGAGCTTTTGAAAAACGACTCAAGCGAGTAAAAACGGTGATGGCAATTCATCGCCGCGAGCTGCGGAATACGATCGACCATTGACATGCCTTTCATTGCAACCGTTGACCATGCGATGCGTGCCGGGCGGGGCGGCTGTTAAACCAGCAGCTTTTCCAGAGCAAGGGCGATACCGTCCTCGTTATTGCTCGCCGTGACCATATCGGCAGCCTCCTTGGTGGCATCAATGGCATTACCCATGGCGACGCCGGTTCCCGCCCATTCGATCATCGAGATGTCGTTCTCACCATCGCCGAACGCCACGACCTCGCTCGCTTCGATGCCGAGCTTGGGCAAAGCTCCGGCAAGCGCACGGCCCTTGCTGATTCCGGGAGCCATGAACTCGTAGTAGAAATCGGCGGTGAACATGCCGGCAAGCTTGTCGGTAAACGGCGCGTACATGGAGCGCCAGTGCTCCTGAAGATAGCTAGGCTCGCTGGCGCACAAGAGCTTGTCGAACGGGCGATCGCATATATCGAGTAAGCTCTCAACCTCGAACAGCACGAGGTCGCACATGCCGCGCTCGTACTCGACGATATCGAAGTCCGCGTCCTTGTGGCGAATCACATGGCGAACGCCGCGCGGAACGAATAGCGTGTCACCCTCGGTGATCATGGGAATGACATCGAAGCCTGCCATGTGCACGAGAAGCTCGCGCATGACCGACGGCTCAACCGGCTGGTCGAACAGGACCTCATCGGTTTGCGCATCAACCACATGCGCGCCATTGAACGCCACCAAAAGACCATCATACTCAGGCAGCAACAGCTCGGAGGACAGCGCTTGTAAGCCGTGCGCAGGTCGCCCCGAAGACAAGATGAGCTTGACGCCCTGCTCTTGGGCGCGAAGCAGGGCCTCCTTGGTGCGCGGCGTGACCTTTTTCTCATCATTGGTGAGCGTGCCGTCGATGTCGAGCGCGATTGCCTTGATAGCCATGAAGTGCCTTTCGTAAAGATTGAGCGGAACGTCATTTCATAAAAATGGCCCGAGCAGGATGCCCAGGCCATTCAAACGCGTTATGTACATGCGCGAGTGCTCACGCGACACCTAGTCGAGGTCGTCGGCGCCAAAGTTCGGCAGCGGGGCAAACGGGTCGGCAACGGGCGTGGGCTCGACCACGGGAGCCGGGGCGATGATCGTCTCGGAGCCGGTGGGGGTGCTCATGAGAAGCTCGGCGGGGAACTCGTTTTGAGCCTCGTCCATGAAGTGCTGGATGAGCTTGAGGTACTCGGCCTTGAACTCCTCGCGGGAGGCCTTGAGGCGATCGATCTCGTTGATCTCGTTCTGCTTCTCGGCGAGCGCCTGGCGAATGACCTCGCGAGCCTTGGCATCGGCCTCGTTGCGGATGCGGTCGGCGTTCTCGCGGGCCTCGGCGATGATGTTGTCGGCAGACTGCTGAGCGGTGATGAGCGCCGCGGAGATCTGCTGAGCGGTGGCGGTGAACTCAGGCGAGGCAACGGGCGCGGGGGCCGGAGCCGGTGCGGGAGCGGCCTGGGCTTGGGCAGCCTGAGCCTGAGCGGAGGCGAGCTCCTGCTCGGTGGCGGTCAGGCGGGTCTTCAGGTCGACGATCTTGTTGAGCATGGCGTCAACCTCGGAGGCGAGCTGCTCGAGGAAAACGTCAACCTCGGCGGGATCATATCCGCGCTTGGCCTCAGAGAAGGTCTGCGCCTGGATGTCAGCGGGAGTAATGGCCATGATTCATATCCTTTCGTACGCGAGAGGCGCTCGTTTGGGAGCGCATGAAAACTCGACGTCAATCCCTACAATAATAGCCTTATCAACACGTTTTCGAGCAGATTTAACACAACTATCGCAAGAACGGGCGACCAGTCGATGCCGCCCATGGGCGGAAGAAATCTCCTGAAGAAGTTGAGATACGGGCCCACGATGCGCTGGAGCACGTAGCCGATATCCTCAAGCAGCCCACCCGGTCGAATGGGGAACCACGTGAGCAGGCAGTACGCTAGAATCAGGAAGCTGTAGAAGTTGAACAGGGTGCGCACGAGACGCACAAGGGTGTATGAGGCGGTAAGCAACACGTTCTGATATTCCTTATGTTATTTGAGGAAGCCTTCTTTGCGAAGCGCGGCAAGGTCGCTGTCCTTCACTTCGCAGCCCTGGGGCAGCACCATGAACACGCGGTCGCCGACCTCGCGGACGGAGCAGCCCAGACCGCAGGCGAAGCCGTAGCTGAAGTCGAGCACGCGCTTGGCAACCTCCGTGCGCACGCCGGCGAACACGAGGGCGACGGGCTGACGGGTGCGCACGCGGCGCACGACCGTCTCGACGTCGTCATAGCTCTCGGGGCGCAGGATGTACGCGGGAAGCTGCGGGGTGCCGTCGAGCACAGCGCTCACGCGGGCCTCGGTGGCAGAGGTCGTCGAAGGCACGGAGGCCATGCTCGCGCGCTGGGACTGAGACTGGGCGTAGCTGGACGGCGTGTCGTAGGCGCCCGGTCGATGCGTCGTATCGGCGGCCGCATGCGAGGGGGTGTACGTCGTGGCATGACGCTCGGCCTCCCCCACCGGCTGGCCGGAACGGGTGTAGACGGCTACGGACTCGGCTTCACCGCGACGAGTCTGCCCCAACATGCCGTTGCCGGAATCGGAAGGCTCGTACCCGCGATAAGAGTCCTGAGCAGGTTGGCCGTAGCCCGCCTGGTAGTCGTCGTACGAGGCGTCATCACCCTCGCCGTAATAGTCGTCGTAGGCCTCATCGCCGTATGCATCCGCGTGGTTGGACTGACCCATGCCAAAGCGGTCCTTGATGTTATCGAGAAAACTCACGTCGCACCTCTCTTAGCGCCGTATGCGGGCGTACGTGCTTATAGTACTGCAAACGCGGGGTCAAAGACCACACGCCCCAGGCGAACGCACGTGGAGCCCTCCATGAGCGCAACCTCGAAATCCTCGCTCATGCCGCAGGAAAGCTCGGCAAGCGGCAGGCCCGATGCCTTCGCGAGCTCATCGCGCAACTCGCGCAGGCCCGCAAAACAAGCACGCGCAGCGTCCTTATTCCCCCGAGGCGCCATGGTCATAAGCCCCTCGATGCGAATTCCACAAAGATCCTGCAGCTCAGGAAGAGCCCTTCGGATCTCTTCAGGCGAAAAGCCGCCCTTGGTCTCCTCCCCGCTCACGTTCACCTCGATGAGGACGGGCTGCGGAGCGGCGAGCTCGCCGGCATCAATGCGACGCGCGGCGCGCGAGCTCACCGCCTCCGCCAAATGACGGGAGCCGATGGAGTGAATGAGGTCCACGCGACCCAGTACGGCGTTGATCTTGTTCGTTTGAAGGTTGCCGATCATCTCAAAACGGGCATCCGGCAACCCCTCGATGAACGAGAGCGCACCGAGCTTGCGGCCCAGCTCCTGAGGGCGGTTCTCACCGAACGTGCGGTACCCGGCGTCGAGTGCCGTGAGAACCTCGGGCACGCCCACTGTTTTGGACACGGCCACCAGGCGCGCCTGATCGAGTGTGCGCCCGCTTGCGGCAAGCGCCTCGGTCATACGGTCCACGATCTCGCAACGGCGCTCGGCTATACGCTGCGCGTAACGCTCGTCCACAGAAGCCTCCCGGTTTTGCTACTCGGCGTCCTCGTCCACCTGCGAAATGAGGGCGGCCAAGGCCTCGCCCACCTCGTCCAGGGCGAGATGGGAAACATACCGCGCGTCGCTTTCGGGGTCAAGCGTGATGCCCTCACCCGAGGGAATGCGCATGCTCTCGAGCTCCTCCTCATCCGCCTCCGCGACGTCGTCGGCGCCCCAGCGCTGGCCGGTCAGCAAAAAGACGAGGCGGTAGGCGCACTCGGTCGAGATGCTCGCGATGCGGTCGAGGTAGCGCGACACCATGATGACGCGGCGGAAGTCGTCCATCTGCTTATCGTCGGCGACCTCCATGGTCTCCGTGCGGTTGAAGGTGCGGAAGAACTCCTGGTACACGCCGTGAACCTCGTCGTCCTCATCCGAAAGCGAGAGCACGGCGGCGAGATCGTTGTTCACCAGGGCGCCGGCGGTGGCGCCCAGCACGCGGTAGACGCTGTCGGCCTCGCGGCCGATGAGCTCAACGAGCTCGGCGGGGAACTCGATCTCGTTTTTGACCTTGCGCTTGGCGGCGCGGGCGATGCGGCGCACCTTGTCGCTCATGCGCTGCATGTTGAAATCGATGTAGATGATGGTCTGCAGCAGGCGGAAGTCGGAGGCGACGGGCGACTGCGTGGCGATGAGGTTGTAGCACACGGCCTCGAGGTTGGCGCAGCGCGCATCGATTTTGAGGGTCTTCTTCTGCGCGCGGCGAGCGAGGTCCTGGTCGTCCGTCACGAACGCGGTGACCGCATCGTGCAGCGTCAGGTCGATCGCCTCAAAAATGGAAAGCATCTCGTGGCGCGCCTCGATAAGCTGGCTGGAAAAAAGCTTGCGCATGATGGCTCCTAACTGATAAACGGCGTGCGTACGGAAGAAATGCGTCATTTAGGGTCTGACCCTAAATGACGCATTTTGGTGCGGATTAGCCGAAGCGACCGGTGATGTAGTCCTCGGTGCGCTTGTCCATGGGGCTGGTGAAGATCGCGTCGGTCTCGCCGTACTCGATGAGCGTGGCGGGCTCGCCGGCCACCTCCTGCAGGAAGAACGCGGTGTGGTCGGAGATACGCGCGGCCTGCTGCATGTTGTGCGTAACGATGATGATCGTCATCTCGGGCGCGAGCTCGGCCATGAGGTCCTCGACCTTCTGCACGGAGGTCGGGTCGATGGCGGAGCAGGGCTCGTCCATGAGCAGGACGTCGGGCTGCACCGCGAGCACGCGGGCGATGCACAGGCGCTGCTGCTGGCCACCGGAAAGAGCCAGGCCGTCCTTGCCCAGCTGACCGGAGACTTCCTTCCACAGGTTCGCGCGCTTGAGCGACTCCTCGACGATGTCGTCCAGGTCGCTCTTGCTGGTCACGCCCTGCAGGCGCGGACCAAAGGCCACGTTCTCGTAGATGGACTTAGGAAACGGATTGGGCTGCTGGAAGATCATGCCCACGCGACGGCGCAAATCGACGGGGTCAACGCCCTCAGCGTAGATGTTGGCGCCGTCGAGCTCCATCGTGCCCTCGTTGCGGGTGCCCTCGATCAGGTCGTTCATGCGGTTCATGCAGCGCAGGAAGGTGGACTTACCGCAGCCGGAGGGGCCGATGAACGCGGTGATCTTGTTCTTGGCGATGTTCAGGTTCACATCGGTGAGCGCATGGAAGTCGCCGTACCAGAAGTTGAAGTCGGAAACGGTGATCGCGCTTTGCGCCGGCTCGGGCGCGTTACGGTAAACAGTCACGGTAATGAGCTCCTTTTACTTGCTCTTGCGGGAGAGCCAGCGGGCGAACAGGTTGAAGGCGAGGATGATCGCCATGAGCAGCAAGGCGGTGCCGTAGGCGGCGTTCATGTTGATGCCGTCGTTTGCCAGCAGGTACAGGTGAACCGTCATGGGGCGGCCGGAGTCGAGCGGGCTGATAGGCATGTTGATGGCCTGGCCCATGGTGTAGAGCACCACGGCCGTCTCGCCGATGGCGCGGCCGATACCGAGCACAATGCCCGTCGCGATGCGCCCGAAGGCGGAGGGCAAAACGATGCGGCTCACGACCTGCCACTTGGTGGCACCCAGACCGTAGGCGCCCCAGCGAATGTAACGCGGGACGGCGCGAATGGCCTCCTCGGTCGTGCGCATGATAATGGGCAGCATGAGCAGCGCGAGCGCCATCGCCGCGGAGAACATGGAGAGTCCCAGGCCCATGGCCTCGACGAACAGCGCGTAGCCGAACAGGCCCATGACGATGGAGGGCACGCTGGCGAGCGTGTCGGCAGCATAACGGATGATGTTCACCAAACGGCCCTGCTTGGCGTACTCCGCCAGATACACAGCGGCGAGCACCGCGATTGGCGTGCAGATGAGCATGGCGAGCGCCGTGACGTAAACGGTCGACACGATGGTGGGCCAGATGCCGCCCTCGGCATTCACGCCCTCGGGCCAGCCGAAGATGAAGTCGAGCGAGATATGCGGCAGGCCGTTGATCACCACGTAGGCGATGATGGCGATGAGCACGAGCGTGGTAATGGCCGCGGCCACGCGGAACACCCCGAGCATGATGGCGTTGCTCGTGTTCTTGGAAATGCGCTCGGACTTGCCGTTCGCGAGCGCGCGCTTGATGCGCTGGGCCGAGATGATGTTCTCGGCGGAGGAGTTGTGCGTGTTCTCGGTCATGCGCTTACCCCTTCTTCCTCATCTTGGAAAGCAGGCGCACAACGCCCACGAGCGAGGCGGACACGATGAAGAGCACGACGCCCATGCCGAATAGGGCGGTGCGGTGCAGGCCGGAGGAGTAGCTCATGTCGAGCGCGATCTGGCTCGTGAGCGTGGACACCGGGCTGGAGATGGACTCGGGGATGACAGGCGCGTTACCCACGACCATGAGGACGGCCATGGTCTCGCCGATGGCGCGGCCCATGCCGAGCACGACCGCGTCGACGATGCCGAACTTGGCGGCGGGCAAAACGACCTTGTAGATGGTCTGCCACTTGGTGGCGCCCATGGCAAAGCTCGCCTCGCGAATACCCATGGGGATGGAGTTCAGCGCGTCGATGGTGAGCGTGGTGATGGTGGGCACGATCATGATGGCGAGCACGAACCACGCAGTGAGGGCGCCGAAGCCCAGGCCGCCCGTGATCTCGGCCACGAACGGGCGGATGATCACCATGCCGAAGAAGCCGTAGATGATCGAGGGGATGCCGGCCAGCAGGTCGACGGCGGGGCTAATGAGCGCGCGCACGCGGGCGGAGGCGATCTCGGTGAGGTAGACCGCGGTGCCCACGCCGAGCGGCACACCGAGCACGAGTGCGCCCACCGTGACGAGCGCCGTGCCCGCGGCGAGGGAGAGAATACCGTAATGGCCCTCAGTCGGCGCCCACGTGAGACTGAAGAAGTTGGCCAGACCGATGTCGGTGAACACCGGGGCCGCCTGCATCATCGTGAAGGCGAAGATGAGCACGACCGTGACCACGGCCAGGAAGGCACAGGCGAAGAACAGGTACTGGAGCGCCTTCTCCTTCATATAGGTGCTGCGCGAGACGAGCGCAAGATCGCGCTTGCGCGGCGCGGCGGACTCAGCAGCGGCGGGCTGTTCGACCTCGGCCTGCTCAGCGGCATTGAGATTCTCGGAAGCCATGGACTACTCCCCTCCCTTCTCGTTGGAGCCGGCCGGGATAAAGCCGGCCTCGCGGATCTGCGGAGCCATCTCATCGGAGAGCACGTAATCGATGTACTCGTCGGCCGCGCCGGTGGGCTCGCCCTTGGTGAAGAAGTACAGATCGCGCGAGATGGGATACTCGCCCGTGGCGATCGTCTCCTCGGAAGGCGCGACGTCGTTGACGGACAGCGCGGCAACAGAGGTCGTGGCGTATTTGGACTCGACGAAGCCCATGGAGATGTAGCCGATCGCACCGCGCGAGCGGCTCACCACGTCGCGCACCTGGCCCGTACCCGAAAGCACGGCGGCCCGGCGGTCGAAAGGCGCGCCGTCCATGACGATGGACTTGAATGCCTCGCGCGTGCCCGAAGCCTCGTCGCGGTTCACGAGCTGGATGGCGATGTCCTCGCCGCCCACCTCGCTCCAATTGGTGATCTTGCCCGCGTAGATGTCGCGGAGCTGCTCGACCGTCAGGTTCTTCACGGGGTTGGCGGTGTTCACGATCACGGCGATGCCGTCATGGGCGACGGGAATGGTCGTGAGGCCGAGAGACTGCTCCTGCTCGTTGAGCCCACGCGAGGACGTGGCGATCTCAGCGGTGCCGTTCGAGACGGCCTCGATGCCCGCGGAGGAGCCCAGGCCGCTCACGAGCACGCCGGTGCCCGTCTCTTCCTTGAAGAGTTCGGCGGCCTGCTCGGCGATGGGCAGGCAGGTGGTGGAACCGGCAACCGTGATCGAGGACGTCGATCCGGACGTGCTGCAGGCAGTCAAAGATAGCGTTGTTACTAGGGACAGTGCCGCGGTAAGGGACAACCGGGTGGCTCGGCGGCTCAGAGCGATGCCCGGTCTGCCTCCAATCGATGCACAAGGGGCGATGTGACCCCTCGCCTCCTCATAGGAAGCAGGTCGTTTGCGACGCACGGAAAGACTCCCATCTCTTCGAGCGGTAGACGAAAAGCGCGGGCGCATAGAGCGTCCGCGCGACATGCGGGAAAATCTTATCAAATTGTTACGCGCGCGTCTGCAAAAAGATGGGAATTCCGCACCTATTCGGTGGTGTCCGCCTCAGCATCGGCCATGAGCGCCGCGAGCGTCTCGCCCACTTCGTCGGGCGCCAGCGCGGCAACATAGCGCGCGTCGCGCTCGGGATTGAGTGTAACGCCCTCTCCCGCGGGCACGCGCATGCCCTCGAGCTCATCCTCGTCGGTGTCCATGAGATCGGTTGCGCTTAGGCGCTGCCCGGTGAGCAGGAAGGTCACGCGGAAGGCGGCGTCGGTGGAAATCGCGGCGATACGGTCGAGGTAGCGGGAGACCATGATGACGCGGCGCAGATCGTCCAAGGCGGAGTCGTCGGCCATATCCTCGGCGTTCATGCGATTGTACTCGCGGAAGAACTTGGCGTAGATGCTGCGAACGGCCTCGTCTTGATCGGACAGGCCCATGATCTGCCCCAGGTCGCTGCTCACCAGCGCGGACGCCGAGGCGCCGAGGACCTGATACACGCACTCGGCCTCGCGGTCGATGAGGTCGACGAGCTCTTCGGGCAGCTCGATGTCGAACTTGACCTTGTGACGGGCAGCGCGAGCGATGCGGCGCACCTTGTCGCTCATACGCTGCAGGTTGAAGTTCACGTAGATGATGGTCTGCAGCAGGCGGAAGTCGGAAGCGACGGGCGACTGCGTGGCGATGAGGTTATAGCACACCGCCTCGAGGTTTGCGCTGCGCGCGTCGATGCTCGCACAGGCGTTTTGCGCCTTTTTGGCAAGGTTGCGGTCATTGGAGGAAAACGCGCTCACGGCATCGTGGAGCGTGAGATCGATCGCCTCGAAGATGGAGAGCATCTCGTGGCGCGCCTCAATGAGCTGGCTGGAGAAGAGTTTACGCATAGCGCTCCTTCGCTCGAATAGCTGGTCCGTGCCAGTGTAGTGCGAGCAGCGGTGCACGTGCGTAAAGGGCGTGTCAGGGCTTTGTCATGGGTGCGGTACGGGTCGGCAGGGTTGGGAGGTCCCCTCCAAAAAGGTCCTCGCTGCCGAGCTTTGCTCGGCGCTGCGGAATATTTTGGAGGGTACCTCCCAACCCTGCCTACGGTACTCGGGGACTGCGGCGGGTGGGGATTGCTGCGGGGTGGGTGTGGCGGAAGCGACCACTTGTCCGTATGGGAAACTGTGGAAGGGATGACGGTTACTCGGTCAGGACGGCTACGGCGGCGTGACGGCCGGTTAGGGCCTGCTCGGCTCGGTAGGAGAAGAACCGGTCGTTCTCGCGGACGGTTGAGAGCTTGAGGTCCTCGATGTTTTGGTCGGGGACGCCAATTTCTGCGAGAGCCTGCTGGATGGCCTGTGAGAGATTAAGCAGACGGGTGCAACGCGCGTTTTCCCAGCCGAACTCGGCGTCGAACTTCTCGATGAGATCTTCGGAGACCTCGTATTCATCCCCTTGGATATGCGGGCCGATATAAGCCTTCAGCTCCTGAGCGGAGCAGCCCGCCTCCTCCATGAGAGCGCGCGCGGCCTTGGCGGCGATGCGCGCATACGTGCCCTTCCATCCGGAATGGACGACCGCAAAACCTGCCGGCGCGGTCAGGATAACGGGAACGCAGTCGGCAAAGCACAAGAGCACGGGAACGCGCGAAACGGTGCATACGATGGCGTCGGCGCCCTGGGCGATCTCCTCGCGCACGCGGCCCAGCTCGGCATCAACGGCAGACCTCACCACGGCAACATGATCGCCATGCACCTGATTGGGCACGAGCAGGCGGTCAATGTCGCCTTCGCAACCAAGCGCCGCCAGCACCCGCCGGCGATTCTCCGTAACGGCAGCAGGGTCGTCCCCCACATGGGACCCGAGGTTCAGCGAGGCATAAGGCGGCAACGAAACACCACCCGTACGCTCCGTAAACCCAAACCGCATATGCCCATCGCACCCAGCAACAAGCGCTACCCCATCGACGTCCTTGCGCTCCACAGTCAACCCCATTCGTTCAATAGCCCAAACACCAAGACTAGCCCCTCAGCCCCCATTCGTTGTGAGAGCTTCGAAGCCACAAGCCTCAGGCAACTTCTAGTGCCAACCACGTTAACAAAAGGGTGGCCCGGGTGTTCCTAATGCAAACATTCCGCAGCCGCCGAGCTTGGCTCGGCGAGCGAGGACCGTTTGCATGGGAACACCCGGGCCACCCGTTAGGTCGACGTATAAGCGCTAGAAGTTGCCGCGCTTGAGGAAGTCGGGAAGCTCGAACTGGTCGTTGCCGAAGTTCGGCAGCTCAGTGCCGCCCACGTTGCGCGTGGGCGCGGAAGGAGCGGAAACCGGCTCGGAAGCGCGCTCGGAGCGGGGGGCCTTGGAGGCGGCGAACAGCTCGTCCTGACGGTTCACGTTGGAATCGGAGAAGCCGGTAGCGATGACGGTGATGCGCACCTGATCGCCTAGGGACTCATCCACAACGGTACCGAAGATGATGTTGGCGTCGGGGTCGACCGCGTTGGCGACGAGGTCGGCGGCGTCGTTGATCTCCTGGATGCCGAGGTCCTTGGAGCCGGCGATGGAGAGCAGGACGCGCGTGGCGCCATCCACGGAGCTCTCGAGCAGCGGGCTGGAAATGGCCTGCTGAGCGGCGTCGACGGCGCGGGTATCGCCAGCGGCAACGCCAATGCCCATCATGGCGGTACCGGCCTGCTTCATGATGGTCTTAACGTCGGCGAAGTCGAGGTTGATGACACCGGGGACGGTGATGAGGTCGGTGATGCCCTGGGTACCCTGGGACAGCACGCCGTCGGCCGTGGTGAAGGCCTCGAGCATGGTGGTCTTCTTCTCGGCGATGTCGAGCAGGCGGTCGTTCGGGATGACGATCATGGTGTCGACGGACTCGGCGAGGGTCTTGATGCCCTCCTCGGCGGAGTTCTTACGCTTGCGGCCCTCGAAGGTGAAGGGTTTGGTCACAACGGCAACGGTCAGCGCGCCCACGTCGTTCATGGCGATATCGGCAACGATCGGAGCGGCGCCCGTACCGGTGCCACCGCCCTCACCGCAGGTGATGAACACCATATCGGCGCCGGCGAGCGCCTCGGCGATGTCGTCACGGCTCTCCTCGGCGGCCTTGCGGCCGACCTCGGGATTGGCGCCAGCGCCCAAGCCGCGCGTGATGTCGGTACCGATGTGCACCTTGATGTCGGCATCGGAAATAGCAAGAGCCTGGGCGTCCGTGTTGATGGCGACGAACTCGACGCCGCGGATACCCTCCTCAATCATGCGGTTCACGGCGTTCGTACCGCCGCCGCCCACGCCGACGACCTTGATGACAGCAAGGTAGTTGTTGATCTCGTTCTCGTGCATGTGCGGTCCTTTCGAACACCTTCAATTGCTAGCCGGCAAGCGGCGATCGTCACGTTGTCAGACCTCGATGTAAACCCTCAAGTAAAGAATAAAAGTCGAGGTAAACGTATCTATGTTTGCAAAAATGCGAGGATTAGTCAAACAAACCCGCGCATAATGTGAAGTATACGCCATTTCCGCAGGTAATGCGCAAAACCGTTCAGGGGTGCCGGCACGAGATGCGCCAGAAAGGCGCCAGACGTG
This sequence comes from Coriobacteriaceae bacterium, assembly GCA_030525945.1. Lineage (GTDB taxonomy): Bacteria > Actinomycetota > Coriobacteriia > Coriobacteriales > Coriobacteriaceae > Collinsella. Next base: position 21,871 of record JAUNDT010000004.1, on the reverse strand, counting down.
CTACTGCGGCGCGCTGCGGAAGGTATAGGCGCCCGGCTCACGGACATTAACATACGTTACGCCGGCCTCCTGCTCCAGCAGCTTGGTCACCACGCGCTCCTTCTCGGCAATATGCTCAGGAGCGCCGAGCGATACCTCGATACCCGACGTCAAATTCGCCGAAATGGCCTCGACGGATGCGACGGAGAGGCTCTTGATCTGACCAGCGAACGAGGCGCTGAACCCGTTCACGTAGTCCAAGCCCGCGAGCACCACCTTGGAAGACACCGGCTCGCCGCTCTTGGGTGACGCGTCGCTCGGCACATCGGTGAGCAGCATGCAGCCCGCGTCCTTGGCAACGCGCAGCGCGGCGTCATAGGCGGAGAGTTGCGTTGCCCCCTCGGGCACGGAACCGTCCTCGCCGAGCTCGACCTCGTTGCCGTTCGCATCAACCGCCACGCTCAGCGAGACAGGCGCGATCCACGCGCCGTCATCGCCAACGGCCCAGGCGACCTCGTCGGCAGAAACATACGCGATGGCGCGAACCTTGCGCTCGACCGGTGTGACGACCAGCCCATGCGGCCATACGCGCTCAATCGTGACGTCCTTCACCCACGGACTCGATGACAGGGCATCGAGAATGGGCTGCGTGTCGACATTCAGCAGCGATGCGCCCTCGGGGATTTCGACCAGTGCCTCGGCGGTCGCCTGCTCAACGTGCTCCGTGCCCTTGACCTGGATATCCGTGACCGCGAACAGACCCGAATTGACAACAACGACTGCGGCAAGCGCAACGGCGGCAAGGGAGCCTACGGCGATTAGGACCGCACCCCGGCTGGGTTTGGGAATATGCAGATGGGAGAACAGGCCGCTGAGCGCATGCCCGATCATGGCGAAGAATACGGCCACGGGCTTGAGCAGTGCGGGAACCTGGATGCCCGAACGCTTGGCGTTTGCAGGCTTGGGCATGGTCAGAATCTTGGCACCCGGCATCGGAGCCGCACCCTGCTTAAGCGCGGGCATCGGCTTTGCCGCTTTGGGCGATGCGGACCCCAAGGGTTTTTGCACGGCGGGGCCGGACTTTTTCCCAAGCACCTTTTTCGCAATCGGCGCCGCGGGACGCACGGCAGGCTTTTGCGCGGCGGGACGAGCCGCAACCGCATGCGGAAGCACGACTTTGCCCGCAGAGGTATTCACCGTGCGGGTTGGCTTTTGACGCTTGGGCAGGGGGCGACGCGGCGCCGGGGCAGCCGGCTTTGCAGGGTTTTTGCGGGACGGGGCGGTGGCGCGGGCGGGCGCGGGCGGCCTTACGCTCGCGGAAGACTTCGCAGGACGCGCAGCGGGGCGCTGACGCGCGGGCGCGGGGGTACGGGAGGCGCCCCCTGTACGGGGCGCAGCGCCACGCGACGCCGAGGAAGCTCGGCGGTACGTGGGCTTAGGCGCGTTAGAAGCCGAGGAATTTGACTTCCGGCTGAAGCTCGACGCCATGAATCTCCTTTACCTTTCCGTGAACGTGGCGAATAACAGACGCCACATCGTCTGCAGTCGCCGCGCCCTTGTTCACGATAAAGTTAGCGTGAACGGAAGAGACTTCGGCGCCTCCTTGCGAAAAACCCTTCAAACCGCATTCCTCAATAAGCGCACCGACGGCGCGATCGGGCGGATTGCGGAACACCGAACCGCAGGACGGGACGCCCAAGGGCTGGGTCCTGCGCCTGCGCGACAAGGCGCGCTCCATACGCGTGCGAATCTCGTCCTTAGGCGCCGGATTGAGCCTCAGTGTCACCTCGAGAACGATCTCGTCGCGCGGCAGCCCGCACTCGCGATACCCCCACGCAACGTCGTCGCAGGCATAGTGGCGAATGCCGGAGCCGGGCTTGTAGGTCACGACGTCCTCAACAAGCGAGCCGATCCACTCCGTGCGTGAGCCGGCGTTCATCGAGATCGCTCCGCCGACCGTACCCGGAATGCCCACGGCGAACTCGAGCCCCGAGAGCTCCTTGGACAAGGCCTCGTTCACTACGCGCGCCAAAATGGCGCCTGCGCCGACCGTGATCGTACTGCCGTCCTCGCCCAACACAAAGCGGGAGAACTCGCTGCCCAAGGTAATGACGGCGCCGCGGTAACCCTCATCGGCAACGAGCAGGTTCGAGCCCTTGCCGATGATGACCCACGGCACGCGCTCCCGCGACAGGACCTCGATGGTCCGTCGCAGGGAGTGGTAGCTATGGCAAGCGATGAACAGGTCGGCCTTGCCGCCGATGCGGTAACTCGTATGGCGTGCGAGCTTCTCGTTTTCGATAACATCCGTATCGATCATGCCCGAGAGCGCCATGACGGCGTTGAATACGCTCATCGACTACCTATCCTCGGAGGCGGCGTGCTCAAGGTACTCGGGGCCGACCGTCGTGACGTCGCCCGCGCCCATCGTGATGAGCAGGTCTCCTGAGGCCACGACCTCGTCCAGGCATGCCATGAGAGCGGGGTGGTCGGCAACGTAGCGCACGACCTTCTCGGGATGGGCGGCCGCAATCTTGTCGGCGAGCATCTTGGACGTCACGCCGGGGATCGGCATCTCGCCGGCCGGGAACACGTCGATCAACACAACGGTGTCCGCGTCGGCGAACGCCTCGACGAAATCGTCGCACAGCGCCTGAAGACGGGTGTAGCGATGCGGCTGGAACACCACGGCGACGCGCTCGAAATCGAGTTGCTTGGCAGCCGCGAGCGTGGCCTTGACCTCGGTCGGGTGATGGCCGTAGTCGTCAACGATGGAGACGCCGCGCACCTCGCCCACCTGGGTGAAGCGGCGACGCGCGCCCTCGAAGGTCGAGAGCGCCTCGCCAGCGCGGGCGGTATCCAGACCCAGCGCAAACGCCGCGCCCAGTGCCGCGGTGGCGTTGAGCATGTTGTGCCGACCGGGGTTGTTCTTGATGGAAACGGGGATCTCGCAGCCATTGGGCAGCGCCACGGTGAAGTCGGTTCCGAAGACGTGGGCACGCGAGGAGGCAACCGGCGTGCACGTGATATCAAAGCCCTCGCCCTCTCCATAGGTGAGGACCGTGCGACCGGTGGAACGCGCAAGCTCGACCAGGCGCGGGTCCTCGCCGCACACGATCACCGTGCCGTCCTCGCCCACAAGACCCATGAACGCGCAGAACGTGTCCTCGATCTCCTCAAGCGAGCTGTAGTGATCCATGTGGTCGGCCTCGACGTTGGTCACGATGACCACGTGCGGGCTCAGATACAAAAAGGAGCTGTCGGACTCGTCGGCCTCGACGACGAAATGCTCGCCATCGCCGTTCTTTCCGTTGGTGCCGTAGCCCTCCACAATGCCGCCGATAAGGAAGCTCGGGTCGAGCCCCATGCGGTCGAGCATAGTAGCGACCATGGAGGACGTGGTGGTCTTGCCGTGCGTGCCGGCGGCAGCGACCGTGGTGCGGCCATAGCCGAGCGCCGAGAGCATCTTAGCGCGGTGCCACACCGGAATGCCCAGCTCGCGTGCGCGCATGAGCTCAGGGTTCGTCTCGGGGATCGCTGTGGAAACGACCACGACATCGGGCGAGACCTCGTCGATGGTGGACGCCTCATGGCCAACGTGAACCGCGACGCCGGCGCGCGTAAGCTGGCGAACGTAGCGCGAGGTCTTGAGGTCGGAGCCCGTGACGGTAAAGCCGCGCTCGTGCAGCACCAGCGCGATGCCGCTCATCCCGGCGCCGCCGACGCCGATGAAGTGCGCGCGTTTGAAGGTCGGGGCGGTTGTTGCCTCAGGGACTGCAATGGTGGACATGGCGTCTCCTCGCGAAATCGTATGCGTAACCATACGAGTATACGCCATCCTTTCGCCCCGCACGTAAACAGCACCGCGCTCCACCATCCGAAAATGCGTCATTTAGGGTCAGACCCTAAACATGGCATTCGAGCAAGTAGTCGCGGTTGCGGAGGCTTGCGCGCATCATCCCGTGCTCAAACAGTCCTGCTCGCACGAAGTCCACATTAAGTGGTCTTCGGCTCGTGCGGAACTGCGCGCGGGACGATGCGCTCCAGCCTCCTAGGCTACGGCGATTCGCAAAATGCGTCATTTAGGGTCTGACCCTAAATGACGCATTTTCTACACCAGAGACTCGAGGAGGTCGGCGAGGTGCTGGGCGGCATGATCTTGGGCGAGGCCCTTGGCGGCCGCGTGCATGCGCTCGCGACGAGCGGGGTTGGAAAGCAAGTCGAGCAAGTCGCGCGCGAAGGCATCGCCATCGATATCGGCATCGGCGCAGACCGTCGCCGCGCCGGCATCGGTCAGCAGATGCGCGTTCACCGTTTGATGGTCCGCCGTGGCAAACGGGTACGGAACGAGGATCGAGGGCACCGCCAAAGCGGCGATCTCGGCAACCGAGGACGCGCCGGCACGGGAAAGGACCGCATCAGACGCCGCCAAAACATCGCCCATGTTGTCGATGTAGGCCCGTATCTGCCAACGCTTCGCCTCACTCTCGCTCAGCTTGAGCAGCTCGCACGCCTCGTCATAACCGCCCTTGCCCGTCGACTGCACGATATACAGGTCATCGATGTCGAGCAGTTCGGCCTTAAGCGAGGCAAGGCGCTCGTTGATGTGCTTGGCGCCTAGCGAGCCGCCGAACACCACGAGCACGGTGGCGTTCTCCGGAATGCCCAGCGCAGCGCGGCCGCGTACGCGATCGCCCTCAAGAACGCTTCGGCGAACGGGATTGCCCGTGAACTCAATGCGCGTCGAGGCACCCGCATGCCCTTGCAGAGCGGCCTTTGCCCCCGGCTGACCCAAAGCAATAAGACTCGCGAGCTTTGCCGACTGCTTGTTCGCAAGACCCGAGACGGAATTCTGCTCATGCAGGGCAACGGGGATGCCGAGCTTGGACGCGGCGCGCACGAGCGGCAGCTCGAGATACGCGCCAAAGCCGATCGCGACATCCGGGCGCGGAATGCCGCCGTCACGGAACTCCTTGATGAGCCTGCGCTCCTCGCGGGCGAGGTGGACGAGCGCCGTTACCAGCGTCCATGGGCGCTGGCGGTCAAATCCCGTCACATGGATGGGATGAAACGCGAACCCCGCCTGCGGGACCAGCGTGCCCTCCAAGCGGCGCGTCTCACCGAAGAAGTGAACCTCGTGCCCGCGGTCGCGCAGCTCGTCGGCAAGAGCGAGCGCGGGGTTCACGTGCCCCGCGGTGCCGCCCGCCGCAATTGCCACTACGAGGTGTTCCTTGTTGTTACGAGCGTCCATGGCGCTCCCCTCTCGACGTTCTGCCACGGCGCGGCCCCTCAGATGTCCGAGGATGGGCGCCCCTCTGATCATTGACACGCGGGCTCGAATCCTGGGAGCGCAGACGCTCCTGGGCACCGCGACCCAAATTCACCCGCTCGTATCCCGACGATGCGGAGCTGCCACTCAAGGAGACCGTTCGCGCACGCGACCCTCGTGTATCGCCCGAACGTACAGCCCGCGCGCTATCCACGCGTCCGCTCGGCGAGCTGAGCCCGCCATCGTATACGCTCAAGGTCGGCGCGCCCTCAGCAGAACGGCGGCGAGGCTCCCCAGCAGTGCTTCGGCCCACATGTGTGGATCGCTCGTCTGCATTCGTCATGGATGCCCGGCCCGCGCGATCCCGAACGCCGCCCAAAACGGCCATGTCGGCTCGACGACGATCAGCCACGGTCTCCACGTTGCTTTCCCTCGAAACGCGCAGGATGATGCCCGCGAGAATAAGCGAAGTGATGATCGAAGAGCCGCCGTAGCTCACAAACGGAATCGGCTTGCCCGTCATCATGAAGAGATTCGTGATGCCGAAGATGTTGACGAAGAACTGCACGATCAAGATAAGGCTGCATCCGCTCGCCATGATTCTGGCGTGATACGTCGGCGCCTGACGGGCGATACGCATGGCGGCGAGGAACAGCGCGATGAAGACGACGACGAAAATCATGGAGCCGATCCACCCGATCTCCTCGCCGATCACGGCGAAAATAAAGTCGTTGTGCGCCTCGGGAATATACTGGTACTTCAAGGTCGCGTTGCCGATGCCGCGACCGAACAAGCCGCCGGACGCAAATGCCATAATCGCCATCGTGGTCTGATAGCCCTTGTCAAAGGGGTCCTTCCAGGGATCTTGCTGAATCAAGAATCGCTCGAAACGATAATCTTTGGCAACCGTGCCGACAATAAGTGCGACCACTCCGAGCACAATGATGAGCAGCGCCGCTCGGTTCGAAAGACCACTGAGGTACAGCATGAGAAAAACGGTGGCGGCGATGATGAGTGCGGTGCCCATGTCCGGCTCTTTGTAGATAAGAAAGCAGGTGAGCCCAACGCAAACCAGAAGATTGATCACAAACTTCCTCGTGTCAATGGAGCGCTCCTCGTAGTAATCCGCGAAGATTTTTGCAATCAACACGATAACGACGGGCTTGGCGAACTCCGCAGGTTGCAGAGAAAAGAATCCCACGCCAATCCATCTGGAAGCACCCCAGTCGTCCCCGCCTGAACCAAAACCCAGAACGTAAACGAGCAAGGCAAGAGTGATAAACCAGAGCGCTTTAGGCAGTAATGTCCTTACCGCGCCCCAAGGAATGATCTTCGGAGAGGCAATAAGCATCAGCAATGCGAATCCAGCCGCCATGAAGATGGCCTGGCGCTTAAGGTAATACGTCGAATCGCCGAACAGCTCCAGGGCCTCGGCGGAAGATGCCGAGTACACCATCAAAAGGCCGAAAGCGCACAGCGCGCACAGCAGCACGATAAACACCAGGCGCGGGCGCATAATGCGCGCGGGCACGCCTGCGATGTACTTTTCGCCCATATCGGAATGGCTGGTCGCCGTCGCGCGACGGCGACGCGGCCGGCCCGCGCGCTCCTGCTCGGTTTTCCTATCCTTCACGCGGCCTACCCCTCACGCTCGGCGAGCTCGTTCACGAGGGCGCGGAACACGTCCCCGCGCTCCTCATAGCCGGAAAACTCGTCAAACGATGCGCAGGCGGGGGAAAGCAGAACCACGTCTCCACGCTGGGCAAGCGAGGAGGCGACGAGCACGGCGTCCCTCAGGTCATCAGCCTCGGCGATGTCGATGTCGGACGCGCCGGGCGCCTGGGAGAGCGCCTCGCAGAATCGCTCACGCGCAGCGCCGAAGCAAACCACGGCGTCCGCGTCGCGGGCGACCGTCTCCATAAACGAGTCGAGCTCGGTGCCCTTATCGGCACCCCCGAGCAGCAGGATGACCCGGTCGCTCGGGAAGGCCGTCAGGGCCTTCTCAACCGCGTCGGTATTGGTCGCCTTGGAATCGTTGATGTAGCGCACGCCTGCGACCTCGCCCACCGGCTCAACGCGATGCGGCAACGGGGAGAACGCGGTCAAGCCCGCTCGGACACCCTCAGGCGTCGCACCGCACGCGAGGGCGGCGGCGGAGGCGGCGAGAGCATTGAGCACGTTGTGGGCCCCGGCGATTTTGAGCTCCTCGACGCGCACGAGCGCGCACTCCTCGCCCGCCAGGCGAACCGTCAGGTAACCATCGCGCACGAAGGCAGCGTCATCGCCGCCCGCATCCTTCAAGCCGAGCTTGAGAACGCGTCGACCAGGCACGTAAACGCTCTGGGCGAAGGCGGCAATGCCCTCGTCCTCAACATTCACGATGGCAAGATCGTCCTCGCCCATATTCTGGAACAGGGAGATCTTGGCCATGGCATAGTTTTCGTGCGTCTTATGCCAGCTCAGGTGATCGGGCGTGATGTTCAGCAGAACGGCGACACGCGGGGTGAGCTCGGAGGTCGTGGCGATTTGATAGCTCGAGAGCTCGGCGACGAACCACTCGCCCGGCGCGCGGCGGTCCACCTCGTGGATCGTGGCGTTGCCGATATTGCCCACCGCGACGCTCTCAAGGCCCGATGCTCGCAGCAGCTCATTGGTGAGCGAGGTCACCGTCGTCTTGCCGTTGGTTCCCGTGATGGCGCACCAGCGCTCGGGGCTCAGACGCCAGGCGAACTCAGGCTCGCCCATGATCTGCGCGCTCGCGCCCGCCGCATTGCGGAAGAACTCCGAGAACTCCGAAACACCGGGGCTTGCCACGCACACGTCATAGCTGCCCTCGATGTCCTCGGTGCCGTATACAAAGCGCACTCCCGCAGCCTCAAGCTCGCGCGTGCGCTCAGATGCCGCGCTCTTGGCACCGCCGTAGACGGTGACCGAGTCGACGCGCTCGCCCATGTGGTCGAGCGCCCACGAGACGACCTCGAGACCCGAGGTGCCCTGACCGAGGACGAGCAGGCTGAAATGTTGCGGCAATGGCATGGAGTTTCCTAACCGAGCTGGAAGAACAATGCAAGACCCAGGGCACCGCAGGCAGCGGCGATGATCCAAAAACGAATGACGACCTTCGTCTCTGCCCAGCCCTTTTTCTCAAAATGATGGTGAATGGGCGCCATGAGGAACACGCGCTTACCCGTTGCCTTAAAGCTCACGACCTGAATCATCACCGAAAGCGTCTCGGCAATGAACAGGGCGCCCACCACGAGCGAAATCACCTCGGTGTTGGTGAGCACCGCGACCGCGGCAAGCGCGCCGCCCAGCGCGAGCGAACCCGTGTCGCCCATGAAGATCTGAGCGGGATAGGCGTTGAACCACAAAAAGCCGATGCAGCCGCCCGCGCACGCGGCGCAGAAGATGGCGAGGTTGGCGTCGTGGCAAATGAAGCAGATGGCCGCCATGACGAGCATGGACATCATGACCGTGCCGCCCGCAAGGCCGTCGAGGCCATCGGTCAGGTTGACGGCGTTCGACATGCCGGCAAGCAAAAGGAAAACGAACACAAGATAGAGCCAGGGGATTTCGACCGTCATGCCGCCCAGCTCAAGGGCGGTGGTGAGGATGCCCAGATCGATCGCAAATCCGCCGGGGAATCGGATCACCGGCTCAACACCGCAGGCGTTGACCGCGAAGAGGAAGAACACGACCACGATGAGCGTGAGGCCGATCATCTTGCCGGAGGGCGTCAAGCCCAGCGAGCGCTTCTGCACCACCTTGGTCACGTCGTCGAACAGGCCGAGCGCGCCCGTTGCGAGCATGGCGCCCAAGGCCAGGAAGAGCTCCATCGTGGGCTTGGCCATCACAAGGGAGGTGATGACCACAGAAAGGAGGATGATCACGCCGCCCATGGTGGGAGTTCCCGCCTTGACCAAGTGGCTCTGAGGGCCGTCGGCGCGAATCTGCTGGCCGATGCCGTCTTTTTTGAGGAACTTGATCCACAGCGGCATGATGAGCCCGGCGATCAGTGCCGAGATGAACAGCGCGAGGAAAATCTGGAATGTGGGATATGCGGGGTTACCGAGCATCGGCGCACACCTCTTCTGCAAAACGATCGAGCCCCACAAAGCGAGAACCCTTTACCAACACCAAATCACGTTCGCCGAGCGTCGCGGCGAATCGGTCAATCAACTCGTCGCAGGTGGGGACAACCACCACGTCGCCCTCGTCCATGCCCATGAGGCGCGCGGCCGACGCCATGCGCTCGGCAGAGGCCCCGCCCACGCACACGAGCAGGCTCAAGGGCTTTGCGGCGGCATAGGCGCCGATCAGGTCGTGCATACGGCCCGCCTCGTCACCCAGCTCGCCGATCTCGCCCAAAATCGCGATACGGGAACCCTCGCACGGAAGGCTGCACAGCAGGTTCAACCCCGCCGCCATGGACTCGGGGCTCGCGTTGTACGAATCGTCGATAACGCGGGCGCCGCAGCGCGCACGGCGGACCTCCACGCGACGGCCCGTCATCTGAAGCGCGCCGAACGCCTCGTTGATCTCAAAACCCGGAATGCCCAGACGATGGGCAACGGCAGCGGCGAACAGCGCATTGGGCACCGCCTGCGCCCCCGGCACCGAAAGGCGCGTTTTAAAGCTGGAGCCGTCCTCGAACGTGATGTCGAAGGTCGCGCAGCCCTCCTCGTCCAGCTCGATGTTCGCAGCCGAGACGTCGTCGTCGAGCGACGTGCCGGCGAGTACCACGTCCACACCGGCGGGTCGCGCGAAGTTCTGGATGATGAACGGCGTGAAATCGTCCTCGCCGTGCAGGATCAACGCGGAGTGATGCCCCTCGAAATTCTGGGCGCTCGGGGGCATGCCCTCGATGATCTCGGCCTTGGCGCGCGCGATGTTCTCACGGCTGCCCAGCATGCCGATGTGCGACGTTCCCACCTTCGTGATGATGGAGAACGTGGGCTGGGCGCACGCGGTCAAGCGCGAAATCTCGCCAAAGGAGTTCATGCCCATCTCGAGGACGAGCATCTGCGTATCGGCCGGGGCCGACAGGATGGTGAGGGGCAACCCGATGAGATTGTTGTAATTGCCGGCGGTCGCGTGCACGCGGTAGCGCTTGGCGAGCAGGGATGCCAAGACGTCCTTGGTCGTGGTCTTGCCAATGGAGCCCGTCACACCGATGACGGTGCACTGCATGCGGGCGCGATACCCCTGCGCCAAGCGAAGCAGGAACTCCGTGGGGTCATCGCACGTCAGAACAGCGCAGCCGCGCTCGCGCGCGCTCTCAAGCAGCTCGTCTGAAGGCTCGCAAGCCAGCACCACGGCGCCGGCGCCCGCCTCGATCGCCTGCGGGGCAAAAGCGGCGCCATCGACCCGCTCGCCGGGAAAGGCGACGAAAATCGCATCCGGCTCAACCGCTCGCGAATCAATCGCCACGCCGCGGCATACGCGGTCGGGGTCACCCTGCACACAACGGGCGCCCGTCGTGCTCTCAAGGTACTTGACTGCAATCTCCACCATAGAGCGGCTACCTTTCTAGTGCGACACCATGCAACTAATTGATGGTACAACGTCTGCCCTCGTCCGTGGTGCAGGGCGTGTGAACCGCCCCTACCGTGTGGGCTTGATCCCGAGCGTGGGCAGCGCGGTGTCCATGATTTTTCGGAACACCGGCGTCGCGGCGTCCGAGCCCGCCGCCGTGCCGTCGAGCGTCACGTAGCACAAAACGCGCGGGTCGCTCGTGGACACGAAGCCCATGAACGAGGACATGTAGTTATCCTCCAAATAGCCCTTCTGACCCTCCGCGGCGCGTTCGGCCGTGCCCGTTTTGCCCGAGACCTCGTAACCGGGCACCTGGGCGAGCTCTCCGGTGCCCTCATCGACGACCGTGAGCATCATACTCGCCACCGCCGCAGCGGTTTCAGCCGAGATTGCGCGCTTCTCGCCACTGGTCCAATCGAGCTCCTCACCCGCACGCGCCTTCACGAAATGCGGCGTGGTCATGACGCCCTTGTTGGCGATCGCGCTCATGGCGCGCACCATCTGCACGGGCTCAACGGCCAGCGCCTGGCCAAACGACATGGAGCCCAACGTGGCGCCATCGTACTCGCTGCGCTTTTTGATGATGCCGAGCGACTCGCCCGGAAAGTCGATGCCGGTGGAGGTGCCAAAGCCGAAGTCGCCGATCACGTGCTTGTCAAAATCATCGGCGCCGATCTTCTCCCCCACGAGCACGAGCCCCGTGTTCGAGGAGCGGCGCATCATCTCGCGCAGTGTCATCGTCATGCTGTAGTCGCGCTTGTCGGCGTCGCGCACCTCGTCGTCGCCCACGCGCACCATGGCGGGAACGTTGAAGGAGGTGTCGGGCGTCATGCCCTCATGCTCGATCGCCGCAGCGGTTACGAACGACTTGAATACCGAGCCGGGCTCGTATACGTCGGTCACCATGCGGAGGTTGAAGTCCGCGATATCCGCGGAGTCGGTATCGGTCGGGTCGAAGGTCGGATACGAGCATGCGCAGAGAATCTCGCCGTTTGTGGGGTCGACCACCATAACCGAGCCGTTTTTGGCGTCCACGCGTTCCACCACCTCGGCGATGGCTTCCTCTGCGGCGCGCTGGATATTCACGTCGATACTCAGCACGAGATCCATGCCGTCCTCGGCGGGGGTCTTCTCATACTCGCCACCCGCGATGAAGCCCCCGCGAAGCGCCTTCTCGCGGCTGAGCTCGCCGTTCTTGCCCGTCAGCACGTCGTTGTAGTGCTGCTCGATCCCACTGGCTCCTATGTTGTCCACATTCACCGTGCCGAGCAGCTGCGATGCGAGATTGCCGTTGGGGTACACGCGCTTAACCGCCGGCTCAAAGCCCATGCCCTCAATCCCCAGCTTGCTCAGGGTCTCAGCATCCTCTTCGTCCACGCGGCGCTTGATATATTGAAAGTTCTGTTCAGAATCCACGAGGTCGCGCACCACATCGCGCGGCATGCCGAGCACCTCGGAGAGCGCGTCGATAGCGCGGCGGCGGTCCTTTTTCTTGATATACGGCGGATTCACATAGACGTTCTTGCATTCAACGCTCGACGTCAGGACATTGCCGTTGCGATCGTAGATCGTACCGCGCTTGGCGTAGAGCGTCTCGGACGTACGGCGACGCGAGTCCGCGCGCGCACGGTACTCTTCACCATTTAAAATCTGATAATCCCCGAGACGCAGACCCACGGCTCCCGCCGCAAGCGCCACGCCGCCGTAGATGAACTTCCGGCGGCTGAGCGACGCCTCGTTGCACTCCACGGCATGGAGCTCCTTGCACACGCGCCCGTCGTCTTTGCGAGGGGCGGACCCGTTGGACGCGCGTCGATCGGCACGTGTCCCCGCGGCGCTCGTGCGGGCCGCCTGGGTGCGACGACGGTTGTTCTGCTCACGCGAAACAGGCCGTGAAGAACGACCTGATGCGCGGGAATTATTTCGATTGGAAGGCATAAACGCTGCCGCCTTTTCTACTGGGCTGCGCCGGTACCGCTCACGGCCCCCGAAACGGCGTCCAGAAGGCCCTCGCCGCCCTCGGCGCTCGAGTCGACGTACTCGGTGAAGTCAAGCGTCACGCCCTCTTGCGCAGCAACCATGCCGTAGCCTTCGGCAAGGTCGCGAATGCGCGTGGACGATCCGTAGACCGAACGCATGACCTCGAGGTCGGCACTTTGCAGCTGGGCCTCGGTGAGCTGATTGGAAAGCGTCGCCGCCTCATTGAGCGCCCCAGCGGTCATGCTCGCAAGCGTGACGCGGAAGACGCCGAGGACGAACAGGACGGCAACGAGAGCCGCGACGACCCTGAGGCAATGCGTGAACTGCGGGCTGACGTCCTGGCTCGCCTCGCGACCGGCGCCGGTGACAACGCCGAGCTTGCGGGGCTTATGCGGCTCGGGCGCCGGGGCGTTTTGAGCCGGCGCGTAACCGGGGTAGGACTCGGGAAGCGCATCGTAGGCGTAAGCTGCGTTTGAAGTGTAATAAGCCACGATGTGCCTCCCTTTCGTCCCGGAAGTGGTGTGTGTAACGTACGGTGAGCGGGACGTTCAAGAAGCACGGCCGAGCTACAGGCGCTCGGCGCAGCGAATCTTGGCAGATCTCGCTCGGGGGTTGCGCGCGACCTCTTCGGCCGTGGCAACGAGGGGCTTACGGGTGGTGACCTTGACTATCGGCACGTTTCCGCACACGCACACCGGGATATCCGGCGGGCACGTGCACCCCTGCGAAAGCTCCTGGAACAGGCGCTTGGTGATGCGGTCCTCCAGCGAATGGTAGGAAATGACGCATACGCGTCCTCCCGGATTCAGCCAGCGAACTGCGGCCTCAAGGCCACGCTCAAGCACATCGAGCTCATGGTTGACCTCGATGCGAATGGCCTGGAAGCTCCGTTTGGCGGGATGACCGCCATGTCGACGCGCCGCCGCCGGGATACCGGCCTTGATGACGTCGACGAAGTCTCCCGTGGTGAGAAGCGGGTTCGTCTGCCGCCTGCGCACGATCTCGCGCGCGATTTGGCGGGCGAACTTCTCCTCCCCATAAACGCGAAGAATCCGGGCGAGGTCGGCTTCGGTGTATGTGTTCAAGACCTCTGCTGCGTTTAAGGGATTTGTTCCCGGATCCATACGCATGTCAAGCGGGGCGTCCTCGTTGTAGGAGAAGCCCCTGCCGGGGATATCGAGTTGCGGACTCGAGACGCCCAAATCGAAGAGGAACCCATCGACGCCCGGCACCTGCGCCGAGCACAGCAGCTCATCCAAATCCCCAAAGTTGCCTTTGAGGAGCTTGTGCGGCGTACCCGGGGCCTCGACGTCAAGTCGCTTCCCCGCCGCTTCGAGCGCCATATCGTCCTGATCGACGCCGAGCAGCAGGCCCTCGGACCCAACCTGGGCGGCCATCCGAACCGAATGGCCGGCACCTCCGAGCGTGCAATCGCACACGACGGAGCTGGGAGCGAGCTGGAGCTGCTCGAGCACTTCTTGGAGCATGACGGGCTCATGCCGATATTCAGGTGTCAACGTACCTGCAGCCTTGTTCGTATCCATACCGGTCTCCTTCGCTTAGCCGAAGAAATCCGCAAGGACGTCCTCGATCTCGGCCTGGCGCGCCTCATGCGTCGCACGGTCCCAAACCACAAGACGGTCGCCGTTGCCGACGATCGTGACCTCGCGGTCCAGGTGCGCCTTCGCACGATGCTCCTCGGGCAGGCTGATGCGGGCGGCGGAGTCTGTTTCAAGTGTGGTTGCCGCACCGTTCAGCGCCTCTTTGACCTTGCGATGAGCAGGATTGGTGGGCTGGAACCCGCCTTTGTCCTCAAACACAGAGTCAAGCCAAGCCGTGAACGTGTCCTCGGTGAACACGTACAGGGCATCGACCTCCTTTTCAGGAGCAGGCAGCACTCGCAACGACACCCCTTCGAGCTGCTTCTTGAAGGCAGGAGGCAGTGCCAAGCGGCCCTTCGCATCGAGATTTCGATCGTAGGTTCCGGTGAAATGCACTGGCTCGCACCCCCTTAGGCTTACTCGTGGGCGTTTGCGGGAGCCACCCCGCTGTCGACGCCTTCCATTCTATGGGCGCAAAATACTTTTCGCAACATTTTTCCCCACCAGGACCCACACAGCCCCACCCTTGAACAAAACGAAACACGGAGGCCCTTCAACCCCAACACTACATGTTGTGTTGGTGGTGTCATAACACACCACCGGTCGAGCGTGTTCGGCAAGGTTAAACCTTCTAGTTGAGGTTGAACCGATTTTTACGAGCCCGTTGTTTGTGGGCGGGTTGTGAGGTGCTTTGGGCGGGAGATCTCGAGCGCGCCTGATGTGCGCGGGTTACCCGCGAGCGCGCGGATGGGAGGACAGGTACACCTCCCGCAGGTGCGTGCGGTCCACATGCGTGTAGATCTGAGTGGTGGAGATATCGGCGTGACCGAGGATTTCCTGCAAAACGCGCAGGTCAGCGCCGCCTGCGAGCATATGCGTGGCGAACGAGTGGCGCAACGTATGGGGATGCAGGCCCTCAATGCCGACCGCGCGGCCGTACTTCTCGCAGATCGCGTGGACGCTCTGCCGCGATAGCCGCGTGCCGCGCGCGTTGAGAAAAACGGCGGGCGACACGTTGAGCGATCGGCAGTGGGAAAGCAGCGAATCGCGCGCTCTATTGTGAAGGTACCTGCTCAAGGCATCGCGCGCCGTCCCAGTGATGGGGGCTATCCGCTCCTTGGAGCCCTTCCCCATCACGCGCACGAAGCCCTCATCTAAAAAGAGGTCACGCATATCGAGCCCCGTCAGCTCGCTCACCCGCAATCCGCACCCATAGAGGACCTCCAGGGCGGCATGGTCGCGCTCGCCTGCTGGCGTTTGGGCGAACGGCTGGTCGAGCAGGCGCGAAACGCGCTCGATGGAAAGCACCTCGGGCAGCCGATCGGCCTGCTTGGGAACGCGGATGGTCAGCGTGGGGTGAGCGGAGGTTAGCTGCTCGCGCACGAGAAACTTGTGGAGCCCTTTGACGGCGGATAGCGCCCGGTTGACCGACGCATCCGCCGACCCTGCCTCGCGGCGCGCGGCGATGAAATCCTCGACATCA
Source organism: Coriobacteriaceae bacterium (assembly GCA_030525945.1). Taxonomy (GTDB): domain Bacteria; phylum Actinomycetota; class Coriobacteriia; order Coriobacteriales; family Coriobacteriaceae; genus Collinsella. The sequence goes on along the minus strand of JAUNDT010000004.1, from coordinate 6,024 downwards.
CGGCGCGTGATGTCATCGGCGTCCTCGATGCCGCGATCATTCAGGAACGCGCAATATGCGCGCAGGTCGCGACGGTACGCCGCTACGGTATTGGAGGCGAGATTGCGCTCGACGACCAGGTAGTTAAGGTATTCGCCGCAGCATCGCTCCAGATTCGACATGGCTTAGCGGTGGTAGTACCCGCTGCGCTCGAACTTGGGCTCGCAGCACACGTTGATGCCGAGCTTCTTGAACAGCGCCTCATCGGAACTGGAGATGATCACCGAGAAGAACGCGTCGCAGCCGCGCAGCTTGGGCAGGCCGGCCAGCACGCGCGCGGCAACCTCGCTCGTGGCGGAGGTGATGGAGAGCGCGATGAGCGTCTCGTCCGGATGCAGACGCGGGTTCACACTGCCGAGCTGGCTGGTCTTGAGGCGGCTGATGGGCTCGATGGCGTCATTGGAGATGACCTCGAGCTCCATGTCCACGCCGGTGACCGCCTTGAGCGCGTTCATGACCAGGGAGCTCGCGGCGCCCAGGCGCGTTGAGGTCTTGCCGGTCACGACCGTGCCGTCGGGCAGCACCATGGCGCCGGCGGGAGACCCGGTGGTCTCCTCTTTGAGCAGTGCGGCGGAGCGGGCGGGCGACAGGTCCTTGTTCACGCCGACCTTTTGCATGATGGCCTTGAGCTTGTCCACCTGCTCGGAGCCGCAGCCGGTGCGCTTGACGTTCACGGCGGCGGTGAAGTAGCGGCGGACGATCTCCATGTTCGCGGCCTCGCGGCACGCGGCGTCGTCGGAGATGGCGTTGCCCACCATGTTGACGCCCATGTCGGTGGGGCTCATGTAGGGGCTCTCGCCCAAGATCTTTTCCATAAGGGCCTTGACCACCGGGAAGGCCTCAACGTCGCGGTTGTAGTTCACCGTGGTGACGCCGTGCGCCTCCAGGTGGAACGGGTCGATGATGTTGGCATCGTCGAGGTCGACCGTAGCGGCCTCGTAGGCGATGTTCACGGGATGGTTGAGCGGCAGATTCCACACGGGGAAGGTCTCGAACTTGGCATACCCGGCCGCGACGCCGCGCTTATGCTCATGGTAGAGCTGCGACAGACAGGTCGCGAGCTTGCCCGAACCAGGGCCGGGAGCCGTCACCACGACGAGCGGACGCGTCGTCTCGACGAACTCGTTCTTGCCGTACCCGTCCTCACTCACGATGAGATCGATGTCGTGCGGATAGCCCTCAATGGGATAATGCAGCTTGCAGGTGATGCCGAGCATGGACAGACGGCGGCGGAACTGATCGGCAGCGGGCTGCCCGGAGTACTGCGTGAGCACCACGGCGCCCACCAAAAAGCCGTTAGAGCGGAAGATGTCCGCCAGGCGCAGGACATCCTCGTCGTAGGTGATGCCCAAATCACCACGCGCCTTGTTCTTCTCGATGTGGTTCGCGTTGATGGAGATGAGGACCTCGACATCCTCCGCCAGGCTCTTGAGCATGCGGAACTTGCTGTCGGGCTCGAAGCCGGGAAGCACGCGGCTCGCATGGTAATCGTCGAAGAGCTTGCCGCCGAACTCGAGATAGAGCTTGCCGCCGAACTGGGCGATGCGCTCCTTGATGTGCTCGGCCTGGCTGGCGATGTACTTCTCGTTATCGAAACCCTGGCGCATATGCGGCTCCCTCTCGCTATTCACGGCGGTACTGAGACAGTCTAGCCGAGAAGACAGGCCGCGGGACTTCTGTAACAAGCTCTTCACGCAAACAGCCGCAGGAGCGCGTCCGCCGCGTAGAGACTTCGTACTCGACCGCTCCCGCGCACGCCCATATCATCCGGCGCTCAGACAGTCCTGCTCGCACGAAGGCCCCACTGGGGCTTTCGGCTCGTGCGGAAACTCGCGGCGGACGATATGGGCGTACGCGGGAGCTGCGTATACGTCAGTAGCCAGTGCCACGTAGCTGCCCCCTGCATCGGGCCACTCCCCGGCGGCGAACAACCGCAGCCCAACCCCTCCGGGGCATATCGTCCCGGCGCAGTTCCGCACGAGCCGGACCGTCCAGTGGACGGTCCGTGCGAGCAGGACTGTTTGAGCACGGGATGATATGCCCCGGAGGGGCTGGGCGGTCAGGCATGCTTGCTAGTCGAACTCGGCAAGGGCTTCGCCCAGCAGATCGAGACCCTTCTTGAGGGTGTCGGGCGGGGCGCAATAGCCCAGGCGGGCGCCGCAGGGCAGTTCAAAGCGGCTTCCTGGGACGAGCAGGACACCGCGCTCCTCCAAAAGACGCAGGCAGAACACCTCGTCGCCCTCAGGGATGTCGAGGCGAATAAACGAGGTGGAAACGCCCTTGGGCGGCACCCAACTCACGCGCGGCTGTGCGTCGATCCATTCCTGCGCGATGGCGCGGTTGCCGAACACGATCTTGCGATTGCGCTCGAGAATCTTGTCGCGATGGCATAGCACGTACGTCGCCAGCGCATCGTTGAATACGCCGCCGCAGATCATCGTGTAATCGCGGTACGTTCGAATCGCATCGGAAACCTCGTCGTTTGCGACGACCCATCCGCAGCGTGCGGCGGGTACCGAATACGTCTTTGACACCGAATTGGTCACGATGGCGCGGTCGTACACATCGACCATGGACTTGAAACTCTCGGTGTTCTCAAGCGGCAGATAGACCTCGTCGCTCAGCACATAGGCCCCCACACTCGCCGCGATCTCGGCGATTTGCGCGAGCATGTCGGCGTCGAGCACCGCTCCCACGGGATTTGAGGCATTGTTGATGCAGATCAAGCGCGTGTTGGGACGCACCATGCGCTCAAGCTCCTCGATACTGGGCATCCAGCCGAGCTCCTCGTGGATCTGCCAGTATTCGACCTCGGCGCCCAGCGTGCGCGGAATCTCGTAGAGCGGCGCGTAGGTGGGCCATTCGGCAATCACATGGTCGCCGGGGCGAACGACCGCCATAAGGGCATTCAGGTTCGCGCCCGTGCAGCCGTTCGTCTGCAGGATGTTTTTGGGGTCGACCTCACGCTCATAGAGCTTGGCAACCTCAGATTTGAACTCTGGCGAACCCTCAATCCAGCCGTAATTCATCTTATGGCGGTCAAGCTCGTCGTAAAACGAGGCGCCGTCCGCGCCGTCGAGCGCACGCAGCTCGCCCATGGTGAGCGATGCGATGGTCGACTGCGCGATGTCCCACATCGCGTCCATCTCGTGGACGTTCAGCCAATCCTCGACACCGATAACCGGAATATCCATCAGGTCTCCCCTTCCAACCACGGGCCAGCACCGAAACGACCAAGGCACCCACCCAGTCAAAGCAAGAGCATCAACCCAAATTCTACGCCAGGGCGCTGCCCGTTAAGTGCAGACCAGATCGAGGGTCGTGGGGTGTTTGACTCTTCGCTGGTCCTCGCTTCGCTGCGGAATCGCTCAGAGCCAAACACCCCACGACCCTCTGCCACGCCTGGGCTGGGGCTGTGCGAGCCATTTGTAGATTCCGCACGAACAGAAGGCGCCAGTGGCGCCTTCGTCGTGAGCAGGACTGACCGAGCAAATGACTCGCACAGCCCCAGCCCAGGCCCGGCCGACGGGCGCAAAACAAAAGCGCCCCCTCCCGCGCACGGAAACGGGAGGGGGCAGAAAGGTAGGTCGCAACCGGATGGGCGCTCGGCGCTCATCCGGAAGGACAACGCCTCGCCGTCATGCAATGCAGAACATGACGGACGCGAGATCGCGTGTTAGATGACCATGCAGGCAACAGTCGTGATGATCATGCAGACGACCGTGAGAACCACGATGATCTTCATGGCGAACTTCAGCCAGGTCGTCCACTCGATCTTGGCGAGTGCCAGGCCGCCCATGATGGCGCCGGACGTCGGGGTGAACAGGTTCACAACACCGATGGCGGCGGAGAAGATCATGACCATGACCTCGGGCGAGAAGCCGAGCTCGACAGCCAGCGGGCCCATGATGGGCATGGACACGGTAGCCATACCGGAGGTGGACGGGATCAGGAAGGACAGGCCGAAGTACACCAGGAACGCGACGGGCGCGAAGATGAAGCCCGGAACGCCGGCGAGCATATTGGCGGCGGCATCGAGAACGTAGGTGTCGAGGCCGGTCGCAGCCATGAGCACGGAGATACCACGGGCGAGGGCGATGATCAAGACAACGGACATCATGTCGGCGGCGCCGGAGATGAAGGTGTTCACGATCTGCTTCTCGGACAGGCCGCCCACGACACCGATGACGATGGCCATGATGAAGAACCAGGTGGAAGCCTCGTCGAAGTACCACTGGCCAATGGGCAGGCCAGTCACAACGCCGGACCAAGCCTGAGAGGTCTCAACATCAGAGGAAGACACGCCCACGACCTCGTCGGCAAGATCGCCGTTAAGCTCGGTAGTGGAGCCGTTCTCCTCATCGTAGAAGCCCGCGAGATCGCCACCGGTTACCTCGGTCTCGACGGTCTCATGGACGGAGTTGTCGAAGAACCCGGCAACGCCCTCGTTCAGGTCGCCCAGCGGGATGAAGCCGACGATCATGACGACGAAGGTGAAGGCGAAGATGCCCAGGACGGCCTTCTGGCGGCCGGTGAGCTTGACGTCCTTAGCGGCCTCGGCGGCAGCTGCGCCGTGAGCCTCCTCGGCGTCCTTCTGCTCCTGCAGGGACAGGAAGGTGGAACCCTTGTCGGCCTTGACCTTCTTCGCGTAGTTCATAACGAACACGGCGGAGATGGCGGTGGTCACGACGGTGAGCAGGAGGCCAAGACCGATGATGATCGTCTGGTTGACCTCGATGCCCTTGGCGCTCAGGGCGTCAACGGCGGCGCCGACGGCGAACGGGTTGACGGTGGAGCCCAGGCAGCCGCAGCCAGCGCCCAGAAGAACGGTCGCGGCGCCGACCAGCGGGTCGAAGCCGGCGGCCATCATCGTGGCGGCGAGCAGGGCGTAGAACGGAACGGTCTCCTCGCACATGCCGTAGGAGGTGCCGCCCAGGGCAAAGATTGCCATGAGGACCGGGATAATCATGATCTCGCGGCCCTTGAGCTTCTTCACGAGCACGGCGATGCCGTTATCCAGGGCGCCGGTCTCGGTCATCATACCGAGGAAGCCGCCGAGGATCATAACGAAGAGGCAAACGGGCAGAGCGTCGGCAAAGCCCTTAACAGGAGCGGTGAAGAAATCGCTCGGCTTGGCAGCCGTTACAGCGCCACCGGAAATACCGGAGACTACAGCGGTGATAACGGCCACGATGAGCAGCAGCGCAAGAAGAATAGTGAACGATGAGGGCATACCACGCTTTTTCTTCGCGGTTTCAGTCATGGTTCTCATCCCCCCTTCTTAATTATTGTCTTACACCCCGCCTCCCCTGCTGGCCATCCGTGCCGTGCATGCCGTGAGGGTCGGCGAGTTTATGCATAGAGAAAAGACGCCGCGGGCGCGCAGCGATGCGCCCGCGGCGAACACAGGTTGCTACTTGAGCGTGGCGTACATGATCGCCTTGATGGTGTGCATGCGGTTCTCGGCCTCGTCGAAGACCTTGGACTGCGGGCCCTCGAAGACGGCGTCCTCGACCTCCATCTCGGTAACGCCGAACTTCTCGGCGATGTCCTTGCCGGTGGTGGTGTTGGTGTCGTGGAAGGCAGGCAGGCAGTGCAGGAAGATGGCGGAGGGATCAGCCATGGCCATGAGCTCGGTGGTCACGCGGTAAGGCTCGAGCTGGTTGATGCGCTCGGTCCAGACCTCGTCGGGCTCGCCCATGGAAACCCACACGTCGGTGTAGATGACGTGAGCGCCGGTGCAGGCCTCCTTGGGATCCTCGGTCAGCTTGATGGTGCAGCCGTTGGCTTCGGCGATGGGGGTGCAGGCGTCGATGACGTCGTTAGTGGGCATGCACTCCTTCGGGCCGCAGGCCACGAAGTTCATGCCGAGCTTGGCGCACACGACCATGAGGGAGCGGGCCACGTTGTTCTTGGCGTCGCCCATGAACACGAGGGTCTTGCCCTTGATGTCGTAGTTGAAGTTCTCCTGGACGGTCAGGATGT
>JAUNDT010000009.1 GCA_030525945.1 Coriobacteriaceae bacterium | reverse complement strand
TCATGCCGAAAAACAGGGGGATACCAGGTTGACAAAACCATAGAGACACCCCCCATCAAGCACAACTAAAGAAATATCTTGACTCGAGAGTTAGATAGTTGTCTAATCCCCTTACTTTCCAATCACCTCGATAAAGGAGGGCCAATGGGAGGAGAAGCGTTTAAGGCGCTCGGCGATCCCACGCGAAGACGAATTTTGGAGCTGCTGCGCGAGGGCGATAAAACCGCCGGCGAGCTTGCCGAGCACTTCAATATGACCAAGCCGTCCATCAGCCACCACCTCAACACCCTGAAGGCGGCCGACTTGGTCGATGCCGAGCGCGAGGGGCAAAACATCATCTACAGCCTGAACACCTCCGTACTGCAGAACCTGATGAGCTGGTTCTACACGTTTACCCAGAAAGGCACGTCCGATGACGAATAACATGACGACCACCGATAAGAAGGGCGGCGCGCTGGACGAAAGCGCGCGCAACGAAGCCGCTGCCGGAGCCAGCACCCCCAGCGACACCCCGCGCAAGGCGCCCAACCCCGTCAGCCGCAGGGTCTGGATCGCACTCGGCGCCCTATGCGTCATCAGCTTCCTCGTCCACCTCGCGTTTCTTCCCCAACTGCCCGACATGGTGCCCACGCACTGGGACGTCAACGGCGACGTAAACGGCTGGAGCAGCCGAGAGGCAACGCTTGCGCTCAACCTCATTCCTCTCGGCCTCCTGTTGATGTTCCGCGTGATTCCCGCCATCGACCCACGCGGCGCCGCCTACGAGCGTATGAGTAGGTTCTACACATTGTTCGTGAGCCTCTTTACCCTGTTTATGATCGCCATCACCTGGACCACCGAACTCACCGTATTCGGCATCCTGCCCGAGACCGGCAGCCCCCTCGGCATCGGCGTGAGCATGGTCGTGGGCTTCGTGCTCATCCTGCTCGGCAACTATCTGCCCAAAGTGAAGCGCAACTACTCGTTTGGCATCAAAACTCCGTGGGCATTCGACAACGACGTCAACTGGCGGCTCACCCACCGCGTAGGCGGCGTGATCATGGTGGTCACCGGCGTGCTCGTTATGATCTCGGGCCTGTTTTCTAAGCAGCTCGGCAATCTCTCGGTCGCGGTGATTCTCGTAGGCGTCCTCGGCGGCTGCGCCATCATGTACATCTACAGCTACCTAGTCTTCCGCAACGGCAATAAGCCGCTGAGGCGGAAAATGTAGGCAACCAAGGCACATACCTATGCAAAAAATGGGCGCCCCGATTGAGGCGCCCATTTCATTAGAACTCGCAGCTGCCCACGGTGCGGGGGTGCGGGATGACGTCGCGGATATTGCCAACGCCCGTGAGGTACATCACCAGACGCTCGAAGCCCAGGCCAAAACCGGCATGCTTGCACGTGCCGTAACGGCGCAGGTCAAGGTAATACTTATACTGCTCGGCCTCCATACCCAGCTCGGCGATGCGACGCTCGAGCACATCGAGGCGCTCCTCGCGCTGGGAGCCGCCCACGATCTCGCCGATGCCCGGCACGAGGCAGTCGGCCGCGGCGACCGTCTTGCCGTCGTCGTTCAGGCGCATGTAGAACGCCTTGATCTCGGCGGGATAGTCAGTCACGAACGTCGGACGCTTGAAGTGCTCCTCGGTGAGGAAGCGCTCGTGCTCGGTCTGCAGGTCGATTCCCCAGCTCACGGGATAATCGAACGCGTGGCCGGCGGCAACGGCCTGCTCAAGGATCTCGATGGCCTCGGTGTAGGTCACGCGGGCGAAATCGGAACCGGCAACGTGCGTCAGGCGCTCGATGAGGCCCTTGTCCACGAACTTGTTCAGCATGGCGAGCTCGTCGGAGCAGCGCTCCATGACGTCGCGGATGACGTACTTGAGCATGTCCTCAGCGAGGTTCATGTCATCCTCGAGGTCGGCGAAGGCGATCTCGGGCTCGATCATCCAGAACTCGGCGGCATGGCGCGTAGTGTTGGAGTTCTCCGCGCGGAACGTGGGGCCGAAGGTATAGACGTCGCCAAAGGCCATCGCGAAGTTCTCGGCGTTGAGCTGGCCGGACACGGTAAGCGAGGACGCGGTGCCAAAGAAGTCCTGCCCAAAGTCAACGTTGCCCTGCTCATCGAGCGGCGGGTTTGCCGGGTCCATGGTGGTGACGCGGAACATCTCGCCCGCGCCCTCGCAGTCGCTCGCGGTGAGGATCGGCGTGTTCACGTACACGAAGCCGCGATCCTGGAAGAAGCGGTGGATAGACGCCGCAGCCACGGAGCGCACGCGGAACACGGCACGGAACAGGTTGGTGCGCGGGCGCAGGTGCTGCTGGGTGCGCAGGAACTCAACGGTGGCGCGCTTCTTCTGCAGCGGATAGTCCGGGGCGGAGACGCCCTCGACCTTAATCTCGGTGGCAGCCAGCTCGAACGGCTGCGGCGCATCGGGCGTAAGCTTGAGCTCGCCGGTGCACACGAGAGCTGCCGAGACGTTCTGATGAGCGATCTCATCGTAGTTGGCAAGGGCCTCGCGATTCATAACAACCTGCAGGTCCTTGAAGCAGCTGCCGTCGTTCAGGGTGACGAAGCCAAAGTTCTTCATGTCGCGGACGGACTTGACCCATCCCGCGACGGTCACGGTCTGACCACCGAGCGTCTCGGCGTCCGCGTAGAGTTGGGCAATCTTGATACGATCCATGCCATTCCTTTCAAGCGTGCGCCGCCCTGTGGCACACGATGTGCTTTTCTCACATCGGTCTATTCTAGCAGGTACGTGATGTGCGATCGGACTCGAGAAACCTCAGCCGTTCAGGCCCGTGTGTTTACAGGCAGTCAACATGCCCAACATTCAACGGGGCCGACGTTCGAACGGGGCGAGCGGCGCCCCAAACGCCCATGAGCCGCCGCTCCCAGCCATCACCAACGTTCATTTTTGGACGCTTGGTCAAAATATACGAATATTGCGCTCCTGCGGCTTTGGAGGACCGTTCAAGGGCTGATACATTTTGCTATTTAATGAACATCTGTTCTCTAATGTGCTTCAAATTCGCCGACGGTCATCACTTAACTAGGTTTTCAGCCCTCCGAAGACAACGGTTGGCTCACGCGGCTCTTTATTTCGCCCATCAACAGCGCAATATCATAGTATTTTGACCATTCTTAGCTGTCTGAATCAGCTTTTACCTCCTCCTTCTCCATCTCTCGTTTCCAAGTTGCATATTATTGCATGTTTACTGCTATATATGCGTTATTGAGATTGTTAGTGTTGATTCATTTCTTCGCCGGTGAACACGCATCTCCCACTACGGCTTGCGATGCGAGGCATCAACAAGCTGAGCGTCTATAGCACCTGATAAATCAATGAGCCTAAGACATCAAACCAATCGAAAGCCTCCAACAATCAAACGTTCCCGTTTGACTATGACGTTACGTCATGCTTTTAAATGCTGGGCACCGGCGGAACGCACCGCCCCGCTCAGAAATGGACAAACATGCTTAAAAGCACCGCCTCGCGTTACCTTATCTCCGATGCACTTTCGCTACTCGGCAACTCCATTGCAGGAGTGGTACTCCCGCTTGTACTCCTTGCTCGTACAGGCGATGTCCTCGCTGCCGGTTCGCTGGCCCTAATTTGCGCCGGGCCGCAGTTTATCTGCGGCATCCTTGGTGGCGCCCTCCTTGACCGCGTCAACCGAAAACTCACCTGCGTGGTCTCCGACCTTATATCCGCGCTTGCCGTTGCCTTGCTCCCCATCGTCGATGCAACATTTGGTTTGTCTTTTGGGTGGTTCGCCGCGCTTGGCCTCCTTGGGGCCGTGGGAGACGTCCCCGGCATGACAGCGCGCGACGCGCTGCTTCCTGAAGTTTGCGGGCGCGAAGGCGTGGAGCTGCAGCGCTTCGTTGGCGCCAGCCAGTCCATCGGATCACTTATCACCATCGCAGGACCCGCAGTCGCAGCCCTACTCATAGGAGCCATGCCGGATGTTGACGCGCTCTGGGTTACCGCGGCCTGCTCTTTCGCAGCAGCTCTCGTGACCCTCACACTCCCAAAGGGTGTGGGCGCAATTGCCCATGCCCGAGAAGTCACTCCCGCCTCGGAAACTCACCCCGCGCAAACCCGCACGTCTTCCGCATTCGAAGGCGGCGCCGTGCGCTCCCTGCTCAATTCTGGCAGGTCAATTCTCGCAAACGGACTGACTGCTCTCTTTGTAAAAAGTCGACTCCTGCGGGCCTCGACGCTTCTTTCCTTCTGTCTCACCATGGTCATGGCGAGTTGGCAGGGAATCATCCTTCCCACCCACTTTACCGAAGCGGGCACGCCTGAGCTCACCGGCGTATTCGTTTCCGCCATGGGGCTTGGCATGTTGGTTGGCTCCATGGGGTATACAGCGTGCTCGCATCTTCTGTCTCGCCGCGCCTGGCTCTGCGCTTCACTCATGGGCACAGCGGCTGCCGCCGTCGTTATGAGCACGTTGCCCAACACGGCATTGCTGCTCATCAGCGCCGCTGCTCTTGGCCTGTTTGCAGGCCCCGCGTCGGCACTACTCTCGTTTTTCGCTTTTGACCTGGTGGACGATTCCTGCCGCGGAGCCGCCATGGGAACACTCAACGCTCTCTACCTCATTGTTGCCCCCTTGGGCACGTTCGCAGGGTCGGCACTCATCACGCTTATAGACATCTACGGGACATGTTTTGTTCTCGGCGTACTGTGGATTTGCGCTGTCGCAGCGGCACTTATAACGCCCGCCCTGCGCGACCTCGGCGATGCTTATACGCATGCTGGGGTACAAGACAGTCAAAAAGGCTGCGCCCGATAGCGAGCAGCGTGCAATGGCATGGACCAGCGGAACCGGGCCAAGCGGAGATCGCACCTTGCTGCCTCTGGGCCCGACGGGCCAAGCGGAGGCCGCGCCTTGCCGCCTCTGGACCCGCCGCGCCGCGTGCGAGCATTCATGAGTCGCTAACCGGCACGTTGCGAGAGCGCGCCAAACAAGCACGGGGATCGTAGGAAATGGGAAGCGAGGCCATATGAAAAGTAGCGATCTGGCACGTATGACAGGCGTGACGGTACGCACGCTTCGCCATTACCATGCCATTGGACTCTTGCCTGAACCCCAGCGCGCTCCCAACGGCTACCGAGCATACAGTGCCTCCGATGTGCTGCGCGTGCTACGCATTCGCCAACTCGCGTCACTCGGGTTTTCACTTGAACACATCGGGCGCATGCTTGACGACCTTGACGCCGAACGCGCGCAAAGCGCTGGGCATCCAACGCGCGCGAACGCTACCGCGACCGGCGCTGAAGATCTTCTCGAGGACCTTGACCATCAACTTGAAGCCCAAATCTCGCAGCTGCAACGGCAACGCGAGCTCATCCGGCACATTCGCGCGCATCAGGCCGAACCCGATTACCCCGAACGAGCCGCACGCGCCCTCGATGCAATCCAGGCTTTTGAGCAGCAGGCGCATGAATTCGGCTTTTTACTCAGCGCCCTCACCGAGGAAGACCGCGTTGCCATGGGAATCGCCGCGCATCTGTATTCCGAATGCGAGCTCGCGGAAATTGAGCGCATCTTCCGCGCCATACCCGAACGCGGTCTTATCGATGAATACCTGCAAGTAAGCAGGCTTATGGATGAGCTTCCCACTCATGCGACATGCGAGGAGCGCGAACGGGCTATCAAGGCCGGCATGCATTTTTTGGACAAGATCTCCGATTGCATGGATCCGGCAAATTGGCTCCGCCCCGACAAGGACTACGAGCTCATGCTCGAACGCATGGCCTCGGATAACTACAACAGTGCGCAAATCGCCGTTTCCGATGAGCTGTTCTTGCGGTTCACGAAAGAACTCGCCGACCGCGCGCACGATAAGGAGAGTTGAGCTTTGGCTGGCAAACATGCTTGAACCTCCCGCCTTTCGGGTAGGGTAAGAACAGACGGGCGTTTTCCCGAGCTGTTCCCATTTCAACCCAGGAGGTCATGCCGTGACAGGCATCATGAAGTTCTTTTCTCACCCATTCGTCCAAAGCATTCTATGGGCTGCAGCGCTTGTTGTTGCAACGCATGTTGTCTCGAGCATAGCCGCTCGCGCGCTGCAACGCTTCCTCAATCGCGATGACAACCCGTTGCCCAGCTCGAGTATCATCGTGAACATCGTCCGCGGCGTGATTTGGGCAACCGGCATCAGCGTCATCCTCGATGCGTGCTTTGGCGTGAACGCAAATGCACTCGTAGCCGCCCTTGGCGTCGGCGGTATCGCCGTCTCGCTCGGCTTCCAGGACACGCTTTCGAATCTTATCGGCGGGCTGCAGGTCACGTTCATGGGCATCGTGAAGCCCGGTGACAATATCGAGGTCGGCAGCGAAATGGGCGTAGTGCAAGATGTAACATGGCGCCACACAACCATTCGCGATGCCATGGGTCAGACCGTTATCATTCCCAATTCGATTATCTCGAAGACGGCCCTTGTGCACCTGCTGCCGGCCAGCCGCGTGAGCGTGCCGTTCGCTGTTCCGCGCCTTCGCGAAGACGGCAGCGCCCGTGCCGACGATATGGATGGCCTTGCCGACCAGCTCACCAAAATCGCTTGCAACGCCGCTGGAGCCGTCTCCCCCGTTATCGACGGCCCGCGCGTGCTGTTCTCCGAGATTTCCGAGCTCGGCATTAAGGGCAAGATCATCCTCCAGGTAGAGGATGCCACCAAGACGAGTGCCGCTGCCGACGCCATCGTGAGGGCCATCGCCAAACTCGTGTAACGCTCGGGCAGCCATCGGCAGCGTGAGCCGTCTTGCATCATTCCCTGCGCGCGTATTCGCATCAAGCAACCGTGCCCCCGAGGATCATCTCCTCGGGGGCATATTCATTCGCATCCGCGTTCGAAAGCGCTGTTAGACTCAGCCGTTCTACGCTACTTCCACTCACGCTCCGCAGCGTCAACCATGTTCTCAATGAACTTACGACGATAGAGATGGTCGTCCTTGATCTGCTGCCATCCGGTCTCGTTCACCAGCTCGCCATCCAGGCGCACACCATAGCAGCTCTGAACATTTTCTCGGGTGAAGACGTAATAGCTCTCATCCAGCGGATCGTCTTGCTCCGTCACCGTCACCTGAATCTCGTTGACAAGGGGCATTGCGCAGAACACGGCGGTCACGTTATACGCAAGCGCGGCGTCGACAGAATCACCTTCGATAGCGTCCGGCAGCTCGCGATACGCAAAGCTCAGCACATCGACAGCCTTAGTGGTGTCAATATCGCCTACGTAGTTTCCCAGTGGCAGCGAACGCACCAAGGACTCAACCCGCTTCGCATCCTCCAAATTAGTTTCGACGTACTGGGCGATATCGGAATGGCTGGCGTTGACGACTTCGATGGCAAGCTCGTCGCCCGGCTCCCCGTCCATCCAAACCTGTCCGCTTTCATCTACGTAAATCTCCCGGTTTCCCCTCTTAGGATCCACGCTCGGATTCTTGCCGTTCTGGTTTCCGCTGTTTGAATTGACCGCGTCATCGGAATCCGGATCGTCATCAACGAGCATGTTCTGCTGGGACTCAACGCGATCCATCCGATCGTCTATGTCGAGCACGTTGCAGCCCACAAACCCGATACCCGCCAGCAAGAGAACTGCGGCTCCTGCTGCAAGGGCAAGAGGCCACATGCGCCTGACAGCCTTCGGTTGACCATCGGCGGGTTTGGTTGAAGAATCTGGACCATTGATGGGGGTCGGTCCTGCAGGCGCAGTAACACCTAAGTCACCTCCGGCCTCTCCAGAGACAGCGCCGTCTCCACCGTCCGTTTCTTGATCTTTGGACTGAGTATTGTCAGCTGAACCGGCCGCTGTCTTGTCCTCACACGCAGCATCGGCATCTTCGACACCTGAAGTTGCCGCAGCACCTGCACAAACATCGGAAAGGACGTCGTCGATGCTTGAGATGCTTGCCTTGGTCTGCCGTAGGGCATCGTCTTCGGAGGCGCCCTCCGCGACCAGGTCCTCAAAACGGGCAACTAAATTCCCGTAGATTTCTTCCTTAAGCTCGATATTCTCCGGAGTGAGCACCCTGCCCTCAAACAGGTGCTCCACATACATGCGAAGTTCGTTCATCGCGCACTCCTTTACTGCCTGAGAAGCCTGTCGATAATAGAGCGGACCTTGCTCCACCGCTCAGTCGCCTCGATGAGCTCCTGTATACCCAACTGCGTGATTCGATAGTACTTACGACGCGCGCCCTGGGTTTCGTTTCCCCAATAGCTCTCGATGAGACCCTGACCCTCCAAGCGCTTGAGGCACGTGTAAAGGGACGGTTCCTTCATCTCGTAGTCGCCGCAACTCCTGTGCGAGATCCCCTTGAGAATCTCGTACCCGTAGTTGTCGCCGTCCGAGAGCACGCGCAACACGATCGCATCGATATTTCCTCGAATAAGATCGCTTACGGCATCCCGCGACGCCACATTCACCACCTCCTCAGTAGTAACGTTGAGGTTAGTCTATCACATAGTACTATGTCTGTCATAGTACTATGTTGGCAAATATTTCGAAAGGTGGTCGGAGGCGCCCAGCAGCGAACAAACAAAGACCCGGTCCGCAGATGCGAACCGGGTTTCCGAGTCAAGTTGATCTAAGCGAACGTTCGCTTAGGCCTCCATGAAGTTGCGCTGAATGGCGGAGTCAACCTTAACGCCAGGGCCCATCGTGGAGGAGATGGAGATGCTCTTGACGTACTTGCCCTTAGCGGAAGCAGGCTTCACGCGCAGGATCTCGGTGTACAGAGCGGCGTAGTTCTCCACGAGCTTCTGCTCATCGAAGGAGACCTTGCCCAGCGGCACGTGGCAGATGCCGTAACGGTCGGCGCGGTACTCAACACGGCCAGCCTTAAGCTCAGAGACCATCTTGGCAACGTCCATGGTCACGGTGCCGAGCTTGGGGTTCGGCATGAGGCCACGGGGACCGAGGATCTTACCGATGCGACCAACCTTGGCCATCATCATAGGAGTAGCGATGGCGGCGTCGAAGTTAATCTCGCCCTTCTGGATCTGGGCGATGAGCTCATCGGAGCCGATGACGTCGGCGCCGGCCTCAGCAGCCTGGTCAGCCTGAGCACCCTCAGCGAACACGGCGACGCGAACGGTCTTGCCGGTGCCGTGAGGCAGGGAGATGGAGCCACGGATGTTCTGGTCGGCCTTGCGGGTGTCGATGCCAAGACGGAAGTGAGCCTCAACGGTCTCGTCGAACTTGGCGGAAGCGAGCTCCTTGACGAGCTTGGCAGCCTCGAGCGGCGTGTAGAACTTGCCAGCCTCGACCTTGCTCTCGGCGGCGCGGAACTTCTTACCGTGCTTGTTAGCCATAAGAATTACCTCCTGTGGTACATACGGGCAGGTGCCCTCCCACTAACAGTCACACATCCCTTTGATGTGCGAGTAACCAAATAAACGCTGGAATCCAGCGGGCCGAATTTACTCGGCGATGGTGACGCCCATGGAACGAGCGGTGCCGGCAACAATCTTCTTGGCGGCGTCGATGTCGTTCGCGTTGAGGTCGGGCATCTTGATCTCGGCGATCTTGGTGAGCTGCTCATCGGAGAGCTGGCCAACCTTGTCGCGCTGAGGAACAGCGGAGCCGCCCTTGAGGCCGAGCTCCTTCTTGATGAGGTGAGCCGCAGGCGGGGTCTTGCACACGAAGTCGAAGGTACGATCCTCGAAGACGGTGATGACAACCGGGATAATGTCGCCCATCTTGTCCTGCGTGGCGGCGTTGAATGCCTGGCAGAACTGCATGATGTTGACCTGAGCAGCACCGAGGGCGGGACCAACCGGAGGAGCCGGGTTAGCCTGACCGGCCTTAATCTGAAGCTTGATGACGGTGGCGATCTTCTTCTCTGCCATGTCACACCTTCCTAAACACAATGTTTGAAATGTCTATATCGTCAACTCGCGCTAGAAGCACAACTTAAGATGAGCAGTCCCAAGTCGAAGCGCGTGTGGACTCACGAAATTAGGCAATGACCTCAATCTGGTCAAAGGAGAGCTCAACGGGCGTCTCACGGCCAAAGATCATAAGGGTAACCTTAACCTTGGCCTGATCGGCAACAACCTCGGAGACCTTACCGTCGAAGTCCGCAAGAGGACCGGAGGTGACGCGAACGGAAGAGCCAACCTCAATATCGACAACAGCACGACGAGAAACTGCGGAGCCCTTATCGGACTTACGCATCATCTTGTTATACTCGTCACGAGAAAGCGGAGCGGGCTTGCCACTACCGCCAAGGAAGCCAGTGACGCCGGGAGTGTTGCGAACGCACGTCCAAGCATCGTCATCCATCTCCATGCGAACAAGCACATAGCCGGGGAAGATCTTGACGTCCTTTTCATCACGCTTGCCGCCCTCTTTGAGCTCGGTAACGTGCTCGGTAGGGATCTGGATATCAAAGATGCGATCCTGCATGCCCATGGTCTCGATGCGATGCTCGAGATCAGACTTGACACGGTTCTCGTAACCGGAGTAGGTGTGAACGACATACCAACGCTTGGACATGTCTTACCCCCTCAGACCGGCAAAGAGCACCAGGCCCTCACCAATAACAAGATCGAGAACCGCAATGGCAAGACCGACGACGACAAGAGAGGCGCAGACGGCAACCGTATAGTTGACGAGCTCCTTCTTGGTCGGCCAAACAACGCGCTTCATCTCAGAGCGCACGGAAGCGAGGTACGCCTTAGAGCGAGCAATGAAACCGGGCTTCTTATCGGCCTTCTTCGCCTTCTCGGGCGCAGTGCTCTTCTTATTTGCCATTGGGCACTCCTTTGCGCTATTGCGCCTTACAGATAAAACGTAAGCCTCCGAAGAGGCTTACGGAAATGACTGGCACGCCAGGAAGGACTCGAACCCTCAACAGACGGTTTTGGAGACCGTTGCTCTACCAATTGAACTACTGGCGTGTATGCTAAAGAGACTAGCGAGTCTCCTTGTGCAGCGTATGCTTCTTGCACCAAGGGCAATACTTCTTGATCTCCATACGATCAGGCATGTTTGCCTTGTTCTTGGTGGTCGTGTAATTACGACGCTTGCACTCGGTGCAAGCCAGGGTAACCATAGTGCGCATGTATCTAAACCTCCATGTACTGCCCTGTGCGGGGCACGGTTGCTAACAATAACACTCTGTTAGCCACGCTGTCAACGACATCGGTATTACCGTATCTATTCTGCAAATAGGTTACACATTTCAATACATGAATGTGATGCAACGCAGATACGGAAACGCCGCAAAAAGGATCCGGCACCAAAGTCGGCGCCGGATCCCAAAAGTACGCCTAAATCAGGGAGTATAAGTTACTCGATGATGGTGGAGACGATACCAGAACCCACGGTGTGGCCACCCTCGCGGATAGCGAAGCGCAGGCCCTCCTCCATGGCGATCGGGTGGATGAGCTCACCGGTGATGGTGATGTGGTCACCAGGCATGGCCATCTCGGTGCCCTCGGGCAGACGGACGGAACCGGTCACGTCAGTGGTACGGAAGTAGAACTGAGGACGGTAACCATCGAAGAACGGGGTGTGACGGCCACCCTCGTCCTTGGTGAGGACGTAGATCTCGCCGGTGAACTTGGTGTGAGGGGTAACCGAACCAGGCTTGCAGAGAACCTGACCGCGCTCGATCTCCTCGCGCTTGATGCCACGGAGCAGCAGACCAACGTTGTCGCCAGCCTCGCAGAAGTCCATGGACTTGCGGAACATCTCGATGCCGGTGCAGACCGTGTTGTTGGTCTCCTTGATGCCGACGATCTCGACGGGGTCATTGAGCTTGAGCTCGCCGCGCTCGACACGACCGGTGGCAACGGTACCACGACCGGAGATGGTCATGACGTCCTCAACGGCCATCAGGAACGGCTTCTCGTTGTCGCGCTCAGGCGTCGGGATGTACTCGTCAACAGCAGCCATGAGCTCGCGGATGGCGTCCATCCACTTCTCCTCGCCGTTGAGAGCGCCGAGAGCGGAGCCGCGGATAATCGGCAGGTCGTCGCCCGGAAACTCGTACTCGGAGAGCAGGTCGCGGGTCTCCATCTCGACGAGGTCGATGAGCTCGTCGTCGTCGACCATGTCGCACTTGTTCAGGAAGACGCAGATGTAAGGAACGCCGACCTGACGGGCGAGCAGGATGTGCTCACGGGTCTGAGCCATCGGGCCGTCGGTAGCAGCGATAACCAAGATAGCGCCGTCCATCTGGGCAGCACCGGAGATCATGTTCTTGACGTAGTCGGCGTGGCCGGGGCAGTCAACGTGAGCGTAGTGACGGTTAGCGGTCTCGTACTCAACGTGGGAGACGGAGATCGTAATGCCGCGCTCGCGCTCCTCGGGAGCCTTGTCGATGTTCTCGAAGGCGGTGAAGTCGGCCTTGCAGCCATCGGTCTCGGAGAGAACCTTGGTGATAGCAGCGGTCAGGGTCGTCTTACCGTGGTCAACGTGACCGATGGTGCCGATGTTAACATGCGGCTTAGTACGCTCAAACTTTTCCTTGGCCATGAAGCCCTCCTTCTGGAAAAGGTTGCTCCCTTTTGGAGCAATTCCCTACTTAACTTAAGCGGCCTCCTCGTTTCCTCGGAAGCCGCCCTAGTTACCTGGTAGCGGTGACTGGATTCGAACCAGTGACAACACGGGTATGAACCGTGCGCTCTGACCAACTGAGCTACACCGCCAGAATGGAGCCTGCAACCAGACTTGAACTGGTGACCTCTTCGTTACCAACGAAGTGCTCTACCGACTGAGCTATACAGGCCTGACTGGTGGGGATGATAGGACTCGAACCTATGAACCCAGAGGGAGCGGATTTACAGTCCGCCGCAGTTGCCGCTGTGCCACATCCCCAGTCATTGTCAAACTCGACTGCGTTGCGCCTTGCAGCACCTCGCCTTCGAGCAAATGAATACTAAAACGGGCGGGGGTCGCGTGTCAACAAAACGTTTTCAATACACGCGTCCGGGCGTATCGCTTCGCAGGTCAGAGGTGTTCTGCCTTGAATATTTCGCTCACAACGCTTTACCAGAACTCTTTATCGCGATCTTTCCCGCCAGCAAAAAGCCCGGCTCCGCAAGGGGAACCGGGCTTTCATGCTCTATGGAGCCAGCGACAGGAATCGAACCCGCAACCAGCTGATTACAAATCAGCTGCTCTACCGTTGAGCCACGCTGGCACTTTGGGCGCGAACGCGCAAAGCTTCTCTAGAATAGCGAAGCCTTACCTGCCGCGCAAGGATTGAAGCTTTGCCAAGGATTCGGCACTCAAACGACTTCCGAGCGTCAGCTTGATGTCGACGTTCTCCTCTCGCGCGCGTTCGAAGTCTCGCTGCATATCCCCGATCTCGTCAACGAGCATGCGTGCCGATATGCGCGTAACGCCATGGCCCATGACGGTTGCCTGGATCATCGCGTCGCTTGTAACAACCGAGCACGCGCGCCCCTCTTCGCGCGCCTTCGTGCATAGATCCTGGATAACCGTATCGGCGGTCACGCCCGTTGGGGAGAACTCAACCCGCACCCCGCCGGAAGGCAAGTTGGGGCGATCGGGTGAGACATTGCCGGCGGCATCGAACACCACCACGGCCTCGTATTGCCTGCCGGCAAAAGCGGCGACATCCCCGATGAGGGCCTCACGAGCCCGATCGTACAGGTCTGACGAATAGGGGTGATCCCCCCGGTCGAACATCAGGCTCTCATACTTGGGTGTGGCGTGAATCACGTTGTATCCATCTACGACCAACAGCTCTTTTTTCCCCGAACAGGCGCCACGCGGCGGCACGGGGGTGGCGGCGGGCGATAGCCCTGCGAACGCGTTGCCCACGCCGTAGGTGCTTGCATCGACCATGGGTTTTGCGGAGCCCTCGCCAAAGCGCTTGGTCTTGGATTTCTGACGATTCTTTTTGGTCATAACCCCTATTCGCCCCCCGCCAGTGCGGAAGAGGCCCCTTGGATTGCATCGTGGTTGTGTCGCAGCCACTCGAAGCACAGCGCCGTGGCGGCCTGAGCGACATTGAGGCTCTCGGTCTGGCCGAGTTGGGGCAGCTTGGTTGTAAAGTCGCATTTCTCGAGCACGAGACGGGAGATGCCGTCGCCCTCGGAACCCATAACGAGCGCCACTCGGCCCTCAAATGGGGCATCCCAGCAGATGTCTTCGGCGTGCTCGGTGGCACCGCCGACCCAAAATCCCGCGTCTTTGAGCTCGTCGAGTGCACGGGCAATGTTAGGCACTTGCGCGATGGGCAGGTGCATAACGGCACCAGCAGAGGTTTTGTACGTTGCAACCGTGACCTCGGCGGAGCGCTTGTTGGGAATCACGACACCTGCAGCGCCCACGACCTCGGCGGAGCGCACGATAGCGCCGAAGTTGCCAGCGTCGGTGACGTGGTCGAGCACGACCACGAGGGCGGGGCGGTCCGGTTGCGCGGCGGCGATGATGTCGGTGAGATCCGCGTACGGGAAGGCACCGACCTCGAGCACGATACCCTGATGGGCACCATGGCTAGATAGCTCGTCGAGTTTAACGCGAGGGACCTGCTTTACGGGCACGCCCGCCTCGCCCAGCCCCGTGAGCAGCTCGCGAATGGCGGGCTCGTTCTCCACGCCCTGCGCGATGAGCGCACGCTTGACGGGGAACCCGGTGCGCAGTGCCTCAAACGCAGCACGGCGCCCTTCGATAAAGTTGCCCGCCGCCGCGTGAACGTCGCGACGCTGAGGGGCAACCTGGCCCTGCGGGGCACGGGCACCACTGCGGCCAGCACTCGGGCGCTTCCCTGCGCGCCCCTGGCGATCGGAGCTCTTCTCAGCGCGGCCCCGAACTCCCGCCGGGCGGCTATCACCCGCATGTCTCGGCTTACCAGGACCTCCCGTGCTCTTCTTCACGCGCTTTTTCTCAGCCACTACGGCCTCCTTTTGTCAGGTTCAATCGATAATCATGGTACTGAGAGCCAGAATATCGAGTCAACCTGACATTATCGACGTCTGCAAGCGGGCGGCCCTGGCTGGGCACCACTTTCTACACCGAATCGATGCTCGTCAGCAGTTTGCTCAGCTTTTTATCGAATGTGAGAACCACACGTTCTTCCAAATCCCGTTCAGCCGCGAGAATACAATCCACGAAATCAAATGTGCTGCCACTGTAATAGCCCAAGGCAGTCGCAGCGACCTGTTTGCGACGGCATGTCACTTCATCAAGCAGACAGCCGAGCGATTCCGCAATATCGGACCGACTCACATGGTATACGCCCTCTAGCACGTACACGCACTCGGCAAGCACTTCGATGGTGATTTCAGCCCCATTGAGAACAGCATCTGCCACCACATCCGCCTGCTCCTGAATATCCTCAAGCAGGTACCTGAGAGCCGCATTCGTATCAAGAAGGGTCAGCATAATTGGCGATCACCGCCCTTGCAAACGCGCCCTCTTCCTGGGAGAGCTTCGAAGGGTCCGCGTACTTCGAGAGCATTCCACGAGCCTTCGCTGTTCTGGGAGCCTCCTCCGGAAGAGGAACGAGCAGCGCGGCGGGGCGGTTATATCTCATCATGACGCACGCCTCGCGCGCCTGTTCCACACGGGCAACAAGCCCGCTCAGATTCGCCTTAGCATCTGCAAGCCCCACACGCTCGGCATGCTCCAAATCAACAGTCAGTGTAGCCATAGCCGCTCCTTCCTCCCTAAAAGTAGTCTACGTCTATTCTGACTAGAATGTTAGTCAACTTGAACGTTGAATTGAAAGCTCCAATGCGAAGGCGCCGCACCCGAATAGATCGGGGGCGGCGCCTGATAGCAAGATGAGCAGAAACGGCTTTATCCAGCCTCCACAACCTCGGTTTCTGAGGTGCGTCGTATTGCCGTGAAAGAGGAGGGCGCACGCCTTGCGTGCGGCGCCCGACAGCAACCGAGCATAACCAGAATGCGAACTCTAGGTTCTGTAGTGCCCGAGATGCCGAACGACAAGCCCGACGACGCGTACTTAGGTACGCGAGGAGGGTTGGAGTCGGCAGATTGGGTGCTACAGGACCTAGAGGGGTTTGATGCGGGAGCCGGCGGCGGTATCCTCGATGGCGAGGCCCAGGTCCTTCAAGCGGTCGCGAATGGCATCCGCCGTGCCCCAGTCCTTGGCAGCACGGGCCTCGGCACGGGCCGCGAGAATGGCCTCGGCAGCGGCATCCACGTCCGCGCCCTCGAAACCCACCAGCTCGGCGGCGACGCCCACGAGCTCGGCGGGCAGGGGCTCCTCGATAACGGGAAGCTCGACACCCAACTGCGCGAGCGAGCTGGCGATCACAGCGGCGCACACGCGCGCAGCGTCCGCGTCCACGGCACCCGCAGCCTGCTCGAGGTACTTGTTGGCCTCGGTCACCAGCTGGAAGTACGCAGCCACGGCACCGGCGGTGTTGAAGTCGTCGTCCATGCAGGCCTGGTAGTCGGCGGCCGCCTTGTCCATGGCGGTGGTCAGGGCCTCGGCAAGCTCCGCATTCGGCTCGCCTTCCGCATGGTCGGCAGCCCACTTGAGGTTGCGGCACGTGCCGGCGATGCGCGCAAGCGAGTTTTCGGCGCCCTCGAGACGCTCCCAGGAGAAATCGAGCGGAGAGCGGTAGTGGGTCTGCAGCATGAGCAGGCGCAGGGCCGCGGCGGAGTGTTTCTCAAGCACCTCGGCGAGCGTGAAAAAGTTGCCCAGACTCTTGGACATCTTCTCGCCGTCCACGAGCAGCATGCCGGTGTGCATCCAGGTATTTGCGAAGCCCTCGTGCCACGCACACGTGGCCTGGGCGCACTCGTTCTCATGGTGCGGGAAAGCGAGGTCGGAACCGCCGCCGTGAATGTCGATGGGCGTGCCCAGGTAACGGTGCACCATGGCGGCGCACTCGGTGTGCCAGCCGGGACGACCCTCACCCCACGGGGACTTCCAGCTCGGCTCGCCGGGCTTGGCGGCCTTCCACAGGGCGAAGTCGAGCGGGTCGCGCTTGTCCTCGTTCTCCTCGATGCGCGCGCCCACCATGAGGTCGTCGATGTTGCGACCCGAGACCTCGCCGTAACGCTCATCACTGCGAACCGCGAAGTAGACGTCACCGTTCTCGGCAGCGTAGGCGTGTTCGCCCTCGATCAGCGTCTTGATCATGCCGATCATGGAGCCGATCTCCTTGGTGGCACGCGGCCGCACATCCGGATCGAGCACGTTGGCAGCGCGCATGACCTCGATGAACTTGTTCGAGAACTCGGTCGCGACCTCCTCAGCCGTACGACCCTGCTCGTTGGCGCGGTTGATGATCTTGTCGTCCACGTCGGTGAGATTCTGGGCAAACGTGACCTCGTAGCCGCTCGCAATGAGCCAACGGCGGATCACGTCGAAGCTGATGAACGTGCGGGCGTTGCCGATGTGGATGTTGTCGTAGACGGTGGGGCCGCACACGTACATGCGGACTTTGCCCTCCTCGATGGGGCGGAAGTCCTCTTTTTGGTGCGTGGCGCTGTTGTAAATCTTCATGTATATCTCCCGTTGGGGCGCGCCAGGGCATTTCATCCGCTGCTCGGGCAGTCCTGGCTCGCACGGAGCGTCCACTGGACGCTCCGGCTCGTGCGGAACTCGCATCGGACGAAATGCCCTGGCGCGCCTACATCGTGTACGTTGCTCATTGACAGTCTATATGAGCGGGCACCTTGGCAGAAGCGGGGACTTCCACCTCGTTGGGCACGGAGACCCGCTCAACACAAAGAAAAGGAAGATGGCGAATCGCCCTGGGGCGATTCCCTTAGATACATCGCTCGAGGAGGCAGACTGACCAGGCGCCGATGCCCTCTCCGTGGCCCTCCCAACCGAGTTTTTCGGTGGTTGTTGCCTTTACACCGATGTTTTCGACCGGGCAATTGATGGCGTGAGCGAGATTCTCGCGCATGGCCTCGCGATACGGACCGACCTTGGGTTCCTGACATGCGATCGTGCAATCCGCGTCCACGAATTCGTAACCCAGGCTACGAGCATGGCCCATAACCGCAGCGAGCAGCTTGAGCGAGTCGGCACCCTCATAGGCAGGGTCGGTGTCGGGGAATAGCTTGCCGATGTCTCCCCCGCGGCAGGCGCCGAGGATCGCATCTGCAAGCGCATGGGCCAAGACATCCGCATCGCTATGACCGAGAAGGCCCTTGGCATGGGGGATTTCCACACCGCCAATAACGCACCGACGACCCTCCACCAAACGATGGACGTCGTAGCCATGGCCGATACGCATATTGGAAGTCATAAGGGGCCCTTTCTCGATGCGACACCTGCCATAGTACTGTACCTAGGGCCTCAGTGCGGAAAAACCAACGCCATGATGCAGAAAAACGCCTTATTATGCGTGGGATTTCTAACGCAGCCCCAAACACCCGTTTTTAGGCATCCGTCAACTGCTCTTTTGACGCCGCAAAAGGGCCTCAAGGCAGCCCTGAAGAAAAACGGAGTAGAATGTGGCACTTTTCTGCATCCGGACGGCTGAAAATCCGCACTGGGGGCTATTGCAGGCGCGAGAGCAGTGCGGCTTCCACAGGGGCGAGGTCCTCCGGCAGCGTCACCTTAAGGTTATCGCGCGGAGAATCGAAGCCTCGCACGCGCCCACCCATGCCCTCTACCAGGGAAGAGTCGTCGGTTCCGACAAAACCGGTCTCGTTGGCCCACGCATACGCACGCCGCAGCGAGTCGAGCCAAAACACCTGCGGTGTTTGCACGGTCCAAAACTGAGCGCGAGGCGGAGTCTCAACAAAGTTGCCGTCCGCATCAATAACCTTAAGTGTATCAATCGCGGGTTGACCGCAAACAACCCCATCAAGCACATGGGAAACAGAAGCGCAGGCAGTGCGGCACTTGGCGGGGTATGGCGCACCAACACCTTCGTTTGCACGCGTGTCGGATTCAGCCCCGGTGACCAGGCGATCCGCGTCAGCGGCAACCAGGGCCTGTATTGCGCCATCAATAGTTGCCGGCTGAATAAGGGGGCGTGCACCGTCGTGCACGGCGATAATGTCAAAACCCGCGGGCACGGCATCCATTCCGTTGCGGGTGGAATCCTGGCGCTCCGCCCCGGAAGGTGCAAACGTGATAGGGGCCGCAAAGCCAAACGGCTCGACCACCGCCCGACGGATCTCATCGTATTGCGTGGGTTTGCACACTACAACGATGTACCCGATTTGCGCCGCGGCGTCAAATGCCGCGAGCGTCCAAGCCAGCAGCGGGCGCCCCGCGACCTCAATGAGAAGTTTGCCGCCGGGGTTGCCAAAACGCGTGCCCGATCCACCGGCAACAATCACCGCACACGCACGCGAGCAAGCATCTTGAGCCATATAGAGAACTCCTCGTATCGATTCGAGCATCAACGCAACAGGTGAAACTTGAACGCCATACGACCAACATCTTAACAGGGCAAAATCCGCCGAGCGAAGATCCTGCAAATCAAAGCGCGCAACGCATCACTCCCCTGCTCGCGGATGGGGATGGCCTCTGGCACGGCATCTCCTGTGCGTTAATGTGAGCAAGTCGCCTGCGCAATACGGCGGCTTAAATACACCAATCGCAGGACCTGCAACACACCAATCGCAGGACCTGCACGCCGAAGCGTGCTGGCGCATCGCTCCCCTGCCCACGAACCGAGGCGACCATCAACATGACACCCCGCACGAGCCAGTGTAAGCAAGCGCCTTACACAACGCGACAGACCAGGGCGCGCCAGGCCAATTGACCCAAATGAAGAGGCCGCGCGATCATACAAAGCAGTAAGGAGCGCATTCGCCCCCGCGAAAACACGGTGCGGGCGAACACAGGGTGAGCAAGGGGCCAGCAAGCACCCGCAGGTAGGCGCCCCTCGCGCAAAGCGAAAGCGCTATGCCTCGCGCTTGCCGCCGTGCATGCGGGCGAGCGAATCCGCCAAAATCGCAGGGTTGTTCACGCCAAAGTTGCCCAGGCGATCGGGGTCCTTCTTGATGTCGTCCATGAGATCCTGCAGCGAGCCGTACTCGTCCACGATGCGCTCGGCCACGCCATCGCGAACCACCGACACACGGGAAAGCGTGCGCAGTCCAAGCGGAGACATGACGGAGTCCTCGTCCAAGTCCTCGTAACCCAGTGCCGCGGCAACCTTGCTGGGGTTCGTGAGGTCCGGGGCGGACATGTCGGAGAACGCCCGACGCACACGCTCGGCGTTCTCTTCCGAGGCGTCGGCCGCGTAGTCGCGGATCATGAGGTTGTACTCGGTCTCCATGCTCACACCCGCGAGCTGCTCGAGCTGCATCTGGACGAGCTTGCCCTGATTGCCCAGCTTTTCAATGCAGTTCTTGAGCTCGACCTTTGCCTGTTCCATGATCTCGAAGCTCGAGAAAATACTGGTGATATCGGCAAGTGTCACGTAGTCGTCGAGCTCGAGGGCGGTGAGGCGCAGCAGGGCGCGGTCGAGTGAGGCGCGCGTGGTCTGCAGGGTGGAAACCAGCTGGTTGACCGAGCTCATGATCTCGGTCACGGGCTGGATTTGGTAGGACTTGCCATCCACGTACACGTTCACGACGCCGCGGCGCTCGGACACCGAGATGACGGTCGCGTTGGTGAGGACGCTCATGCGCGCGGCGGTGCGATGGCGCATGCCCGTCTCGCTCGTGGCAAGCGACGGGTCGGGGTTCAGGTGGAAGTTGGCGCGCAGGATCTTGTTGAGCCCGCCGTCAATCACGATCGCGCCGTCCATCTTGGACAGCTCAAAGAGGCGGTTGCTCGTAAAGGAGATGTTCAGGGGAAAGCCATCGTTGCCGGAAGCGAGCACGGCATCGGTGTCGCCCACGCAGATGAGGGCGCCGATATGCCCGGCGATAATCATGTCGAGCGCCGTGCGCAGGGGCTGC
The DNA here is from genome assembly GCA_030525945.1 of Coriobacteriaceae bacterium. Classification (GTDB taxonomy): domain Bacteria; phylum Actinomycetota; class Coriobacteriia; order Coriobacteriales; family Coriobacteriaceae; genus Collinsella. The sequence continues at coordinate 50,789 of JAUNDT010000009.1, read as the reverse complement.
CCGGGGGCAGTCAGGCGAACGGCATCCTTCATGCGGTCTTCGGTGCTCTTCTCTTCCATGGGCGGACCTCCCCTTCATACGCTTCTTCTATTGTCGCATGAATTGAGGGGGCTGCCGAAGAATTGCAGAAAAGCTACGGCGCGAAAACCTCCTGGCCTCGGATGCAGATGCAACCCGAGGCCGGGAGGCTGTTTCGGTCAATCGCAAGCGCGGGGCTTTGAGTCTAGTTCGCTCCCGCGCCAACACTGGTGAGGTTGCCTGAGCCGCTGGTCGTGCGCGGCGCGGCGATCGCTCGACGGGGCGCGGGAGCATCGAAGCCGGCGCCCAGCTCGCCATGGGCACGGGGTGCGGGAATCTCGCCCGCCGTGTGGCTGAACACGAACGCGTCGTCGGCAACGTCGCAAAGCACCGTGTCGCCCGCACTCCACTCGCCTGCGAGCAGCTCCTCGGACAGCGGGTCCTCGATGAGCTTTTGGATGGCGCGACGCAGTGGACGGGCGCCGTTCGAAAGATCGGCGCCCTCGCGCACGACCTTCTCAAGCGCCTCGTCGGTCAGCACGATGTTCATGCCGTTGGCGATCAGGCGCTGGCGCAGGTCGTCCACAAGCAGATCGGCGATGCGCTTGAGGTTCTCGCCAGCGAGCTTTTGGAACACCACGATGTCGTCCACGCGGTTGATGAACTCGGGGCGGAACAGGCGCTTGAGCTCGCCCATCGCGCGGCTCTTGACCTCGGCGGCGGAAAGGCCGCCCTCGCCGGTGGTGCCAAAGCCCACGCTCGTATCCGTGGCGATCTCGCGCGCGCCCACGTTGCTGGTCATGATGACCACGGTGTTGCGGAAGTCCACAGTCTTGCCCTGGCTGTCGGTCAGGCGGCCCTCCTCCAGCACCTGCAGCAGGATATTGAAGATGTCGGGATGCGCCTTCTCGATCTCGTCGAACAGCACCACGGAATACGGGTTGCGGCGCACGGCCTTGGTGAGCTGGCCGCCCTCCTCATGACCCACATAGCCTGGGGGCGAGCCGATGAGCTTGGACACTTCGTACTGGCTGCCGAACTCGGACATGTCGAAGCTGATGAGCGCGTCCTTGCTGCCGAACAGGTACTCGGCGAGCGTCTTGGCGAGCTCCGTTTTGCCCGTGCCCGTGGGACCCAGGAAGATGAACGAACCGCCCGGGCGGCGGGGGTCCTTGAGGGGCGAGCGGCTGCGACGGATCGCCTTGGCGACGGCGGACACGGCCTCGTCCTGGCCGATGATGCGCGTCTTGAGCACGCTCTCGCACGCGAGCAGGCGGCGGCTCTCATCCTCGGTGAGGGAGGAGACGGGCACGCCCGAGGTCACCGACACGATGTCGGCGATCTGGGGGACGTCGATGACCACCGGGTTGGCGTCGAGCTCGGCGTTCCAGGCGGCGCGCGCCTCGCCAAGCGTTATTTGCGCGGCCTGCAGCTGCTGTTTAAGCTCGGCGGCCTTGTTCATGTCGTCCGCGGCAGTCGCCTCGTCCATGCCGGCCTTGAGCTCGGCGGCGCTGCGCTCAGCTTCGCGCACGGCCTCCGGGGCCTTGTTGCGGGCGATGCACGCGCGGGCACCCGCCTCGTCCATGAGGTCGATCGCCTTGTCGGGCAGGAATCGGTCCTGGATATAACGAGCCGAAAGGCTCGCCGCCGCCTCCAGGGCCGCGGTGGTATAGCGCACATGGTGGTGCTCTTCGTACTTGGGGGCGAGCTTGGCGAGGATCGCCACCGTGTCCTCGACGCTCGGCTCGTCGATATCGATCGCCTGGAAGCGGCGCTCGAACGCCGGGTCCTTTGCGAGATACTTGCGGAACTCCTCCGCCGTGGTGGCGCCGATGATCTGGAAGGCGCCGCGCGCGAGGACCGGTTTGAGCATGGAACTCGCGTCGATGGAGCCTTCAGCCGAGCCGGCGCCAATGAGCGTGTGCATCTCGTCGATGAACAGGATGATGTCGTCCGCCTCGGTGGCCTCGGCGATCACGCGCTTGAGGCGCTCCTCGAACTCACCGCGGTACTTGGCGCCCGCCACGAGACCGGGCAGGTCGAGCGTCCAGATGTTTTGGCCCATGAGGTTCTCGGGCACGTTGCCCGCGGCGATCTCCTGCGCCAGGCCCTCCACGATGGCGGTCTTGCCAACGCCCGGATCGCCCAGGATAAGCGGGTTGTTCTTGGTACGGCGCGAGAGGATCTCCATCATACGGGAGATCTCCCTATCACGGCCGATAACCGGGTCGAGCTTACCCGCGCGCGCCTTCTCGGTGAGGTTGGTGCCAAACTGGCTCAGCATGGATTCGCCCTTGCCCGGCTGCTGGCCCTGCGCGGTCGCCCCGCCAAAGAAGGGAAGCCCAGCGCCCGGGGCACCCGCGCTCGCCCCGGCGAGGGGACGGTTGGCGCTCTGGTCTTTTGCCGTGAGCTTCTCAACGGCGCCGCGCACGCTCGCGGCGGACACGCCCAGGCGGCGAAGGATATCCACCGCCATGCCGTTGCCCTCGCCCACGATGGCGAGCAGCAAATGCTCGGTCGAGACGTACGTTTGGCCGTTGTCGCGCGCGATACGGAAGGACTTTTCCATAACGGAGATAACCCGCGGGGTGAACGCGAGCTTGGCGTCGTCGACGCTCTCCCGCTCCTCGGCGGGCGTGCGGGCCGCCTGCAACTGCTCGAGGATGTCCTCGTAAGAAATATCAAGCGAGCGCAGCGCCTCGGAGGCGACGCCCTCCTGCTCCTTGGCGAGCGCGAGCAGCATGTGCTCCGTGCCAACTTGCAGCGTATTGAGGGCCTTCGCCTCCTCCTTTGCAATGGACATGACCTTGCGCGCGCGGTCAGTAAATCGATCCAACATGCGTCTACCTCGACTATGCTCGAATTCGTGCTATCTAAAAACGTTTACCCAATGGCGCACCATGATAACCGATTCGAGGAAAAAGGCGAGATATCGACCACGATAAGGATCACCGCAACGTAGCGCGCCTTGCAAAAACCGGGGCACCGGGGACTAAAGGTTCCCAGGTGCCCCGGATTCGGGTGAAAAAGGAGGGCACCATGCCCCCTTCCTACGATATGCCCCTGTAGGTTAAGCCCACGACAGCGAGAAGCAGGTGTGGATTCCTAGGGTTTCTCAGGTGCCCGAGATTGACGCGAAAGCGGGGGTGCGCACACCTAAGGGTGGCGCACCCCCGCTTGAACGGCAAGGTCGGGTGCTTGAGAAAGCCTAGTAGAGTTTGGCGCCGGCGGGGATGCTGTCATCCACAATCAGCACGTTCAGGCGCTCGACGGGTTCCTCGCCCTCGGCCACGTCCTCGGCATGAACGGCGGAGATGATCATGCCGCAGCTCGGGATGCCCATCATCTTGCGCGGGGGCAGGTTGGTGATGGCGATCAGCGTCTTGCCCACCAGGTCCTCCGGCTCGTAGTAGTCGTGAATACCGGAAAGGATCACGCGGTCGGTGCTGCTGCCGTCGTCGAGCGTGAAGCTCAGAAGCTTCTTGGACTTGGGAACGGCGACGCAGTCCTTGACCTTGACGGCGCGGAAGTCGCTCTTGGCGAACGTGTCGAAGTCGACGAAGTCCTCGAACAACGGCTCAACGACGACCTTGGAGTAGTCGATCGTGGGCTTGGCAGACACGAGGAACGGACTCGCGGCGGCGCCGGCCTCGGCAGCACGCGCGGCCGCCGCACCGGACTTGGAGCCCTTCTCGGGCTTCATGTGCGGGAACAGCAGCACGTCGCGGATGGACGTGGAGTTGGTGAGCAGCATGACCACGCGGTCGATGCCGATGCCGATGCCGCCCGCGGGAGGCATGCCGTACTCGAGCGCGCGCACGTAATCCTCGTCGTACTCCATGGCCTCATCGTCGCCACCGGCCTTCTCGGCCATCTGGGCGGCAAAGCGCTCAGCCTGATCCACGGGGTCGTTGAGCTCGGAGAACGCGTTGGCGTACTCGTGGCCGGCAATAACCAGCTCGAAGCGGTGCGTGAGGCGCGGGTCCTCCTCGTTGCGCTTGGCCAGCGGGGAGACCTCAACCGGGTAATCGCACACGAACGTGGGGTTCACGATGGTGTCCTCGCCCAGCTCGTCGTAGATCTCGGCGATGAGCTTGCCGGCGGTCCACTCAGGCTTGGTCTCGATGCCGCGCTCGGCGCATGCGGCGAACAGCTCCTCGACGGGCGTGTCGAGCGTGACCTCGCGGCCGAGCACGTCGGAGACGATCTCGGTCATGGAACGGCTCGCCCACGGGGAGAACAGGTCGATCTGCTGGCCCTGGTACTCGATGGCGCCCTCGAGGCCCACGGCGCGCGCGGCGGCCTTGATAACGCCCTCGGCCAGCTCCTTCATGCCCTCGAGGTCGGAGTAGGCACGGTAGGCCTCCATGGTGGTGAACTCGGGGTTGTGCGTGAGGTCCATGCCCTCGTTGCGGAAGATGCGGCCGATCTCGAAGACGCGCTCATAGCCGCCGACGAGCAGGCGCTTGAGGTGCAGCTCAGTGGCGATGCGCAGGTAATTCTCCTGGTTCAGCGCGTTGAAGTGCGTGATGAACGGCTTGGCCGTGGCGCCGCCCTGGATGGACTGCAGGATGGGGGTCTCGACCTCCATGTAGCCGTCGTCTTCCATAAAGCGGCGGAAGGTGGAGATGATCGCGGAGCGCTTGCGGAACGTCTCGCGCACGTCCTCGTTCACGATCAGGTCAACGTAGCGCTGGCGGTAGCGGGTCTCCTTATCGGAGAGGCCGTGGAACTTCTCGGGCAGCGGGCGGACGGCCTTGGAGAGCAGCTTGATCTGGCGGGGGGCCACAGACAGCTCACCGCGCTTGGTGCGGGTGACGACGCCGGAAGCCTGGATGATGTCGCCGAGGTCGAGCTTCTTGAGCGTGGCCCAGGAATCCTCCTCCACGTCGTTCACGCGGCAGAACAGCTGGATGTCGGCGGACGGGTCGCGCAGGACCAGGAACATGATCTTGCCCTGGCCGCGCTTGGCCACCACGCGGCCGCCCACAGTCACGGTCTCTTCGGCAGACTCCTCGTTGGCAAGGCCCTCGTAGCGCACGAGCAGGTCGGCGGCGTGATCGGTCACGCTAGAGTGCTCGGGGTACGGGTTCTGGCCCGCCTCGTACAGGGCGGCACGGTCGGCGAGGCGACGGGCGCGCTCGTCATTCAGGGTGCTTGCGGCTTCGGCGGCGGTGTTCTCGGCCATTGGGAAAGCTCCTCTCAAAGTCGCGTCAGGCAGACGCATACGGCGTATAAACGAAAACCGCCCCTCAGCGCCATGCGGCACCGAGGAGCGGAGGAGCGCTAGGATCGGATGCGACCCTAGCGCGAAATCTTGGCGATGGTGTACAGGCGCTTGCTGCCGTTGGGCAGGACGACCTCGACGCTCTCGCCCTCGGCGTGACCGATGATGGCACGGCCGACCGGGGACTCGTTGGAGATCTTGTGCTCGAGCACGTTGGTCTCGGTGGTACCGACGATGGTGAAGTCGGAAGCCTCGCCCTCACCGTCGATGAGGGTCACCGTGCTGCCGATGGAGACGATGGCGCTGGAGCCGGCGACGGCGTCCTGGGCGTTGGCGAGCGTCGCGCGGATCTCGGCGATACGGGCGGCGTTGCGGGCCTGGTCCTCCTTGGCGGCGTCGTACTCGGCGTTCTCGGAGAGGTCGCCGAATGCGCGGGCCTCTTTGATGTGCTCAACAATCTCGCGGCTCTTCTCGCCCTCGAGATACGCGAGCTCCTCCTCGAGCTTCTTGCGGCCCTCGGCAGTCAGTACAATCTGGCTTGCATCCATGCGTCGATCTCCTCTACGCGCGTGTCGAACTAACAGCAAAAGCGACCGGATGGCCCGAACGGGTCAACCGGCCGCGATCAACCCCTGATACGAGCGGGTTACTCGGCGTCCTTGGCGGCAGCTTCCTTCTTGGCCTTGGCCTCGGCAAGCTGAGCCTCGAGCTGGGCGACCTCGTCGTCCTCTTCCTCGATGACCTCCGCCTGCTCCGGCGTTGCCTCGTCCTCGGAGCCGGACATGCCCTCGCGAATGTTCTTGACGGTCTTGCCCAGGGACTTGCCGAGCTTTGGCAGGTTCTTGGGACCGAAGATCAGCAGGACGACAATGAGGATGACAACCCACTCAAAACCTTTAGGGAACATACATTTCCTCCCGAAAACATCCGCTTGGCGCGTACGGCGTGTATACACACCGCGCTCGTTACAGCTCGAATGAGTATAACCCGCCCTACGGCTCTGCACAACATTCGCCTATTCTACACGCACTTTCGTGCAGAACGTGTAAACAGTCGGTAAACGGTCACCGAGGCCGCAGGGGATCCGGCAACGGTAGACGAAAAAGGGCCGCCCAAAGGCGACCCTCATCAGATGCTATGGTCGGGTTGACTGGATTTGAACCAGCGACCCCCGCGTCCCGAACGCGGTGCTCTACCAAGCTGAGCCACAACCCGTTAGCTCGGTTATAGTACCAAAGATTTTTACGGAATGCTAGCCCACAACGATAATTGGTCCAGATTTTTCCATTTTCGCTGCTTGAGCCCACCATCCGTGCTCATTCATGGCCGCAATCCCGATGCGCTCCGCCGCCATATGCGTGTTGCACACCGCAAAAACCGTCGCGCCCGAGCCGCATACATCCACCGCCCGCACGTCTTCTTGACCCTCGAGCCAGGCGCGAATCTCGCCGATCTGGGGCAAAAGCTCGCAGGCGACGGGCGCGAGGTTGTTCGACACGGAGGCGAACACCGCCTGCTCGTCGTGGTCGCGCAGCGCCTGGAGCATGGGCTCGAGCGGCGCGGGCGCCACCGGGTTCTCGTCAAAGCGGCGATATGCCTCAACGGTGGACACGCCGCCGGTCATGGGCTTCACCAGCACTACCGACGTTCCCGTGAGCGGGCGGAAGAGCTCGCGCATGGTGTCGCCGCGACCGTCGAGATAGGCGGGCGGCCCGTACAGGAAGAACGGTACGTCCGATCCGATGGAGCGCGCAACGGCGTCAATGCGCTCGTCTTGCGGGTCGATGTCCCAATACTTGCAGATGCCCATGATCGTTGCCGCCGCGTCCGTGGACGGACCGCCCAGGCCGGCGCGAATGGGGATGTGCTTGTCGATCAGGATCGCGAAATTCGGCTCCCTGCCAAAGGCCTTCCCCATGGCGACTGCCGCCTTGTAGGCCGTGTTGCTCTCCTGCGGAAAATCCGCCTCGGGCACCGTTTTGACCTTGAGGCAGTCGGACGGGGCGAGCGCGATGGTGTCGGCCAGGTCGAGTGTCGTCATAACTGAGTCGACGCGGTGGTAGCCGCACTCGTCCGTTTGGGCATGAACGCCCAGGTAGAGGTTGATTTTGGCGGGCGCCGTTATGAGCAGGAAGTTGCCCATGCGCGTGCCGCTTTCCTGAGAGCGGGGCGCAGCCGTCGCGCGATACGGATCGAACGCGCGGTTGAGCGTTGGCATTTAGTGCTCCTCGAGCTGGTTTCCCAAGGGCGTGAAAATGTGCTCGCCGGTCTCGGGGTCGAACAGCTCTACGGTGCCGGTGAGCACGTCGACGTACTGGTACGACTGGCGCGACTTGCGGCCGCGGCGCTCGTCAACCTCGACGATGAACACGGCGGGGTGCACGTTCTTGATGATGCCGAGGCGCTCGATCACGCGCGTGCGGCCCATATTCGCCTTGACCTTAACGCGGTCCCCCACCATCTCGCCCAGCTTTTCCTGAATCTCGGCAACGTGGTTGACTTGCATCTCTTCCATGCTCTTGCCTCCAAATATGGACGCGCGATAGAATGCGCCCCAGAATAGACATACGCATTAGAGTATAGCAAGGACAGGGAAGGCGCGGCAACCGACGGGCTGCCGCGCCTTCCCGTGCGCTGAGTTGTGCGAAGTGGCCGGACCGCTATTGTGCGGCGTATTCGGCCTCGCGGCGCTCGACCTCATCGATGAGGACCGTGTCGCCGTGGCGCGCGAGGGCAATCGATGCCAACAGCAAAACGCCCATGAGCGCGATATAGGCGAACAGCATGCCGGGCGCCGCGTCCATCACCATGCCCGACAAAATGGGCGTCGCCACCTGTGCCGCCATCGACACCGTGTAGTAATAGCCGGAATAGCGGCCCACGCTGTTGGCGTCCACCACCTCGAGCAGCATCGTGTACACGCACATGTCCACGCCGCCGAGCGCCACGCCGAGCACCAAAAACACCAGGTAGAACACGGGCGAGAAGCCCGGGACCAGCCACAGGACCGCAGGCGCCGCAGCCATCACGAGCGCCGAGGCGACCGCGACCTTCTTGCGCCCCACCTTAAGCGAGATGTTCGCGATGGGCACGTAACCCGCCAGCGCTCCCAGAATGGTCACGATGTTGATGATGGCGTACGAGCCGCCCTCCATGTTGTAGAACATGTCGGCGTAGCGCGAGATATTCGTAGTCATGGCGTTGTAGCTCATGTAGTAGAAGAACGTGGCGGCAAGGAGCATGGCCACCGAGAACAGCACCGCGCGATCGGTGATCTTGGCGCGGCCGCCCGCTTTGGGCGAGTCGTCCACGTTGATCTGCGACTCCTCGATGCCCATGGCCAAGCTGTCCCGGCGCATCTTCTCCACGAGCAGGGGCTCGCGCACGCGCCAGGCGTACACGAGGGCCGAGACGAGGATGAACGCCGCCTGCAGCAAGAACAGGGGCAGGTAATCCGGGCGGTCGCCTTCGGGCACCATCACCGCGATCGCCACGAGCATGACGCCCGTGCCGGCGTAGCCCACCATCTTTTGGATGGAGTCGGCCTTCGTGCGCAGGGGGCGCGGGGTGATGTCGCACAGAATGGCCACGGTCATGGTGCGGTACATGCAGATGGCGAACAGCGTGAGCAGGATCGCCGCGATAAGCAGCGGCAGGCTCTCCATGCCGTTCGCCGCGGCGATCATGGGCACGGCGAACGTGGCGATGACCGAGCCCACCAGGATGAACGGCGTGCGTCGACCCATGCGGCTCGCGCAGCGGTCGGACAGGATGCCGAACAGCGGCAGGAGCAGCAGGCCGAACACGTTGTCGATGGCCATGACCGCGCCGGTGGTCATGTTGTCCAACCCGAAGGTGCCCGTGAGCATCTTGGGCACGATGCCGTCGAACACCTGCCAAAAGCTGATCATGCCCATGAACGGCAGGGATGCGAGGGCAACATGCTTGTAGTCGAGCTTCACGCGGGTCGCTGGCTTAGGCGCCGCTCCGGTCTTACCGGCCTTCTCACTCATGGCTTCTCCCCTACTTGAGCTCGGACAGGTTGCGCAGGAACGCGACGTAGAACTCCACGCCGCGCTTGTACACATCGACCCCGATGCGCTCGTTGGCCGTGTGCAAAAGGCCGCGCGCCTCGGCGGAGTAGATGAAGCCGCCAAAGCGGTACACGCGCTCGCAGATCTCGTTGAACGCGCGCGAGTCGGTGCAGGAGTTCTGCACGTACGGGGCAAAACCCGCCTCGGGGTACACGCCCGCCACGCAGCGGTGCAGGTAGTCGAAGGCGGCATCGTCCTCAAAGGGGCTCACGGGAGCGGGCTCGGTGTAGGGGATGCTCTCGTCGATCTCGACGCTCACGTGATCGGGGCTCACGCCGCTCGCCTCGCATGCCTGGGCCGCGAGCGCGCGGGCGCGGGCAACGGCGTCGGCAACCGTCTCGAACGGGGCCACGCGGATGTTGAAGTTCGCACGCGCCTCCGTGGGCAGCACGTTGTGCGCAGGCGAGCCCTCAAGCTGCGTGAGTGCGTAGGTGGTGCGCAGCATAGCGGCCATTTCGGGCTCGGCTGCCATGACCTTGGTGACGAGCGGGCGCGTGAGCCACAGGTTGCCGAACACGCCTCGGAACAGCGGCTTGCTGCGGGCGGCGAGCTCCACGAGCGTGGCCTCGAGCACGTTGGTGAACTGGGGCTTGCCGGGATGCGCGGCGATATGCTCGCACACGCGCGCAAGCAGGCGCGGGGCGTCGTTGGCGGCGGGCGTCGAGGCATGGCCGCCGTCGGCGCGGGCCGTCACTGTCACATCCACGTGGCCCTTCTCGGACACGCCGACCATGGCGACGGGCTCGGCCACGCCCAGGGGCGCATCGGCCGCAACGGCGCCGCCCTCGTCCATCACCATGTAGGGGTGGATGTTGTTCTTACGCAGCCATTCCACGGCCAGCTCCGCCGCGGGGCCTGCGACTTCCTCGCCATTGGACGAGAAGAAGTAGACGTCGCGCGGGGGCACGTAGCCTTCGCCCATGAGCGTTTCCATAGCCTCGAGCACGCCCGAAAGGATGTTCTTGGTGTCGAGCGTACCGCGGCCCCAAATCTCGCCATCTACGATTTCGGCCGCGAAGGGGTCACGCTCCCACGCCTGCCCCTCAACGGGGACCACGTCATGATGGGCCATGAGGATGATCGGATCGAGCTGCGGGTTCGCGCCCTGCCAGCGCAGAAGCATGCCGAACTCATCGAAGCGCGCGAGCTCGCATGCCTCGAACACGCGGGGGAATTGCTCGCGCAGGCAAGGAAGCCAGGCTTCGAAGGGAGCGCGATCGATCAGCGCGGGGTCGTCGCGCGAAACCGTGGGCACGCGCAGCAGCGTGCGAAATCGCTCCACGGCCGCATCGCCCGCTTGATAGCCGCCCGCCGTGAGCGGCGTACCCGCCGGTGCGCTCGGACGCAAATCCGCAGCGCGCTTTGCGCACGTAACCGCCGTCGCGCCCGCCGCTATACCCGCCGCGGCACCCACCAATGCCGCCGCCGTACCGAACTTGCCCATGATGCCTCCTTGCAATGCAAAAGGCGCGCCGCCCTCCCGGACAGCGCGCCTTGTACCGTATCGTCATCCGTACGGGAAATGGTAGCACGTACTTTAGGTTGATAAAGTGACGGAGTGTGATTCGTGCGCCGCGCGGGACCACGGCACAGAACCCGCCAGGAAACCTACAGCTCGTCGGTATCGAGAATGACCGTGAAGGGGCCGTCGTTCACAAGCTCGACCTGCATGTTCGCGCCGAACCTGCCCGTCGCGACGCGGGGGACGTCACGGCGCACGAGCTCGACGAAGTACTCGTACAGCTCGTTTGCCTGCGCCGGCGGGGCGGCCTCGGTAAAGGAGGGGCGGCGTCCCTTTTTGCAGTTGGCGAACAAAGTGAACTGGGACACCACGAGCACCTCGCCATCCACGTCCGCCAGGGCGAGATTCGTCTTGCCATTCTCGTCATCGTTGATGCGCAAGACGCTGAGCTTGCCCCACAGCTTGTCCGCCTCGGCGGTCGTATCCTCCTGCCCCACGCCGAGCAGGATGAGATAGCCGCGGCCGATGCTGCCGACCAGCTCGCCTTCAATGGAAACCGACGCGCGCTCAACGCGCTGCACAACGGCGCGCATGCCTACTCCTCGGCGCCGCTCGCGCCTTCGGGGGCGAGCTGGGCGGAAAGGTCCATGAGCGCATGGTAGCGGTGGCTGATGGCGTTCTTCTCCTCGGGCGTGAGCTCCGCCATGGTCTTGCCCGGCGTGTCGAGGGGGAGGAACAGCGGGTCGTAGCCGAACCCGTGCTCGCCGCGGGCCACGTGCGCGATACTTCCCTCGCACGCACCCGTGCCCGTCAGGACCTCGCCGTTGGCGCGGATCAGCGCGATGACGCTCATGAAGCGAGCCGTGCGCTGGGCATCGGGCGTGCCGTCCAGCTTGTCGAGGAGCTTGGCGTTGTTGGCCGCGTCGTCGCCGTGAACGCCGGCGTAGCGCGCGGAGTACACGCCGGGCTCGCCACCCAGCGCGTCGACCACCAACCCGGAGTCGTCGGCGATGGCGGAGAAGCCCGTGGCGGCAACCGCGGCCTCAGCCTTGATGATGGCGTTCTCCACGAACGTGGTGCCGGTCTCCTCGGGGTCCTCAAAGTCTCCGAGTTGGCCCAGCGCCACAAAACGGACCCCCGGCAGTGCTTTGCCGAGGATTGCCTCGATCTCGACGAGTTTGTGCATGTTGCCCGTCGCCACCACGATGGTGCGCTCGCGGTCGAGCGCGCTGACGTCGATCTTCTCCAGTGCCATATGCGGCATCGTCCTTTCTGCGTATTGGAAAGCCTATTCGAAAGGGGCTCGCTCCCCTTGCACGGGCGCGTTGGAAGCCGGTGCGGTGCGCGTGTGAAACTCGAACGCAACTCGCGTGAGAAACTCGGGCGCGACTCGCGCGTAAAACTCGGAGCGCTTTTCGACCATATGAAGGCTGAAAGATGGTTCAAAAGTGCACCGAGTTTCAGCAGGGTGCACCGGGTTTGGCCAGGCGCACCGAACTTCGGTTGGCGCACCGAGTTTTGGCCTGGCGAACCGGATTGCAGCCGGTACGCAGGGCCGTCGCGGAGGAGCGGCGCGTTGTGCACCACCCTTCGCGGCCCGACGAACCCTTAGTCCCGGAAGTTCGTCACCTCGTTTTGCAGCTCGATAAGCTGCTTGATGCCCAACTCGCCCAAATCGAGCAGGCGATTGAGGCGCGCGCGGTCGAACGGCGTTTGCTCGCCCGTGCCCTGCACCTCGATGATCTCGCCCGCGTCGGTTGCCACCAGGTTCATATCGACCTCGGCATGGCTGTCCTCGGAGTAGTCGAGGTCGAGCAGCTCGCAGCCGTCGACGAGGCCCATGGACACGGCGGCGACCTGGCCGGTGAGCGGCAGGCGGGAGATCTTGCCCGCCTCGACCCACGCCATGAGGGCGTCGTGCAGGGCCACCCACGCGCCAGTGACGCTCGCAGTGCGCGTGCCGCCGTCCGCCTGAAGCACGTCGCAGTCGACCGTGACCGTGCACTCGCCCAGCGCCTTCATGTTCACCACCGTGCGCAGGCTGCGGCCGATCAGGCGCTCGATCTCCATGGAGCGACCCTTGCGGTTACCGGTCTCGCGACGGGTGCGGCGGTTCGTGGACGCCGGCAGCATGGCGTACTCCGCCGTAACCCAGCCGGCGCGGCTCGCCTTGCGCCACCCTGGCACGCCCTCCTCGATGGTCGCGGCGCACAGCACGCGGGTGTCGCCGAACTCAACCAGGCAGGAGCCCAGGGCGTTCTTCATCACGTCGCGCGTGAGGCTAACGGGGCGCATCGCATCCGCCGCGCGGCCGTTCTCGCGATTCACCATCATGTGTTCCATAGCAATCCTTTCGATTCATTCTTCTAAAGATGAGCAGAGTTCGGGGGGTTCCGCGCGGCGTGGCGGACGGCGTGCGGGCGCGGCTTAACCGCAGAAGCCCGGCGTGCCGACGGGCGAGAGCCTTCGCGTTCGCGCCCGGGCGCGACACCCGGGCGCGGCGCCTGAGAAAGCCAAAGTGCAAGAGGCTCATCCCTTGCTTGAGGCTCATCCCTTGCGAAAAGCCCACCCCTTGCAAGAGGCCCGCCCCTCATTCTCGCATCAAGCGCCGAAGCAGGGCTTTCTCGGCTGATTGAGCTCATCCAGCGAGATGTGCTCGATGCTCTTGAGCGGCTGGCCGAAGATGAAGCTACCCGCCGCGGCAAACTCGGCGATATTATCCGACGTCGTGGCAAAGCGATGCTCGGCGCGCGCGGACGCCGGCGCGAGCTGGTTGCGACGGCTGAGGATATCGTGCAGTTCGCGCGTCGTTTCCTCGGCAGAGGACACCACGCGGACATCCGGCCCCAGCGTATGGCGGATTGGCCCCGCGAGCAGGGGGAAATGCGTGCAGCCCAGCACCACCGTATCGACCTGCGCCCCGCCGGAAATCAGCGGCATGAGGGTTCGCTCGACCTCCATACGGTTCTCGGGCGTGTCGAACACGTCGCCGTTTTGCAGCCAGCGCTCCTGCAGGTGCGCACCGGTTGCCAGCTCGCGCTCGACGATCTCGACGAAGCTCGGAGCGGGGCACCCGTACACGTTCACGCCCGCGTCCAAGTCCTGAATGGCCCGGGTGTACGCCCCCGTGCGCACCGTGAGCGGCGTGGCGAGCACGCCGACCTTGCGCGTGCGTGTGGAGTTGATGGCGGCGCGGGCTCCGGGCGCGATCACGCCGATGACCGGCACGGGCAGCATCTGCTGAGCGATGCGCAGGCCGGCGGCGGTTGCCGTGTTGCAGGCGATGATCATGATCTTCACGTCGTGCGCGGCAAGCCAATTGCCCGCCTGCAGCACAAAGGAGCGGACCTCGTCCTCGGAGCGCACGCCGTACGGGCAGCGCTTGGTGTCGCCCACGTAGTAGATAGACTCGTGCGGCAGCGTAGTGGCAATGCAGCGCGCAACCGTGAGCCCGCCTAAACCGGAGTCGAACACGCCAATGGGACGTTCGCTGTCGAGCATACCGATCCCCCCTCACATCACCTTACGCGCGTGCCGCGAGCAGGGCGTTCGCCATGTAGACCCAGCCCTCGACAACCTTGCCGCGCGTGATGTAGACGTTGCTGTTCTCGGCGATGAGCGTGGGCGTGGCGGGGTCCTTGAGGGCGTTTTCCACGCACACGAAGGTGCCCACGTACGGGGCGGCCAGGAAGTCGGACTCGGAGTCGCCGATGGCGAGCGTCTCCGCGCGGTCGATGCCGCGCAGCTCGCAGAAGCGCTCGATGCCACGGCCCTTATTGAGGCCCGCGGGCATGATGTTGAACGCGCGCCCGGGGCCGTCCTCGCCCAGGTCGAGCGTGGTGGGCTTGGACACGTGGGTAAGGTAGCCGTTGTTGCCCCACACGAGGCCCAGGCCGGCTTCGTCGATCATGGCCTGCGCCTCGGCGTCCGGCACCTCGCCGCGCATACCCACGGTGACCTCACGGTACTTGATGCCGTTTGCCATGTCGTTGTGGTACTCGATACGCCCGGGCCAGCGGTCGATGATGCCCTGGCACACGCCGGCGTTCTCGATTACCTGGTGCGGGGTGAGGCCGCAGGCGGGGTCATAGGGCATGTCGCCCGTGAAGTACTCCCACTCATTCGCCTTGAGATCGAGCATGAGCAGGCCGCCCATTTCGCCGATATAGGAGTTGAAGCCCAGGATGCGCGAGTCCTCGTGCATCATCACGCGGGCGCGGCCGGAGCACGGGATGATCTCGATGCCGGCGCGCTTGAGGGCCACGATGGCGTCCACAAGCGCGGTGCTCGGGTTGCCGTTGTTGTCGGAGAGGGCGCACGAGCCGGGGGCCAACATAGTGGCGTCCAGGTCGGTGAAGACGTACTTCACGCCTGCGAGCTTTTCGCGCAGATCGCCTGCGGGCTCACTTGGCAAAACAGGATAGTTCGAGAGGTCGAAGTCGCTCATGGCAGCCTTTCTCACGGCGATGATTCGTCCCCACCATCATAAACAAAAGGTCCAGGGCATAAGCAGCGAGCACTGGACACAGAGAATTTCTGTAGGCGGCGCTGGCTCAACGGGGGTCATGGTAGCGGTGTGAGCTGCGTGATCAGAGCCGGTTTCTGGACCAGCGACTCTGCTGCTGTTGAATTCGCTGCTGAACGCAGTTTGCCCGTTCAGAGCTGCGCCCGGGTTGCCGAATTCAGCCTGAAATTGTTCCCAGGTGACCATCGCGTAGCCCGATCGCGGCGCAGGATGGGCCCGCTGGTCAAATCACCCCGCAACTGGGCGATTCGAAGCCGAGGCTCTCACCTTCATCCGCATAAAATATCAGTCTGCTGGTCAAATCGCCCCGTGACTGGGTCACCGAGGGGTCGATTTGAGGCGCATTGCAGCCGTTCTGTTTTCCCAAAAGGCCCAGTCGCGGGGCGATTTGACCAATCCATCCGAATTTTGTCACCGGGAGCCCCCGCAGATTGACTCGCGACGCGTGACGATGACCCAGTCAGGGGGCAATTTGACCAGAGGTCTCGTTTTTCGCCCGCACCCCGAGCGGGGTTCGAATCCGCGCGGGCGGCAAACAAAAACGCGAGGGCGCCGGAGCCCTCGCGTCTGCGATCACGGGTGGGCGATGAGGGATTCGAACCCCCAGCCTTGTGCGTGTAAAGCACCTGCGCTAACCGTTGCGCCAATCGCCCATGGGTTGAGAGTATAACAGGCTTTTGCGTGCATGGGACAAAAAGCCGCAAAGTACATTCGCCTTTTCCAAACGCAAGAAAAACAGCCGCATCAGACAGAGCGTTTTATAATCAGCCCATGATGCGCAGCCTGCGCACAGCGCACTAACTTAGGAGGTCAGGTATGGAAAAGCAACTGCTCGGAGCACTTGAGGCTGGCGGGACCAAGATGGTGTGCGCCACCGGTTACGCCGATGGCACCATCGTTGAGACGGCCGAATTCCCCACCACAACGCCTGAGGAGACCATGGCGCTCGTCGTCGATTGGTTCAAGCAGCGCAGCATCGCCGCGCTCGGCATCGGTGCGTTCGGCCCCACGGCCGTCAACCCCTCCTCGCCCCACTACGGCCATATTCTCGAGACGCCCAAAACGGCATGGCGCTTCTTCGACATGCTCGGCTCGCTTCAAAACGAGCTCAACGTCCCGTGCGGGTACGACACCGACGTCAACGTCGCCTGCCTGGGCGAGCACGCCTTCGGCTGCGCGCAGGGGCTCGACAACGTGGTGTACCTGACCATCGGAACCGGTGTGGGCGCCGGCGTCATGGTGGGCGGCCAGCTCATCCACGGCATGCTGCACCCCGAGGCCGGGCACATCCTCGTGGTGCGCGACCCTGCCGACACCATCGGCGACGACTCCGCCTGCCCGTATCACAGCAACTGCCTTGAGGGCCTCATCGCCGGCCCCGCCGTCAAGAAGCGCTGGGGCGGCAAACGCGCCAGCGAGCTCGCCGAAGACCCCGCCGCTATGGACCTGCTCGCCGGCTACCTCGCCCAGGCGCTCATGACCTACATCCTGTGCTATGCCCCGCAGCGCATCGTCATCGGCGGCGGCGTGGCCGATCACACACCCGTTGTCGCCCTCGCCCGCAAAAAGGCGGCCGAGCTCCTCAACGGCTATCTGGTCACTCCCGAGCTTGAGGATATCGATAGCTACATTGTGAACAACAGCCTCGAAGGCAAACAGGGCATCATGGGCTGCCTGGCACTTGGCGCCCAGGCCCTCGCACAGTAGCTCGCTATCTGGCACGGCGCGGGAAGGCCCATCCCGCGCCGCGCTTCACATGCGCGCCTCGGTACGCTCCGCACACAGCACGTGCAGCTCTGCAAGCATCGACGCGCCTTACCAACAAAGACCGCCGGGCCCCCGGCCACAAAAAACGCCCCTCGGCTCGAAGGAACCGAGGGGCGTTCGCGTACGTATGCGCGTGGCGATTAGAACGTCACCGGGGTGTCGTTGTACACGCACTCGAGCAGCTGCTCCATCTCCTCCTGGGAGGGCGTGCGGGGGTTGGAGCCGGTGCAGGCGTCAAGGATGGCGTTGGCGGCCACGTCGGCCTTCTTGGCCTCGAACTCCTCGTAGTCGATGATGGACTCATCGGCCTTCACGCCGTACTGGCCGTAGTTCTTGATGCCCTGCGGGATGTCCAGCGCGTCGTTGAGGTCGCGGATCTTCTGAACGAGGGCCTCGACCAGCTCGTCCTCGGACTCGCCGGCGAGGTGCAGCACGTCCTTGGCGATGAAGGCGTAGCGGCTCTTGGCGCGGGCGTCCTTGGCGTTGAACTGGATGACCTTGCCCAGGTACATGGCGTTGGCGCAGCCGTGGATGATGTGGTCGCCCGTGAAGGCGGCGCCGGTCTTGTGGGCCATGGAGTGGACGATGCCGAGCAGGCCGGAGGAGAAGGCGATGCCGGCGATGCACTGGGCGTCGTGCATGTGCTGGCGGGCCTCATGGTCGCCCGCGTAAGACTTGGGCAGCCACTCGACGATCTCGCGGATGGCGTGCAGGGCGTTGCCGTCGGTGTACATGGATCCCGCGGTGGAGACGTAGGCCTCGATGGCGTGGGTCAGCGCGTCCATGCCGGTGTGGGCGCAGAGCTTGGCAGGCATGGTGTAGGTGAGCTCGGGGTCGACGATGGCGACGTCAGGGGTGATGTTGAAGTCGGCCAGCGGGTACTTGATGCCCTTCTCGTAGTCGGTGATGACGGAGAACGCGGTGACCTCGGTGGCGGTGCCGGAGGTGGAGGCGATGGCGCAGAACTTGGCCTTGGTGCGGAGCTCCGGGAAGCTGAACGGCACGACGGCCTGCTCGAAGGTCTCCTCCGGATACTCGTAGAACAGCCACATGGCCTTGGCGGCGTCGATCGGGGAGCCGCCGCCGATGCCGATGATCCAGTCGGGCTGGAAGGCCTCCATGGCCTTGGCGCCCTTCATGACCGTCTCGACGGACGGGTCGGACTCGACGCCCTCGAAGATCTCAACCTCGAAACCGGCCTCCTTGAGGTCGGCCTCGACGTCCTGCAAAAAGCCGCCGCGGCGCATGGAGCCGCCGCCGGTGACGATCATGGCGCGCTCGCCGTGCAGGTTCTTGACCTCGTGGCGTGCGCCCTCACCGAAGTACAGGTCGCGAGGGTTGGTAAAACGTCCCATTACATACCTCCAATTTGCGGGCTTACCCCGCATTCGGGCAGTGCGCCGAGTCTGCGCCCTGCCAAGGGAACCGATGGTCGTACGTTGCGCGCACGGCTCTTTTCGTGAAGGCCGCCGAGCGCGCGGGCGCGCGCAAGACCGCCGTTCACAGATGGGTGTATCTTACTGCTCAACGCACGGGCCGTTTTACTCGGCAAAACGGGTGAAATTGCATATATGCCCCAATAAATCCCACGTTCCCAAAGGAGATGCTGCATGAAAATCTGCCTTAAAAAAGGCGATATTCTCCTTGGTGCTGCGCTTTTGCTCGCATGCGCCGCGGGTGCGTTTTGGTATGTTTACAACTCCGCCAACGGAGTGAATTCTTCGGCGAACGGTATGCTCGTGGTCACCCAGAGCTCCGACGGCTTTTACCGATGCGATCCACTTGGCGCCGACGCGGAGTTTTTAGTCCGCACGCCCGGCACGGGCGCCGGGCGCGACGCGGAGCAAGGTAAGAACCGCGTGCGCATCCACAACGGCTCCGTTCAGGTGATCGAGTCGAACTGCGGCAACCAGACTTGCGTCGAGCATGCCGCGATCTCGGGCGCGGGAGAGCAGATCGTATGCCTGCCCCACCAGCTCGTTGTTGAGGTCGTGGCAAACGAGGCGGACGCGTCGCGCCTGCATTAGCAAACGCGGGCCACACCGCGCCCCAGCGCCCCCACACGCCGGCACCCTACGCCCCAGCGCCCCCCGCGCGCCAGCACCTCCGAAGAGCCACGCCAAAAACCTCCATGCGCCGAGTCCTCACGGAACCCGAACGCGCCTGTGAGAAACCGCTAAACTAACGCGATAGACATGCGCCCGCCCGCGGCTCTCGCGGGCGCGCAGTACGCCCACGTGCACGTGCTCAGCGCGCAAACGAAGAAGGAGAGGCTATGGCGTTCGACCCAATGCAAGAGGACTGCCTGAGGCTCATCCTTGCCAGCATGGAGCGCGACGGCGCCCAAACGCTCGAGGACGCGTCGTATATCGAGCAGGCCGCCAACCAATACCAAGTCGACCCCTCCGCGCTCATCAAAACGGACCGCGACCGGTCGTTTCACCTGGTGGCAAAGGCGGCGGAGCTCATCGACTACCGCGCGCCGTTCGCCCCGAGCGAAGCCGACGCCGAGGCGTGCATCAGCACGGCGGAGAGCTACCTTACCGAGGCGGTCGAGCTCGACGCCTCCAACTGGGATGCCCAGCGCATGCTCGCAACCGTTCAGGCGCGAACCGAGGACGAGCTCGTGTCGTACCTGCTCGAGCATCGCGACGAGGTGGGCAAGGACACGCAGCGCCTCATGGAGAGCGCGTCCAATCCCTTTGAGCTCGAGTTCGCTCGCGACCTGGGGCGCAGGCCGCATCAGCGCTGGCTCGCCGCGCTCGCCTCGCGCCTGCTGATTTCGGGACAGTACCGCATGGCGCTCACGCATGCCGAGATGTGCCTCAAGGCGAACCCGCTCGACTTGGCGGGGGCGCGCCACACCGGCATGCTCGCGCTCGCCAAACTCGAGGTGGCGCCGGAGGAGCTCGCGCAATGGCGCTCTCGGCACGCCACCGCCTACCAGCAGCTCATCGACCCGGCGAACACCCATCTCGGCGGCCATACGCCCGATGCGTGGAGCCTTCTTGCCGAGCTGTCCATCCGCTACCGCTCCTTTGACTTTGAGGGCGCGACCGAGGCGATTCGCTCGCTCATGCGCATCTACCCGCATGCGGCGCAGTCGCTGTATTTTCAGGCGGAGTTCCCCGACGGCGTGTTCGGCCGCGTGCGCGTGCAACCCGGCAGCGACGACGAGCTCGTGCTCGCGCTCTCGGAGGCGACACCGCTGCTGCAGGAGGGCATGGGCACGCCCGAGGCGGCGAGCCTGGCGCTATGGGTATCCGAGCATGAGCTCGTCCAACAGGAGCTGGTCAAGGACGGAGCGGCCCTCGATTTCGATATGCAGCCCAACGACGACGCCAAGGGAGACGCGTAAATGGACCCCTCTTCGTATATCCCCCGCTACCTTGAGCGCGCGTACGTTGAAAGCCATCCTGATTTGAGCCCGGCGGCGCGCGAGCTGGTGCGCGAGCAAGTCGCCCACGACCCCGATCGCTTTGCCGGCGATGCGCATGCCCAAGCGCTCTTGAGCTATGCCCGAGCGCACGGAGCCCTCATGGAGGAGCTCGCCCGCATCGCCGACGTGCCCGACGACGAGTTCACCCGCCGACGCGAAGAGGCGTTCGCGATGGCGCGCGACCGGCTGCGTGCCATCGCCGACCAGGACCCCTGGTGCGTGGACGCGCATCTCGTGCTCATCCAGCTCTCCGAGATTCCGCTCGACGCGTGCCTGGGGGATATGATCGAGCTCGAGCGCCGCGTGAGGGAGCATCTCGCACGTACGCGTCCCGGCTTCAACCCCGATGCGCCCACGCTGTGGGATGCTGAGGCTTTTGAAGGCGCCGTGGACTTTGAGCTTTTGACCACCGGTGACCCCGAGATCGTCGGCTGGCTGCACGCGCTCGAGGCCCTCGCGCAAGGGTGCATCTTCACCGCCCGCTACCGCGCCGCGGCAACGTACGCCCGTCTGGTCATGCGCGCGCCTGGATACCCCTCCTGCGCGGTGGGAACCCTTTTGCTCGCGCTCGCCCGCTTGGAGGACGAGGACACGCTCTTTGAGGTCGCCCAAGAGCTCGGCGAGGACATCGAGGGGCTGCCGTGGTTCCTGCTCGCCCGTGCGATCCTGCTCTACAAGCTCGGTCAGCGCCGCAGCGCCCAACGCGCGCTGCGCGAGTTCGCCAACCGCTGCGATGGAGGCGCGTTCTTCCTGCTCAACCCCACCTATCATGACCCGTATCTGCCCGTGCGCCCGCCCGCGCGCACGACCTGGGAGCTGAGCCATCAAGCCGTGTGGGAGGCCGACGGCATCCTCGCCGACACGCCTGGCTTCGCCACATGGGTCGAAAGCATCGAAGGTTTGCGCGATATAGCCGAAGAGTTCGCCGCGCGCAACGGCTTCTAGCGCCGCGGTGGTACGCTTAGCTAGTTATAGCCGCTGAATGTGAGGAGGGGACGTGGCTGGCTTGTGGACCGTACAACCTGGCGTGGCGTGCCCGGGCTGCCCGCATCGGGCCGCGTACATTGCCTGCAAATCCGCCATGGGGCGAAAGGCCAACCGGATTATCTGCGGAAACGCCGGATGCCCCCAAGTTGGCGCGATGCATCCCGCCGCGACCACATGCCCCGGCGGAGAAGAGGCGCTGCTCGACCGCTATAAGGTTGATATGCCTGCCTGCGGGGGCGGGGATGGCGAGGGCGAGAACTCGTACGATGCCTGCATCCGCCTTGTACCCGATGCCGAACTCGCGCCCGGCGACCATACGGACGTTGTTGCCGCCCTGTGCCGCATCGCGCGCAGCGCCATTCTGGGCATCCTGGCATCGAGCCGCGACTCCCTTTCGCGCGATGCGCTCGAAAAGCTCGGGCAACGCGCGCTTGACCTGGGGTGCGCGGACGCCGTAATCGTCGACCCCTTTGACAGCGCACGCAGCCGCGACGTGCTCGAGAGCATGCTTGAGACGCCGGGGGTCCACGCCGTCGTGTTCGCCTCACCCTGCGCGCAGCTGCAGCACGGCGCATTCGAGGCGGAGCCCGCGGAGATCGACCGGTACGCATGCGCGAGCTGCCACCGCTGCCAGCAGATCACCGGCTGCCCCGCCATTTCCTTCACCCCACCGGTATTCAGCATAGATCCTGGGCTGTGCGCCGGATGTGACCTGTGCCGCGAGCATTGCCGCACGCACGTTATCTACTCGCCGCGCAACCGCATGACCCCCGAAGAGCGCAGCCGCGCGCGCTATGCCGCGGCGCTCCAGTAACCCCTTCCCTACGCGATTGGAACACGCATGAGTGTGAAATCATCTTTTGCCACATCCGCCGCCGGCCTCGCGCGCTGGACCTTGAGGTCGGTTCTGCACCGCAGCGGCGGCGCGCTGCCCGGCAAGCTGGGGCTTTCCATCGACCCCGAGCTCATTGGGAACTTGGCGGGCCTGCTCGACGCCAGCGTGGTCATCACCGGTACGAACGGCAAGACGACCACGACCAACCTCATCGCGGACAGCGTTTCCGCGAGCGGCGCCACCTGCGTGTGCAACCGCGCGGGTAACAACATGGAGACCGGCATCGCCGGCGCCCTGCTCGAGGCGAGCTCCGCGCGTCGCCGCACGGCGGGCACGCGCCGCGTGGGCGTGTTCGAGTGTGACGAGCTCTACACGGTTCGCGTGCTGCCCAAGCTCAAGCCGACGTACTTCGTGCTACTCAATCTCTTCCGCGACCAGCTCGACCGCTACGGCGAGATCGACCACACGCAAGACGCCATCGCCCGGGCCCTCGCCTCATCGCCTGCGACGACCCTAATTTTCAACGCGGATGACCCACTGTGCGCCGCGATCGCCGAGCGCGTGGATAACCCCACGCTGCCGTTCGGCCTGATGGGGGCGACGAACACCGAGAGCACCCATATTGCGGAGTCGCGTTTTTGCTCCCAGTGCAACGCGCCGCTCGACTACGAGTACGTGCAGTACGGCCAACTGGGCGCCTACGAGTGCCCGTCGTGCGGCTGGAAGCGGCCCGAGCTCTCCTGCTGGGCCCAGCATGTCGAGCTCAGCGCGGGCGGCTACACCTTTGAGGTGACGGACGCTCAAAGCGCACCGATGCGCCTGAGTACCAAGTACAACGGCCTGTACATGGTGTACAACATCCTCGCCGCCTGCGTGGCGTCCTGCGCGGCGGGCGCCGATGCCGCCTTGTTCCAGCGCGTGCTCGACACCTACGTGCCCACGGGCGGACGCATGACCCGCTGGGACGTGGACGGGCGCGTCGTCGCGAGCGACCTTGCCAAGAACCCCATCGGCTTTGACCGCCAGATTCAGCAGATCAAGACCTCCGGCGGACGGCTCATGGCGTTTTACCTGAACGATGCCGAGGCCGACGGCCGCGATGTGTCCTGGATTTGGGATGTCGACTTCGAGCGCCTTGGGGCGGCCGGCGACGTGCGCGCCTTTGTGGGCGGCACGCGCGCCAACGACCTGCAGGTGCGCCTCAAGTACGCGGGTATCGACGCTCAGATCGTCGACGGCATCGGGCCGGTTCTCGCCGCCGTTGCCGACGAGTCTGCGGATGAGGTCCTCTACGCCGTGGCGAACTACACGGCGTTTCCCCCTATCGTGCAGGAGCTCAAAGAGCTCGGCGAGGTATGCGAGGGTGTTGCGGGGGCGCATGGCGAAGCGGCAGGTACGGGCGCCGTGACGGGCGGCGCTGACACGGGCGCCGGCGCCAGCGCGGCAGGGGCGGGCGTGAGCGAGGCTTCCGCGCCTTGCGATCAGGCGGGCGCGCCTGCTCCCGGCATCGCGGTGCTTGAGCGCCCGTTGCGCATCGTCCACCTGTACCCCGACGCGCTCAACCTGTACGGCGACGGTGGCAACGCCATCGTGATCGAGCGCCGCTGCGCATGGCGCGGCATTCCCGTGCGCGTTGAGAACATCCACATGGGAGACGCGCTGGAGCTCGAGAGCGCGGACATGGTCCTCGTGGGAGGCGGCGCCGACCGCGACCAACTGTCCGTTGCCAACGAGCTGCGCCGTCAGCGCAATGAGCTCGCCGCATACCTTGAAGACGGCGGCGCGATGCTCGCCATCTGCGGCAGCTACCAGCTTTTGGGCCGCTCCTATTACATGGGCGACACCAAGATCGAGGGCCTGGGCCTCATTGGCGCCGAGACCGTCCGCGGAGACGACCGCCTCACCGCGAACGTGGCGGTCAAGTCCGCCATCTGCGAGGAGCCGCTCGTGGGATTTGAAAACCACGGCGGCCGCACCGTCCTCGACGCGTCCGAGGCGCCGCTAGGGACTTCCCTTGTTTCCGGTACGGGCAATAACGGCGAAGACGGCCTTGAGGGCTGCATGCACAAGGGCCTCATCGGCACGTACCTGCATGGCCCCGCGCTCTCCAAGAACCCCGAGCTCGCCGACTGGCTCATCGAGCGCGCGCTCGAGCGTCGCGCCGTTCACGGGGATGCGGACGCCTCCGCACTGCTTCCCCTCGCCCCGCTGGATGACGCCTGCGAGCACGCCGCTCGCAAGGCCGCCATGGGCCTACTTGGCTAGCACGCGCCCAATCGTGCATCCCAGGCGTGCGCCGATGGCGATTTTGATCGCATCCGGGATCACAAAGGGAATGACCGCGATGGCGAGCGCCTGAGCAAGGTCAAGCGACATAAGCACCATGAGCTGGACGGTTCCGCACACGTAGGAAACGAGCAGCATCAGCGCCGCAGCGAGCAGGGAGCGCACGTACGCCCCCATGCGCTGCGGCGCCGCCATATATAGACAGCTCGCCAGCACAACACCCAAGACGAAACCCCACAAAAAGCCGCCGGTCGGCCCGAGCAGAGCGCCCGCGCCCGCGCCGAAGCCCGAGAACACGGGCAGCCCTAGCGCGCCAAGCAGCACGTAGGCTGTAATCGCCAGGATCGCCGTCGAGCGGTCGAGCAGCGCGGGGATCATGGCGAGCACGAGCGTTTGCAAGGTGAACGGCACGGGGCCCACGGGGAGCATCACCTGGGCCGACACCGCCAAAAGCGCGACCATCACGCCGGCGCGGGCAATTCGCTGAGCGTTCATGGGCTTTCCTCTTTTCCGCAAAGGGCCGATACGAACGAACCCGCCCGGGACAACCGGACGGGTTCGCATGCGTTCAAATGGTGCCCCCAACGGGATTCGAACCCGTGATATCCACCTTGAAAGGGTGGCGTCCTTGGCCGCTAGACGATGGGGACAGCGCGCTAGAGTATAGCAGAATTCCTAGACGTAGAACAAGACATCATCGTAGGTGGGAACCGGCCAGTAATCGGCGGCAACGATCTCCTCCATGGCGTCGACCGCCGCGCGAAGCTCGTTCATGGCGGGCATGACCTCGTGGGCATAGCAGTTCGCCTGCTTTTGACCGTCCACGAACGACTCGGCCTTGGCATGGACCGCATCGAGCGCCTTGATGGCGTCATTGATGGCGGTGATACCGTCGCACAGCTTGTTGAGTGTGTTCTGCTCGCACTGCATGACCGCGTGGGCACCTGCGGCGCGAATCGCCTCAAGACCCTTGGCGACCTTGGTGGCATAGGCGGTGATGACGGGGCGGTACGTGCGGCGCGCCTCGCGGACCATCGTCGTGGCCTCGATGTTCATGAGCTTGTTGTACTTCTCGAGCTTCACTTCGTAGCGGCACACGGCCTCCGCCTCGCTCAAAACGCCCATCTGGGAGAACAGCTCGATGTTCTTGGGTGCGATGAACGCCGGGAGCGCGTCGGCGGTGGTGCGGAAGTCCGCAAGGCCGCGGCGCTCGGCCTCCTCGTGCCAGGCGTCGGAATAGCCGTCGCCCGAGAACAGGATACGGCGGTGCGCGCGCAGGTGCTCGGCGCAGTACTCGAGGGCGGCCTGGTCGAACTCGCTCGCAGGCGTCCCCTCAAGCGCGTCGGCGAAGTCGCGCAGGGCCTGGGCGACCGCCGTGTCGAGCACCATGTTCGCATCGGACACATTCGCCTCGGAGCCAACGGCGCGGAACTCGAACTTGTTGTTGGTAAACGCGAAGGGCGAGGTGCGGTTGCGGTCGGTGTTGTCCTGCTCGAGGTTGGGCAGCATGACCGCGCCCAGATCGAGCGTGTCGGTCGTGGCATGCACGCTGGCCTCGCCGTCCATGATCATCTCGACGGCCTCGGTGAGCTGGTCACCCAGGAAGATGGACATGATGGCCGGCGGCGCCTCGTCCGCGCCCAGGCGATGGTCGTTGCCCGCGCTCGCCACACTGGCGCGCAGCAGGTCCTGGTACTTGTCGACCGCCTCGATGACCGCCGTGAGGAACACGACGAACTGCAGGTTCTCCTGGGGCGTATCGCCCGGATCGAGCAGGTTCTCCTCGGAGGTACCCAGCGACCAGTTGTTGTGCTTGCCCGAGCCGTTGATGCCCTCGAACGGCTTTTCGTGCAGCAGGCACACCAGGTCATGGCGGCTCGCGATGAGCTTCATCTTCTCCATGATGAGCAGGTTGTTGTCAACCGCCTCGTTGAGCTCGGAGTACACCGGGGCGAGCTCATGCTGGCACGGGGCGACCTCGTTGTGCTTGGTCTTGGACGGGATGCCGAGCGCCCATAGCTCGTTGTCCAGGTCCTTCATGTAGGCGGACACCGTGGGGCGGATCGCGCCGAAGTAGTGCTCCTCGAGCTCCTGGCCCTTGCACGGGGCGGCGCCGAACAGGGTGCGGCCGCAAATCACGAGATCGCGGCGCTTACGGTAGGCCTCCTTCTTGATAAGGAAGTACTCCTGCTCGTCGCCAACGTGGGGCACGACCTTTTTGGGGTGCTTGCCGAACAGGGCGAGCACGCGCTTGGCCTGGATATCGAGGGCGGTCATGGAGCGCAGCAGCGGGGTCTTCTTGTCGAGGGCCTCGCCGGTGTAGGAGCAAAACGCCGTGGGGATGCACAGGACGTCGTCCTTGATGAACGCCGGGCTCGTGGCGTCCCAAACGGTGTAGCCGCGCGCCTCGAACGTTGCGCGCAGGCCGCCGTTGGGGAAGCTCGACGCATCCGACTCGCCCTTGATGAGCGCCTTGCCGGAGAACTTGGTAATGGCGGTGCCGTCGTGGTTGGGCTCCAGGAAACTGTCGTGCTTTTCGCTGGTGATGCCCGAGAGCGGCTGGAACCAGTGCGCGTAATGCGTGGCGCCGTGGGCGATGGCCCATTCCTTCATGGCGTGGGCGACCGCGTTGGCAACGTCGAGGTCGAGCGGCTGGCTCTCCTCGATCGTGGCGGACAGCTTTTTATACACGTCCTTGGGCAGCCACTTTTTCATGACGTCTTCGGAGAACACCTGGGTTCCAAAACGATCGGTAAGATCGGACATCCATTCTTCCTTTCGGGTGGTGGGGCGCGGGCGCGGGGGAGCGCCGCCGGGCAGTGCGCGCGGGGTCCTCGCGCCGGCGAGCGGAACGAGGGCCCTGCAGCTAGATACCTAGTTCTTGAGCGAGTTCATGGGAGCCGGGAAGCGGCCGCCGCGATGCGCGAAGACCGTGCCCGCGTGGCTGTTGACCGGCATGATCGGCGCGCGGCCGAACAGTCCGCCGTAGTCCACGGACTCGCCCACGCCCTTGCCGATGGCGGGGATGATGCGCACGGCCGTGGTCTTGTTGTTGATGACGCCGATGGCCATCTCGTCGGCGATGATGCCGGCGATCGTCTCCACGTCCGTGTCGCCCGGGACCGCGATCATGTCGAGGCCCACGGAGCACACGCAGGTCATGGCCTCGAGCTTTTCGAGCGAGAGCGCACCGGCCTCGGCGGCCTCGATCATGCCCGCGTCCTCCGAGACGGGGATGAAGGCGCCGGACAGGCCGCCCACGCTGGAGCTCGCCATTACGCCGCCCTTCTTAACGCAGTCGTTGAGCAGGGCGAGCGCCGCGGTGGTACCGGGGCCGCCGCACTGGCCGACACCGATGATCTCGAGGATGCGCGCCACGGAGTCGCCGACGGCGGGCGTGGGCGCGAGCGACAGGTCGACGATGCCCTTTTCCACGCCGAGGCGACGCGCGGCCTCACGGCTCATGAGTTCGCCGGCGCGCGTGATCTTGAAGGCGGTCTGCTTGATGCGCTCGGCAACCTGCATCATATCCGCGTCCTGGGGCAGCTCCTCCAGGGCAGCGGCCATCACGCCCGGGCCCGAAACGCCCACGTTGATGACGGCGTCCGCCTCACCCGAGCCGTGCACCGCGCCCGCCATGAACGGAGAGTCCTCCACCATGTTGGCAAAGCACACGAACTTGGAGGCACCCACGCACTCACGATCGGCGGTGAGCTTGGCAGCGTCGATGATGGTCTGGGCGGCGAGGAGCACCGCATCCATGTTGATGCCCGCGCGCAGGGTAGCCACGTTCACGCTGGAGCACACGCGGCTCGTCTCGGCGAGCGCGCGCGGAATGCAGTTGATGAGGCGGCGGTCGGCGTTGCCGATGCCCTTGTGCACGAGCGCGGAGTAGCCGCCCAGATAGTCGATGCCCAGCGTCTCGGCCGCGCGGTCGAGTGCATGCGCCAGCGGGACCAGGTCCTCATCGGGGCAGGCGGAGGCGATCTGAGCCACCGGGGTCACGGAGACGCGCTTATTCACAATGGGGATGCCGTACTCGTGCTCGAGGTTCTCGGCGGTCTCAACCAGGTGCTCGGCGGTGCGCGTCACATGGTCGTACACCTTGGTGCACATGCGGTCGAGGTTCTCGTCGGCGCACCCCATAAGCGAGATGCCCATGGTGATGGTGCGGATGTCGAGGTTGTGCTCCGCAACCATGCCGCGTGTTTCGGCGATCTCCTGCGGCGTGATAGACATAGCGGCTCCTTTGCAAAGTGGGCGGCTCTTGCATACTGCATTTATTCTACCGTTGCTTCGCCTTGCGCAAGCGGCGGGCACGACATGTAACGAAGAAGCGACACGAGCGCACTGTCATGGGTGCCTCGTGAAGGAGCGAGTGCTATATGGGCCGTAACCTTGTCCGCAAACGGACGGTGCGGTATCGTTTACCTGCTTAAAAGGACAAATTCGCAGAAAGCGAGCGTATACATGGCTCTCACCGGCAAGCAGGTTCGTCAGCTCCGCGCCCTGGCCCATCACCTCAACCCCGTCGTCAACATCGGTAAGGCCGATGTCACCGATGCGCTCGCCCGCCAGGCCGAAGAGGCCCTGGAGGCACACGAGCTCATCAAGTGCTCCGTGCAGGACGGCAGCCTGCTTTCCTGCCGCGAGGCCGCCGAGCAGCTCGCCGAGCGCGTGAACGCCGAGGTCGTGCAGGTCATCGGCCATCGCTTCGCGCTGTATCGCAAGAGCAGCCGCAAGGGTATCAAGCACATCGAGCTCGCCTAGCAGCGCTGAGCCCCGCACGCGGTTTCAGACGCAATCCCGCGTGCGGCTTTGCGTCCGGCTCCGCATGCGCTTCCCAAGTCTGCGCTGCCTGTGCGTGCGCTTCCCAAGTCTGCGCTTCTCATCGATTGTTAAGAGGACGGTCCCGGGCCGTCCTCTTTTTGTTTGCCTGCGTACGGCCCTACCCCATCATCGCTCGATCTTGGATTCTGCCCACGATCGACTCGTATGCCAGGCGCGTTTCCTCCTCGGGAAGCACGTGCATCTCCTCCTCCAGGCAGTGCACATGGCTGTTGTAGAGCTCGACGACCTCCCTGCGCCTGCCACTCAGGTCGTATACGCGCATCGCGGCTCGAACCACGTCCTCGCGCAGGGGGTCGTGACGCATGGCGGCCTCCACCAGCCAAGATGCCGCTGGCAGATCGTCCATTTCCACCGCAACCGATATCCCGTGCATCATGCAGTCGACGAACTTGGTTACATAGAGTCTCCGCTGGCGCATATAGTACGTCGAGTCGCCAAAGTTCGGCACATAGAGCGGACCCGCATACAGCTCCTCGAGCTTGAGACACTCATCGATAACCTGCCGGCTGGACACGTTCGTGCCGCCTAGGAGAATATGACGCGCCAGCATGTCGAACTGCATCGTGTCCGAACTCACCAGTTCGTTGTTGATTGCAACGCCCTCCCCTTGGGTCAAAACGTATTGAGGCCCGTCGTCTCGCTGCCCAAAGGCACCTCGCAGCGAGCTCAAGCCGGCGTACATCGCCTCCCGAGCGTGGCGATAGTCCTTATCGGGCCAGATTTCCTCGGCAACCACCTGGCGCGACACGAACGCCCCTCCCGCCAGCACGAGCCGGGCGGCGAGTATGCACGCCTTTTTCCTACGCCAGATCGAGCTCGTGATAATGTGACCGCCGCGTGATACCTGAAAACCGCCGAACAGCGAGATCTTGAACTGGCCAAGCAGGTCCATGGGATACGACGCCTGGTCCATGACGCGCGGCGCCCCTTGACCCTCAGCCGCCTCCTGCTCCTGCTGCACCGAATACCAGGAGGGAAGGAGCTGCCCGAGCGGGTGGGAACGGTTTCCGAGCGCGTGGATCGCCTGGCGTCCCATCGCCCTCATTTCGGGTGCGAGCAGGGACTCCTTGTTCAAGGAGCACCATGCGGAGAGCTCCGGAATCAGATAGGCGCCCGAAAGCCTGAGCGCCGTTGTCCATGCATCGACGGGCGTGGGCGCTTGCTGCGCCAAATCAAGCAGTGCCGCCTCGTCAGCCAGTGCCGCCCTCGACGTGTTGAGCACCGTCGAGCAACATTCCAACATGCGAGCCCACGCGATCACGCGCCCATAGGCGAAGTCGGCGAGTTTGAGGACCTGCTGCGCGCGAAACAGCGCGTTGACGTGGTGACCCAAGGCGAGATCCTGCCAGCCCTCCCCCACGAGGCACAACAGCTGCATGGCAAAATCTCTCGTACGCACGGCCACAGCGCCGGCGTCGATGAACGCGCGCTCGTCAACCACCGCAACGCCCTCGAACATACGGCAGAGGGCGGCCGTCATGCGCACGTGCGCCGCCACCGGCTCAAGCCCTCGTGCCAGCAGCTTGCCGACGATTTTCTGCATCTTCTTGTCGAGCCCACGTGCCTCCGGCGCCTCCCCTTTGAACACATCGGCGAGCACACCGTCGCACGCGAGTAATATATGCACGACATCCGTCGCATCCCCCATCACGTCGTCGACCGTGTACGTGCATGCAAGAGGGGCAACCGACCCCCGGCCTCCCACCAGCTCCGCATACGTTCGCGCATGCAGCTCCAACTCCTCCGCCACTAGGTCTTTTCGTCCATGGGTAAACATGGGGTCCAGCTCGGGAAGCTCGATATTGGGGCAATCCTTCCACACGAGCGAGAGCGCTTCAATGCGCATCCAGACCTCCGGAGCCAAACTTCGCGCGATGTCGCCTGACCTGCGCCTGAGCTCCGCCGCCATAAGCCGCGCCGTGCGAAAGTCTCCGCCCACCAGCGACGAGGCATACAGGGCGGCCACCAGCCCTACGGGGGCAGATGCCGCTGAGACATCGCCCTTTTTCTGAAGAATCTCGCGGACGAACGGACCGTTACCGCTGAGGGCGAACGCGTCGGGCCGCTCGGCCACAAGGTCGAGCACGTCCTGCGGCTGCTCAATCATATGCGCCAGAGACACCGCCTTGTCCGCCTCGCCCACAGCAAGCGCGACCCGGACCGCACGCACCGCGAACAACGGGCGCATGTGGACGATCTCACGACGAAGCTCGTGCATCGCCTGACTTCCGGGCGCGAGACACGCATACCGGTCGTGCTGTGTGTCGATTCCGAATACGGGATAGTCGTGTGCCAGGCGCGACCACTGCTCCGCGCTCACACGCGTTCGCGCACGCTCAAATCCACGCAACGACCCCGACTGTCCCAAAATGAGCATGCATGCCACCCGATACAGGGAATCACGGTCGCGACGCAAGTCAACGAGCACCCCACGGTACACCTCGGCGGCCGCTTTGGCGAATTGCTCATAATCGGCGCATGCCGCAGATCCCGCATAGAGCCGTGCGACAAGCGCTGGAACCCCTTGGGTGACCTTATAGATGTCCAAATCTCCGGCAATCGAGAGCATCCGCGCCCAATCTGGATACTCCTGCGGGTGAACCGCCATGGCCTGCGGGCCGATTTTATGCGAATCCCCCATCGCGCCCACGAGCTCGTAATTATGGGGTCGACCTGCGATGACGAATTCGAAGCCCTTGTCCCGCATGGTGCGAAAGAACGAAGGGAAGACCTCGAGCGCGCTTTTGCGAAGCCGCGGCATATTGTCGATGGCGACCAGCGGGCGCATGCGCGGTTCCAGTTCGTCACACATGCGCTTGAGGGCTTCGTAGAGCTCACCCTCATCCAGGCCCGCGGCATCCAGGAGCCGCGCGACCCCGCGATCCGGTTTGGAGCTGACCGCCAAGACATACTGGTTGAGCAGCGCGGTCTTTCCAAACCCGTCGGGCGCCGTCACGAATGTCACGCCCGCGGCAGCGCCCTTTTCGAACAACTCATGCATCAAGCGATCACGCACCACGATCGGGCCCGCCATGTAATTCGTCTTTTTCTGAGCGCTCCGCAAGCGCCCGGATTTCGAGCACCCAGATTTCTTCTTCGAAGAGGATGCCTTGACCTTGGTCTCCTCAAGCACGGCTTCCTCAACCTTGGCTTCCTCAAGCCTGGCCTCCTCAACCTTGGTTTCCCCAAGCTCGGTTTCCTCAGGCCTGGCTTTCTCAGCCTCGGTCAACTCCGTGCCGTTCTCCGTAGAGACCTCTGGTTCAAGCTCCTGGGCGATCGACTCGCCCATTTCATTTTCTGCAGCGTTTAACAACGCACTCGCTGCCATATCGTGCGCTCCTTTCTCACCGATGGTGCTGTCTACAACGGTAGAGACGCCGGAAGGGCAAGGGGGCGGGCGATTTGCCAAGGAGAACACGAGTGGCAGATTTTGGTCAGACGCTTCCGGATTGCGTACCAGACCATTTTTTATGCCGACCCGTGTAAGGTTCGTCTGCTTCCATGCTACAAGCTGCATTTTGCCTGTTGCAGAACGCGATACAACATACGCCCCTACTAGTGAGGTGGGTTAGCATTTTTACGCGAACGCGCATATTTTTCCGTGAACGGTAGAAAAGTGTCGTAAACGGCACAGATTTGAGGAAGAGCACACCTCGATCATTGTTGATAAGTTTCATCGATTTGTGAACTATTTGAGAATCGTTCCTAATATGATTCTTATTCTGCATCATATCCGACCACGGCTGTGCCATAATGCAGGTGTCCAACGCGCGCCCGGTTTACCGCGCTGCGCAACCGTCTGTTCGAAGGAGAACAACATGAAGTTCGTTTGCCCCGTTTGCGGTTTCGTTGAGGAGTTCGACGGCGAGGAGCTGCCCGCCGATTTCAAGTGCCCCCAGTGCGGCGTTTCCGGCGACCGCTTCACCAAGGTCGAGGAGGGCAAGATGACCTGGGCCGCCGAGCACATCGTGGGCGTTGCTCACGAGGAGGGCATCTCCGAGGACATCATCATGGACCTGCGCGCCAACTTTGAGGGCGAGTGCTCCGAGGTCGGCATGTACCTCGCCATGGCCCGCGTTGCCCACCGCGAGGGCTACCCCGAGATCGGTCTCTACTGGGAGAAGGCCGCCTTCGAGGAGGCCGAGCACGCTTCCAAGTTCGCCGAGCTCCTGGGCGAGGTCGTGACCACCTCCACCAAGAAGAACCTCGAGATGCGCGTTGAGGCCGAGAACGGCGCCACCGCCGGCAAGTTCGACCTCGCCAAGCGCGCCAAGGCCGCTGGCCTGGACGCCATCCACGACACCGTGCACGAGATGGCTCGCGACGAGGCCCGTCACGGCAAGGCTTTCGCCGGCCTGCTCGAGCGCTACTTCGGCTAATTCCCGCACTTATACGCACCCATCAAAAATGGGCGCCTCGGAGGTATCCGAGGCGCCCATTTTTCATAAGCGGGCTCATTGCGGAAATTAAGCGCGTCCGATGCAGAAAAACGCCTTATTCTACCTAAGAATTACGCGTAAGCCCGATTGCCCTGCAACGCCGAGACAAAACCCCAGTTCAGAACACCGATCAGGATGCCCAAAACGGCTCAACGCGAATCATGGGCCAAACTAAGGCGTATTTCTGCATCGGGGCGATGTTTTTCCCGCACTCAAGCATTTACGCCTGGCGATACGTGGCCAAAAAGTCAGCCAGATCTCCCATGCACTCCTTAAGCACTGTCATCTGCGGCAGATACACCACGCGGAAGTGGTCGGGCTTATCCCAATTGAAGCCCTGACCGCGCGTGATGAGCACTTTCTTTTCGTGCAGCAGGTCGAGCGCGAACTGCTCGTCATCGGTGATATTGAACTTCTTAACGTCAATTTTGGGGAAGATGTAGAACGCCGCCTTGGGCTTGACCGCCGTGATGCCGTCGATGGCGTTGAGGGCCTCGTACACGTAATTGCGCTGCTCAAAGATGCGGCCGCCCGGCTGCACGTACCCCTTGACCGACTGATGGCCCCACATGGCCGTCTGCACGATGGACTGCGCAGGGACATTGGAGCACAAGCGCATGTTGGAGAGCATGTTGAGGCCGTAAATGAAGTCGCGCATACAGCGCTTATTACCCGATAGCACCATCCAACCGATGCGGAATCCCGCGATCATATGGCTCTTGGACAGGCCCGAGAACGTGACACACGGCAAGTCGGGCGCAAGGCTCGCGATGGAGATGTGCTCGACGCCGTCCATGCACAGGCGATCGTAGATCTCGTCGGAAAAGATCATGAGCTGATGCTTGCGTGCGATCTCAACGATACCCTCGAGCACCGCGCGGTCGTACACCGCACCCGTGGGGTTGTTGGGGTTGATGATAACGATGGCCTTGGTGCGCGGGGTGATCTTGGCCTCCATATCGGCGAGGTCGGGATTCCACTCGGCCTGCTCGTCGCAACGGTAGTGCACGGACGTGCCGCCGGCAAGCGTGGCACAGGCGGTCCACAGCGGATAGTCGGGCATGGGGATGAGGATCTCGTCGCCCGTGTCGAGCAGGGCCTGCAACGAAAGCTGAATGAGCTCCGATACGCCGTTACCCGTGTAGATGGTGTCCATATCCACGTTGGGCAGGCCCTTGATCTGGGCGTACTGCATGATCGCCTTGCGCGCGGCGAACAGTCCCTTGGAGTTGGAATACCCCTCGCAATCGGTGAGCTGCTGGCGCATGTCGGCGATGACCTCGTCGGGCGTGCGGAAGCCGAACGGCGCCGGGTTGCCGATGTTCAATTTGAGGATGTGCTCACCCTGAGCCTCCATGCGGTCGGCCTCATCGAGTACGGGTCCACGCACATCGTACAAGACGTTATCGAGCTTGGAAGATTTCTTGAACTCACGCATGGCCATGGCGGTCGTCCTTTCGGGTTGCACGGTAGTATTTGAATCGTCAGAAAGCTCAATTTCGAGAATCTGGGAGAGGAGCTCGATAACCGGTGCGCGAGGAACAGTCTTTCCACTCACATACTGGCTTACTTGGCTCTTACCGAGCTTTTTGCCCTGCATAGCGGCCCTTTGAATAAGATCTGCCTGCTTGAGCCCCTGTGCCGCCATAGCCGCTTTAAGGCGTTCGGCGAATGATTGTTGCTCCATGCTCACCTCCACTAGTTCAATTTGAACGTACAGAGTTCAATTTCTGCAAGTGTAGCACCCTGAGCCGTGAATCGAGTTCAATTTACAGAAAAAGCCCCTGGCAAAAACCAGGGGCTGCATGCACGCGTTATGCGCAGGCGTATGGGCTTAGTAACGGCCGCCGCCACGACGGTCGCCGTAACCGCCGCGACCACCACGATCGTCACGGCCACCGAAGCCGCCACGGCCGCCGCGGTCGCCGTAGCCGCCGCGGCCACCGCGGTCGTCACGGCCACCGAAGTCGCGACGCGGGCCACGGTCGCTGAAGCCGCCACGACGGTCATCGCGGCCGCCAAAGCCACCACGGCCGCCGCGATCGTCGCGGCCGCCGAAGTCACGGCGCGGACCACGGTCGTCGCGACCGCCAAAGCCGCCACGGCCTCCGCGGTCATCGCGACGAGGACCACGGTCGCCACCGCGGCCACCGAAGCCGCCACGGCCGCCACGATCGTCGCGGCGCGGGCCACGGTCGCCACCGCGACCGCCGCGGTCGTCACGGGAATCGTTATCCAGGCCCATCTCGGTGAGCGGGTCGATGATCTTGTCCATAAGGGCAACGATGTCCTCAGCGTCCAGCTTGGAGAGCTGAGCGATGAGCTTCTTGCGCTTGCTGCCCATGTTGGCGGCGAGCTCCTCGGCGTTCTCGTTCACGGAAACGAGCACCGCGCGCATATCCTCCTCCTCGGGCATAACGCGCGTCACAACGCCGGCCTCCTCGGCCTCGCGCAGGATGCCGTCGAGCTCGCGAAGGCGCATGCCGAGCAGGTCGGACATCTCCTTCTGCTCCATCTGCGGCTTGAGCTCCAGCAGCTTGAGGGCGCGCATCAGCTCGTTGGCGCGAGCAGCGTCCTCCTCGGCCTCGCGGCCCATGGCGAACTTACGGTTGCGCAGCAGGCGAGCGGCCTTCTGCACCTTATCGAACAGGATGTCGTCGAGGGTCAGCTCCTCGCCCTGCTCCTCAGCGCCGTCCTCAGCAGAAGCCTCGTCGGCAGCCTCAACTACAACGGCCTCCTCGACAGCCTCGACCTCGGGGGTCTCGACGGTCTCCACGACCTCGTCCATAATCTCGTTGTTGTTCTCGATGTTCTCGGACATGCGTCCTCCTTCTGCGCCTGCCTGGGCGCGATAGCAACTGGGGCCCATTGCCCCGACGCCCTTCACTCACTGCTACATTCGATCCT
Source organism: Coriobacteriaceae bacterium (assembly GCA_030525945.1). Lineage (GTDB taxonomy): Bacteria > Actinomycetota > Coriobacteriia > Coriobacteriales > Coriobacteriaceae > Collinsella. The sequence continues at coordinate 13,952 of JAUNDT010000009.1, read as the reverse complement.
GGGCATCATCTCCGCGCCTTCCGGCGCCTCATGCGGCACGCTCCATCTGAGCCTCGAATACCGCCGTGAACCAGTGTAAACGCACGGACCCAGCGCATAGGTGCGCGTTTTGTGACACACAGCATCCGCACGCCCGTCCACACAGGGCATCGAGGCCCATCACCTCAGAACCTCCCCCGCATTGGGGGTGGTTTGGGGCATTCCAGAGCAAACCTATCCCGCATTGGGGCTGGTTTAGGGCACCTCAGAAAAAACCTCCCCTATATTGGGGGCGGTTCAGATCGAAATCAGCTCGCACAACCAATTGCGCGATTTCCTTTCCTGCGGTTTTGCCGACGGGAACACGGTGCCGGGACCCGCATGGCTTCAAAACCTCCCCCAATGTAGTAGCGGTTTCTTTTGGGGTGCCCTAAACCACCCCCAATGGAGGGCAAGTTCCTTTTTGGCTGCAACTTACGAGCAAAATCGAGGTGCACGAACGGATCGCAACGCCGCTATGCAAGACGGGGAGGCACGATGCAATCGTATCGGACCGCTTTACCAGCAAGCGTGTGGCTCGGTTTGACGCCAGCAAGATGTGGGCCCTTAACCGGCCGCTTCACAACGATCTTTCGAGGGCGCGCCGCCATAGCCGCGCGCATGAGGGCGAGCTCGGCATCCGGCTCGCACGGGCGCTCGAGACCGTGAATGAGCTGGAATTTCTTTTTAACCGCCGCGCTTTTCGTGCGCCCGGGAAACATGGGGTCCAAATACACCACGTCGGGGGCGCTGTCGGGATCCTGGGCGAGCTCTGCCAAGATATCGCAGCTGTTGCCCGCAACCAAATGCATGCGCGCCGCAATCGGCGCGAGGTCCGCGTCGTGGGCCGCCCGCTCCAGCGCGTCCTCGAGCAGAGCCGCAATCACCGGGTCGCTCTCGCAAAGGGTCACGTCACATCCGGCGGCGGCGAGCAAAAAGCTGTCCTCGCCAAGCCCTGCCGTCGCGTCGACCACGCGGGGACGCTCCATGCCCTTAACGCGCGCGGCCTTTACCAGCAGCTCCCGCTGGAGCGCCCCGGGCTTGATGCGGTGCATCATATCGGCGAAATCAGGAACAAGTTCCATGCCGTCGCGAGCAAGGCAAAGCCCGGTAGGCGACACTTTGAGGTGCAACTGCCCAGGCGCGCAATCCGCATCGACCTGAAGCTCGCTGGGCGCGGGTGCAAGCGGCGCATGCAGACGCTGAGCCAACGCCGTCGCGCGCTCCTCGCAAACAGCGCCCTCGTAAACAACGATGACGGGCGACCCCTGATCCGTCATGCGCGATCGCCGCCCTTAACGGCCGACGAAACGCGCCGGCGCACGCGGCGCGGATTGAGCGCTGAGGCCGCGGCCGGCATGTCGATTTGAATGCCGAGGAGGATCTTGGCCATCCAGAAGTAAAAGAACAGGACCAGGATCGGGATGAGGCACGAGGTCACTAGCATGACGGCCAGGGACTCGATGAACTGATTTAGCGACTCCTGCGCGCCCTCGACCGCGCTAGAAATTCCGCCGGTAACCGTCTCAACCGCGTCTTGGAAAAAGCCCAGGATGCCGCCCGCGCTCTTCTCCCCCTCCTGCTCGGCCTCCGCGGCGCCCTCGGCAAGGCTCTCGGCCGATTCGATCGACTGCTGCAGCGAGGTGTCGTACACGGCGTCGATCTGGTTGGTCACCCACGAGCTCGTGGGGATCGCCAGCAGAAGCACCGCGGCGATTGCGGCGAGCTTGGCCCCCACCTGCAGCGGGGCGGCGGACCAGCGCGCCCTGCCGTACGCCCACACGAAGGCAATCACGCACAGCAGCGCCAGCGGCAGCACAATGCCCAAAGCCACACCGCTCAAAATGGTGATCAGGTATTTTTCCAGGAAGAGCGCGGCAAGCACAATCAAAAAGCCGGTGCTGAGGTCCATGAGCTTGTCGGCGATGGGCGAGCCCGCGTCGCCCGGGATGGCCGAAATGAGCGCCGAAGCACCCGCCGACCCCGCGGTGAGCGTGAGCACGTTGTCGATTTTCTCGTCGATGGTGGCGATGACCTCAGCGTGTGCCTCGGGCGAGGAGAAATGCGGGGCAAGACCCAAGATGAGCAGGGCGATAAGCGCGGCGATCGCCGCCGTGGCGATTGCGCGCACCCGCGTGCTCGGGCCGAACGATGCGCCGGGACCCTCGGTTGGAGCGTCCGCGAGCGCGGTGTCCCAAGAACCACCCACGGGGGCAACCTCCTTGCCCGGCGCGGGATGCATGCCACCCCGGCGCTCATCCGGCATCTTCCACTCGCCCATGTATACCCCTCGCAATCATGCCGAAATACTCTGGCGCCATTGTAACAGGGACCGCCGCCTGCCCTTGGAAGCAGGACCTCACCGACCGCCCCACGCGGGCGCCGCGGAACGCAACCCTACGCGCGCTCGGCGATCTCCAGGATAAAGCGCTCGGTCTTTTCCCAACCAATGCAGGGGTCGGTAATGGACTTGCCATACACACCGCCGTCGACGGGCTGGTTGCCGTCCTCCAGGTAGCTTTCGACCATAAAGCCGCGCACCAAGCCATCGATCGCCTCGTTGCGGCGGCAGGAGTCGAGCACCTCCTTGGCAATGCGCAGCTGCTCAAAGGGGCGCTTGCCGGAGTTATCGTGGTTGCAATCAACCACCACGGCGGGATGCTCGTAGCCCGCCTCCGTCGTGTAGCGCTCGGCGAGACGCTCGAGATGCTCGTAATGGTAGTTGGGGTACGTGCGGCCATCCAGGCCGATGTAGCCGCGCAGCACCGCATGGGCAAGCGGGTTGCCGTGCGTTTCCACTTCCCAATTGCGGTAGATGAAGCTCTGTGACGCCTGCGCCGCGTAAATAGAATTGAGCATGACGCTCGTGGAGCCGGCGGTAGGGTTCTTCATGCCCACCGGCACGGAAATGCCCGAACCCACCAGGCGGTGCTCCTGGTTCTCGACCGAGCGCGCGCCCACCGCAACGTAGGCGAGCAGGTCGATGAGGTACTGGTAATTGCTCGGGTAGAGCATTTCGTCGGCCGTGAAAAAGCCCGTCTCCTCGATCACGCGCAGGTGCATGCGGCGAATCGCCTTGACGCCTTCGAGCAGGTCGTCGGGCGCCTCGGGGTCGGGGTTGTGGAGCAGGCCCTTGTAGCCGGTGCCCTTGGTGCGGGGCTTGTTGGTGTATACGCGCGGAATGATGAGCAGGCGCTCGCGTACGCGCTCCTGCAGCGCGGCCAGGCGCGTCATGTACTCGAGCACGGAATCCTCGCGGTCGGCCGAGCACGGGCCGATGATGAGCGCGCGGCGACGGTCCTCCCCCTTGAAGATGGCGGCAACCTCGGCGTCAAACGCGACCTTTGCCTGAGCAAGGTCGGAGCGCAGGGGCATTTCCTCGCGAATCTCGCGCGGGATGGGAAGCAGGCGCTTGAAGTGCATAGACATGGTCGGCTCCTTTGCAGGGTTAATCAGCGGCTTTACCTTAGTAAAGACATTGTAGGAGGACGCCGGGCACCTGCCGGGATGAGACCGTCGCCGAAACACAGGTTTTACCGCCCGGACGCGTTTGGGCCGGGCGACGTTGGGGCGGCGGGGTTGGGGCGGCGACGATGGGTTGGCGTTTGGGCGGTAACGTTGGGGGGCGGCGCTTCGCTGGCAACGCCGGGGCACCGGTGTTTGAGCGGCGCAAAGTGGCCACGGACGCTGCCCTGCGGCTTGCCAGCACGAAATGCCACTTTCCCCGTAGAAACGAAGGCGAAAAGTGGCCACGCGTGCTGCTCTGCGGTACATCAGCACGAAATGCCACTTTTCTCGTAAAAACAAGGGCGAAAAGTGGCCGAACGTGCTGGTGTGCCGTAGTGCAGCACGATCGGCCGGTTTGCAGGAGCGGCGTTCGTCCAGCTTGAAGATGAAGAGCACGACAACCTGTCGCGCCAACTCTGGGGCCGCCCTCGCGCGGCAGCCCGCCGCGCCGGCCTTGGGGCCGCCTTCGCGCAGCAGACTGCAGTGCCGACCCTGGGGCCGCCTTCGCGCACGGGCCTGGCGCCGGCCCCGGGGCCGCCTCCTACATGCGGCCCTCGACCATGGTGAGGGAGATCTTCTTGCGGGCGCGGTCCACGCCGGTGACCCACACGGTCACCGTGTCGCCCACCGCCACGACCTCGCTCGGGTGCCTCACGAAGCGGTCCGCCAGCTTGGAGATGTGCACCAGTCCGTCCTGGTGCACGCCGATATCCACGAACGCGCCGAAGTCGACCACGTTGCGCACCGTGCCCTTGAGCTCCATGCCCACCTCGAGGTCCTCGATGCCGCGGGCGGCCTGGGAGAAGATCACCTCGGGAGCGTCGTCGCGCGGGTCGCGGCCGGGCTTCTCCAGCTCCGCCACGATGTCTCGCAGGGTGGGCACGCCGCAGCCGAGCTCCGCAGCAACCGAACCCAAGTTTCCGATCTTGGCTCCGATCCCCGGAACGCCGCCCGCAGCCAGCGCCGCCGGAGCAACACCCGCGCGTCGCAGCAGCTCGCCGGCCACCTCGTAGCTCTCGGGGTGCACGCTCGTGGCGTCGAGCGGGTTCGCGCCGCCCGTGATGCGCATGAAGCCCGCCGCGTTCAAGTACGCCTTGGGGCCGAGCTTGGGCACCTTCTTGAACTGGCGACGATCGGTGAACGCCCCGTTCTCCTCACGATACGCCACGATGTTCCTGGCCACCGCCGGCGTGATGCCCGATACGTACCCGAGCAGGCTCGCACTCGCCGTGTTCACGTCGACACCCACGCGGTTCACCACGTTCTCCACCACGTTGCCCAACGCGCGCCCAAGTTCCGCCTGGTCAAGATCGTGCTGGTACTGACCCACGCCAATGGACTGCGGCGGAATCTTGACGAGCTCCGCGAGCGGGTCTTGCAAACGGCGGCCCAAACTCATGGCGCCGCGCGTGGTCACATCGAGGTCGGGATACTCCTCGCTCGCCAGCTTGGAGGCCGAGTACACCGAGGCGCCGGCCTCGTTCACGATGGTGTAGCGCAGCTCGGGAGCGGACTCCGCGATGAACGCGGCAACGACCTCCTCGGTCTCGCGGCTCGCCGTGCCGTTGCCCACCACGATGGTGTTGATGCGGTGCTTGCGCGTGAGGCGCAGCAGTTCGCGCTTGGTGCCCGCGATGTCGCGGCGCGGCGGCGTGGGGTACAGGATGGTGTGATCGAGCAGCTTGCCGTACTCGTCGAGCACCGCGACCTTGCAGCCCGCGCGATACCCCGGGTCGAGCGCGATCACGCGAGCGCCGCGCACGGGTCGCTGCTGGAGCAGCCCCTCCGTGTTCTTGGCGAACACCTTGATGGCGTCGGCTTGGGCGCGCATGGTGAGGTCCACACGCAGCTCGCGCTCGAGCGAGGGAGCCATGAGGCGCTTGTACCCGTCGGCGATCGCGGCGCTGAGCTCGGGGGCAAACGACCCACGGCGGCGCGGGTACCTGCGCTGCAGGCGCTCCGCGGCCAACTCGCCATCCACACGGACGCGCACGCGAAGCTTGCCCTCGCGCTCGCCGCGGTTAATGGCCAGGATGCGGTGGTTCGGGATGGAACGGGCAGCCTCGGAAAACTCGTAATAGGGCTCGTACGGGGTCTTCTCCTCCGCGTCGACGGCCTCGGACTCGATGACGGCAGTCTTATGCGTGTACTCGCGCAGATCGGCCGTGTTCTCGGGATCCTCCGCCACGAGCTCGGCCACGATGTCACGCGCGCCGGCAAGGGCCGCCTCCGCCGTAGCGAAGCCGCCCTCGACATTGACGTACACGGCAGCGGCCGTAAGCGGGTCGTCTCCCTGGGCGGGCTGCATGAGGATGAGATTCGCCAGCGGCTCAAGACCGGCGTCGCGCGCCTTGGACGCACGCGTGGCGCGCTTTTTGCGGAAGGGCTTGTAGAGGTCCTCAACGCGCTGGAGCGTAGGAGCCTGCTCGATACTCGCGCGGAGCTCATCCGTGAGCTTGCCCTGCGCGTCGATCACCGCGATGACGTCGCTCTTGCGCTGTTCGAGATTGCGCAGGTAGGAGAGGCGGTCGTCAAGCGTGCGCAGAGCCACGTCGTCCATGCCGCCCGTGGCCTCCTTGCGGTAGCGGGCGATGAACGGGATCGTGGCGCCCTCGTCGATGAGGGCGATCACGGCCTCGATGCGGGGGACGGGCTGGGCGAGCTCGGTGGCGAGCGTGGAAGCGATGCGTTTGCGCGTAGCGGCGAGTTCCTCCGCAGAGGGCTCGGCTCGGCGCGAAACGGGGGCATCCGCCACGTCGTCGGCAGTGAGCGAGCCGGCGGAACCCAAGGGCCGCAGCGAGCGCGAGGCCGACACAGCAGGCGCAGCTGCAGGCCCATGCTCAACCGAAGCCGCAGCTCCCCGCTCAAGCGCCGGCGCCGGCACAGCAGCGTCGGCACTCGCTCCGGGCTCCGCAAGCACATCCTTACGCACGCCGCTCCCCTCCGGGCTCAGCGTTGCGACCATATTCATAATGGCGGCGATATCGACTTTGTTCGTTTCGGCCATACGAGCGTTCTCCCATCGAAATCGGCTAGGCATTCCATCCTACCCGACCATGCGGACACACCACGCAATCACTACGCCGCAAGGCATGCATGCACACGCCCCAACCGCCTGTGCATCGCTCGCGCGTGCACCCCGACCGCCAGCGCATCGCATATGAAAAACGGGCCACCGGATCCTCTCCAGCGGCCCGCATGTGCTAAAACTCCACGTTGCCGAACTCCGACAGGCGCAAATCGGGGTTGTGCTCGGTTGCCCAGTCGATGTTCCAGTCGCTCGTGAACAGCAGCAGCTTGTCGCCGCGCATGTTCTCCACGCGCAGGGTATCGCGCGTGAGGGAGAGCGCCGGGATGTCGATGGTGTCGGGCTCGTTGGCGATCCAGCGCAACGCTGTGTAGGGCAGCGGCTGGCGGCGCACCTCAACGTGGTACTCGCTCTTGAGGCGCTGCTCGAGCACCTCGAACTGCAGGGTGCCCACCACGCCCACGATCACGGACTCCATGCCGGCGCCGATCTCGCGGAAAATCTGGATGGCGCCCTCCTGCGCGAGCTGCTCCATACCCTTGACGAACTGCTTGCGCTTGAGCGTATCGACCTGCGACACGCGCGCGAACAGCTCGGGCGCGAACGTGGGGATGCCCGCGAACTGCACCGGCTTCTTGCCCGTGCAAATCGTGTCGCCAATCGAGAAGATGCCCGGGTCGAACAGGCCCACGATGTCTCCCGCGTAGGCCTCATCCACGATGGCGCGGTCGTCGGCCATCATGGTCGTGCCCGTGGCGAGCTTGATCTTGCGACCGCCCTGCACGTGCGTGGCGTCCATGCCGCGCTCGAACTTGCCCGAGCAAATGCGCACGAACGCGATGCGGTCGCGGTGGTTCTTGTCCATATTCGCCTGGATCTTGAACACGAAGCCCGAGAACTCGTCGCGCGTGGGCTCGACCTTCTCGCCCGTGAGCGCGTCCACATGCGCGGAGGGTGCAGGCGCCAGGCGCAGGAAGTCCTTGAGGAAGGGCTCCACGCCAAAGTTCGTGAGCGCCGAACCGAAGAACACCGGGGAGAGCTTACCCGCGAGCACCGCGTCGAGGTCGAACTCGGAGTCGGCGCCGTCGAGCAGCTCGATGTCGTCCATCAGGTTGTTGTGGTTGTGCTCGCCGATGAGCTCGGTCAGCGCGGCATCGCCGAGCGTGGCCTCGACCTCCTCGACCTTCTTGGTGCCGTTGGCGCGGCCGTCGCCTTCAAAGGCGAGCACGTGGCGGCTCGCGCGGTCGAACACGCCGCGGAAGTCGCGCCCGTTGCCGATCGGCCAGTTCATGGGGTACGTGCGGATGCCCAGGACGTTCTCGACCTCTTCCATGAGGTCGAACGGGTCGCGCGTCTCGCGGTCCATCTTGTTCACGAAGGTGAAGATCGGAATGCCGCGCAGGGCGCACACGCGGAAGAGCTTCTTGGTCTGCGCCTCGACGCCCTTGGCACCGTCGATCACCATAACCGCGGCGTCGGCAGCCATGAGCGTACGGTAGGTGTCCTCGGAGAAGTCCTGGTGGCCGGGCGTGTCCAGGATGTTCACGCAGCATCCGCCATAGGTGAACTGGAGCACCGACGAGGTGACGGAAATGCCGCGCTGCTTTTCGATGTCCATCCAGTCGGACACCGCGTGGCGCGAATTCTGCTTGCCCTTAACCGAGCCGGCGCTCTGAATGGTGCCGGTGTAGAGCAACAGCTTCTCGGTGAGGGTGGTCTTGCCGGCGTCGGGGTGCGAGATGATCGCGAACGTGCGGCGCGAGGAGATCTGCGGTGCGTAGGAGGCCATGGGCGCATGCGTCCTTTTCTGCTGACTATATATGCTGAACCTTCGTATTGTAGTGCATGCCGTTCGCCCGCGCCCTTCGGACATGCGCACGCGCCGCGCACTCCCGCCGCGCTTCACAAAAAACGCCCCGCGGACAACCCGCAGGGCGCTGTATTAGCTCATGCTAAGCGGCAAGGCTTACTTGCACAGGGACAGGGCCTCTTCGTCGGCGATGACCACGCAGTTGGGGTGCAGCTGCAGGATGGACGCCGGGCAGGAAGGCTGGATGGGACCGAAGCACATGTCGTGCACGGCCTGGGCCTTCTTCTCGCCGTTGGCGATCACGAGCACCATGTAGGCGTTCATGATGGTCTGGGTGCCCATGGTGTAGGCCTGACGAGGCACGTCGTCGATGTTGTCGAACAGACGGCTGTTGGCCTCGATGGTGCTCTCGGTAAGGTCGACGCAGTGCGTGCCCTTGGAGAAACAGGTGTCGGGCTCGTTGAAGCCGATGTGGCCGTTGTTGCCGATGCCGAGCAGCTGCAGGTCGGGGTAGCCGGCCTCCTCGACGATGCGGTCGTACTCAGCGCAGGTGGCCTCGGCGTCGGGGTTGGAGCCGTCCGGCACGTGGGTGTTGGCCTGGTCGATGTTGATGTGATCGAACAGGTTCTCCTTCATGAAGTAGTGGTAGCTCTGGGGGTCGTCGTGGGACAGGCCGCGGTACTCGTCCAGGTTGTAGGTGCTCACCTGGGAGAAGTCCAGATCGCCAGCCTCATAGGCCTTGATGAGGTTCTGGTAGGTGCCAATGGGCGTGGAGCCGGTGGCAAGGCCGAGGACGCAGGTGGGGTCGGTCACGACCTGGGCAGCGATAATAGCCGCCGCCTTACGGCTCATGTCCTCGTAGTCCTTGGCATGGATGATACGCATAATGCGCTCCTATCTCCGAGGCAGGCGCCCCGGTTCATGCGACCCGCACCGGGCCGCGACCAACGTGGTACGCGCCATCCAGGGCGAGGGCGCGCGCGTTCGATAGGCTTCGCTGCGTCGAGGCCCCTGCCCGTCCACAGCGGCTCGGGTTCATCTGCCCCGAACACTCTTATATTGGACGCTTACGGCCCGAATTGCAAGAACCCGCCGGCGGCATGCCAGCGGGTTCCTTCGAACGCATGGAATACGGGACGGCTATCGGGAGCGCGCGACCACGAGCTGGTCGAGCTCGGCGACCTCGCTGCCCTCGCAGCCCTTGATGCTCGCGAACTCGGCGGAGTTGCAAATGAGAATCGGCACCGTCACGTCGAAGCCCTCGGCGGCGATGGCGTCGCGATCGAACTCGATCAGCACGTCGCCCTGGCTCACCACGTCGCCAACCGACGCGTTCACCTTGAAATGCCTGCCATCGAGCTTAACCGTCTCGAGACCCACGTGGATCAGGACATCGAGCCCTTCCGTGGTGTGAATGGCGACGGCGTGTCCCGTGGGGAAAATGGCCTCGATCTTGCCGTCCGAGGGAGCGACCACGCGATTGCCCGAAGGCAGCACGGCGACACCCTGGCCCAGCAGGCCCTTTGCGAACATTTGGTCCTTAACATCAGAAAGCGGGATTACCTGACCCGCAAGCGGCGCGGGCAGAACGCTCATGCGGCCGCCCATGCCAAAGGACTTGAGAATTCTATCGAACATCAAACTCCTTTTAGGTCTTTACGCTTCCCTATTCTACCCCAAGAACCAGGCGTGAAAACCTTCTCCACGCTTAGGGCAACTCACGCTCGATAACTGCCACAATGGCGTCAACCGCCTCCTGAGCCTCGTCCTCGGTCGCGGCCTCGGACATCACGCGGATCAGCGGCTCGGTGCCAGAGGGGCGCACGAGCACGCGGCCGCGATCGCCGAGCTTGGCCTCGACCTCGCGGACAACCTCCCAGACCGGCTCGCAGCCGTCGAGCTCGGCCTTGCGCTCGGAACGGACGTTCACGAGCACCTGCGGGTAGATCTTGACCGGGGCGCACAGCTGCGAGAGGGACTCGCGCTCGGCGCGGATGACTTCCATGATGCGCAGGGACGTCATGATGCCGTCGCCGGTGTTCTCGATGTCGCCGAAGATGATGTGGCCGGACTGCTCGCCACCCAGGCTGTAGCCCTTCTCGCGCATGCAAGCCGTCACGTACTTGTCGCCCACCGCGGTGGTCTCGTACTTGAGGTTGGCCTCGTCCAGCGCGCGGAAAAGACCGAGGTTGCTCATCACCGTGGGCACCACGGTGCCGGCGGTCAGGCGACCGTGCTTGTGCAGGTAGGTGCCGCACACGTACAGGATGAGGTCGCCGTCGACCACGTTGCCGCGCTCGTCGACCGCCAGGCAGCGGTCGGCGTCGCCGTCGTAGGCAAAGCCCACGTCGAGGCCCTGCTCAACCACGTGGCGGCGCAGGCGCTCCATGTGGGTCGAGCCGCAGTCGACGTTGATGTTAAAGCCGTCGGGGGCGTTGGAGATCACGCGGACATCGGCGCCGAGCGCGTCGAAGACCGGCTTGGCCACGGAGGAGGCGGAGCCGTTCGCGCAGTCCAGGCCGATCTTCATGCCCTGGAGGGAGAAGTTCGCGCTGGAGATGAGGTGGGAGATGTAGCGGTTGCGGCCCTGCATGTAGTCGACCGTGCAGCCGATGGCGTCACCCGTTGCGAACGGGACCTCGGTCTTGCCGTCGATATAATCCTCGATGAGCTCCAGGACCTCTTCGTCCATCTTGTGGCCCTCACCGCTCATGAGCTTGATGCCGTTGTCGGTATAGGGGTTGTGGCTCGCCGAGATCATGATGCCGCAGTCGAAGCGGCCGTCGACCGTCTCGTATGCTACACCGGGCGTGGGGATGACATGCAGCAGGTACGCATCGGCGCCGGAGGCTACGAGGCCGGAAACGATGCCCGACTCGAACATGTAGCTCGAGCGGCGCGTGTCCTTGCCCACGATGATGCGCGCCTTGCGGCCCAAGCGGGCGCCGTAGTACCAGCCCACGTAGCGGCCGATCTTGTACGCGTGCTCAACGGTGAGAGCGGTGCCCGCCTCGCCACGGAAGCCGTCGGTTCCAAAGTATTTCATGTGCTATCCCTTCATCATGCCGCACGCCCTGAGCGCGCAGCTCGCTGTGTCTTCGCACGGTTTCCCATGGTACAAAAAAAGAGCCCGCCGAGTAACTCGACGGGCTCGATTCCATAGCGGAAACGTCTCGCAGAAACGCAATCGAAAAAGATTAGCGCTTGGAGAACTGAGGCGCGCGACGGGCCTTCTTGAGGCCGTACTTCTTGCGCTCGACGACGCGGGCGTCGCGGGTGAGGAAGCCGGCGCGCTTGAGGTCGGCACGGTAGTCGCCAGCCTCGAGGAGAGCGCGAGCGATGCCCAGGCGCAGGGCGCCAGACTGGCCGGAGATGCCGCCGCCATCGCACAGGGCGATCACGTCGAAGGAGCCGAGGGTGTCGGTCACCTTGAACGGGGCGAGGGCGTCCTCAACGAGCTGATGACGGCCGAAGTAATCCTCGGCGTCGCGCTTGTTGACGGTCACCTTGCCGGTACCAGGAACAATACGGACACGAGCAACGGCGTTCTTGCGACGGCCGGTGCCGTAGTAAACAACGGTGTTCTCAGCCATCTTTTAGCCCTCCAGCTCGATCTTGACGGGGTTCTGAGCAGCATGCGGATGCTCGGCGCCAGCGTAAACCTTCAGCTTCTTGAGCTGCTGACGGCCGAGGGTGTTCTTGGGGAGCATGCCCTTGACGGCGCGCTCGACAACCTTCTCCGGGTGCTTCTCCATGGCCATGCGGAAGCTCTCAGCCTTGAGGCCGCCGTTGTAGCCAGAGTGACGGTAGTAGACCTTCTGGTCGGCCTTGTTGCCGCTAAGCTGGACCTTATCGGCATTGATGACAACCACAAAGTCACCGCAGTCGGAGTTGGGCGTGAACTGGGGCTTGTTCTTGCCGCGCAGAATCTTGGCAACCTGGGCAGCGAGACGGCCCAGCGTGGCGCCCTCAGCATCGACGAGGACCCAGTTGCGGGTAACCTCACCCTGCTTGGCGTAGTGAGTCGACTTAAGAATCACTTTTCCTCCATGTACAGTACGTGTCTTAACAGAGTTTCACGGGGCTCTGGAAAGTAACCTGTCAATAATAACCCCTGAGCAGGTTAAGTCAACGTCAATTGTGCATCTGTGCGCAAGTTCTGCACAGGAGTGACGGAGCGGGAGTGCAGTCCGAGAAGGGCCGCCGCTTGGCGCCACCGTCTTTCGATTAAACCGAGCCTTGCGAACCACGCACGGGGCGATACGTTCTATCCCACCGCCCATCCCTCTGCGCACATCATCCCGTGCTCGAACAGCGCTTCGCGTGCTGCACGAGAGACGCTACGCTCTATCCCAGCGCCCGCTCCTCTGCGCACATCATCCCGTGCTCAAACAGCGCTTCGCGAACTGCGCGCGGAACGATGTGCTCCGAGGGGCGGGCTTTGGCACCGTTCTCGAATCTGTCCGCTAACGGGCTATGAATGCTCGGATGTCGTCCAGTAGGCGTTCGGCCTCTTGGCGGCCCTGGATATACAGGTCCAGCAGCTTGGCGGCATCATGCTCGATGTGGCCCACCTCAACGGGGCGCTGGGGCGCCACCACGAGGGCGCGACCCTCGCGTTCATACGCCCAAATGTGCTCGCGCTGCTCGTTGTAACGATCATGGCGGTTTTCCATCGCGTCGAGCAAGTACGGATATGACGCGTAGGCGCGGCGGGCTGCCGACATGAACGAGTACGGGCTCTTCTCATAGGCGCGCTCGCGCGTGAGGACCACGATGGCACGATCGAAACCAGCATCCTCGAGTGCATGCTCAACGGGCACGGAGTCCGCCGTGCCGCCGTCAAGGTACAGATGGCCGTCGATCTCGACCGGCTGCGTGACCATGGGTAGCGAGGTCGAGGCCCGCACCGCGTCCAAATCGAGCGTCGAGCTCACCACGGGCAGGTATGCTGCGGTTCCGAACACCACATCCGTCGCGCATGCGTAGAGCTCCATGGGATTGGCGGCGTAGACGTCGTTGTCGAAGGGGTCAAGGCGATCTTGCACGTCGTTCAGCATGAAGTCGTAGCCCACCATGGATCCGGTAGTGATGAGCGACTGCGCGCCCATGTAGCGCGGGTCGTTGCAAAACGCCAGGTTGACGCGGTTGGCGCGCCCGATCTGACGGCTTTTATAGTTCATGCCGATCAGCGCGCCGGCAGACGTTCCGTAGCAAGCGGGAACCTCGATGCCGTTTTCCATGAACACGTCGAGCACGCCCGCCGTGAACTGCCCGCGAAAGCTGCCGCCCTCGAGCACCAGCGCGACCTTGCCCGCGTTCTTCGCCTTGTCTTCCATGGCCCTCTCCTTGCAAACACGCCTCTTGGCGGTCTTATTTTCATTGGTTGTTCTTGTACCCCATTTGGATGGGAAATGGTCCATGTATAGGAATCGCACGAGCGTGGTAGAATAGCTGTTCCACGGCGGCGTTGAGCGCTGCCCGGTACTTTGACAGGTCGTTGCCGCTTCTGCGGCGCCACGACCCTCGCATGAGGGGCCGACTGGTTTCGACACGATAGCTCTGAGAGAGGAAGCAGGCCGTGGTCTC